>CACOCT010000006.1 GCA_902625845.1 uncultured Prochlorococcus sp. | reverse complement strand
TTTAACTATAGCCTTTTATTTGATATTTTATTTACTTCAATTTTTGTAGGTGTTGCTGAAGAATTACTCTTTAGAGTGTGGCTTTTTGAAGAATTAAAGCTATTTTTAAGTACAAATAAAGCTATTTTTCTTCAATCAATCTTATTCTCAATGTTGCATCCATATGATTTTGGTGAAAGTTTTATTATGAATATTTTGATGAAAATTGGATTATTATTGTTAGGTATTTATTTAAATCTTTTAAGAATTAATAATTATCCAAATATATTTCCCTCTATTGCCTTTCATGGAGGAATCGTTGGTTATATATTTCTAGCCAAATCTATTTTTTACGTTCAAGGAAATTATCCTTTTTTCATTTATGGGAATCAATATAATGACTTTATTAATCCCGTTAGTGGGTTAATTGGTATTTCTACTTTATTTTTATTAAATATATATGAAATTAAAACTTTAAAAAATCATTCCAAATTTGGTTGAAATTAATTTATTTTATTTTTAAAATTGTATTTTTTAATAGAATCTGTCATTACAGAAAAAATATGAATTCTTATAAATGGAACCTTTTTCATTACGAAAAAAATTAAATATCTAAATGGATATAGAATAATAATTTTATTTGAAAAAAAAGTTACCAGAAAGTCTGTAAAAAGAATTAAGGAAATAATATCTAAAGAGCGATTTAGGAAATATCTCAACGAGAAATATTTACGATTTATGTCTGATAAATATTCATAATTATTGATCATAAGGCTTAACTCATAAACATCTCTTATACAAGAATTTAAGCCTTGTCCGCCTACGGGATGAAATGAATGTGCTGAGTCACCAACTAAAATACTTTTAAAATTTTTTAAATTTGGTAATGCAAAAGCCTTGGATAAGGAAAAAGAAGAAATATTACCTACTATTTTTTCAGGCACGATATTATCAGGTAATTCATCTCTTAATTTCTTTAATAATTTCTTAGTTGATATTTTAAGTTTTGCCTTCGTATCTGATTCTGAGGAGAACCAAATAATTTGATAAATATTGTTAGATAGAGGTAGCAGTGCTAGGGGACCTTCACTTTTAAATATTTCATAAGCTCTTTTAGGCGGTGAGCCATTTAATATAGCCTTAAAAGAAATACATTTTTGTTTATATAAACTTCTAAAGTATTTAATTTGCCATTTTTTTCTGGTGGAAGATTCTTTTCCATCAGAGGCAAAAATAAAATCAAAATCTGCATCATCAGTTGAGTCATAATTTAATTTCTTAATAAATTCATTATTATTAATTTTATTAATCAATAATTTCATAAGATCTTTATGTTCTACAACCCATCCAATATCTGTTTGGTCATTATTAAGCCTTTTTAAGTCATTATTTCTAATTAATACCGATTGTGATAAAACATCATCAATAATTGATAAAGAAGTAAATCCAAAAGAATTTTTTTGGATTACATTCCATAAACCTAATTCTTCAAATATCTTTCTTGTACATTGTGTGACAGCATAACCCTTATCTTTTTCCAACAATTTTGAATCAGAAAGAGGTTCAATTAGAGTTACATTGCATTCATTTAGTGCTAATGCTAGGGCTAAAAGTGATCCAGTTGGTCCTGATCCTATAACTTTAATATTTTTTTTAATCAAGAGTATAAACCTTTGTTGAAATTAACTTTTAAAGAATAAAGATTAGTAAAATAATAATTATCTAAATTAATAATGTATGGTTTTATTTGATGAGGAAAAACAATTTTTGAAAAATTATTTACAAATTATTTTAACCTCTGCATCTAAATACACCAAATTGCATAAGTCCATTTCCAAAAGCCCAATTCATCAAAAGAATAGTTGGTATTTCTCTAAATGATTTTATTAGTGAAGATAAACCTAGTGTTAAAAATATTTTTGGTCTTCTAGCTCCTTCAAAAATAGATTCCCACCAAGATGGTAATGTTTCTTTTGTCCAATCATCTGTTTCAACTTGACTTCCTACAAAAGAACTATTTGAAAGATTTTTCTTAAAGCTATTGATACTGCTAAAGCTTGGATGAGCCCATTGTTCAAGTAATTGCTTTAAAACCATTTTCTCAATCATATTTGGTGCTTTTAGAGTTAGATCTCTAGAGTTCCAATCTGCTACAGCTAAATAGCCTCCTGGTCTTAACACTCGTAGCATCTCATCTGCATATTTTTGTTTATCTGGCATGTGAGGGCCTGCCTCAACACTCCAAATTCCATCAAATTCTCCATCCTCAAACTTCAAATTCATAGCATCCATTTGCTGAAAAGTACAATTTAAAGTTGATTTTGTTAGTTCTCTTGCTCTTTTTACTTGTTCGGAACTTATTGTTATTCCAATTACATTGAAACCATAATGTTCGGCTAGGATTCTTGAACTGCCTCCGATCCCACATCCAACGTCTAAAACTCTTGATCCCTTTGGTAATTTATCCAACCCACTCCATTTTACTAATTCATGCACAAATGTAGCTTTGGCTTCTCTAAAATCCCCTAATTTTTTTGGGTTATGATAGTAACCTAAGTGAATATGTTCACCCCATAATTTTTCCAAGATTCTATCATTTGTCCACGTATCATAAGCATCAGAAACTGAGTCAGTAGTTTCAAATTTTCTATTCTTAGCAATCCATAAAATGATAAAAAAGCTAATAATTGAAATAATTAGAATAATGTAATTTTGATTCATAATGTGCTGATTTTCTACTAAATTTTTTATGTAAATTGAATATGCAGTATCTTTTTTGAATTTTGAAGTTACTGCTCTAAAAACATTTGAAGTTGTTTTGATTTTAGAATTTCTTGTTCATCTATTCTTGACGCTATTAGAAATCTAATATTACTAAAACTCTACTAAACTTTTTTCTTATTTGAAATGATTTAATTTATATGAATAATTTAAGTGAACATAACAGATTAATTTAGATCAATTAATATTTTATTACTTTTTTTGAATTAATAAAAGAAAAATTTATAGATTTATTTAATTATGTAACTCAAAAATTATTCGTTAAACATTTGATATCAAATAATCCAAAGATACTTCCGATAACTTGAACTATCAATTTAACTTGATTTATGAGGTGCCTCTGATTTTTGGGTATAATAACTGACATAATTTTAGGTATCTAATGTCATTTGTGACGTCTTCTTTTAATATTGTAAATTCCAGGAAAGGATGTATTCATAAATCCTAGAATTCATTCTCTTTTATAAAATTAAAAAATTTCTCGACAAGTCAATTATTCTATTTAGAGAATCTGAAACAGGGTTATTAGTAATTATTGATAATAAATTAGCAAAACATAATATTACAATTACAATTAAGCCACATGACATTATCTTTTCTCATAGGAAATATCGTATATGAGTAATTAATTAAAATATTAATTACTTGAGCCTTAAAAACATAATTTATAATATTCCAATATCAACTGTTAGATCAATTTCTATAATTAATCGGTAAGAATTTTCTGCAGATAGATTTCATATCTCAAATACAACATTTCTCTTCAAGATATTATTTAAATAGTTAATGCTGATAATCGGATTCGAAACAATGAACATCAGTTTACGAGACAGTTTCTTTACCACTGAGCCATGTCGACAATGTTCAAATAGTTTTTTTAATATAAACTAAAGTTTATGTTTGAAATCATTGATGTCAGAAATTGATCCTAAATTGAAGAAGAAATTACTTCGAGAAACAAAAGCTCCATTTAAAGGTTTGCGAAGATTAATTTGGGCAGCTTGTACTGGCTCTGCTTTTCTAGGTTTGTTTATAATGCTTTCTCAAATAATTGGTGGAAACGAAATACAACAAAATAATTTATTAATCCAAATAGGTGCATCAATTTTATTTCCAACTTTATTTTATTTTGAAAGGGATAAAAATTAGTTTTTACTTAATGTTCTTTTCTTTGTTACTAATTTATAAGCCTCAATAATATCTCCTTCGTTCCAATTAGAAAACTTATCACAACCGATACCGCATTCAAAACCTGTGTTTACATCTTTTACATCATCTTTAGACCTTTTTAGAGAATCTAAATTCCCCTCGTAAATAATTTGACCAGCTCTGCGTACACGCAATGAGCAATTCCTTTGTAATTTTCCAGTATTTACATAACAACCTGCGATTGATCCTTTGCCAACAGCAAAAGTAGCTCTAACTTGAGCTTCTCCTAGGGCCTCTTCAACTAAATCAGGCTCTAATAGACCTTCCATTGCGGATTGAATATCTTCTAATAATTTATAAATTACTTCATATTCTCTAATATCAACATCATTTGTATCAGCGGCTCTTTTAGCACCTGAAGCGAGAGAGGTATTAAAACCAATAATAACAGAACCTGAGGCAGCAGCTAAGTCTATATCTGTTTCTGTAATTTCTCCAGGAGCAGAAAAGAGTACTCTAACCTGAACTTCATTTTTAGGTAGTTGTTCTAATGAACCTAAAATAGCTTCGACACTCCCTTGTACATCTGCTTTTAGAATTAGATTTAATTCTTTAAGTTCCCCCTCATTTGCTTGATTTGATAGTGAAGATAAACTTACTCTTCTAGAGGCCATTTGTTGAGCTAATTTTGTTACTCTTGCATCTGTTGCTCTTTCTCCTACAATCATTCTTGCTGATTTCTCATCTGTATATACTTCAAATTCATCTCCAGCAGTAGGCACTTCACTAAACCCTAGGGCTTCAACAGGGAATGATGGAGCTGCTTCTTTAATTCTATTTCCATGTTCATCAACCATAGCCCTAATTCTTCCAAGAACAGAACCAGCGGCAAGAACATCACCTGATTTTAAAGTTCCATTTTGTATTAACAAAGTTGCTACAGGACCTTTCGCCTTATCTAGATGTGCTTCTATAACAGTGCCTTTTGCTAATCTTCGAGGATTTGCTTGTAGATCCTCAACTTCAGACACTAATAAAATCATTTCTAGTAGTTTATCGATATTCTGACCTTTAATTGCACTGACTGGCACCATTACAGTATCTCCTCCCCAATCTTCAGCTAATAAATCTTTTTCAGATAACTCTTGTTTTACTCTATCTGGTGATGACCCTTCCTTGTCAATTTTATTAATAGCTACAACTATTGGAACTTTGGCAGCTCTTGCATGGCTTATCGCTTCAAGAGTTTGAGGTCTTACCCCGTCATCAGCTGCGACAACCAATACTGCAATATCAGTTACTTTCGTTCCTCTTGCGCGCATAGCAGTAAATGCAGCATGCCCTGGTGTATCTAAGAAAGTAAGTTTTTTGGTCTTAGATTCATGGTTGACTTCAACTTGATACGCACCAATATGTTGTGTAATTCCTCCCGCTTCTCCCGAAGCTATTCTTGACTTTCTGATTGAATCAAGAAGACTTGTTTTACCATGATCTACATGACCCATTACCGTGACAACAGGTGGCCTTGTTATTAAGCTATCTATATCAGTTTTTTCAATCATATCTCCTGTTTTTGTTGCAGCTTCTTCAACATCATCTTGTAAAACAGGAACTCCGAATTCTTCAGCAACAGTTTCGATTGTAGTTAGATCTAATGATTGAGTAACAGTAGCAGTAATACCTTTAAAGAATAGAGATTTAATTATTTCTGAACTTTCAAGTCTTAGTTTATCGGCTAATTCTTGTACGGTTAAATTATCTTCAGGAACTATGATCATTTCAGGTCTTACTTGTTGCGCTTCTCTCGAAGCACGTAATTCCATAGCTCTTCTTTTTTGTCTTTGCCTTGTACTTTCTTTTTTCTTCTTTTTAGCTTTGTTATTTGGCTTTTGTGATTTTTCATTCTCAGACTTTGCTTTTTTAGGCCTGGCTAAACTTGCAGATAAGATTGATGTTTTTTGTTCTCCAGCGAATCCACTAGTTTCTGTAGTAAGAGAATCGTCATTCTCTCCAATAATGTGGACTTTTTGTCTCTGTTTTTGAGGGCTTTTATTTCTTAAGGCTTCAAGTTTTGCTGAATCATCCCAATCTGTTCTTCCTGGTTTTTTTGAGGCACTACTTGATCTATGCGGTGCTTTTTTGGCAGGTACAATTGAATTGGGTCTTGCTGCAGGTGCCTTTGGTTTTTGCTTTTGAGCAATGATCGGCTTAGGTCTCTTATAGTCAGTTTGATTTGTTTTTTCGTTATTTGAAGAACGAGTTTTTTGAAGCTGCATTAGCTCATTTGGAGAAACCGGTTTTCTAACTCCAGAGCCCATTTGTCGATTGAATTTTGAATTGGATTTGTTAAATTCTCCTCTTTTATTTGGTGAGTTTGGTCTATTAGCTATACCCTGTCTATTAGAAATGCCTGCTTTATTGGGTGTACCTGGTCGATTTGGTGAGATAGACCTACCCTGATTTCCCATTTTGGTTGGGCTATTTGGTCTGTTGGGAGTACCATATCTATTTTGTATTGAAGATCTATTTAAGTGATTATTTCTATTACTGTTTATGGGCTTATTGATATTATTACTTTTAATTGGACCTCCAGATTTATTATTTGAGCTTTGTTTGTAATTGATATTCTGTTTATTTTGAATGTTCTCTCTTCTAATAGGCGCTCCAACTAATTCCGGGCTTGATGTGACTGCTTTCTTAGGAAAATTTTTGATTGAATTACTTTCAACACGATTAGAATTAGAATATTTTGGATTATTTAGTTTATTTTTATTGGTTTGTGTGGACTGAATTTGATTCTTGTTAACATTTTTAGGCTTTTCAATTAATTGAATTGTTGGCTTGGGCGATTTAGGAAGTTGATCATTTTTGTCATTTAATTTACTTTTTAACTTAACTTTACTTTCATATTTCTTGATATTAGAAAAGCTAGAATTTTTATGCTCATTTATGGATTTAGATGTTGATATAATTAGAGGTGGATTTTTTTCTTCTTTTTTTGATAAATTATCTTTACTAGTAAATTTTGAAATACTTGGCTTTGTTAATAAAGGTTTTGACGGTTTTACTACTTTAGAATTTTTATTTTTTAAATTTGCATTTGTTTTAAGATTTTTCGAACTATCCTCAGAATTTTTAGCTTGATTTTGTTGAGGTTTAGAACTTAAGGATGATTTATTAACAGATATGATATTTTTACTTTTATTAACATTATTTTTTAAATGATTTTTTATCTTTTGTGCATCGTTAAAACTTATTGAGCTACTGTGATTTTTCACTGTTATTGAAAGTTTTTGAGCGGCATCCAATATGTCTTTATTGTCCAGATTTAAATCTCTGGAAAGCTCATAAATTCTGATTTTATCGCTGAGAGTCATTGAGTTGGAAATATGTTCTAAATAATTAAATGTAGAACTTTATTTTAATTATATTCCTTTTTTGGAAAGTTATTTGTAGTTTTGCGTTTCGATTATAAAAACCTCATAAAATTTATGATCAAAGTTTGTTTTTAAAGCTCTTTGAAGATTTTTTTTTAATTTTGGATCTTGAGTGCAATTTTTTGATTTACATATGTAAGCCGAACGTCCAATCCCTGAATTTATAGAAATTGCTGATTTGTCTTCACGAGTAATTCTTAACATGTTGACTCTATCAAGAATTGCTCTACAAGAAATGCACCTACGCAAAATAGATCTTTTCTTCTTCACCGTGTTCTTTCCTCGGAGGTAACTATTTCTTCTTCATAAGGCTCATCAATCTCTTCTTCATCTTCTGGTAAAGGATATAGTTCCCTTAATCTTGCATCTTCTTCTGCTCTAGCAGCTTGTTCAGCCTCAAATTTCTTTTCCGCCTCTTTTTGAAGACTTTCTTCTTCTTCTCTTTGCTCAATTAATTCAGCGACTGCGGCATCTTCTGAGTCTTGATCATATTCATGTGAATTTTTAACATCAATTTTCCAACCGGTTAATCTTGCGGCTAATCTGACATTTTGACCTTCTCTCCCAATCGCAAGGCTTAGTTGATCTGGTGGAACTAATACGTGTGCATGTTGACCTTCAGGATCAACTAATCTTACTAAATCAACTTTTGCTGGACTAAGCGAATTTAAAATATATTGGATTGGATCGGAAGACCATTTTATAACATCTATTTTTTCCCCTCTAAGTTCATTTACTACCTGTTGTATCCTAGCTCCTCTCGCTCCAATGCAAGCTCCTACGGGATCAACTTCTCTTTCTATACTATCAACTGCTACTTTTGTTCTTGGTCCCACAGCCCTTGAAGGTGGATTTGCTTCTCTTGACACTGCCACTATTTTAACAGAACCTTCCTGGATCTCAGGCACTTCATTCTCAAATAAATAAACTACTAGGCCGGCATTAGCCCTACTTACAAAAAGCTGTGGACCTTTTCTAGCTATTTCACTAACTTCTTTTAAAAATACTTTGAACGTAGCATTAGCTCTATAGTTATCATTCGGTAATTGATCTCTTTTGGGTAGCTCTGCTTCTACTTCTGGCCTACCAATCCCAGAACTCACCGCCATTATGACAGACTGTCTTTCAAATCTAATAACCCTCGCTGTTAAAACAGGATCCTCTAAATCAGCAAATTCTTCTTGTATCATTTTTCTTTGCTGGTCCCTAAGTTTTTGAGCTAGAACTTGTTTCGTAGTTGAAGCTGCCATCCTACCGAAGTCTTCCTTATCGGGAGTAACGTCTAATACTACTGTATCTCCAATTTGAGCATCATCAGCAACTTGCTGAACTTCTATTAAGGAAATTTGGTGGTCTTCGCTTTCAACTTCTTCTACTATTATCTTGCTTGCTAAAATTCTATAGCCTTCTTCCTCAAGATCCAATCCTACATCAAAATTACTAAAATATTCTTCATCAAAAGGATCTTCTTTTGTACCTATATAAAAAGTACGTCTATACTTTTCATAACCCTTTAAAAGAGCTTCACGTAAAGCTGCTTCGACAACTTGAGGAGGTAATTTTTTTTCCTCACTTATGTCATCTATAAGATTGTTTAAACCTGGGAGAATTACTAATGCCATCTAGGATGGGTAAAATAAATTGAAATTGAACTGGATTAATCTTTAATTGTAGCAAGAATAACCTTTGATACTTCATTAAAGGGGATTTTTTGTATTTTACCCTTAATATTAATGGCTAGATAATCATTAGACTTTTCATAAAGCAAACCATTCAAATTTTTAATTTTTGAATTATTT
This sequence comes from uncultured Prochlorococcus sp., assembly GCA_902625845.1. Classification (GTDB taxonomy): domain Bacteria; phylum Cyanobacteriota; class Cyanobacteriia; order PCC-6307; family Cyanobiaceae; genus Prochlorococcus_A. The sequence continues at coordinate 35,595 of CACOCT010000006.1, read as the reverse complement.
TGATTTAATTCAACTCTAACTGGAAAACCTTTAAAAGTTTTGAAGTCTCTATTAGAGGTTAATTCATCACTGACTCCTTGACTACTAATTTCTAAAACATATCTACAATTAAGAAGATTAGATGAATTAATTGCACACATGACAGGTTCATTAAAAAGTAAACAATCATCGATAGTAATATCTTTACCATCTATTTTTTTTAGGATGATTTGTATTGTCATGGGATTATGATTTGCTAACAAATTTATGCTATGAATTTCATATTTAAATTTCTCTCCAATTTCTTTAATGAGATTTTCTAAATTACTTTTATTCTCTTTTATCAATTTAGAAAAAGTTAGAAATTGCTATTAGTTTAAATTATACAAAAGTTTTCTTATGCAAATCAACACTAGAGATGTGCTGAATTAAACAAAAATTTAAAAAATATAAGACTATAATAAAATTAATAATTTTGTTATAGATCCAAATTATAAGTAAAAATTTTTCAGACTTTATTTTTATGAAATTTATAAAATCATTTATTCTTCCAATTTTAATAGTTTACATACTATGGCCGGTAGCAAAAGTTTTCCCCCTCGATGTTTCTGATAATCGTAATTTCGTTTCAGAGGCTGTAAAAAATGTTGGTCCTGCTGTTGTTAGGATTGATACTGAAAGGTCCGTAGAAAGGCAACAATTTGATCCGACATTATTAGACCCACTACTTAGGGATTTGCTTGGGGAGCCTGGAATGTTACCTGACAGAGAAAGAGGTCAAGGTTCAGGTGTAATAATTGATCAAAATGGCTTAGTACTTACAAATGCTCATGTAGTGGAGAGAGTGGATTTTGTATCAATTACCTTGGCAGATGGTACTAATTTTGATGGTAAAGTTCTAGGAAGTGATTCAATAACTGATTTAGCACTAGTACAAATTGAAGAAAATATGAATTCAAAAGTTGCTCCTCTAGGAGATTCTGAGCAACTTGAAGTTGGTGATTGGGCAATTGCGCTTGGAACTCCTTATGGTCTTGAGAAAACTGTAACTTTAGGAATTATAAGTAGTCTTCACAGAGATATTAATAGCTTAGGTTTCTCAGATAAGCGTCTTGATTTAATTCAAACAGATGCTGCTATTAATCCAGGTAATTCAGGCGGACCATTAGTTAATTCCAGCGGTGAAGTAATAGGTATCAATACACTCGTGAGAAGTGGACCTGGAGCAGGCTTGGGATTCGCTATTCCTATAAACCTAGCCAGAAGAGTTTCTGAACAACTTTTAGAAGATGGTAAGGTTATTCATCCATATCTAGGGGTTCAGCTTATATCTCTAAATGCCAAAATTGCCAAACAACACAATAATGACCCAAATTCATTAGTTCAGTTACCTGAAAGATCAGGCGCTTTAATACAATCTGTCGTGCCAAATAGTCCTGCCGAAAGGGCTGGACTTAAGAGGGGTGATTTGGTTATCGCAGCTGAAGATATGCTTATCAAAGAGCCAAAAGCTCTATTAGATGAAGTTGAGAAGGCAAAAATTGGTAAAGTATTTCCTCTTAAAATTTTGAGAAATAATCAAGAAATAAAAGTAAATATTAAACCAGAGGCACTTCCAGGTTTGACATAAAGCACTAACTCAAATTTATAATCTAAAGTAAAAATTTTATAAAACTTTGGATTTACAAAATCAAATGAAAAAAGCAGTTGCTGAAGCAGCTGTTAATGAAGTCACTAGCAACATGATTGTAGGTCTTGGATCAGGTTCTACAGCAGCAATCATGATAAAAACTCTTGCTAACAAAATTAAAGCTGGAGAATTAAAAAATTTAAGAGGAGTTCCAACTTCATTTCAGTCAGAAGTTTTAGCTCTAGAATTGGGTATTCCGTTGATTGATTTAGTCTCAGTTCCTCAAATTGACTTAGCCATTGATGGTGCAGATGAAGTTAATCCTGATTATCAACTTATCAAAGGGGGAGGAGCTTGCCATGTTAGAGAAAAATTAGTTGCTAGTAAAGCTAATAAATTATTAATAGTTGTTGATCAATCAAAATTAGTAAAAAATTTAAATGAAGTATTTCCCCTCCCTGTTGAGGTTCTACCATCAGCTTGGAAACAAGTTAAAGATGTGATAGAAAAAATGGATGCTAATTGTAAGTTAAGGATGGCAGAAAAAAAAGCTGGCCCTGTTGTTACCGATGAGGGTAATTTAGTATTGGATGTTTTATTCAATGGCGGTATAAAAAAACCAAAAGAAATTGAAAAGCAGATCAATAACATTCCAGGAGTTCTTGAAAACGGTTTATTTGTTGATTTGACTTATAAAGTTTTAGTTGGAAAAGTTGAGAATAATCAAACTGTTGTATATTCACCAGAGAGAGTTAATTAATCTTCAAATCTAACTTTGACAGAATCAGCATGACTGTAAAGGCCTTCGCTGGTCGCAAGATTTATAATGTCTTCACTATTTTCTTGCAAACTTTGTTGAGTAAATTCAATAATTGAAGAATTTTTCATAAAGGTTTCTACACCCAAAGCACCACTAAATCTTGCATTTCCTGATGTTGGCAAAGTATGATTTGGTCCAGCTATATAGTCGCCAACTGCCTCTGGTGTCCATTTACCTAAGAAAATTGCGCCGGCATTTTCTATCTTATCTACAATTCGTTTTGGATTAATAGTCATTATTTCAAGATGCTCTGGCGCAAACTCCTATCAACCCCCAGTCATTAATTGATCGCATGCAAATTTCTTTTCTTGGATGAGTTTCTAATTTTTTATAGATATGTTTACTTACATCTTTAGCAACAGAATGGCTTGTGGTTAAAAGAATTGCTGACGCAAATGGATCATGTTCTGCTTGTGCCAATAAATCTGTTGCTAACTGAGAGCTGTTGGCAGTATTATCTGCAATTATTAAAATTTCACTTGGCCCTGCAAGTGAATCAATCCCAGTTGATCCAAAAATTAATTTTTTTGCTGTTGTTACAAAAATATTTCCTGGACCGGAAATAACATCTACTCTACTTATCTCTTCTGTACCAAATGCTAATGCGGCAATAGCTTGTGCTCCACCAACCTTGAAAATATTTTTAATGCCACATATGTGGGCTGCCGCTAATACAGTTTTGTTCATTTCACCCTTTGCATTAGCGGGTGAAACCATTATAATTTCTTTTACTCCGGCCACTTTAGCAGGAATAGCATTCATAAGAACTGTACTGGGGTATGATGCTCTACCTCCTGGAACATATAATCCAGCTCTCTGTACAGGGAGCCATTTTCTTTGAACATTTTCGCCATATATACCTTTTATAGAAAAGGACTTAGGAATCTCTTTTTCATGAAATTTTTCAATCCGATGTTTTGCATTTTTTAAGGCTTCCTGCAAAGGCTTAGTTGTTGTCTCCCATGCTTTTGTAATTTCTTTTTTGGAAACACTGAGAGGGTCAGGATTAAATCCATCGAATTTTAATGTATATTTCCTTAAAGCTTTATCACCTTGATTTTTAACATCTTTAAGGATTTTTTTTACAGTAGAATTAACTTCCTCATTATTTTCTAAATTTATTCTATTTTCGATTCTTTTGAGTTCATTTAAGATTTCAATTTCATTATGGACTATATTCATTTTCTTTTGGATTGTGAATTAAAATTTTCAGATAATCAGAGAGAGTGGAAATATTATTGATCAGAGGTCTTATTTTTTGATATAGTATATAATTATAAATCAAAGCTATTTCTGTGGCAAATAACAAATCAGCAAAAAAAAGAATTCTCGTAGCAGAAAGAAACCGACAAGTTAACAAGTACTATAAATCTACAGTAAGAACTTTAATAAAAAAAACAATTATCAGTTGTGAAAATTATAAAAAAGATCCTAATTCTGATAATCAAGAACTTGTTAATACTAGTCTTAAAAAAGCATATAGTTTAATTGATAAAGCCGTTAAAAAAAATGTTTTGCATAGAAATAATGGGGCTAATAAAAAATCAAGGATTAACAACTTAGTAAAAAACACATTAAAAAGTTAGTTAAATCAACTTTTAATAATGGAAGAAATCAATTTAATTGATTCACATTGTCATCTTATTTTTGAAAATTTTTTAGATGATATAGATGAAGTTGCCTGTCGATGGAGATCAAAAGGTGTTAAAAAGCTTCTTCATGCCTGTGTAGAGCTATCAGATATTCCAAAAATGCAAAAAATTGCAAATAGGTTTTCAGAAGTATATTATTCTGTCGGTTTGCATCCTCTTGATGCGAATAAATGGGACACTCATTCTGAATATGTCTTGAGAGAAGCGATTAAGAGTGATAATAGAATTGTTGCAATAGGAGAAATGGGTTTAGATTTATTTAAGAACAATGATATTGAAACACAAATAGCTGCTCTTTTACCTCAGATGAAATTAGCCTTTGAATTTGATTTGCCTGTGATCATTCACTGCAGAGATGCAGCTCATGAAATTATAAGCATCTGTAAAGACCTAAAAAAAGATAATATTTGTCCCAAAGGAGTCTTACATTGCTGGAGCGGAACAGTTGATGAAATGCGAGAATTTTTAGAACTAGGATTTTATATAAGTTTTAGCGGTATAGTTACATTTCCAAAAGCTATTAACACTCATGATTGCGCTAGATTAGTACCCAGTGATAGATATCTTATTGAAACAGATTCTCCTTTTTTAGCCCCTGTTCCCCATCGCGGTAAAAGAAATGAACCTGCATTCGTTGAAAGCGTTGCAAAAGCTATAGCTTTAATAAGATCATCAAAAATTGACGTAATTGCGAGTGAATCATCATATAATGCTGAAAAATTATTTAAATTTAATTTGGTAAATCGATAGAATATCTGCTAGAATGAAAAATTACTGGCAAATTTTCTTAAGTTTTTAAATTATGGCTAGTTAATTAGTTTTTAACTATTCATATTTTATGGGTAAAATTGACTTAAATCTTATCCTAAACATTTATAAATTAAGTAGATTTAAAGGTAAATCTTAAAAAACCCAGGATTCTATTGGATGAGCAGTAGCGCTTTACAAGTAACGAAGACAGTTACTTATTTACCTGATTTAGTAGAGGTACAGAGAGCAAGTTTTAAATGGTTTTTGGAAAAAGGTTTAATTGAAGAACTTCAGAATTTTTCACCAATTACCGACTATACAGGTAAGCTTGAATTGCATTTTATAGGTGAAGAATATCGTTTAAAAAGACCAAGACATGATGTTGAGGAAGCAAAAAGAAGAGATGCAACTTTTGCCTCCCAAATGTATGTAACTTGCAGACTTATAAATAAAGAAACAGGTGAAATTAAGGAACAAGAAGTCTTTATAGGCGAATTACCTCTAATGACAGAAAGAGGTACTTTTATCATTAATGGTGCTGAAAGGGTTATCGTAAACCAAATAGTTAGAAGCCCAGGAGTCTATTTTAAAGATGAACAAGATAAAAATGGTAGAAGAACCTATAATGCAAGTGTTATTCCTAATAGAGGGGCTTGGTTAAAATTTGAAACAGATAAGAACAATTTACTTTACGTTAGGGTTGATAAAACTAGGAAAATAAATGCTCATGTCTTAATGAGAGCCATGGGTCTCTCAGATAATGATGTAATTGATAAACTAAGACATCCTGAATTTTATAAAAATTCAATTGACTCTGCTAATGAAGAAGGAATAACTTCTGAGGATCAAGCCTTACTTGAACTTTATAAAAAATTAAGACCAGGTGAACCACCTTCTGTTTCTGGCGGGCAACAACTTTTGCATAGTCGTTTTTTTGATCCTAAGAGATACGATTTAGGTAGAGTTGGCAGATATAAAATTAATAAAAAACTTAGGCTTACTGTTCCAGATAATATAAGAACTTTGACACATGAAGATGTTCTTTCTACGATTGATTATTTGATTAATTTAGAACTTGATATCGGGGGTGCAAGTCTGGATGATATTGATCACCTAGGGAACAGAAGAGTTCGATCCGTTGGTGAATTATTACAAAATCAAGTTCGTGTTGGTCTTAATAGGCTCGAAAGAATAATCAAAGAAAGGATGACAGTTGGCGAAACTGATTCCCTAACACCTGCTCAACTAGTTAATCCTAAGCCACTAGTCGCTGCTATTAAAGAATTTTTTGGTTCAAGTCAATTGAGTCAATTTATGGATCAAACAAATCCCTTAGCAGAATTGACTCATAAAAGAAGAATTTCAGCTTTAGGTCCAGGAGGACTAACACGAGAAAGAGCAGGTTTCGCCGTAAGAGATATACATCCTTCTCATTATGGAAGACTTTGTCCAATTGAAACGCCTGAGGGGCCAAACGCTGGCCTTATAAATTCTTTAGCAACTCATGCAAGGGTAAATGAATATGGTTTTATAGAAACTCCATTTTGGAAGGTTGATAAAGGTAGGGTTGTAAAAAGTGGCAATCCAATTTACTTATCAGCTGATTTAGAAGATGAATGTAGAGTCGCTCCTGGTGATGTCGCGACAGATGAAGAAGGATTAATACTTGCTGATTTAATTCCAGTGAGATATCGCCAAGATTTTGAAAAAGTTCCACCTCTGCAAGTTGATTATGTCCAATTATCTCCTGTTCAGGTTATTTCTGTAGCCACATCTTTAATTCCTTTCTTAGAGCATGATGATGCGAACAGGGCCTTGATGGGATCAAATATGCAAAGACAAGCTGTTCCTCTTTTAAGACCTGAAAGACCACTCGTCGGCACTGGCCTCGAATCTCAGGTTGCTAGAGATTCAGGAATGGTCCCGATCACTAAAGTTAATGGCACGGTATCTTACGTAGATGCGAATGAAATTATTGTCAGAGACGATGAGGGTAAAGATCATATTCATCAATTACAAAAATATCAAAGATCTAATCAAGACACTTGTTTAAACCAGAGACCAATTGTAAATAATGGAGATAAAGTCATTTCTGGACAAGTTTTAGCTGATGGATCTGCTTGTGAGGGAGGTGAAATTGCTCTAGGACAAAATGTTCTAATAGCTTATATGCCCTGGGAAGGATACAATTATGAAGATGCAATACTTGTAAGTGAGAGGTTAGTTACAGATGATCTTTATACCTCTGTCCATATCGAAAAATACGAAATAGAGGCTAGACAAACTAAGTTAGGTCCTGAAGAAATCACAAGGGAGATTCCTAATGTTTCAGAAGATAGTCTCGCTAATCTTGATGAGATGGGAATAATAAGAATCGGAGCTTTTGTTGAAAGTGGCGATATATTAGTAGGTAAAGTTACTCCAAAAGGTGAATCTGATCAACCTCCTGAAGAAAAATTATTACGAGCGATATTTGGAGAAAAGGCTAGAGATGTAAGAGATAATTCATTACGAGTGCCAAATACAGAAAGAGGTAGGGTTGTTGATGTAAGAATATATACTCGAGAGCAAGGAGATGAGTTGCCCCCTGGCGCAAATATGGTTGTAAGAGTATATGTAGCCCAACGACGTAAGATACAGGTTGGAGATAAGATGGCTGGAAGACATGGAAATAAAGGTATTATTAGCAGGATTTTACCTAGAGAAGATATGCCTTATTTACCAGATGGAACACCTGTAGATATTGTATTAAATCCTCTTGGAGTGCCAAGCAGAATGAATGTTGGGCAAGTTTTTGAACTCCTTATGGGATGGGCGGCTTCTAATCTAAATTGTAGGGTCAAAGTAGTGCCTTTTGATGAAATGTATGGTCCTGAGAAATCACACCAAACAGTTCAAGCATTTCTTACCGAAGCATCAAAACAGAAAGGTAAAGATTGGGTTTACAATCAGAAAGATCCTGGCAAACTTCTTTTAATAGATGGTAGAACTGGCGAACCTTTTGATCAACCAGTTGCTGTGGGTTACTCTCACTTCCTAAAGCTTGTTCATTTAGTAGATGATAAAATTCATGCTCGATCCACAGGGCCTTATTCACTTGTTACCCAGCAGCCTCTTGGTGGAAAAGCTCAGCAGGGAGGTCAGCGTTTAGGTGAAATGGAAGTTTGGGCATTAGAAGCATATGGAGCAGCTTATACCCTACAAGAATTATTAACAGTTAAATCTGATGATATGCAAGGTCGAAATGAAGCTCTTAATGCAATTGTCAAAGGTAAACCAATCCCACGCCCTGGTACTCCTGAATCATTTAAAGTTTTAATGAGAGAACTTCAATCTTTAGGTCTTGATATTTCTGTTTATACAGATGAAGGTAAGGAAGTTGACTTAATGCAAGATGTTAATTCTAGAAGGAATACTCCTTCAAGACCAACTTACGAATCATTGGGGACTTCAGAGTATGAAGAAGATTAATTCTTATCAATAACACTTTTTACCAACATATTCCATCATGACTAACAGCAATTTAAGAACTGAAAATCACTTTGATTATGTCAAAATCTCTATAGCTTCCCCTCAGAGGATAATGGATTGGGGCCAAAGGACTTTGCCTAATGGACAAGTAGTTGGAGAAGTTACTAAACCCGAGACTATTAATTACAGGACACTAAAACCAGAAATGGATGGTCTATTCTGTGAAAAGATTTTTGGCCCATCTAAAGATTGGGAATGTCATTGTGGAAAGTATAAAAGAGTTAGGCATAGAGGTATTGTTTGCGAGAGATGCGGTGTAGAGGTTACCGAAAGTAGGGTAAGAAGACATCGAATGGGATACATTAAGTTGGCAGCGCCAGTTTCCCATGTCTGGTATTTAAAAGGTATTCCGAGTTATGTAGCAATTCTACTAGATATGCCTCTTCGAGATGTCGAGCAAATAGTTTATTTCAATTGTTATGTAGTTCTTGATGTAGGAGATCATCAAGAACTTAAATATAAACAACTTTTAACTGAAGATGAATGGTTGGAAATTGAAGATGAAATTTATGCGGAAGACTCTACTATTGAAAATGAACCATTTGTTGGGATTGGAGCAGAGGCTCTAAAACAGTTACTAGAGGATTTAAATTTAGCTGAAATAGCAGAAGAGCTTCGCGAAGAAATCACACACAGTAAAGGACAAAAGAGAGCTAAGTTAATCAAAAGATTAAGAGTGATAGATAATTTTATTGCAACTAATGCTAGACCAGAATGGATGGTTCTAGATGCGATTCCAGTAATACCTCCTGATTTGAGACCAATGGTTCAATTGGATGGTGGTAGATTTGCAACATCTGATTTGAATGACTTATATAGAAGAGTGATTAATAGAAATAATAGGCTTTCTAGATTGCAAGAAATTTTAGCCCCTGAAATTATTGTTAGAAATGAAAAAAGGATGTTACAAGAAGCAGTAGATGCTCTTGTAGATAATGGAAGAAGAGGAAGAACAGTTGTTGGTGCTAATAATAGAGCTTTAAAATCGCTTAGCGATATTATTGAGGGTAAACAAGGAAGATTTAGACAAAACCTCTTAGGTAAAAGAGTTGATTATTCTGGGAGGTCGGTAATTGTTGTTGGCCCGAAATTAAAAATGCATCAGTGTGGTCTCCCAAAGGAAATGGCTATTGAGCTTTTTCAACCTTTTGTTATTCATAGATTAATTAGACAAAATATTGTAAATAATATTAAGGCGGCTAAAAAATTAATTCAAAAAGCTGATGATGAAGTGATGCAAGTTTTACAAGAAGTAATTGAGGGGCATCCTATATTACTCAATAGAGCTCCAACACTACATAGATTAGGTATTCAAGCATTCGAACCTAAGCTTGTTGGAGGTAGGGCGATACAGCTTCATCCTCTTGTATGTCCTGCATTTAATGCTGATTTTGATGGAGATCAAATGGCAGTTCATGTGCCGTTAGCTTTAGAAGCACAAACTGAAGCGAGAATGTTAATGCTTGCAAGTAACAATATATTGTCACCAGCCACTGGGGAACCCATAGTTACACCTTCACAAGATATGGTTCTTGGTTCTTATTATTTGACTGCATTACAACCAGATTATAAAAAACCAAAATTTGAAGATAAATTATCAACTTTTGCCTCTTTAGAAGATGTCATTTTTGCATTTGAAGATAAAAGAATAGGATTACATAATTGGGTATGGGTTAGATTTAATGGTGAAGTAGAAGATGAAGATGAATCTAAAAAACCTCATGAATCTAAAGAATATGATGATGGTTCGAAGCTAGAAATTTGGACTTATAGGCGAGATAAGTTTGATTCTGAAAATAATCTAATATCTAGATATATTCTTACTACCGTGGGTAGAGTCGTAATGAATCATACAATAATTGATTCAGTCTCTCAAACTTAATCAAGACAATACATTTAACTCTTATAAATTGAAATTATGACCTCCTCTAAACCAAAAAAAAGTTCAAAGACTCGCAAAAATTCAAAAAATGCGAAAAAAACATCACAATTAATAATGCCACCTTTGGCCAAAACTCCTCCGTCTTTTAAAAATAAAGTTATTGATAAAAAAGGTTTAAAAAATCTTGTTGCTTGGTCATATAAAACTCATGGAACAGCTATAACCGCTGCTATGGCGGATAATCTTAAAGATCTTGGATTTAAATACGCAACTCAAGCCGCTGTATCTATTTCTGTGGAAGATTTAAAAGTCCCAGATGCAAAGCAAGATTTAATTGGTCAGGCAGAAGCTCAAATTAGTGCTACTGAGGAATGTTATAGATTAGGTGAAATTACTGAGGTCGAGAGACATACAAAAGTTATCGATACTTGGACTGAAACTAACGAGAGATTAGTAGATGCTGTTAAAAATAATTTCAATGAAAATGATCCATTGAATTCTGTCTGGATGATGGCTAATTCAGGAGCTAGAGGTAATATGTCTCAAGTTAGACAGCTTGTCGGAATGAGAGGTCTGATGGCTAATCCACAAGGTGAAATTATTGATTTACCAATAAGAACAAATTTTAGAGAAGGTCTCACAGTTACTGAATACGTAATTTCTTCTTATGGAGCTAGAAAAGGTTTAGTTGATACTGCTTTAAGAACTGCTGATTCAGGATACTTAACAAGAAGATTAGTTGACGTAGCTCAGGATGTAATTGTTAGGGAAGAGGATTGTGGAACTGAAAGATCTATTGTAATCGAATCTGAGGATGGTAGGTTTGGAAATAGACTACTAGGAAGACTTACTGCTAAAGAGATATTTAATGCTGAAGATGAATTACTAGTACCCAAAGATACCGCAATTGATCCTTCTATCACTGATATTATTGAACAATCTGCAATTCAGAAAGTTAATATAAGATCACCCTTAACATGTGAGGCTAATAGATCAGTTTGTAGGAAGTGCTATGGCTGGGCATTGGCTTATAATCATCTTGTTGATCTTGGTGAAGCAGTTGGTATCATTGCAGCTCAGTCAATAGGAGAACCTGGAACTCAATTAACAATGAGAACTTTCCATACTGGTGGAGTATCAACTGCTGAAAGTGGTGTGGTGAGATCAAAGATTGCTGGAACAGTTGAATTTGGTTCAAAAGCCAAAATCAGAGGATATAGAACTCCTCATGGTGTTGAGGCAAAACAGGCTGAAGTTGATTTTGTCCTAAAAATAATTCCTAAGCAAGGAGGTACTGCAAAAAATCAAAAGATCGAAGTAACAAGTGGCTCTTTACTATTTGTTGAAAATGGACAAGAAGTAAATTCAGATATTACTATCGCTCAAATCACCGCAGGAGCCGTTAAAAAAAGTGTTGAGAAAGCTACAAAAGATGTTATCTGTGACTTGGCTGGCCAAGTTAAGTACGATAAGGTAATTCAACCTAAAGAAGTAACTGATAGGCAAGGAAATATTACTCTTAAAGCACAAAGATTGGGCAGATTGTGGGTACTAGCTGGAGATGTTTATAATTTACCTCCTAATGCAACTCCCGTAATAAAATCTAATAAGAAGGTAAAAGAAGGTGAAGTTTTAGCAGAGGCAAGTCAATTTAGTGAATATGGAGGAGAGGTCCGTTTGAGAGATTCTATAGGTGACTCAAGAGAAGTACAAATAGTTACAACTTCAATGGCTCTGAAAGATTGTAAATTAATAGAAGAGGCTACGCATTCGGGAGAAATTTGGCATCTGGAATCAGGAGAAGGAATTTCTTATCGTTTGAATACTATCCCAGGTAGTAAAATTAGTGCTGGAGAAGTAATCGCAGACTTAGCTGATGATAAATTTAGAACAAAAACAGGTGGTTTAGTTAAATATGCTCCAGGATTAAGCGTTAAAAAAGCTAGATCAGCTAAAAATGGTTTTGAAGTTAGCCAAGGGGGAACATTACTATGGATTCCTCAGGAAACCCATGAAATCAATAAGGATATATCTTTATTAATGATTGAAGACATGCAATGGATAGAAGCAGGTACTGAAGTCGTTAAAGATATATTTAGTCAAACTTCTGGTATCGTAACAGTGACGCAGAAAAATGATATTTTAAGAGAAATTACTGTAAGGAATGGTACTTTTCATGAATGTGATGATGACGAGGTTTTAAGTCGTTTTGATGATGAGGGGAGTCTAGTCAATCCAGGTGAAAAAATTATGGATGGTATAAAAAATGAAGAGATACTGTTTGTTCAAAGATTAGAAACTCCAAAATGTAAAGGTCTGCTTTTAAGAACTGTTGAAGAATTTACTATTCCAGATGAAGCTCAATTGCCTGAGCTTCAACATGTTAAACAAGATAAAGGCCCTTATCTTGGTTTAAAGGCTATTCAAAGACTGTCTTATAAAGATGGGGAATTAATTAAATCTGTCGAAGGTGTCGAGTTATTAAGGACTCAATTAAGTTTAGAAACTTTTGATGCAACTCCTCAAATGACGGTAGATGTTGAAATTATTTCTGATAAAAAGGACAAAAATACCAAGAGATTAAATTTAGTAATTCTTGAATCAATTTTAGTTAGGAGAGATACTATTTCTGATTCAAGTCATGGTTCTACTCATACTGAATTACAAGTTAAAAATAATGCCTCTGTAAAAGCTGGTGATGTTATTGCAACTACTCAAATCTTATGTAAAGAGGAAGGTATAGTGCAAATGCCAACTCCTCTAGATGACGAACCAATTAGAAGACTAATAGTTGAAAGAGAGGAAGATAAAATTATTATTAAAACTAAAGGTAAACCAACTGTAAAACTTGGAGATAGGTTGGTTGATGGAGATTTTGTGAGTAAGAAAGAAAAGTCAACTTCCTGTGGAGAGATAGAAGAGATAAGTGAAGATGCGGTGACTTTAAGACTTGGTAGACCCTATATGGTTTCTCCTGATTCAGTATTACATGTCAGAGACGGAGATCTAGTACAAAGAGGAGACGGCTTAGCTTTACTAGTATTTGAAAGACAAAAAACGGGAGATATTGTCCAAGGCTTACCTCGAATTGAAGAATTATTAGAGGCTAGAAGACCTAGAGACTCTGCAGTTTTATGTAGAAAATCTGGTGTAGTGCAAATTAAAAAAGGTACGGACGATGAATCAATATCTCTATCTGTGATTGAGAGAGATGATGTGATTAATGAATATCAGATCCTCTTAGGAAAAAATATTATGGTTAGCGATGGTCAACAAGTTAATGCAGGAGAATTGCTAACAGATGGTCCTATAAATCCGCATGAATTACTGGAGTGTTTCTTTGCAGATTTACAAGATCAAAAACCTTTAATGGAGGCTGCTCAAGAATCAATATCTAAGCTTCAACGAAGAATGGTTAATGAAGTTCAAAATGTTTATAAATCTCAAGGAGTAGCTATAGATGATAAGCATATCGAGGTGATAGTTAGACAAATGACAAGTAAAGTGAGAGTTGAAGATGCAGGAGATACTACTCTTCTACCTGGTGAATTAATTGAATTACGACAGGTTGAAGATACTAATCAAGCTATGTCTATAACGGGAGGAGCTCCTGCTGAATTTACTCCTGTGTTATTAGGGATCACAAAAGCTTCACTAAATACTGATAGCTTTATCTCCGCAGCCTCTTTCCAAGAAACTACAAGAGTATTAACTGAGGCTGCTATTGAAGGGAAGTCTGACTGGCTAAGAGGATTAAAGGAGAATGTAATTATAGGTAGGCTGATACCTGCAGGAACTGGATTTAGTGGATTTGTTGAAGAATTAGCTTCTGAAGCAGGTCCTCATCCTGATATTCTTGCAGAAGAATCTGGGGTTGGGTATAGAAGGGCTCAAAATCTTCGACCTGACTATACAGTGGATATGCCATCAAATAGTACAGTTAATTCATCTGCTATTTTAGATGATCCGAGTGATGAAGATTTAGAGACTACTAGATCAAGACATGGGATTGATCCAACTTCGAGTAATTTCGCTGCTTTTGCGAGACCTAATGCTGAGAATCAATTCTCTGAAGATCAATTACCTGATCCTGCTGCATTAGAGGGTTTACAAGAAGAGGGATTATTAACGGATGAATAAGCTATTATTATTTTTGAATATTAGAATAAAAATTTGAAGCCTGATGATTAAACCAGAATTTATTCCCAAAAGAAAGTTACCTCGTTATGGGTTCCATTCTTACAATGAAAAGCTCAATGGTAGATTAGCTATGATTGGTTTCATAGCAATTCTATTTACAGAGTTTCTCTTGAAACACGGTCTGTTTTCATCTTATTAACTGTTCCTTTTGAAAAATCTTTTGGGGTGCAGTATTAAAGATCTTGAAAAGATAGCTTTAAGTTATGGTGAATTAGCTTTCCGTGGTAAGCAAATCTATAATTATATTTATAATCCTAAATTAGTTACTAATAATATTGATGATTTAAAAACTTTGCCATCTGATTTTAGAAATAAATTAAAAAGTGATGGTTTTATAGTAGGAGGTTTAAAATTACAAAAGAGATCTTTATCTAATGATGGTACTTTAAAATTACTTTTAAGCACAATAGATGGAGAATTTATTGAATCAGTAGGAATACCTAGTCATAAAAGATTAACTGTGTGTGTCTCTAGCCAAGTTGGTTGCCCTATGGATTGTAAGTTTTGCGCTACAGGTAAGGAGGGTTTAAAAAGATCATTAAAAGCAGGGGAAATAATTGAACAAATATTGTTAATTCAAAGAGAGATGAGTATGAAAGTTACAAATATTGTATTTATGGGAATGGGTGAACCACTATTAAATATAAATGAAGTACTAATTGCTATTAAATCTATAAATGAGGATTTAAGGATTAGCCAAAGAAAAATGACGGTAAGCACAGTAGCTATCCCAAATAAAATCAATCAATTATCTAAATTATCCCTTGAGAGATTAGGTAAATGTCAATTTACTCTCGCTATTAGCCTTCATGCTCCAAATCAGGAAATTAGAGAAAGTATAATACCTAGTGCAAAAAACTATAATATCAAACATATTATTAGAGATTGTCGAAATTTTGTATTGCAAACAGGAAGAAGAATAAGTTTTGAATACATACTACTTGATGGAATTAATGATCAAGAAGAACATGCTGATCAATTAAGTAGTTTAATAAGAGGATTTCAATCACATGTAAATTTGATTAATTATAATTATATTAATGAAATCTCATTTAAGAAATCTTCATCTTCTAGTTCTAATAAATTTAAAAATAGACTTTTAAAAAATGGCATTAATGTAAGTTTTCGGAAAAGTCGAGGATTAGAAAAAAATGCTGCTTGTGGTCAATTAAGACGAAGTTAGATAGTAAATAGATTATTTTTAGTAATTATTGTTAATTCTTCAATAAAAAAGCTAGTATTAATGAAATTAAAAAATTTAGTGAGCTTTATTAAAACCAAATTACTTCCTGTATCGATTGTACTTCTTTTTGGAGTTGCTTTTTTTGCTGTTAGTGCAAGAATTTGGTTGCCTGGTGATATGATGTCTCCCGCTCCTATTAATTAATACTTGTTTTGTTCAATGATTAATTACAAAAAAGAATTAAATGATGATAGCTTGGCAGATATTGCTATTGATCCAGATATTTTAGCTAAAGAGTTAGCTGTTGATTTTGAAATTGATCCTCTTGAGGAAATTGATAAAGATGGCTTCTCAAAAGATAATTTAGATATTTCTTCTGCATGTGATCAGGCTTTAGAATATTTAAAAGGAGATAAGGAACAGCGAATTCAAGGTTTAAAAATTTTCTGTGAATATCGTGATAAAAGGTCTTTCCCTCTATTGCTACCTTTATTGGATCAGTCTTGCCCCGTAGAGAGAATGAGTGCTGTTTATGCCTTAGGTCGTAATCCTTGTCCTGATGCTGTAAGTAAATTAGTTGGTTTGTTAGAGTCTGATGATAATGCTTATGTGAGAAGAGCTACAGCTTGGAGTTTAGCAAATTATGATAATCATATTGTATTACCTCCTTTAATAAAAGCCTTGCAGAATGATGTCTCATCAGTAAGGCTATGGGCCTCAAGTTCTCTCGCCGAGATTGGTAGCATTTCAAATGATAATGCTCAATTAGCTGCAGACCAATTATTAATAAGTCTTAAAATTGATAATGAACCAGTTGTCAGGAGTAATTGTATTTGGTCTTTATGTAGGCTTTATCAAAATTTAAGTAATAAGTTACAAGAATTATTCATAGATGAATGTACAAAAATTGCTTTATTTGATTCAGAACCCTCTGTTATGGAAGAAGCTAGAACCGCACTTGATTCAATGGGGATGAGAGGATTTTATAAATAATTTATTTGGATATTGAAATATTTTATATTCAATAATGAAAACAAAGTTACGTTATCAACTGAAACCAAAAATTTTGGTTATTTTATATAAAGTATAAGTACTTAGTGTGTAACTCTAATGCCACAAAGAACATTAAGATTCAAAATTTATCAAGATGGACGTGTCCAAGAAACGGTCGAAGGTTTTGAAGGTGATTCCTGTAATGATGCAACTAAGATTTTAGAAGATTCTCTTGGAGAAGTTAAAACTAAGAGATTAACATCAGACTCATTTATCATAAAGCAAGTCAACAATTCCAATCAATTAAAAAACGAATCTAATGTCACATTTTAGTACTATAAAAACAAAGCTCAAAGAAACAGAGCCTCTAATAAAAGCTTTAGATTTATTGGGTTATAATCCCAACCAGGATGAAAAATTTGTGAAAGGTTACCAAGGTAAATTCACGGCTGTCGATATTAGCTTAGATTTACCTGAAAGTACCAAGGTTGGTTTTAAATGGGATAATAAAACGAATTCTTATGAATTAGTTACTGATTTGGATCTATGGAAATATACACTTCCAGTTGAAAGATTTATTTCAAAAGTTACTCAGATGTATGCTTATCAAACAATAATTTCCCAAACACAAAAAGATGGATATCAAATTGTTGAACAAAAGAATGAAAATGATGGCTCTATAGAATTAGTGCTAACAAAATGGGAAACGTAAAATTTGGATATTGATCCTTCTACTGCATTCAACTTTTTCGAGGAAACATTAGACACTTCTTCGTTTAAATCTTTTGTGAAATCTGATTCTAATCTAGATTTTATTGATGACAGTAATAGTGATAATTTAGCTGCATTTCATGAATATATTGAGTCTAATGATATTTCTGGATTTGAACCAGTACTTGGTGGAGAATTGCGTGAAAAAGCAATTTGGGTGGATGAAGCTGCTTGTATAGGCTGTCAGTATTGTGTTCATGTTGCTACAAATACATTTATTGTTGATGAGGATCTAGGTAGAGCAAGAGTAATTCGTCAAAATGGAGATAATCTTGAAGTCGTTCAAGAAGCCTTTGATACATGTCCAGTTGAGTGTATGCATTGGGTCGATTTTGAAGATCTTGATAGATTAGAAGCTAGTTTAAATAGAGATATGTTTCAATCATTAGGTAAATTACCTAGAGTAAATAAACACTAGAAAAAATTAAATGGTATTACCATATCGTAGGTTTGGCAGGACAAACATTCATATGCCGGTGTTATCTCTTGGTGGAATGAGATTTCAAAAAAGTTGGAAACAGTTAGAAATTAATAATATATCGAAAGAAGAGCAAAATAAAGTAATAAAGATTTTAGATTTAGCGGATTTATATGGTTTAAATCATATTGAGACTGCAAGACATTATGGTACCTCTGAAATGCAGTTAGGTAGTGCATTTAAAAATATGGATATGAGTTCAAAAATTATTCAAACGAAAATTCCTCCAAATAAAGATATTAATAAATTTCAAGATGAACTAAAAATCAGTTTTCAAACACTAGGAATAAAAAAAATTGATCTTCTTGCTATTCACGGCATAAATACTTTTGAACTTCTTCAGCAAGCCATAAGAGATGGAGGATGTGTTGATGCTCTTAGAAAGTGGCAAAAAGATAATTTGATTGGCCATATTGGATTCTCTACTCATGGTTCATTAAGCCTTATTCAAAAGGCAATATCTTCTAATAAATTTGATTTTGTTAATTTACATTGGTATTTCATAAATCAGACTAATATCAAAGCAATAAAATTAGCTGAAAAATTTGATTTAGGGGTTTTCATAATTAGTCCTACAGATAAGGGTGGACATTTGCATACACCTTCAGAGAAAATTTATAAACTTTGTAAGCCTCTCCATCCAATAGTTTTTAATGACCTGTTTTGCTTGAGTAATAATTCTGTGCATACACTAAGTGTTGGAGTTGCAAAAGAATCAGATTTTGATTATCACTTAGAAGCGATATCCCTTCTTCATAAATCAAATGATTTAGTTGCTTCCGTTGAGAACAAATTGAATAAAGAATTAATTAAAGTTATAGGTGTTGATTGGTATCAAAATTGGGATAAGAATTTACCAACATGGAAAAATACTCCTGGAGAAATTAATCTTCCAGTGTTACTTTGGTTATCAAATTTGCTTGAAGCATGGGATCTAGAAAATTTTACTAAAGCAAGATATCAATTGCTTGGAAATGGCGGGCATTGGTTTCCTGGTAACAATGCAAATTCATTAGATGTAAGTGTAACTGAAAATGATTTATATAAATCATTGAATAATCATATTAATCCTAAAAAAGTAATTAAAAAAATTAGATACTTAAAGAGAAAATTTGGTAAAGAAGAACAGACTAGATTATCAATAACATAAATCTATAAAGGATATTTTGCAGGTTTTCCTATCGCTCTTGGATAAGAATCAGGACAATTTTCCTCCGGTTTGATAAAAATAATATTTCTTTCTCCTTTGTGTTTAGGAAGTTTAATTTTTTTGATTTCTGTAATAGAGCCTTTTAATATATCTAAAGATTTCCTTATATTAAACTCATCTTTTTTATTCCACTTACCACAATAAAGCAATCCACTCCCATTCTTGTTAAGCATTGGCAATATATATTCCGCAACTGTGGAAGGTGAGCCAACTGCCCTAGTGGTTCCAATATCAAAAATATTCCTATATAAAGAATTATGAGCAATTTCTTCAATCCTGTCGTTTATTACAAATATCTTATTACTAAAGTTTAATGCATCAATAATTTGTTGTAGTGCATCTGTTTTTTTTCTAGACGAATCAATTAAATATACCTCTGAATTTGGATGTGTTATCGCGTAAGCTAATCCTGGGAAACCGCATCCTGAACCAATATCAACAAATTTTTTTCCGTCCATTTTTTTATGTGGACTTATATAAAATGGCCAAATACTATCATATACCTGTGATATCCAATAATCATCCCCTTCAATAAGTCTGGTTAAATTTGTACTTTTATTAATTTCGCTTATAATTTCTTGTAATTTTTTAAATAATTGAATCTCATTACTACCAAGAAATTCATTAAGTTCTTTATAGTGTATTATTTGCATCATATTTTTCAATTAAATTTTTAATTTTATGTTTTTTTATAGCATTAACTTTAATTTAAATACATTAAAATAAAATTAATAGTAAACAATTTTGAAAGGAGAAAAAAATTACTATAAAATTCTTGGTGTTCATGAGACAGCTTCAACTCATGAATTAAGAAAAGCTTTTTGTAAATTGACTAAGGAATTACATCCTGATACTACTTCCCTAAATTTAGAAGATGCTAAAGTCAAACTTCAAACGGTAATGGAGGCTTATGAAAATTTAAATAATCCTTATTTAAGAAATATTTATGATAATAAAATTCAAAATGGCTTAGCCAGTAAAAAAAAATATAAGAAGCCTATTATTAATACATACACATCTGATTCAAAGATAGCTAATTCGATTGGAGATAGGAGACCTTTTTCCAATGGAGAAATGTTCTCATTACTTTTATTAGTAATTGTTATTTTAGTATGCCTATTATTTGCTTTATTATTTGCTAACTTTACAGGCAAAGAAATAAATTCTATGCCTTTATGGTTGATGAATTAGTTTTATTGAGTAACTTAATAAATTAATTGATAACCTGAAAAATCATATCCGAATTAAGAACTTTTGAATTCTTATAATAAATATTTTTTAAAATCATTCAGATAAAATCTAATATTTTTAAGTATTGATTATAACAATAAGCATTTAAAGCGAATTAAATATCTAATGGAATATGAGCTAAATCAATTTTCTTATTTTCCAAAAAATTTATTTTTATTTTAATCTTCTAATCTTTTACAATTTATAAGTTTAAAAGAATATCATTGATAATTTCATAACTTATTTCTAATTGATTATCTGTGATGCATAGAGGAGGTAATAAATATACTACATTTCCAAGAGGTCTAATAAAAAGTCCTTTATCAATCGCAAGTGATTTTATCTTTTTCCCAATCGTATTTAGATATCCAGAATTAGTACCTATTTCTAAATCGAAAGCTACAATAGTGCCACATATTCTTACTTTTTTTACAAAAGATAAATCCTTTAATTTCTTTATCAAAAATAAATGTTTTTCTTTGAATTTAAGATATTTATTAGGTTCATTTTCCAGAAGATCTAAACTTGCATTTGCAGCTGCACATCCAAGTGGATTAGCTGTAAAACTATGCCCATGCCAAAATGTTTTTTCTGGAGAATCACTAACAAAAGATTGAAAAATTTTTTCTTTAGAAAGTGTTATCCCCATGGGTAAAAAACCAGAAGTTAAACCTTTAGAGATGGCAATTAAATCTGGCTTGATCTTTGCTTGTTGAAAAGCAAATAAACTTCCAGTTCTGCCAAAACCAGTCAATACTTCATCCGCAATTAAAAGAGAATTATGATTACTCACTAATTCTGAAACCTTTTTTATAAATTCTGGTCTAACCATATTCATACCACCTGCACCTTGTAAAATTGGCTCAACAATAACAGCTACCGTTGGCTCTTTTAAAAGCGCACAAAGTTTTCGTATAGAAAGTTCTTCTTTTTTGTTAATATCTTCATCTCCTATCCATGTTGAGGGCCACGGTACCCTTTTAACTGGAAACATTAACTTCTCAAAACTTTCATTAAATATATTTCTTTCACCTAACGCCATTGCACCAAAAGTATCTCCATGATAGGCACCGTCAAAAGCAATAATTTGATTTCTTCTTTCGCCATTATTCTGCCACCATTGATAAGCGATTTTAAGAGCCACTTCAACTGCCGTTGATCCATTATCTGAAAAAAATAATCGCTCTAATTTAGTTAATTTGCTAAGCCTTTCTGCTAGTTTTTTTGCCTGAGGATGTAGGAAATCAGCAAAAATAACTTGTTCTAATGTCTTGGCTTGATTTGATATCGCTTTGGCGATGAATTCATTACTATGTCCATGTAAAGTAACCCACCAGCTACTAATCCCATCGATAAGTTCTTTCTCAGGATTTACCGTAAATAAAGAGGCATCTTTACCATGACTGACTTCAATTTGAGCTTTATTTGTTTGAATCTGGGTAAAAGGAGGCCAAATATTAGGGTGCCAATCATTATTAAATGAATTTGAATGATTAATCATAAAAAATATTTACTTATTTAGTATTTGATTTAGTGTTTCTCCCATTTTAAGATCTTTCCATAATAAATCTAAATTTTCAACACTTAAATTTTTAATCAAAGGGAATTCAGCGATAATTGGTAATCGACTAAAAAGTTTTAAAGTTTGCGGATTATCTAAATGTTTTTTCCCATTTACAATAAGACCCAAAATAGGAATATTTCTTTTTCTTAGGGCCTCAATACTTAAGAGTGTATGGTTTAGTGTCCCAAGAGAGCTCCTGGCAACAAGTATAACTGGTAAGTTCCAAATTTTGATTTGATCGATCTGTAAAAAATCTCTTGTTATAGGAACCATAAGCCCGCCAGCTGTTTCAATTAAAAGAGACTTATCGATATTAGGTAAATTTAAATTTGATTTGATAATTCTTACCTTATCAATTTCTGCAGCCCAATGAGGTGATACTGGATTATTGAAAATGTAAGCTTCCTTTAAGATTTTTTTTTGACTAATTTGGCTAACCCTTTTTACATATTGACTATCAGTCTCTCCTTCAATTCCACTTTGTATCGGCTTCCAATAATAACAATTGAGTCCTCTAACTAAAAACGAGCTAATTAATGTTTTACCAACATCAGTGTCAGTTCCGCAAATAATAAATTGAAAATTTTTATTAGTGATTTTCATTTTTTTAGGATTAATACGCTTATATACCAAGTTAAATTTACTTTCTCATATTGATCTTTGGGCCATTTCTTTTGCATTAACTTTAATTCTGAAACCGTTTTTCTTCTGCTTTGTGAAGTATGAGCTCCTACATTAATAATACTCTTAAAAAGTTTATAAATATCTGGAAAAGTTTCCTTATAATAAAAATTTTTTATTTGGAATATTTCATTTTCTTTTACAAAATTTTTTAAAGTATTTGTACATGGCAAAGAAAGACCACTGTACTCTATGTTGTTTTTTCTACATGTATCTTTCCATTCTGGGAAACTTTCATTATTGGGAAATAAAACTATTAGAAAACCTCCAGGGACTAATCTGTCATACCATTCTCTCAACTTATCCTCAGGATCATTCAACCAATGAAAGCAGAAAGAAGAAATAATTAGACTTGCCTTATTTATATAAGGGGGTAAATCATTGTTTAAATCCCACAATATGGTTTGACTATTTTTTTTATTTTCTTTAAGCATATTAGGACTAAGGTCAATCCTAATAACATTTATATTCATAAAATCTTTTTCTAATAGATCAGCTAAATAGCCTGTTCCTGCTCCTAAATCAATCCATCTCCCAATTTGAGGTTCTAATTCTTTAATGATAATTAATAGCTTATTTGCAAAGTATTTTTGAACTAAGGAATATTTTGAATAACAATAAGCAGCATTATTGAAATTATCATTTATTTTTTTATTCCAATATTTATTTGTCAACATAAAAAATATCTATAACCAATCTTTGAGGATTTTTACAATGCAATTATTATCTATTAAGTGCCCTTGGTTTTCAATTTGTACTAATTTAGGCTTATATATTTGAGAATTATTTAATAAATTAATAAATTCATTAGAAGCATATTCTTTAAGAATAAAATCATTTTTAGATTTAATTATTAAAACTTCAGCATGTTCAGAAAATAAATCAAATGTACTTGGTTGGAAATATAACTTTTGAAAATCTTTTAATAAACGTTTTAAATTAATTTGTTTTGAGTTTAGATTAAAAAGAGATTTAAATTTAATATCAACTTGATTTGGCATAAATGATCTACTAATAAATACTTCTAACATGAAGCGCACTTCAAGAGTATTAATTTTTTTTTCCATTCTTCTGAGAGTTCTCATCGTTATATCCCTCTCATTATTTGAGGGTATAAAACTGAAGAAGGAATTTATTAATACGATATGAGATGCTTCTTTGAGAATTTCTTTCTCAATTAAATGGATACCTAGAGAATGACATAAAGCAACTTTCTTATTGTTATCTGAATCAGTTTTGATCCATTTAACTTTAACGCATGAATCTGAATAATAACCTCTATCATTATCTTGCCAAATCCAATTTTGTCTAATAAGGTCTTCTTTTAACTTATGCCAGAGACTTTGATCTAATCCCCAACCGTGCTGTGAAATGATTTGATTCATTTGTAGGCTTTTAATGCAGAAATAAAGTTTTTTAAAATATTTGTATTGAAAGAACTCCTTATAGTCAACCTGATTCTAGATTTTCCTGCTGGTACTGTTGGAGGCCTTATCCCTACTGCTAAGAAGCCTTTATCTTCAAGAAATTTTTGCATCATTATTGTTTTATCTTCATCTCCAATAATTAAAGAAAGGATATGAGCATCTCCAATAACTTCATATTTGCCAATATGCTCAATCTCTTCTTTCCATCTTTTTGAAATTTTTAATAAATCAGTGCCTAAATATTTATTTTTTTTGATTTTCTGCAAAGATTTTAATGCCCCTGCAGCAAGAGAAGGAGATAAAGCTGTTGTATATCTAAAGGGACTACTCGATTGAATAAGCAATTCTCCTATTTTTTCATCGCCTGCTAGAAATGCACCGCCGCTTCCAAAAGCTTTACCAAAAGTTCCACTGATCATGCTAATTGAATCAAGAAATGGATAACTTAATCCTTTCCCTTTATTTCCTAAGATTCCTAAAGCATGAGCTTCATCCACTAATAATTTGCAATTATATTTTTTACACAGTTTTGTTATTTTTTCTATTGGAGCGATACTACCCTCCATACTGTAGAGAGATTCAACAACAACAAGAATTGAATTATTAATTATGGAGTACTTTGACAATTTATTTTCTAAATCTTTTAAATTATTGTGAAGAAATCTGATTAATTTAGCTCCAGATGTTTTTGATCCGACAAGTAAAGAGTTATGTATTAATCTATCTGCAATTATGATACTGTTTTTATCTGTCAAAGCTTCAATGGCGGCAATGTTTGCTTGATATCCGCTAGGGAAAAGTAGTACAGAATCTTGATTTAACCATTTACCTAAATTAGTTTCAAGTGATTTATGTATAGGTCTAGAACCACTTATAAATCTAGAACTACCTGATCCTAATCCTTCAATAAGAGTTGCCTCATGAGCAGCATTAATAACATCTTTATCTCGGCTTAATCCAAAATAATCATTACTGCTTAAATCTATAAGAGTTGTGTTGATATTGTCTCTCCAAACTTTAAATTCATATGGGTTATCTCCAAGAGATAATACTCGTAATTTTCTAATTCTATTTTTAGGAGTTTGAAATTTGTTCATAATTTTATAGCTTAAAAATCTACATTCATAAGTAAAGTTTGCAAGTTAATTATTGAATTTATTAATATCTAAATAGATCATATCTTAAGAAGTTAACTCAAATTCATCTCAACACGAATTTTTGAATAATCTAGGGGAAATATTTCCATTTCCATTAGATACATTTCAATTAGATGCAATTAAGGCAATTAATAGTGGGAACTCTATTGTCTTAACGGCGCCTACTGGTTCAGGTAAAACTATATTGGGCGAATTTGCGATTTATAGAGCTTTAAATCATAAAAGTAGAGTGTTTTATACCACCCCTTTAAAGGCTCTTTCTAATCAGAAATTTAGGGACTTTTCTCTTCAATTTGGCCAAAATAAAGTTGGTCTGCTCACGGGAGATGTGAGTATAAATAGAGAGGCACCAGTCTTAGTTATGACAACTGAGATATTTAGGAATATGCTTTATGGCGAGTTTGAAGATTTTGATGATCCACTAGTTAATTTGGAATCAGTAATACTTGATGAATGCCATTATATGAATGACCCTCAAAGGGGGACAGTATGGGAGGAAACAATTATACATTGTCCAAGTAGGACTCAAATTATCGCTTTGTCAGCGACAATCGCAAATGCAAATCAACTTAAAAGCTGGATTAATCAAGTCCATGGACCAACTCAACTAATTAATAGTGATATAAGACCAGTGCCTTTAGATTTTATTTTTTGTAGTGCTAAAGGTTTTCATCCTCTCTTAAATAAAAAAAAGAATGGAATTCACCCTAACTGTAAAGTTTGGAGATCGCCTAAAGGACAAAAAAATAAAGTTAAAGTTGGCAGATTAGTTCAACCAAAGTCACCTTCTATATCTTTTGTTATATCCAAGCTATTTGATCAAAATATGTTACCTGCAATTTATTTTATTTTTAGCAGAAAGGGTTGTGATAGAGCACTAGAGAATATAAACCATTTAACTTTAGTTAATTATAAAGAAGCTAGTTTAATCTCTCAAAGATTAAAACAATATGCAAAACATAATCAGGAAGGTATTAAGGATAATGTTCATTTTGAAGCTCTTAAAAAAGGAATTGCTTCTCATCATGCTGGATTACTTCCTGCTTGGAAAGAATTGGTAGAGGAATTATTTCAGCAAGGTCTTATAAAAGTTGTTTTTGCGACTGAAACACTTGCTGCTGGTATTAATATGCCAGCAAGAACGACTGTAATCTCATCGCTTTCAAAAAGGTCTGAGGATGGACACCGTTTACTCTTTAGTAGTGAATTTTTGCAAATGTCTGGAAGAGCGGGTAGGAGAGGAAAAGATACACAGGGTTATGTAGTAACTATTCAAAATAGATTTGAAGGAGCTAAAGAAGCAAGTTCTCTCGCTTTGAGTAAGCCAAATGTATTGATTAGTCAATTCTCACCAAGTTATGGGATGGTACTAAATCTTCTGCAGCATTATACTCTTTCTAAATCTCAAGAACTTATTAAGCGAAGTTTTGGAAGTTTTGTTCATATTTCCCAGTCTTCAAAAGAAAATAGTGATTTGAATTCTTTAAATGAAGAGTTAATTAATTTAAAGAAAATTACAGATAATATTTCTTGGGAAGATTTTGATGCTTATGAAAAGTTAAAAAGTATTCTTAAAGAAGAAAAAAGATTATTAAAAATTTTAGAGAAACAGGCTTCTCAAAACTTATATGAAGAAATAAGTAAAGCTATTAAATTCTATGCTGATGGAGGTTTAATTGCTTTAAAAGCTCCTCAAATTAAAAGAAAAATTGTGCCGGCAGTCATATGTAAAAAGTTTTTAAGATCTAATAAAAATTTAAATATTCTTTGTTTGACTATTGATAATTTGTTCATTCTTATAAAACCAGATTTTATTGTAAATATTTTTCCCGATATAGAAGTATTAAATTTAACTAAACTAATTTTGCCCAATTTGAATTTTTCTGGTGAAAGTTTAAGGGGTGATGAATTCTCATCGATTTTTGCTAGAAAGATTTTTGAACTTAGTCAAGTAAATGATTTAACTATCCCAAAATATGATTTAGCAAAAGAAGTATTATCTCAAAAAGAAGCTATCTCCGATATAGAAAAGAAAATTATCAAGCAACCTTTTCATGAAATAGGCGATTTAAAAAAACTAAAAAGGCTTAGAAATAAAGTTAACGTGTTAGAAATTGCGATTGAAGAAAAGAAAATATTGTTAGAAAAGAAAGAAAATTATAATTGGGAAAAATTTACAAATTTGATGAAAATATTAAATTATTTTGGCTGTCTAGAAGATGTAAATATTACTGATATTGGTGAATCAATAGGGTCTTTAAGAACCGAGAATGAACTATGGGTTGGATTAGTTTTATTAAGTGGTTATTTAGATGATCTAGAACCTCCAGATCTGGCAGCAGTTATTCAATCTATATCAGTAGAAGTTAGAAGATCTGATTCGTGGTGTAATTTCAAACCATCTTCGAAAGTACTTGATGTTTTTAATGAGTTAGAAAGTTTGAAGAAGTTATTATCTTCGCAGCAATTTAATAACTTTATAGATTTACCTATTTATCTAGAAAAAGATTTAACGGGTATTGTTTCTCAATGGGCGAGAGGCCAAAAATGGAAAGAGATAATTTTTAATACTTCTTTGGATGAGGGTGATGTTGTAAGAATTATTAGAAGAACAATAGATGTCCTTTCGCAGATCCAATATTGTGGGAGCCTTAGCAGTAAGCTTAAAAACAATGCAAAATTAACTTTGAAAGCTATAAATAGATTTCCTGTGTCAGAATCTAATGATCTCTTAAGAATATCTGATAAGAATCAGATTAATCCTGCGATTAAAAGATTAGATGATTTAATTTAGAGAATTATCATATCATTTTTTCAATATTCATAATCTCATCGTATTTCGTTTCGTCTAAGTAACCTAATTTTAAAGTCGCTTCTTTAAGATTAAGTGACTCATTAAATGCCAGATTAGCTATTTCTGCAGATTTCTCATATCCTATCTCTGGGACTAAAGCAGTTATAAGCATTAGCGAATTATTTAAATTTGTTTCAATAGATTTAAAGTTAGGCATTAGTCCATCAATTAGTTTAATTCTAAAATTATCTATTGCCTCACTTAGTAATTTAATACTAGTCAATATATTAAATGCTATTAAAGGTTTGTATTCATTCATTTGCAAAGTGCCGCTACAGTTTGCAATGGATACAGCGTATTCAAATCCCATAATTTGAGAACAAATCATACTTAGTGACTCACATTGCGTGGGGTTAACTTTCCCGGGCATAATTGAGCTACCGGGCTCATTTTTTGGAATAATTAATTCATAAATACCTGCTCTGGGACCAGAAGATAATATTTTAATATCATTTGAGATCTTGAATAATGAACAAGCTAAAATTTTTAACTTGCTCATGATATTCGCTAAACGATCATGGGAAGCCATTAAAGAAAAATAATTTTCTGATTTAGTAAATGGCAAGTCTGTTTCATTTCTGATTATTTTTATCACTTCTTCACTAAAATTTTCAGGACAATTAATGCCTGTTCCAACTGCTGTTCCGCCAATCTGTAAACTATATATTTCTGAGATACCAGATAATATTGAATTTTTCGCATCTTTTATTTGTTTAGACCATGCAGAGATTTCTTCTCCCAATGTGATGGGCACTGCATCTTGAAAATGTGTTCTACCAATTTTGATAAGATTATGCCATCCTTTACTTTTTTTATCTAAAGATATATTTAATTTTTCAATGGCTGGTAATAATTTGTTTGTGATTTCAATAACTACACTTATGTGAATAGCAGCAGGAAATGTATCATTCGTTGATTGGGATTTATTAACATCATCATTAGGATGCAGAATTTTATATTGACCTAATTCAGCATTAACTTTTAACGCAGAAATATTTGAAATAACTTCATTTACATTCATATTGGTTTGAGTACCACTTCCTGTCTGCCATATTTTCAAAGGAAATTCTGAATCATATAAGCCAGCTAGAATATCAGCACAACTGTTTTTTATTAAATCTTTTTTTCGGTTGTCAAGATAACCAAGATTATTATTTGCAATCGCTGCTGCTTTTTTTATTAGGGTGAGTGCGTATATTAATTCTAATGGAATTAACTCATTACCTAATGCAAAATTTTTAATTGATCGTTGTGTTTGTGCTCCCCATAAAGCATTTTTGGGAACTTCAATAGTGCCTATACTATCTTTTTCTAATCTAAAGTCGTCTTCCATTAAGTTTTGAGTTGATATGAGTAGAGCAACTATCTAAATCTAGGATAATAAACTTTTAAATATTTAACCTATCCCATATTACATTTAAATTATTCAGGTGTACTGAAGGATCAAAACATTTATTTAGTTCCGTTACGTTAATTAAATTCATAATATTTTTGTCTTTTATTAAATTTTCTTTAAAATTGCCATTTTCTGTATTCCATGCAAGATGTGCATTTTTTTGGACTAGCTTATATGCCTCTTCTCTGGAAATCCCCTTCTCAACAAGTAGAAGAAGGACTTTTTGGCTAAAAATAACCCCTCCGTATATATTCATATTTTTCAACATATTATCAGGATAAACTTTTAAGTTTTCTATTATTTCGACCATTTCATGAAGAATGAAATGTAAACAAATAGATATGTCTGGTAGCATTATTCTTTCATTGGAACTATGACTAATATCTCTCTCATGCCAAAGAGTGACATTCTCTAATGCTGTATTGACGTGGCTCTTAAGAACTCTTGATAAACCACTTACCCTTTCGCTTCTTATTGGATTCCTTTTATGAGGCATCGCTGAGCTACCTTTCTGTCCTTTAGAGAAACCTTCTTCTACCTCTAAAACATCTGTTCTTTGTAGATTCCTGATCTCTGTTGCAAACCTATCTAAAGAGGCACCTACTAAAGCTATTGTCATCACATAATCTGCATGTCTATCTCTAGATATAACTTGTGTACTGGCTGTATCAATATTTAAACCTAATATTCTGCAGGTTATTTCTTCAACTTTAGGATTTGTATTTGCATAAGTTCCCATTGCGCCACTTATTTGTCCAATTGAAATAGAGTCTTGCAATTCGCTTAATCTTTTTTTATTTCTTATTATTTCTGCTAACCAGCCAGCCAGCTTAAATCCGAAAGAAATAGGTTCTCCATGAATAGCATGAGAACGTCCAATCATTATAGTTTTTTTATGTTGAGAGGCAAGTTCTCTTATCGCATTCTCAAGGTTTTCAGTTTCTTTTATTAATAATTTGCAAGAATCTCTCATTTGAAGAGATAAACCAGTATCCAGAACATCACTGCTAGTCATTCCTACATGAATATATCTACCAGAATCCCCCACATATTCATTTAAGTTCGTTAGAAATGCAATTACATCATGTTTAACCTCTTTTTCGATCTCTTTAATTCTTTCTGGTTTGAAATTTGCCCTAGATTTAATTGTATTTAAATCTTCTTCTGGAATGTTTCCTAATTCAAAATTTGCTTCACAAGCGGCAATTTCAACTTCTAACCAACTTTGAAATTTTGCTTCCTCTGTCCATATACGACCCATCTCAGGTAACGTGTAACGCTCAATCACTATTTTTTATTTATATACAATTGACATTATAACTATTTCTCATAATTTATTTAATTTATAAAAAATTATTGATTGTCTTTTTTCTAAATTTTTGCAATAAGAAGGAAACTTTTTTGTAGAAACAATATTTAAAGCTTTTGCTACAACAAATGAGGATATTTGTTAAGGAATCGACATCGGTTCTTTGAAATAAATTTATATTATCTTTAGTTAGAATTTTATTAAAGATAAATATGAATTGGTTATGTCCTTGTATTCTTTTCTTAAATCTTTATTTATCGTAAATGAGTAAAAAGATACGATTAGATATTTTTTTATTGACTAAAGGCTTTGTTGATTCACGTCAAAAAGCCCAAAGGCTTATTCTTGCAGGTAAAGTTAAGGATAATAACGGCAAAGTATTAGATAAACCAGGTCATGAAATATCTTCCGAATCTCAAATAAATATTTCTGCTCAGCCAAAGTATGTTTCCAGGGGGGGTGATAAATTATCTGAGGCTTTTCAAAAGTTTTCTTTAGATGTAAAGGATAGAATATGTCTTGATGCAGGCATCTCTACAGGAGGATTTACAGATTGTTTATTACAAAATGGTGCAAAAAAGATTTATGGAATTGATGTTGGCTATGGTCAGACTTCATGGAAAATAAGGGAAAATCCAAAAGTTAAACTTTTAGAAAGAACTAATATAAGATTTCTTAAATCAGAGAATATTTTTTCTAAAGAAGATTTAATTCCAGATTTTGTGGTAGCTGATCTCTCTTTTATTTCACTTAAGTTGGTTTTAAAGCCAATTGAAGAGTTAGTAAATAAAAAATTTTTTGAAGGAATTTTTCTTATAAAACCTCAATTTGAAGTTGGAAAGGAATATGTAAGTAAAGGGGGTGTTGTCAAAGAGTTTAAGTATCACTTATTGGCATTAAATTCTGTAATTAGCGCAATAGAAAGTTTCAATTGGAGGATTAATGGTTTAATAGCATCACCATTAGTTGGTCCAGCAGGGAACCATGAATATTTGATATGGATTAGTAAAAAAAAATTAAATGAATTTTCAGTTAATGAGAAATTTCTGAATAAATTAGTAAAGCAAACTTTAAGTTAAATTAAAGTGCATCTTTATCTAGATCTCCAGTTCTTATTCTTACAACTGAATCAACTTGAGAAATAAAGATCTTACCATCGCCAATTTCCCCAGTTTTAGCAGCTTCTGCAATTGCATTAATGACAGAATCTACTTTTTCGTTATCTACAACTACTTCTACTTTCAGCTTTTGAAGAAATTCAACAGTAAATTCTGAACCTCTATATCTTTCAACCTGCCCTTTTTGTCGTCCGAATCCCCTAACCTCGCTTACAGTCATCCCAATAATTCCTGCATTCACAAGAGCAACTTTGACATCTTCTAATTTAAAGGGACGAATTATCGCCTCAATTTTCTTCATGATTAATTAGATAACAACTACATATTAATTTGTTTTCGGTAAAACATCCAAAATTGATATATCTGACATTGATTCAATACTAACTCCTGCTAAATTTGCATCTTCTATCAGTAATTTTGAATCTGTTTCTGAAATAATTACTTTGTTATTAGATAGTGCTTCCCATTGAGTATTTTCAAAATGAGTCTGAAGCCATAACATGCCATGTATATTTAATGGTCTAAGTGATTTGTTAGATTGATTATCGATGTTTGTAATACAAATGTCCATTAAACAATTTTTAACATGTACCTATTAAGCCTCTTAGGCTGATTTAAAAATGTGCGCGTTGATACAAAAAGAGATTTTTATGGTTTTTAATTTATTGATTTGTAATACTTGAAAAAGATTGACTCCTGAAATTAAGGCAAATTTGGACAAATGAATGAAGAATTAAATCAAAGTACAATAAGACCTCTTTATGGTGAAAGAAAAATTGCAGATTCAGAAATTATATGTTTTGAAAACCCAAATAAATCAAGAAATTATCAAATAATAGTTGATCTTCCAGAATTTACTTGTAAGTGCCCTTTTTCGGGGTATCCTGATTTTGCTAAATTGAAAGTTACTTATCAACCAAAAGAAAAAGTTTATGAGCTTAAATCATTAAAACTTTATGTTAATAACTTTAGGGATCAAAAGATTTCACATGAAGAAGTTACAAATAAGATTATGGATGATTTAATAGCTGCAGCTAATCCACAGTGGCTATGTTTAAATGCTGACTTTAATCCAAGAGGTAATGTTTCAATGAAGCTGGAGCTAACTCATGGAAATAAAATCGATTAGTTTATCTTAACTTTTTTGATAATTGATTAAATTCTAATTCAAAGCCTGATAGGTTTTTGTTGCATAAACCACCCATATAATAATTTTTTGAAGCATTATCATTGAGAATCCAAATACGTTTTGTTGGTATTAAGCTCAGAGTTGCCCCTAAAAGAATTAGTATAAATGAACTATATATAATGGGAATAGATGGATCACTTTTAATAATTAGTCCACTACTAGGTATGATTTTGATTAACTTAATATTTGAAGAATTTATTTTTACTTCTTTATCATTTAGATAAAGATCATTTTCTGAAAAATTATCAATATCAAAAATTTTTACAGGTCCATTTTCATTATCAATTGTTAAAAGATAATTTTTTTTCATATTTTCGCCCAATTCTATAACCAATCCCCATACCTCATTACCAATCTCAGGAACTGGTTTTAAAGCAAATTGGTAATTTATTTTATTTATTTCGAGAATAATATTAGATATTGCCCAATCAGCTTGGTAAATTGTTAATCCTTTATATCTTAATGGATGATTCACTTCTGCTTGTTTTTTTATTTTTTCATTTGATTGATTTGAATAGATCTCCAAATTTGAAGTGAACTGTTTTGGGAGACCATCATCCTCTCTTTGAATATTAAAGTTTTTTAATTTCAAAGAAAATCTCTCTTTGGATACATCATTAATTAAATTTATACTTTCATTGGGGATCAAATACTCCTCTACTGAGTTCCTAGTGAAATTGCCATATGCAGAACCAATTAAAAGTATTATCAGTCCAGTATGTACAAGTATTGGTCCAACTCTTCCAATAACACCCTTTCTAGCTAATAATCTATTTTCTTTTCTTAAAATTTCCCAACCTTGATTTTTAAGTATTTCGTTTGCATTTGAGATAGGTTCTTCCCCTTCATTTTCAGGCCACTTAAAAGCTAATTGAAGGTTGTTAAATTTTTCTATATTGTCATAATCTATCCATTTTAAAGATGCTTTGAGCGTCGGGATTTGCTTCCTAAAACTTGAGGCTGCTAGTGAAATGCAAAGAAGCAATAAAGATATTAGAAACCACTTGCTTGTATAAATATGATCTAGTTCTAACAATAAGATTTTATCTCCATCAATGAACCCAAAAAGAGGGTTATTTTTATAACTTTCAAGATAATCTTTCTTTGCCATACCTTGAGGAATAAATGTTCCGAGCCCACTTGAAAAAGCTATAAATAATAGGAGGAAAATAGCAAATTTTAAGGAAGATATGTTAAGAATTAATTTATTAAAAAAAAACATTTATATCCAGTTGGAGAATATATTTAATAATCCAAGCGAAATTAGTATTAAGCCGCTAAATGTAGGAATGATTTGGCTAAATTTTCTAAACTCCAATAATCTTTTTTAAACTTTCTGTGGTAAATCCAACGATAATTAAAGGAATAACTTGTCCAAGTCCAAAAAAGAATAAAAATATTATTGATATTAGTGGATTCTTCGCTTGCGAAACCCATGCGAGAAGTGTAGCTAAAACTGGAGTTATACATGGAGAGGAGGCGAGTCCAAAAGCAGCTCCAGTAATCATAGGGGCAAGAAATGGTGGGACTTTATTTTCAATAAATTTAAAATCAGGGCTATTAGGGAGTTGGAATCTAATTAAACCTAATAAATTTAATCCCATAATTATTGCAAAAATTGAAATACCTGTTGTAAAAATATGAGGTACTTGACCATATATTTTCCCCAAGAATCCACTTAAAGCTCCTAAAAAGACTAAGGAAAAAATAACACCACTACAAAAACTTAGAATCTTTATTTGTTTTTTATTATTTTTTGAACCACCTATGTAAGCAATTGTTAACGGCATCAACGACAAAGAGCATGGACCTAAGCTGGTTAAAAGTCCAGCACTGAAAATTAATACAAAAGTAATAGGACCAGGATTGCTAACAGCTTCTTGCATTAGCAAATTCCCTCTTTGGGCTAATTCAGAGATAACAAGATTGAATTCGAAAATGTTTTACTTAAATATGTTTTTAAAATTCTACCTAATTCAATGTCTTTCGCGCACGTAGGTTACCAACAAATCCTGTCGATTCGAGTGAACATCTTAATAAAAGTGCTGCAATACACAATGATCCTATTAATGAGTTGCCTCCATAACTTACAAATGGTAAGGGTAATCCTGTTGTTGGCATGGAACCAGTAGTTACAGCGATATGTATTAATGATTGACCAATAAGTAAAGTTGCGCAACCTGTTGCAACTAATTTTGTATAGTTATTTCTGGATTTTATAGCAATTCTTAAGCTTAAATAAGAAAAGATTGCTAAAAATCCTAAAAGAAGTATTGAACCTAATAATCCGAACTCTTCAGCGTAAATAGCAAAAATAAAATCAGTATGCTGTATAGGTAAATATTGTAATTTTTGCATTGACAAGCCAAATCCTTTTCCTAAAACACCTCCTGATCCAATAGCTAATAGGCTTTGAATAAGTTGATATCCATGCCCCTCAGGATCGCTCCAAGGATTTATAAATGATTTAATTCGTAACATTTGGTACTGATTATTTATCACGCTTGCATAGGCACTGATAGCACCAGCAGTCGCTACCGTTATCAGTGAATTAATTTTTACCCCCCCGCACAATGCAATCACCCAAAACA
>CACOCT010000005.1 GCA_902625845.1 uncultured Prochlorococcus sp. | reverse complement strand
GATAATTCTATCTATGCCATTACCAATACTACCAGCAACTATAAATGACAAACCATATTTATTAATAAGTCTATTCTCACTTATAAAAATAAAATAAGATAATATAATTGTTGAAATAACACTTATAAAAATTAAGAATAATCTACTTCCAGAAAATATATTAAAAGCCGCCCCATAATTTCTTACGAAATCAATTGTAAATATAGATAAATCCTTATTTAATAATTTATTTAAATTTAAATATATGTAAATTTTACTAACTTGATCTAAGGCACAGAAAATAATAATTATACTTAAATAACTTATTTTATTATGAAAATATATTTTCATTTTTCAAGTTTTAAATTATTTATAAGATTAATTATTAAATATACTGGAATTAGACTTATGATTTGAAATGGGATCTTATTCAATGTAAATAAACCAATATTATAAACTATTAGATTTTGTTTATTAAATAGTAATAATTGGAAACTAAAATATATAATACCAGTAAAATGCATAATTATTAAACCTGCCAATGTATATTTTATATATTTAATTAATGATAAATTATTTTTTTTATTTAAAATATTTATAATGTTTATTAACGGAAATATACCAATTAAATATCCAAAATTAGGTGTAATTAAATATCCTAATGATCCTCCATCAAAAAATACTGGTAAGAAAAATAAACCAATTAATAGATAAAAGGCATAAACCTTTTTTATGAATTCTCCTGAAAAAATAAGAGTTAAGAAAATAATTGTAGGAATCTGATAATTGATGGGGATTTCTACAATTCTATAAATATTTTCAATAGAAGGTATGGGGATATTTATTGGAATCATTGAGGATATTAAAATGCTTTCAAAAGAAATTATAAATTTATAAATATTTCTTTTATTGATCATAAATATTGAGGACTTTAATATATCTATAAACTTCTTAAAGCTACTATGGGGTCTAGTTTAGATGCTCTCTTGGCTGGTAACACACCAAAGATAAGGCCAATGGAACCAGATATTATCATTGTAGATACTGTTGTGGGTACTCCAACCGATGCTGGAAGTGGTGTAATAATTCCAATTATGTAGACACCTGATAATCCTGTAAAAGTACCAATAAGTCCTCCAATAATTGAAAGTATTAAAGCCTCAAAAAGAAATTGAATTAATACATCGGACTGTTTTGCTCCAATTGCCTTTCTGAGGCCTATTTCTTCGGTTCTTTCACTAACTGAGACAAGCATTATATTCATTATTCCTATACCACCTACTATTAGTGATACTGCCCCAATTCCGGCTAATAAAAAAGTTAGGCCACTTGTAATGTTGGTGACTATATTCAGTGCATCTTCTTGAGATCTAACCGCAAAATCATCATCTCTAAGTATTTTATGTCTTTGCCTCAATAAATTTGTTATTTGGAACTTTGCTGCACTTGTTTTGTTTTTACTTATCGCTTCAACACTTATAAAGCTTAAACTAATTCCAAAGGTAGGATCTTTACCCGTTATTCTATTGACCATTGTTGTTAAGGGGATATAGGCATTTTTGTCTTGATTACTCCCAAATACAGCACCCTTAGGTTCAAGGATCCCAATTATTTCATATGAATGATCTTTTATTCTGATATTTTTTCCTAAAGCTGTATCATTTTTAAAAAATTCGGTTTTTAAATCAGGGCCAATTACTACAACACTTCTAGAACCCTTTACATCATTTTGAGATATAAATCTTCCTTCATTTACTTCGAAACTTCTGACTTGTAAAAATTCCGGAGTAATTCCTGCAATTGAAATGCTTAAACTTTTGGAATTTGATTGTACAATCTCATTAGCTGAAATTTGTGGTGCAACTTTTCTTACACTCGGAACTTGTTCTTCTATAGCGTAGGCATCATCTAATACTAGGTTTTTTGGAAATGCTATACCCCTTCTTCTCGTGTCATTATTACCTGGAACGATAAATAAAACATTGGCACCCAGGTTACTTAATTGATTTCTAGCTAATGTTTGAGCACCTCTCCCTAATCCCACTAATGTTATTACTGAAGCATTTCCTATTATAATTCCCAACATAGTGAGTGAACTTCTTAATTTATTTGAGATTAAAGTTTTCGCAGCCATTTTAAAGGCCTCTTTAAGTGATATATTTCTAGACATATTTATATTTTTCTTCTATGTCGTGAGACCCATCGATTTGACCTTTATAAATCACACCTTCATTTAGTTGTAAAGTTATCAAATCTTCATCTTTTATATTACTAATAACTGAATCAAGTTGACAAATTGTAGAAATATTAGAATCTAATTCTTTATAAACTTGTAAGCATTTTTCTAAAGATTCATCCGTTATTATTCCTGTAATTTGTTTTGAAAAGGGTAATAGCTTTAATAGATCTTTATTAACTATAATGATTTCTCCAGGTGATACTAGAGATAAATCTTTTTCATTACTAATAACTCTAGCTTTACCAGTAACAGCTGTTTCTCCAATAGATGTACCGCGAGCGATTACTTCTCTAACTAAACCAACTTTAATTAAATCTGTCGAACCGCTTATGCCAGTTAATGTTCCTGCAGTCTGTACGACTAAATCTCCTTGCTTAAGAATATTCATTTCCTGAGCAATCTGCATGGCTATGCTAAAAATTTTGGCCGCTCTTTCTTGACTCTCTATTAATATTGGTGTTACTCCCCATGCAAGTTGCAATCTTCTTGCAACTGACTTTTCACTTGTCGTAGCTAGTATTGGAGTAGGGGGTCTAAATTTACTGACATTATGAGCAGTAGCTCCAGATTTTGTAAGAGGTATTATTGCGGCAGCATCTAGCTGCCTTGATATGCTACTGACTGCGGCACTAATAGCATTAGGAATTGTACTGGGAAGGTGACTCTCAATAGCTTTTTGTGGATAATCTCTCTCAATTCTTCTTGCAATTGTAGCCATTGTTTTAACAGCTTCTATTGGATAATCACCTACAGCTGTTTCATTTGAAAGCATAACTGCATCAGTTCCATCCAATATTGCATTAGCAACATCACTTACTTCTGCCCTCGTTGGTCTAGGACTTGATGCCATAGAATCCAACATTTGTGTTGCGGTAATTATTGGAATGCCAAGTGAATTGGACTTTTTAATTAATTCTTTTTGTAATAATGGCACTTCCTCGGGAGGCATCTCAACTCCTAAATCACCTCTTGCAACCATTACTCCATCACATAAAGGTAAAACAGAGTCTATTTGATCTATTGCCTCAAATTTTTCGATTTTGGCTACTACAGGAGTTGAATAACCATGCTCATTAATTAAATCTTTGATTTCATTTATATCAGATGGATTTCTTACAAAGCTTAATGCAATCCAATCAACTCCAGACTTTAATCCAAACTCTAAATCTCTTTTATCTTTTTCAGTAAGCGCCTTAACAGATAATTGCACATCTGGAAAGTTTACACCTTTATTATTTGAGAGAACACCACCAACTGTAACTTTACAAATAAGTAAATTTTCTTTGTTATCAATTTTGTCTACAATCATTTCGACTCTTCCATCATCAAGTAATATTCTTTTTCCGACTGAAACTTCATCAGTTAATTTTTCATAAGTAACATTTGCAATTTCGTTATTACATTCAACTTTTTTTGACGTTAAAGAAAATAAATCACCTTTTTTTACTTTTACTGGACCATCTTTAAATCTACCTAATCTAATCTTTGGCCCCTGTAAATCCTGCAATATTCCTATATGTAAATCTAGTTCAGATGAAACTTTTCTGATAGTTTTAATTCTTTCGGCATGATCTTCATGATCTCCATGAGAAAAATTCAATCTAAATGTCGTAACTCCAGCTTTTATAAGTTCAGTTATTACAGATTCTGATTGAGTTGCAGGACCTATAGTTGCAACTATCTTTGTTCTTCTTTTTAAATCAACATTTGGCATATAAATTTTTCAAGAATAAGTTAAATTTATCATATTAAAAACTTCATTAATAAGCTATGGATTTTGATAGTTATCAAATAGAAGCTAGAAAAACAGCCATCTATCCCCATAAAGATAAAAATTTTATATACCCAACTCTAGGTTTAGTTGGTGAAAGTGGCGAAGTTGCTGAGAAGATTAAAAAAGTTATGAGAGACAAAAATGGAATTTTTGATTATGAAAGTAAATTAGCTTTAAAGAAAGAACTAGGAGACGTTCTGTGGTATTTATCAAATCTATGCGACGAATTTAATTTTTCTCTAGATGATGTAGCTAAAGATAATTTAGAGAAATTAAATTTAAGATTATCTAGAGGTAAAATATCTGGCTCAGGAGATGATAGATAATCTAATAACTTACAAATAAGGGAGAGTATGCTAATCCCCTGACAAAATTTTCAACAAAATTTAAGAGTAAAAAAGCTAAAATTGAAGAAATATCAAAGCCTCCTATGGGAGGTATGATCCCTCTGAAAAGGTTCAGATATGGGTCTGTAATAGAGCATATTGCAGCAAGAATGCCATTACTCCAATCTATACTAGGAAACCATGTAAGTAAAACTCTTACAATAAGGATGAGAGAGTATATTTGTAATGTTTGACCTAAAACAGCAAAAATTTCTGTAACCATTTTCCTAATTAATATTAATTATAATAACATTTACTTTTTTGACTCGCCTATTTTGGACAGAAATTCATTACTTACAGCAAATGTTTGAAAAAACTTATCTGTTAATGATAACCAATAAGACCTTCCATCTTTTTGTTTCCTTTTGATAATAAATTTTTTTTCTATAAGTTCTTTAATATGGTCATAAGCACTTGAACCTCTGAGAATAATTAAATCAGATTGTAGTAATTTTTTCTTAATAGCAATAACAGCTAAAGTTCTTAGCACTGCTGTTTTTAATTCTGCAGGTAATAAATGCTCTACATATTCATTTAAAGACTGTTTAAGTTCTAATGAAATTAAAGAATTATTACTAATAATTTCTAAAGCTGATGAAGAATGAGAATACTTATCAGAAAGTTGCTTAATTGCATCATTTACAGAATTTATATTCGAGTTCGTAAGTTCAGATAAAGTTTTTTTTGAAACTGGTTTACCTTTTAAATATAAGACAGCTTCAATTTTTGTCACAAGATTATGATCTCTTTCATTATTCTCATTTGGAATTATTTGATCGATTGTTATTTTAAAATCTAAACTAAGATAACGTCTTATTTAAGTTGATGCACCTAAAAATAATTTATATGTTTTGTTATTAGATTCATCCCAGTATTTATATCCAAGATCATTTACAAATTTATACCAGTCTTCAATAAAGTCTTGATTTATTAATACTCCAATTACAATTCGGCCTACGTCCGCACCATGATTTCTATAGTGAAATACACTAATACTCCAATCAGGTTTCATCCTCTTTAAAAATTTCATTAATGCTCCAGGCCTTTCTGGAAATTCAAATCTATATAAAATTTCTACTAAATTATTGTTTTTATGGTCTGTAAATCCTGCGGGTAATCTTCCTCCTACCATATGTCTTAAATGATTTTTAGATAATTCATCATTACTAATATCAATAAATTTATATTTTGATTTATTGAATTCTTCAATTAACAATTGTTTGTCTTCTAATCCATTAACTTGAAGTCCAATGAAAATTTGTGCATTTTGAGAATTGGACATTCTATAGCTGAATTCTGTTAAATTTCTTTCTTTAAGTAATTTACATAAATCTATTAGACTTCCTGCTTTCTCTGGTATCTCTACAGCAATCATAGCCTCTTTATATTCTCCTAATTCGGCCCTTTCCGCAACGAATCTCAGCCTTTCGAAGTTGATATTTGCCCCACAGGCTATTGCTACAAGATTAAGTTCATTATATTTTTCTTCAGTGATATCTTTTTTCATTCCTGCAATTGATAGTGCTCCAGCAGGTTCAAGTATTGATCTAGTCTCTTCGAACACATCTTTGATTGCTGCACAGATTTCATCGTTATTGACTGTGATAATTTTATCCACATATTTTTTTGTAATTTCAAATGTTAAATTACCAACTTTTTTTACAGCTACACCGTCAGCAAATAAACCAACATTTTCTAGTTCAATTATTTTGTCTTCCTTCAAGGATTTTGACATCGCATCAGCATCTTCTGGCTCTACTCCAATAATCCTTGTTGTAGGCCATAAATTTTTTATGTAAGTTAATATTCCAGCTATTAATCCACCACCACCTACAGCTACATAAATACAATCTGGAGGATCTCCTAGCTGATTTATTATTTCAACTGCGATAGTACCTTGACCAGCAATTACTTCTATATCATCAAAAGGATGAATAAAAGTAAGATCTCTTTCTTTACTAAGGCGAAGAGCTTCTAAGTATGATTCATCGTAATTCTCACCAAATAATATTACCTCAGCTTTAAGTTCTCTAACCGCTTTAATTTTTACTTGAGGTGTTGTTATTGGCATTAAGATAGTTGCCTTAGATTTTAATTTAATTGCACTAAGTGCTACTCCTTGAGCATGATTTCCAGCGCTTGAGGTAATTACACCTTTTTTTAATTTATCTTGACTAAGATTTCTCATCTTATTAAATGCACCTCTTATTTTAAATGAGAAAACATCTTGTAAATCCTCTCTTTTTAAGAAAATATTGTTATTAAACCTCTTACTCAAAATATTTGCTTTCTCTAGAGGAGTTTCTTTCGCTACCTCATATACCCTCGCTTGGAGAATTTTTTGTAAATATTCTTTCATATAGTTATTTTTAGCATTAAATATTAATCTAATAAAACATTACATAATCTATTTTATAAAAAACACTCAAAATGGCACTTCGCGTTTTAAATTATATATAGACTATTTTAAATAATGCTTTTAAGTGAGTTAAGTCACCCTAATCAGCTTCATGGCTTAACAGTATCACAACTTGAAGAAATTGCTTCTCAGATAAGAGAAAGACACTTGCAAGTCGTTTCTACAAGTGGTGGACATCTTGGACCAGGATTAGGAGTCGTTGAACTGACATTAGCTTTATATCAAACATTAGATCTTGATATTGATAAGGTTGTTTGGGATGTAGGCCATCAGGCATATCCTCATAAATTAATAACAGGCCGATTCAATGATTTTGATTCATTAAGGCAGGAAAAAGGAATCGCAGGCTACCTAAAAAGAAGCGAAAGCTCATTTGATCATTTCGGTGCAGGACATGCCAGTACCTCTATCTCTGCTGCCTTAGGCATGGCACTGGCTAGAGATAAAAATGGAAGTGATCATAAATGTGTAGCAGTTATTGGGGATGGTGCCCTTACCGGAGGAATGGCTTTAGAAGCTATTAATCATGCTGGAACTCTCCCCAATACTCCTTTTTTAGTAGTTCTTAATGATAATGATATGTCAATCTCCCCACCAGTAGGTGCCTTATCTACCTATTTAAATAAGGTAAGGTTAAGTCCCCCTCTACAATTCTTATCTAATAGTGTTCAAGAAAGTGTTAAGAATATTCCAATTATAGGAAAAGATATTCCAGAAGAACTTAAAACTATCCAAGGTAGTGTTAGAAGATTGGCTGTGCCAAAAGTTGGTGCTGTATTTGAAGAGTTAGGATTCACATATATGGGCCCAATTGATGGACATGATATCTCAAATCTAATAAACACTTTCAATACGGCTCATCGATTAAAAAAACCGGTTTTAGTGCATGTAGTCACTACTAAAGGTAAAGGATATACTTATGCTGAGGCTGATCAAGTAGGTTATCATGCCCAATCTTCTTTTGATCTTACAACAGGCAAATCCATTCCATCCAATAAACCTAAACCTAGTAGTTATAGTAAGATTTTCGGTCAAACATTACTAAAAATATGTGAACAAGATAGTAAAGTTATTGGAATAACTGCGGCCATGGCCACTGGTACTGGTCTTGATATCTTACAGAAAAATATTCCGGATCAATATATTGATGTAGGCATTGCTGAACAACATGCTGTTACACTTGCCGCAGGTATGTCCTGTGATGGCTTAAAACCTGTAGTAGCTATTTATAGTACCTTTCTGCAAAGAGCTTTTGATCAACTTATTCATGATGTAGGTATTCAGAAATTACCTGTTTCTTTCGTTTTAGATAGAGCTGGCATTGTTGGAGCTGATGGTCCGACACATCAAGGTCAATATGACATTAGTTATATGAGGTCTATACCTAATTTTGTTTTGATGGCTCCAAAAGATGAAGCAGAGCTTCAAAGGATGCTAGTTACATCAATAAATCATAATGGTCCAACAGCACTCCGAATACCTCGTGGATCAGGCTTAGGCGTAGCTACTATGGATGAGGGCTGGGAGCCAATTGAAATAGGTAAAGGTGAAATTATCAATGAAGGAGATGATATCTTAATTATTGCTTATGGGTCTATGGTTGCAGCAGCAGTTGAGACATCTACTTTATTAAAAGAGAATGATGTAAATCCATGTGTTATAAATGCAAGATTTGTGAGGCCATTAGATCGTGAACTAATTTTACCATTGGCACAAAAAATAAAGAAAGTAGTAACTATGGAAGAAGGAACTATTATTGGTGGTTTTGGTTCTGCAATTGTTGAATTATTAAATGATAATGATATCAATATACCTGTCCTTAGGTTGGGAATACCAGATGTTTTAGTAGATCATGCTTCTCCTGATCAAAGTAAAAAAACATTAGGATTAACATCTGAACAAATGTCAGAAAGAATATTAAATAAATTTAAAATTTAATATCAACAAATTTCTTAACTGTGATTACAGAACTCCTCTAGCTGCTAACCCTAAAATTGAACCGATTCCCAAAAGATGTCCTAAGCAATTGGCTCCTACGAATGCACC
This sequence comes from uncultured Prochlorococcus sp., assembly GCA_902625845.1. Classification (GTDB taxonomy): domain Bacteria; phylum Cyanobacteriota; class Cyanobacteriia; order PCC-6307; family Cyanobiaceae; genus Prochlorococcus_A. The sequence continues at coordinate 49,280 of CACOCT010000005.1, read as the reverse complement.
ATGACTTAATCCTCCAAAAAATCTTGCATTTGGCATAGCAAAACCTTCATTTGGTTTTCTAATTGTTGCTCTTGCAATTGCATATGCAAGTATATTACAAGTAATCATTACAAGAGCACATTTTGGTGACCATTCAAATGTTGCTGGCGCTGAAGCCGCTGCAAATATAGTATTAATCATAATAATTGTTCAATAACACTATTTTGCATCATTTTGTGTTTATTTACGAAGAATTTGTATATTTCTTAAGAGTTTTTTACTTCAATTTTCTTTAAAAAGTTTATAAATCCTAATAAAATTATAAAATCGGTTATTGTTAAAAATGATTCTGCTAGGCCATGTAACGAATCAATTTCAACAAGTGATTTATCATATATAGTTAAGGAAATAATTGAAAAAATAATTGTTATTAAGACAAAGAGTAATGTTAATGAAAAGCCTATTTTTATTGTTTTACTTATTTTCGGGTTTTTGTAAAGATAAAAAAGAAAAATTGAGTAGGGGATTATCGAAATTATAAAAATATAATTATTATCTATGGTTGATAGTTTATCAAATATTTCTTTTATGTAATTACTCATAATAACTTGAATTCTTATATAAATAAAACGAAGCCACTGCTAATGTTGAATTTCCAATGGTTGTAAAAATACCTTGTAAAGAAACTAAACCATATAATTGCATCGGATTATCATATATATGCCAAGTTATAGCGCACATTGCTCCGATTAGATTTGGAATCATTGCTAATCCCAGCCAAAAAAAATAATTATAATTATTGTAGGAACTAATTTGATTAATAATAAATATAGCAACTACCCATTCGAGTACACTCGATATATGAATAACCCAAGTAGCAAAAGATAATTCGTGCAAAATTTTATAAATTCTTTTCTAAAACTTTAAATACTTCTTTTGCATGATTAGTAGGAGTGACACTTATCCATCTATAGATAATTGTTCCTTCTGGTGAAATTAAAAAAGTATTCCGATCTGAATAAGGAGGTATCCAAGAGCCGTATTTTTCACTTACTTTTCCATTTGAATCAGATAATAAAGTATAGTTTATAGCTTTTGAATTACAAAAACTATCATGAGATTCTTCATTATCAGCGCTTATACCAACTATCTCGGCATTGTATTTGGAGAATTTATTCTTAAGATCAGAAAAACCTTTTGCTTCAATCGTACAACCAGTTGTAAAATCTTTAGGATAAAAATATAATATAAGCCATTTATCTTTAAAATCTTTTAAATCCCATTTTGTTTTGTTTTTAAATTTGGTATTAACACCATTTAGGGAGAAATCTGGAGCTAAATCTCCAATTTCTGGAGCAAAATCAAATGCATACAGTCTTGGTTGATAAATAAAAATTGAGAAAAGAATTATTAGACTTAAAAAAAACTTTCTCATTATTTATTTAAAATTTGCTTAGATCCACACCTTGAATTTTTGCAAATTTATTTAATCCAACTTTTTGAATGGATTTAAGTGCCTTTGTACTGATTTTCATAGTCACCCATTTATTACCTTCTTGCCACCATAATCTTCTTTTTTGTAAATTTACTTGTTGTAATTTCTTTGTTCTGATATGTGAATGACTAACAGCCATACCATTATTAGCTTTTGCACCTGTAAGTTCGCAAACCCTAGACATATTTCAACCAAATAATTTATTAAATTTTATCATATTGAGTTTTATTTTGAATTAATTAACTCTGTTAGTAATTCAGCATTATTTAGTTGTAAATCTACGATTTGCTTTTGATCTAATCCACCTACAGTTAACTTTGCCATCGCATAAATATGATTTGCTATCCTCCCCGTAAGGGAACTTTCATCAGAATCCTTTTCGTTTAAGATTATCTTTTTATCTGAAAATTTAGTTAAGCCATTAATTAAAGGATGGTCCTTATTCACTAATAGTACGTGATATTCAGGTAATCCAGGTATCTTTTGTTCCATATATGCACCCATATCATTAATTCTTCTCATTTGTTCTGGGAGCAAAATTAAAGCTGGGGGAGCATCATTGTTTTTAAGAGATTGAACCTTGACTGTAACCTTTTCATTATTTAGTGCTTTCGAAATAAGTTCTTTTATATTGTCGGCATTAGATTTTCCATCTTTGTCGACAATTTCAGGTGAATCTTTTGCTGATTCATCGTTTATTTCAGAATCGACTCTTTGAAATTTATATTTCTCATTTTTACTTTCTAGCCAAGGAATAAACTGTGCATCTATTAAAGGATCGGCTTTGATAACCTCTCTGTTATTAGATATCCATAAATTTAAAGCGTTCGATTGCGAAATTTCATCAGTGCAATAAATAATTTTATTATCTTCATCATCTTTATTTCTATCAGAGTAATTTTCCAATGTTGTAAAAAATTTATCATTGAACTTAATTAATAATTTGTTTTCTATCTCTTTTTCTTTTTCAAAATTTATACCTAATTTTGTCTCAAAAATTATATTGTTTTGAGCAAGTTCAGAGAATCTTTCATCTTCCATTACACCAATCTTAACAAATGCAGAAATTGAATCCCAAATTTCTGCATAAAATTCAGGATCATTTTTCAATAGATCTTTCAGTTTATTAGCAATTTTTTTTGAAATAAATGATGATATTGACCTTACTTTTCGATCTGTTTGTAGAGCGCTTCTACTCACATTTAAAGGGATATCAGTAGAATCTATTACACCTCTTAAAGGTAATAAATATCTTGGAACAATTTCTTTAATCGAATCGCTTACAAAAACTTGATTACAAAATAACTTTATTTCTCCCTTCTCCCAATCTGCTCTGCCAGAAAGTTTTGGAAAATATAGGATTCCTTGTATATTATATGGAAAATCAGTATTTAGATGAATCCAAAGCAAGGGTTCTCCTTGGTAAGGATATAAGTATTTGTATAGCTCAATGTAGTCTTCATCATTAAGCTCACTTGGATTTTTTCTCCAAGGTGGATTTTTTTTATTTATACATTCACCTTCCAATAAAACGTCTATAGCCATGAAGTCACAATATTTTTTTACTAATGATTTAATTCGAGCTGGTTCTATAAATTCCTTTTCTTCATCTAAAAGATATAAAATTACATCGGTTCCAATTTCTTCCCTTTTGCTATCTTCTAAAGTAAAACTTGGCGATCCGTCGCACGACCATTTAAATGCTTTGCTTTCTCCTATGGCTGATTTTGTAATAATTTCAACCTTTTCAGAAACCATAAAACTAGAGTAAAAACCTAAACCAAAGTGACCTATGAATTCATCATTATCTTTTTTGTATTTTTCTAAAAATTCTTCTGCGCTTGAAAAAGCAACCTGATTAATATATTTTTTTATCTCTTCATCATTCATCCCAATCCCATTATCTGAAATTGTAAGAGTATTCTTCTCTCTGTCTAAAGTAATTTTGACCTGTGGTGATTTACAATTTTCACAATCTCCAGCAAAGGATGCCATTCTCCTTTTACTTATAGCATCAACTGAATTGCTAACTAGTTCTCTTAAGAATATTTCGTGATCTGAATAAACAGCTTTTTTGATAATTGGAAAAATATTTTCAGTATTTATTCGAATCTTACCTTTTTGCATTTATTTGAGAATAGAAAATCAATTTTATTTTATTTCTTTAAAACCTCTTATTCAAGTTTTGTTAGGAGTATTGTCCGTACAAAAATATAACAATAAATCTATTTAATTATTTATATTTAAAATATAAAAATATTATTTAAATTTTATTATTTATATGTAGTAAGTATTAATAAATTTCTGTATCTATAGTTTATAAATACTATTTAATCCATTTAATTTTAGAGCAATTATTTTCCTTCATTAAGTTCTCTGATAGTGAAATATCAATACATGGATTTATCTCTAGAATAGTAATGATACCTTCTTCATGTAATTTCTTTTGTTTCTCGATTGCTAACGGTAAATCTTCTTTCTTTTGATAAAGTAATAATATTTTTTCATTTGTATTATTTTCCTCTTTTATAACTTTTCTTAAATTATCTATTGATATACTAAATCCTAAACCATTAGGAATTCTCTCTTTTGGATTGAAGAATCTTACTAACTCATCATATCGTCCTCCCTTAGCAATAATAGATTTTTCTCCATTTTTTACACTTATTAATTGAAAAACTATTCCTTCATATAAATTTAAATGTGGTTGAAAAGTAGGATCTAATTGAATCCTAATTTGATATTTATTTGCAATTGGTTGAATTGTATTAAACAAATATCGCAAATCATCTAATACTTTACTATTACCATATAAATTTGATAATTTCTCTATTACATTATTTGGATCACCTCTAGTGTAAAGAAGATCATTGAGAATGCTTTTATCTTGATGTGAAATATCGAGTTTATTTAAGTTATCTTGATCTAAATTTATCATGCTTTTTTTTATTTCTTCGTAATTATTATTTTTATATTTATTAAGAATTAAATCCATTATTGTAGTACTACTTACAAGAAAAATTAGATTACAATTTTCTTTTAATTTTAGTTTATCAATTGAATCAAAAAGAATATTAATAACTTCTATTTCAGGAAATTCTGTATCATATCCAATTAGTTCAATTCCACTTTGTATCCTCTCATTGAACCTTTGAGAATTTTTAACTCCATCCTTTTTTTCAAATATTATTCCATTGTTCCATAATCTTATTGGTCTTTTTTTATTTATTAATCTTGTTGATATTAATTTTACTATTGAGGTTGTCATTTCAGGTCTAAGACATAATGATTTATTACTTACCAAACTAACTAATTCGTCCTGATTTATGACTCCACTTGTTTTTAAAATATCAATGTTATTTATCATTGATGGAGCAATTTTCTCATAACCCCATAATTTATAAACCTTATTTAAGGTATTAACTATTTGTGAATTCTTTCTTACATCTAGTAAATTAAATTCTTTGATATCGTTCATTTTATTGTTGATTTAGGTATACAAATTATTTTTAAAAGGAGTAACTTTTGATAGCTGATCTTGAAGTTCAATATTAATTTTTGGACTACAAGCTAAAATTCTTCCGGAATATAGATCTAGCTCTCCATTTGGATAATTAGAAATTACTCCTCCTGCTTCATGAACAATAATAGCACCAGCAGCAATATCCCATATCTGTAGTCCCCTTTCCCAAAATCCATCAACTTTCCCACTAGCAACAAATGCGAGATCTACGGCCGCAGCTCCACCTCTTCTTACACCTCTTGTTTTATGAGTAAGCCAGCAAAACTCAGCATAATTATTATTTTCGGTTTCAAACCTGTCATAAGCAAAACCTGTAACTAATAAACTTTCAGATAAATTAATGGGGTTTGAAACTGTAATTATCTCATTATTGCAATAAGAACCTTTGGTTATGCAACCCCAATAAAGTTCATGTAAATAAGGGACAGATATTGCACCTAAAATGGGTATATCCTTATATACAAGTCCAATTGAAGTCCCAAAAAATGGATATCCATGGGAATAATTTGTTGTTCCATCCAATGGATCTATGCACCAAATTAAATCAGATGATTTGTTAGATTGGCCAGTCTCCTCAGCAAGGATTGAAATTTCTGGAGTTTGATCTATTAGGTAATCTTTAATTTTTCTCTCAACCTCAAGATCAACATTTGTAACGAGATCACCTTCTCTACCTTTAGATGAAATTCTTTGTATCTTGTTATAGTTTGTACTAATTATTTCAGAACCAATATTCGCTGCGTTTTTGGCAGTTTCTGTAAGATTATCAAGATTTAAATTAATTTGTAAATTTTTAAATTTATCAGTGATATTCATGCTTCTAATCTTCTTCAAATTCCCACGGAGGAGCTACTCTAGTACTACCTTGTCCGAAGTATTGTCCGAATTGCTTTTCATAAACCTCATCATAATATGTTGTTTCTACTTCAACATCCTCTAAAGCTTTACCCACGCAGAGTAAAGCATATCCCTCATCCTTCAAGGCTTGTGAGACTCCCATGGCATGTCTTTGTTCAAGTTTACCCGATATGATTTTTACTGCACATTCAGTGCAACATCCATTTCTACATGAGAATGGAAGTCTAAGACCCTTTTTCTCAAATTCCTTTAAAATATATTCATCACTACTTACATCTTCTTGATAAACTTTACCCGTTACTTTATTTTTTATAGTGACTTTAAACTTCTTTTTCAAGTATTTTTCCTCAAATAAGGGATGTTAAAAGGTTAAAATAACATTTATTGGGAGAGGTGGCCGAGTGGTTGAAGGCGCAGCACTGGAAATGCTGTATAGGGGCAACTCTATCGAGGGTTCGAATCCCTCTCTCTCCGTATAAATATAAAGCAATGAAGAACATTAATAAAGATAATTACATCAAAATTTAAGTTCTATTTATTAAATTCTCGTAGAAAAAGAATTTTTTAAAAGATTTTATACTGAAAGAATATAAATATTATTAATAATTGAACTTAACAATAGAGATATTTTTACTAATATTAAAACAATATTATTAATTATTTGTTTTAATTAAATTTTGAAGTTAAGTTTTAATTATCCATAATAGAATTATGGGGAAAATAGTTGGAATTGATTTAGGCACTACTAACTCCGTGGTTGGAGTAATAGAAGCTGGTCGCCCAGTAATAATCTCAAGTTCTGAAGGTACGAGAACAACGCCTTCAATAGTTGGATTCACCAAAGATTCTGAAATTGTTATTGGAGATCAGGCTAGGAGACAATTAGTCTTAAATCCTAAAAATACCTTTTTTAATTTAAAAAGATTTGTAGGTCGCGAATGGGATGAATTAGATGATACAAGTATCTCAGTTCCTTATAATATTAAATCAAATAATAATGGGAATGTTAGGGTTTTAAGTCCCTTTACAGAAAGAGAATATGCACCTGAAGAGTTAGTAAGTTCAATTATTAGGAAATTAATAGATGATTCAGAAAGATTTCTTGGCGATACGATTGATTCAGCAGTTATTACTGTTCCTGCTTATTTCAATGAATCGCAGAGACAAGCTACTAAAGATGCTGCTCTTTTAGCGGGTATTAAAGTCGAGAGAATTCTCAATGAGCCAACAGCCGCAGCTTTGGCATATGGCTTTGAAAAAAGTTCTGCTAATAATGTATTAGTTTTTGATTTAGGGGGAGGTACATTTGATGTTTCGCTATTAAAAATATCTAATGGTGTTTTTGATGTAAAAGCTACATGTGGGGATACTCAGCTCGGCGGCAATAATTTTGATTCAAAAATAGTTGATTGGTTAGCAGAAAAATTTTTAATAAAGTATAAAATTGATTTACGCAGAGATAGGCAAGCACTCCAAAGACTCACAGAAGCAGCTGAAAAGGCAAAATGTGAATTGTCAGGTTTAAATAAAACAAAAATATCTCTTCCCTTTATTACCACAAATGAACAAGGTCCACTACATATAGATGAGACTTTGGATAGAAAACTTTTTGAATCTTTATCGCAAGATTTATTAGATAGATTATTAGAACCAGTTCAAATTGCATTAGATGATTCAGGATGGAATCCTGATGAAGTTGATGAGGTAGTCCTTGTAGGTGGCTCAACAAGAATACCAATGGTTCAACAATTAGTAAGAACTTTAGTGCCTAATGACCCATGTCAAACTGTTAATCCAGATGAAGTCGTAGCCATTGGTGCAGCAATACAATCAGGGATTATAAGCGGAGAACTACAAGACTTGCTTTTAAATGATGTTACTCCTCTTTCTTTAGGTCTTGAAACCATTGGAGGATTAATGAAAGTATTAATTCCAAGAAATACTCCAATACCAGTTAGACAGTCAGATGTTTTTAGTACTTCTGAAGCTAATCAATCTTCTGTTTTTATAAAAATTTTTCAAGGAGAACGACCACTAGCTGGAGAAAATAAGTCATTGGGAAAATTTAGATTATCTGGTATTCCTCCAGCTCCTAGAGGCATACCTCAAGTACAAGTGGCGTTTGATATTGATGCTAATGGATTACTTGAAGTCAGTGCTACTGATAGAACAACAGGAAGGAATCAGTCTGTAAGTATAACGGGCGGCTCTAATCTAAATGAAGATGAAATTAATAAAATTATTGATGAAGCTAAATCTAAGGCAAGTGAAGATAAAAAAAAGAGATCCGTAATAGATCGCAGAAATAACGCTCTCACACTTATAGCTCAAGCAGAGAGAAGACTTAGAGATGTTTCTTTAGAATTTGGCCCCTTTGGAGCTGAAAGACAACAAAGGGCAGTGGAGATTGCAATACAAGATGTCGAAGAATTCTTAGAGGATGAAGATCCTCAAGAATTAGAACTCTCATGTAGTGCCTTACAAGAGGCTTTGTTTGGGTTAAATAGAAAATTTGCAGCTGAAAAGAAAATTGAAAGTAACCCTTTACAAGGGATCAAGAATACTTTTGGATCTATCAAGGATGAATTGTTCTCTGATGATTATTGGGATGATGATCCATGGGATAACCAAATAGATAGAAATTATAGAAATTCGAGGTATGGTAATTCTAGGGACGATGATCCATGGGACAATGACTATTTCCTCTAAAACTGATTATTTATCTATTTTAGGATTATCAAAAAACTTTGATGATTTTGAACTAAAAAAGGCCTTTCGAAGAGAAGCTAGAAAATGGCATCCAGATTTAAATAAAAATGATATAAATGCTGAAGAACGTTTCAAGTTAATAAATGAAGCTTATGAATTTTTACGCGATCCTAAACAAAGATCTTCTATAGAAGAGAAAGAAAATACTAGTAAAAATAATTTTGAATCAGGATTCCCTAAATTTGAAGAATATTTAGATATGCTTTACGGTTATACTAATTATTCTGAAAATGAACCAGAAAACGATTTTCTAGACGAGGAGATATTTGAAGAAGAATTTGAGAATTTTGATTATCCTGCTACATCACCTTATGAACCGCCACCTATAAAATCTTTTCAAGACGTTGAAACAATAATTGAATTATCTCCAGAAGAGGCACTTATGGGATCAACTATATTAATTGAACTAGAGGATAAAACTATTGTTGAAGTCGATACACCACCTTTCGCAGGAGATGGGTGGAGGCTTAGGTTAGAAAATATTGCAAGAGGTGGAAAAGATCATTATCTTCAATTAAAAGTTAAAACTTCAGAAGGATTGAGAATTGATGGACTAAGGGTTCTTTACAAGCTTGAATTATTCCCACCCGATGCACTTTTGGGTTGCGCCGTTGATGTCCCAACTCTCGAAGGTAATGTTACTCTTCAAGTCCCACCTAAATCCTCAACAGGAAGATTACTTAGGCTTAAAGGCAGAGGACTAGTTCATGGTAATGATATTGGTGATCAATATGTAGAGATAGTCGTTGTGATTCCTGCTAATATGAATGATGAAGAAATTGCCTTATATTCGAGATTACAGGAATTATCTCTTTCTGAAGCCTAATTTTTAAGAACTTAATTATGAAAATATTTGTTCTACTTTATAATCCAAATACTGAAAATGAAGGCATTCACTCTATAGAGCTTAAGGGTAGAACGATTGTATTAATGTTTGAAGAAAAGGATGATGCTGAACGATATGTCGGTCTTTTAGAAGCGCAAGATTTTCCTTCTCCTTCGGTAGAAATGTTTGATTTAGAAGAAATTAAAGATTTTTGCAATAGATGTGATTATGAGACCAGAATAGTTACTAAAGATTTTGTACCGAAAACTCTTGAAGATAGATTGCTATTAACCCCTCCTCAAAAAAACTTAGAAGTAGATAAGTGGGAAGATAAAAAAAATAACCATGACGATTTAGAAAACATTAGAGAAAACTTGGAGAAACTTCTCTAAAAATTTAATTCATGTAATATACTTCAATAAAAGGTTTTACAACATGTCAAAAGTTATTTTTGAGACTGATTCAGGTAATATTGAATTTGATTTATTTTCTGAAGATGCACCCAATACAGTCGATAATTTTACAAAACTTGTAAATGAAGGATTTTATAATGGTTTGTCATTTCATAGAGTTATTCCTGGTTTTATGGCTCAAGGTGGATGTCCAAATACTAGAGAAGGCTCTTCAGGAATGCCTGGCACTGGAGGTCCTGGTTACAAGATAAAATGTGAAATTAATTCTAATAAACACGTTACTGGATCATTATCAATGGCACATGCCGGTAAAAATACAGGAGGCAGCCAATTTTTTATAGTTTATGAACCTCAGCCACATTTAGACGGAGTACATACCGTATTTGGAAAAACAAATAATATGGATGTTGTTTTAAAACTAAAGAATGGTTCGAAAATTATAAAAGCTTATTCAGTATAGTTCTTCATTATTCTTAAAAATAATAATAAAAGGCACTTTATCTAAATTAAACTTTCTTGTTGAAGCATAAAGCTTTTCATTTTGATCAGTTATTAATGCCTCCTCGATTTTAATATTATTATTAGGATGAAGTGCGTGATCAATATTTTTAGCAACTATTAATCCAACTTTTGAGCTTTTCTTAATTTTTGAGAGTGTAAAAATAAAGTCTTCAATTTTTTTAATTTCGTTGTTATTAATAACTATGTTTTTTCTATCTTTTTTATGAATTATTCTCCACACTAGTTTTGGACGATTCCATATAGCTAGCAATCTAGGGCTGCTTTCTGGCTTTACTTCTATGTCGTTTGATTGACAAAATTTATTTATCTTATTCTTAATAGAAACTAAATCGTTAGAACTATATTTTCCATCAACAAATATTGCAATAAATGGATCTATATTTGAAAATTTAATTTGTTCATTATCTAGTAAATGTCCTAATTTAGTCCTTTTAACATTTAAATATTCAGCGTTATAGTCTCCTGGACAAATTACCAATGGAACTCTAGATATAACTTCGATACCATAACCTCCTAAACCAGCAATTTTTCTTGGATTATTTGTTAGAAGTTTAAGCTTCTTAATGCCAAGGTCTGTAAGAATTTGAGCACCTACACCATAATTTCTTAAATCTGCAGGAAATCCAAGTTTTTCGTTTGCCTCAACAGTATCTAAACCACCATCCTGTAAGCTATAAGCTTTTAACTTATTAATTAATCCTATCCCTCTTCCCTCTTGTCTGAGATAAACAACTACACCTTCTCCCTCTTTTTCTATCCTCGACAATGCAGCCTCAAGTTGTGGTCTGCAATCACATCTTAATGATCCAAAAGCATCTCCAGTAAGACATTCAGAATGCATCCTTACAAGGACTGGTTCATTTATTGTTTTAGATTTTTTTTTAACAAGTGCAACATGCTCGGAACCATCTAGCTCATTTATATATCCATAAGCTTTAAAAGTACCAAATATGCTGGGTAGCTCAGTAGCTGATTTTCTAAATACGAATCTTTCGTTTTCTGATCTATATCTTATTAAGTCAGCAATTGAAATTAATTTCATACCCCATTGCTTAGCATATTTACTGAGTTCAGGTAATCTAGACATTGATCCGTCTTGATTTTGAATCTCACAAATAACACCTGCAGGATATAAACCTGAAAGTAAGGCTAAATCAACAGCTGCTTCAGTATGTCCAGCTCTTTTTAAAACCCCTCCTTTTTTTGCTCTTAAAGGAAATATATGACCAGGTCTTCTTAGCTCTTCAGGCGTGGTATTAGGATTTATTGCAACTTGAATTGTTTTTGCTCTATCTTCAGCAGATATACCTGTACTTACATTAAATTCAGGTCCTGCATCAATAGAAACGGTAAACGCTGTTTGGTTTGAATCAGTATTCCTATCAACCATTAATGGTAAATCTAAATCATCTAATTTATCTCCCTGCATTGCTAAGCAAATTAAACCTCGCCCCTCTACAGCCATAAAATTTATTTGTTGAGGCGTCGCAAATTGGGCAGCACATATTAAATCTCCTTCATTTTCTCTTCCTTCATCATCTACAACAATTACACATTCACCATTTCTTATTGCAGCTAAAGCATCAGTTATAGGGTCAAATCTTATATCAAGAATTTCTTCCTTTTCAGAAATTTCCTGATTATTAGATCTTGTACTTGCGTCTTCCACTATAAATTACATAATGAAGAAATTGTTATTGTAATAAACAATTTCAATACTATATAATCCTATATCACACTTGCCGGTTAAGAGAAATGAATGTTGCAATAGTTGGTGCTACAGGTTACGGAGGCATACAGTTAGTAAATCTACTAAGAAGAAATACAAATTTTAAAATAACATTCTTAGGTGGAAATAAATCTTCTGGTTCAAAATGGAATAAGATGTTTCCTTTTATTCATATCGAAAACGATCTTATTATTGAAAAATATTCACAGAAACGTATTATTGAAAGTTCCGATATAGCAATTTTATCACTACCAAATGGTTTGTCTTCAACAATTACTCCTGAATTAATTAATAACGGCATAAAAGTCATTGATCTATCTGCAGACTATAGATATAAATCATTAGATAAATGGAAAGAAATATATTATAAAGAAGCAGAAATTTATAATAGAAATGATTATGAATTGTGTTTAGAGTCTGTTTATGGTATCCCAGAATTTAATCAAAGTGAAATTAAAAAATCACGAATAGTTGCATGTCCTGGATGTTATCCCACTTCAGCATTAATACCTCTTATCCCATTCATGATGCAAGGAATTATAGAGAGTGAAGGTATTATTATTGATTCAAAAAGTGGAATATCAGGAGGAGGTAGAACTCCTAAAGAACATTTGCTCTATTCAGAAGCAGGTGAAGGAATTTCCGCATATGGATTATTTAATCATAGACATACATCTGAAATAGAACAAATTTTGAGTTATGCCTCTGGTATTAATATTCAGTTAATATTTACACCACATTTAGTTCCAATTGTTAGGGGTATGTTTTCAACAATTTATGGAAGACTTAAAGATCCTGGACTAACTGCGGATGATTGTAAAATTTTACTTGATAATTTCTACAGAAATTATGAAAATGTAAAAGTATTACCAGTTGGGACATATCCCTCAAGTAAATGGGCAAGAAATTCAAACGATATATACATATCAGTAAATGTTGATAATCGAAGTGGCAAAATAATATTACTCTCTACCATTGACAATCTTTTAAAAGGGCAAGCTGGACAAGCTATTCAAAATCTAAATTTAATTGCTGGTCTTAAAATTAATGAAGGTTTAGATTTAACTTCTTTTTATCCTTAATTTATTTCTAACTTTCAATCCTGCCTCAGATACAGCAAATGGGAGAACCTTATGTTCAGCATCATGAATTTTATTGGTTAAACTTCTTAAATTATCATCTTTGTTAATTGATAATGCAGCTTGTATTATTAATTTGCCATTATCAACTTCTCTATCAACAAAATGTACTGAACATCCTGTTATGAGTGAATTGTTTTTTAGTGCATCACCTATAGGATTTTTACCTTTAAATGATGGTAAAAGCGAAGGATGGATATTAATAATTCTATCTTTAAAAGTATTTACAAAATTTTCTGAAGCTATTTTCATCCATCCCGCCATTACAATTAGTTCAACATTAGATTCCTGAAGGATTTTTATTATTTCAGCTTCAAATTTTTCCTTGTTTTCATATTTATTTTCTAAAATTAGAAAATATGGAATTTCAGATTCAATTGCCCTCTTAATACATCCAGCATTCTCTTTATTTGAGATTAATAATTTTATTTCAATATCTAATTTTTTATTTTTGTATAAATCAATCAAAACCTGAAAATTTGTACCTTCACCAGAAGCTAAAACTGCAATATTTAATTTTGGTTGAAATTTATTAAATTTTTTTAAATCTGGCGAAATTAAAAAGTGTTGTAAAATTTTCAATTAATTTTTTTATTTAATAGAAATAATAAATCAAAAATCAATATAAAAAATGAATTTTTTAGATATGCGAATACTGAAACAATTTATTTAAGATTAATACTAAATATATTAAATCTATTTTTAAATCTGCCTAAATAGATATAATAATAAAAATAAATCAAGCGTAGTCCATCTAAAGATTTGAATAAACATTATTTAAATAATTGGGAAAAATTTTCTAACTATCTATGGTTCAGTGATGAATTAAATATTTGGATAGATATAAGCAAAATTAATTTTATTAAAGAAGACTTTGAAGCTATTAATCAGAAATTTGTAAATGTTTTTAAAGCTTTAGATGAACTTGAAAATGGTGCAATAGCTAATATTGATGAAAATAGACAGGTTGGTCATTATTGGTTAAGAAATTCATCTATTGCCCCAAACCATGTTTTAAAAAACAAAATAGATAATGAAATATCCAGTATTAAAGAATTTGGAAAAAAAATATTAGATGGAAGTATTTTAAACAGCAAAGATCAAAAATACACAGATGTATTATGGATTGGTATTGGTGGAAGTGGTTTAGGTCCATTATTAATTGTTGATTCTTTAAAGAAGAATTCTTTAGGCTTAAACTTTTCCTTTATTGACAATATTGATCCATTTTTAATCAAAGAAAAATTAATAGAAATAAATGATCGACTATCAAGCACTTTATTTGTAATTGTTAGTAAATCAGGAGGTACACCAGAACCTAGAATAGCAATGGAAATTATTAGAAAGAATGTTGAAAAGAAAGGTATAAATTGGTCTTCTCAATCTATTGCAATCACTATGTCTGGGAGTAAATTATACCAAAGAGCTACTAAAGAGTCTTGGTTAAAAATATTTGATCTCCCTGATTGGGTAGGAGGAAGAACAAGTATTACAAGTTCAGTCGGACTTCTACCCTTGGTTCTTATAAATGAAAATATTGAGAATTTTCTTAGAGGCGCCTCAAAAATGGATGAGATTTCTAGATCAAAACAAATAAAAAACAATCCTGCAGCTTTATTAGCAGCTTCTTGGTATTTCAGTGGAGAAGGTTTTGGTAAAAGGGATATGGTAGTTCTTCCATATCGGGATAGACTTCAGGTCTTTAGTAAATATCTTCAACAATTAGTGATGGAATCTCTTGGGAAGAAAATGGATAGAGCAGGTAATATAGTTCACCAAGGTATTTCAGTTTTTGGAAATAAAGGTTCGACTGATCAACATGCATATGTTCAACAATTAAGAGATGGTTTGGATAATTTTTTCTGTACATTTATTGAATCATTAGATATGCCAGATGATCTTGATAACTTTAATTTGGAAGACCCCAAGTCATACCTATCTGGTTTTTTACAAGGTACAAGATCTGCTTTGTCAAAAGAAGGAAGACAAAGCGTAACCATAACAATAAGCGAATTTAATACCTTTACATTAGGAGCAATAATTGCATTATTTGAGAGAGCTGTTTCTTTTTATGCAGAGTTGGTAAATATTAATGCATATGATCAACCTGGTGTGGAGGCTGGTAAAAAGGCCGCTGCAGAAATAATTTTGATCCAACAAAAGATTAAATTTCTATTTGATAAAAATGACTTTTTAACTATTGAAAAAATTAATAAAAGCTTAGAAAGTTCTGACCCAGAAAGTATTTTTTTAATTTTAAGACAAATGTGTTTTAATAATAAAAATTTTAAATGTGAAGGAGATTGGTCAATTCCAGAGTCGTTAAAAATTAAAAAATTATAATTTAACAACTATATTTATTATTTTCCCTTTTACTATAATAATTTTTTTAATCTCTTTATTATCAATCCACTTAATAACATTAGGACTCTCTAAGCTTTTTTGTTTGATAATATCTTCTGAAGCATCCGCAGATATATTTATCTTATCTCTTACTTTTCCATTTATTTGAATTACTAATTCATAGCTATTCATTATTAGTGCTTTTGGGTCATATTCAGGCCAATTTTGTAGGTGAACTGACTCATTAGAACCTAATAAATGCCATAATTCTTCTGCAATATGAGGTGAAAATGGTGCAAGTAAAATACAGAAATTTTGAAGTATTATTTCTTTTAAATCTGTACTTATATTTTTAAAATCTTGAGAAATAGCATTACAAAATTTCATTAATTCTGAAATAGCTGTATTAAATTGATTGTTCTCAATATCTTGTGAGATCTCTTTAATAGCTAAATTCATTGACCTTAATATATTTTTTTCATAAGTCTCTTTTTGCATATATTCCTTTTCGGAACTTAACTCACTTAAATATTCATAGTATATTTTCCAAACTCTCGAAAGAAATCTATACTGACCTTCAACATCAGAGTCTCCCCATTCCAAATCCTTTTCTGGCGGAGCTTTGAATAAAATAAACATCCTGGCAGTATCTGCTCCATATCTCTTAATAACGGTCTCAGGATCTATACCATTATATTTAGATTTTGACATTTTTTCAAATAATATTTCTAATTTCGAATTGTCATCTGGATCAATAGGATTATTAATATCTTTAATTTTATTTAATGGAATATACTTTCCAGTATTTTTATTTCTATACGCAGCAGATTGAACCATTCCTTGTGTTAAAAGTTTTTTAAAAGGTTCATTAATATCAAAATAATTGTTATCTTTTAATGCTTTAGTTAGAAAGCGAGCATAGAGCAAGTGCAAAATGGCATGTTCAACCCCTCCTACATATTGATCAACTGGAAGCCACTTATTAATTTTATCTTTTAAAAATGGTTTATCATTCAGCTCTGCACATGGATATCTCAAGAAATACCATGAAGAGCACATGAATGTGTCCATTGTATCTGATTCTCTTTTTGAATTAGCCCCACATCTTGGACACTTTATATTTTGCCATTCATTTGAGTGATTTAAGAAATTTATTTTTTTTGAATCGATCTTTTCTTTTTTTTGTAACTTAACAGGAAGATGTTTAGTTTCTACGGGAATTGGACCACATTTTGAGCAGTTAATAATAGGTATGGGACATCCCCAATATCTTTGTCTTGAAATTAACCAATCTCTTAATTTATATTGTATTTTTTCTTCTCCCCATCCTTCATTTTTGGCAATATCCATGAATTTCTTTTTTGCTTCAGAATTTGAAATCCCATCATAATTATCTGAATTTATTAAAAATCCATTCTCCTCAAAAGCATTGTTATCATCAATATTTAAATCTTTTATATCTTTAGTAATAACTTTTATTATATTTATTTCATATTTTTGAGCGAACTCAAAATCTCTTTGATCATGAGCAGGAACTCCCATAACCGCTCCTGTTCCATAATCGTCTAAAACATAACTTGCAACCCATATAGGGATTTCCTTATGATTAATTGGATTTATAGCCTTTAATCCTGTATTAAAACCTATTTTTTCTTTTTCATTATGATAGTTCTTAAATATTTTTTTTAAATTACTAATTTTATCTTTTAAATCTTGATTTCTAATAATACTAGTAACTTGGTGATTTGGTGAAACTGCTATGTAAGTAACACCAAATAAAGTATCTATCCTTGTTGTAAAAACATTTAGGTTTATTTCATCATTATTTTTGAGATTAAATTTAACAGTTGCTCCAATCGACCTACCTATCCAGTTTTGTTGCATGGTTCTTACTCTTTCAGGCCATCCTTCAAGATTATTAAGATCATCTAAAAGTTCATCCGCATAATTAGTAATTTTTAAATACCATTGGTTTAAAAGTTTTTTTTCAACAGTCGCTCCAGATCTCCATGATTTCCCTTCAGAGTCAACTTGTTCGTTTGCTAAGACAGTTTTATCTATTGGATCCCAATTTACCTCAGATTTTTTTTTATAAACTAATCCTGATTTAAATAATTCTAAAAATAAGAATTGAGTCCATTTATAATAATCTTCATTACATGTAGCGAATTCTTTTTCCCAATCAACTGATAGGCCTAAAACTTTAAGTTGAGATTTCATATGTGAAATATTATCTTTAGTCCATAATTCAGGATTTATTCCTCTCTCAATTGCAGCATTTTCTGCAGGTAGTCCAAAAGCATCCCAACCCATTGGATGTAATACATCCTTACCTTTTAATTTTTGATAACGAGCTATTACATCTGTTATTACATAATTCCTGACATGACCCATATGTAAATTTCCAGAGGGATAAGGGAACATAGATAAAGCGTAAAATTTTTCTTTATTTTCAGTATCTTTAGTTTTATATAAATTATCTGATGACCATTTAGTTTGCCATTTATTTTCTATGAGATTAGGTTCATACAATTTTTTTAAAGTTAAATTAGAATTATTTAATTTTTCCACTAGTTTATTAATAAAGTAATTTAGTATATTCTACATAAGGGATTAAATTGTTAATACCTTTTTTTTTATTAAAATTGGATAAATAATAATTAAATTATGAATAAATTTGAATTTTATAAATATGAAGGCAATGGTAATGACTTTATAATTATAGATTCCAGAAACAATGATTCATACAACCGTTTGATATCTAATAATATTTTTAATATTAAAAAATTTTGTGATAGAAATTTTGGAATTGGTGCTGATGGAATAATTTTTATAGTAAATCCATGCTATGAGAATGATTCAAAAATGATTATTTTTAATTCGGACGGTTCTCAAGCTGAAATGTGTGGGAATGGAATTCGTTGCATGATTGAATATTTGAATAACCAACAAGATTTTCTAATTAATAAATCTGAATATAGAATCGAGACGAATGCAGGTTTAAAAGTTGCAAAATATAATTCAGGCAAAATTACAGTAAGGATGGGAAAACCTATTTTTGAAAATAAATTAATTCCAACCACTATAAATAAAAATATTAATGAATTACTTTCAGATGAATTTAATTATGAAAGCTTTAAAGCTCAAGGATATGTGGTTGGTATGGGTAATCCACATCTAATTTTCTTTGTAGAGGATCTTGACCTGGTATCGCATAAAGAACTCGGCCCGGTATTTGAAAATAATAATTTATTTCCTGAAAAAACTAATGTACACTTTTGTCAAATTATTAATAGTAAAAAAATTATTGTTAAAGTTTGGGAAAGAGGCGCTGGATCTACTCTTGCATGCGGAACAGGGGCTTGTGCGATACATGTTGCGGCGAGGAAGCTTTCTAGATGTGAAGCAAAAACATCTATTATTTTACCTGGTGGAGAACTTTTTATAGAGTGGAATAACACAAGTGATGAAGTTTTGATGACAGGTATTGCAAATAAAGTTTTTAAAGGTTCTTTTACACTTACATAAATAGATGAAAGATGACTTTATCTATTTTGATCATGCCTCTACTTCTCCTTTATCTCGAGATGTTTTAGAGATAATAAATTCTGCTAATTTAAATTATTGGGGTAATGTTTCTGCTACTTATAAATTTGGTATTAATTGTTCGATAGAACTCGAATCTATTAGAAATAATATTGCCTTGATTTTTAATTCAAATTCAGATGATATTATTTTTACTTCAGGTTCTTCGGAATCTATTTCTATTGTTTTCAATAAAATATCAGATAATTTTAAACCTGAAAATATTGTCATTTCAGAAGTTGAACATCAAGCCACTATCATTTCATCAAATATTTTAAAAAAAAGGGGATGGAAAATAATTGAATGGGAAGTTGATAATAAAGGAATTGTAAATTTAAATAAATTAGAAAATTATTTAAATACTAAAACAAAATTGATATCAATAATATGGGGCCAAAGTGAAATAGGATCATTACAACCTATTCAATTAATAGGTAAAAGATGTAAGGAAAATAATATATTATTTCACGTAGATGCGACTCAAATAATTAGTAATGGCATTTTTAATTGGCAAGATTTAAATTGTGATTTACTTAGCTTATCAGCTCATAAATTTGGAGGGCCCAAAGGGGTTGGAATACTTT
This sequence comes from uncultured Prochlorococcus sp., assembly GCA_902625845.1. GTDB lineage: Bacteria > Cyanobacteriota > Cyanobacteriia > PCC-6307 > Cyanobiaceae > Prochlorococcus_A. Next base: position 29,515 of record CACOCT010000005.1, on the reverse strand, counting down.
TAACTAATAATAAATCACGTTCATTACTAAGAAATTCTGATATTTCATTGACGCATGAATATTCAATAAGACAAGGGACACAACCTTTACCACTGATATGCGGAATGAATCAAGCCTTAAAAAATATTAGTGGTTTAATAACTTTTTCAAATTATGATGCTTTATTCAAAAATAATAAAATAATTTCTTTAAAAGACTATCTTTTAGATTTACTTAAAGATAATAAATATGTAGAAATAACTGGAAGTTTAGAAAATCGATTACCAAATCATTTATCATTTATTTTATTAAATAAAAATCTTTTACCGATTAAGGCTTACAAAATTATTAATTTTATGTCTAATAATAATATCTCAATAAGTAGCGGTAGTTCATGTTCAAGTCATAGTAAAAATCCCAGTAAAGTATTATCGAAATTACGTTTAGAAAATAATAAACTTTTTTCAAATATAAGATTAAGTTTTAGTGAACAAAATTCATTAGAGCAGATAGATAAATTTCATAATTTGCTCTTAAAGTGTATTGATAAATTTTAATAAATGTTTGTTTTACCTAATGATCTAAATAAAGCTATTAAAGACATGGAGAAATCCGTATTAGATAGTTTAAATTCTGATAAGATGAGATTAATTATTGAATTTAAATTTGAAGGAATTAAATTTAATAGAATTTCTTTTAAATTATTTAATTTATTAGCAAATAATAATAATGTCTTTCTTACTTATTCTGATCCTGGAGCTGTCGCTTTAGCTCAAAGAGACAATAAGGAAATTAAAGAAAAAATATTTACTTTTAAATCATTTACTAATTCTCCACATATTTCAGAAAGTAATTCAATTTTAATTTCAATGCTTCCCCAACCATATGATTTTGATTCCTTTGAACCAATGTGTGAAAATTATCTAGGTAAACATATTTCGATAAATCCTAAATTTGAAGATGCAAATATTGGAATAGGAACTGTTATTAGAGAGAGAAGAAAAAACTTTGTAAAAACATGGACAAATATTTATTTTATTCAACCATTAAATAATGGAGCTTTAATGCATATTTTTCCAAATAATTGGGCTCTTTTTAAAGAAAAAGACAATAAATATTATTTTGTTAAAGATTTTGAATCTAAACCAGATAATGAAACTATATTTGTAAATCTATAATTAATGCTTTTAAAGAAATATAAATCAACTATATATTTTTTTATATTTTTACTTTTAATTCCTTTTTTCTTAAAGTATTTGAATAATTTTGAAAATAAAAGATTTCTAGAAAACTTATATTTTAATTCCCCAATATTTTTTTCCAATAAAAAACTTTGTAAAAATTATGATCTATTAACTAATAAATATCTTGATAAAACAATTAGTTTTACACTAATTGATAGTGAAGGAAATATTATTAGCGAATATAACTCAAAAATTGCAAGGATACCTGCATCCAATCAAAAATTATTATCTACAGGCTATGTTATAAGTAAATATGATAATTTCCATTCATTAAAAACAAAACTTTATAGTGATAATAAAAATAATTATTTTATCGAGGGTAGCGGAGATCCAGATTTAACTCTTAATGATATAAAAACTTTACTAAATAATATAAAATTCAATAAAGTAATCAATATAACTTTATTTGAGGTTAAAAAGGATATATATTGGCCCGAAGGGTGGACAAGTCAAGATAAATTGTACAAATATGGATCACCAATTACAAAATTAGCGATAAATAGTAATTCTTCTAGATATTTGAATATAGAAGGATTAAAGAATTATATTTATGAATATCTTTTAGCAAAGTTTCCTAATTCTGAAATTAATATATATATCAAAGAGTCTTCCAATGATTTAAAGAATAAACAAATTTTAATAGAGAGTATTAACTCAAATCCAATTTTATCACTAGTTACTTTAGCTAATGCTGAAAGCCATAATTTCACTTCAGAATCTCTTTTTAAAAATGCCTCTGATACTTGGAATAATAATTCATATCAAAAACTTTATTTTTGGTTAAAAAATAGAGGATTACCTATAAAAAATTTATATATAGCTGACGCTAGTGGTTTGTCTAGAAATAATAAAGTTACAACGAATTTAATTGCATCCTTTTTGCATAAAATGAAATTTAATAATAATTATGAATATTATTCTTCGACTTTATCAATTATGGGAATGCGAGGGACACTAGCAAATTATCTTTTAAATAGTAAACTAAATAGTAAATTTTTTGGAAAAACTGGTACATTGTCAAATGTATTTTCATTATCAGGTTATTTTCATAAGAAAGGTAAGGTTTATTCAATAAGTATTATTCAAAATTCTAGGTATATTGAGAAAAATAAAATTTTCAATTTATTAAATGATTTGTATGAAATAGACGAATGCAAATAAATTTCATTTAAAAAAATTCTTAAGATCTTTCTCAACTATGGGAGGAACCATATGTTTTATTTCTCCATTAAATTTTGCTACCTCCTTTACTAATGAACTACTCAAAAAACTAAAATTTGTATCTGTTGACAAAAATATTGTTTCAATTTCTCTGTTAAGTGATCTATTTGTATGAGATATTTGTAGTTCATACTCAAAATCACTCATGGCTCTCAATCCTCTAAGTATGAGATTAGCGTTTAATTTTTTTGCGCAATCAACAGTAAGACCATGAAATGATATAACTTCTACATTTTTTAATTTCAAAACAGAATTTTTAATTTGTTTTATCCTCTTCTCAAGAGTAAAAGTAGGTTTTTTCGCAGTATTTTCTAATACACCCACAATAACTTCACCAAAGATTATTTCTGCTCTTTCTATTAGATCTAAATGTCCATTCGTAAGAGGATCAAAAGTTCCTGGATAAAGTATTTTCATATAAATTTTTTAATAAAAAGCAAAAGTAGTTAAAATAAAAATAACACCAAAATTTATTATGACATTAAATCTAGATGCTAAAAAAATCTTATTAAGAAAAATACCTCATGGTTTATTCATTTGTGGCGTTAAGGATGAAAAAAATGAAGTTAATGGATTTACTGCTAGTTGGGTTACTCAAGGTTCATTTAATCCCCCTCTAATTGTAATGGCAGTTAGGGCTGAAGGTTCTAGCCACGAAATAATTAAAAATACAAATAAATTTTCATTAAATGTTTTAAAAAGTGATCAAAAAGATTTGGCAGCTGTGTTTTTTAAACCTCAAGTTGCATTAGGGAGCAGATTTGAAGCTGTTGAATTTGTTCTTGGGGATCTTGGGTTACCGATATTAAAAGAAAGTGTAGGAGGAGTTGAATGTATTGTTATAGGAGATGTAATGCATGGAGACCATACAGTTTTTGTTGGAGAAGTAAAAACAGCTTATTTAAACAATGATGTTGATGCATTAAATTTAAATTCAACTGGTTGGAATTACGGAGGTTAATCTAAAATATGAATGAATTAGTTAATAAAAAGCAAAATAAAATAAAATTACAATTTGATAATCATTTAATAAAAAATAATAAGCTTTTAAAAGATAGATTATTAGAAATACCAAAAACAACTGGATGTTATTTATTCAAAGATGAAAATGGCGAAATACTTTATATAGGTAAATCAAAAACTTTAAGAAACAGAGTAAATAGTTATTTTTCTAATTTCAGAGAATTATCTCCAAGATTAAGTTTAATGGTTAGGCAGATTACAGAGATAGAAATAATCCTAACAGACAACGAATTTGAAGCCTTAAATTTAGAATCGAATCTAATTAAAACAAATAAACCATATTTTAATATTTTATTAACCGATGATAAAAAATATCCATATGTTTGCATTACTTGGAGTGAAAAATATCCAAGAATATACATAACAAGAAGAAGAAGAAATAGAAATAATTTAGATAGATATTATGGACCGTATGTAGATGTTGGTCTTTTAAGAAAAACATTATTTTTATTAAAAAAAATATTTCCTTTGAGACAAAGTAAATTATCTAAATCTTTTTATCGTGAAATTACAGGTGTTGATCTTGAAGAAATATCCTCTGAAGATTATAAGAAAATAATAAAAAATGTTTCTATGATTTTCCAAGGAAGAAACGATGATTTAGTAAAACTTCTTGAGAAAAAAATGAATTATTTCTCAAGTGAAATGCAGTATGAAAGTGCGGCAAAAGTTAGAGATCAAATAGTTTCTATTAAGTTACTTACTGAGTCTCAAAAAATATCAATACCAGACTCATCTATCAATAGAGATATTTTTGGTATTTGTTCAAATAATAAAATATCCAGTATTCAAATCTTCCAAATGAGAGCTGGAAAACTTGTCGGTAGAATTGCATATAGCCAACAATTAATAGATTCTGATGAAATAATTACATTGCAAAGAATATTTGAAGAACATTATTCAAATGTTGATAATGTTGAAATACCTTCTGAAATACTCGTTCAATTTGAAATACCAAGAAAATTTATACTTGAGGAATGGTTATCGGAGTTAAAGAAAAGAAAAGTTAAAATTATAGTCCCAAAAAGAAATAAGAAATTAGAAACTGTTGAATTAGTTATTAAAAATGCGAAGTTAGAGTTGGAGAGAATTTCTAATGGTATTGAAGATAATGAATATGCCATGGAAGACTTATCTCAAATTTTAGAAATAAATCATTTGCCAAAACGGATAGAAGGTTATGATATTAGTCATATACAGGGTTCAGATCCTGTAGCATCGCAAGTAGTATTCATTGATGGTATTCCTTCAAAGCAAAATTATAGAAAATATAAAATAAAAGATAAAAATGTCTATTCAGGACATAGTGATGATTACGCATCTATAGAGGAGGTGATTTATAGGAGATTTAGAAAATGGTCAAGATTTAAAAAAGAAGGTGGTGATTTTTCACTTTTATCTGAAAAGAAAAATAGTAATCTAGATAATGAATTACTTTCTGATTGGCCAGACTTAGTAATGATAGATGGGGGCAAAGGTCAATTGAATGCAGCTTTAAAGGCTTTAATAGATCTGAATTTAGATCAAGAAATTACTATTTGTGCATTAGCTAAGAAAAATGAAGAAATTTATTTGCCAGGCCTTAAAAAACCCTTAGAAAGCGAGATAAATCAAAAAGGGGTATTGTTACTTAGAAGAGTTAGAGATGAAGCTCATAGGTTCGCTTTATCTTTCCACAGAAATAAAAGATCTAAAAATATGAAAAGATCTCAGCTTACAGAGATTCCAGGTGTGGGTTCAACAAGGATTAGAGATTTATTAGATCACTTTAAATCTATAGATGCTATAAGAATTGCTAGTGTTAATGAATTATCAAATGTTAAAGGCTTAGGGAAAAATACCGCTGAAGAAATCTTTAAATATTTTCATGAAATTTAAATATTTTTTTGATATTCAAATATATTGATTTATCTTCTTCATAGAAATTGATATATTGTTTCGAAATTAATTTTATTACTAATATTAATTTAGTTAATTTAATAAAAAGTGTTCTGGAACAAATCAAAACTTCTAATTTTATATTCTACGGTAGATGGACATACTAAAAACATTTGTGAATATATAAATAAAAAATTAAGAAATAAAAAGATTATAAGCATTTCTTCATTGGAGGATTCATTAAAATTCAATTTGGAGCAGTTTGATGAGATTGTAATTGGAGCAAGTGTTAGATATGGTTATCATAGAAAAAATGTGTATGAATTCATAAGAAAAAATAAATCAATACTAAACAATAAAAAAACTGTTTTCTTTTCTTTAAATTTAACAGCAAGAAAATCAGAAAAGAATACTGCAGATACTAACCCATATGTGTACAAGTTTTTAAATAAAATAAACTGGGAACCAACAATTAAAGACGTTTTCGCTGGAAGGCTAGATTATCCAAATTTAGATACTTTAAATAAATTAGCTATTCTTTTTATAATGGTAATAACTAATGGCCCAAAGGATACTTCAAAAACATATGAATTAACTGATTGGAAAAGAGTTGATAATTTAATAAAAAAAATTGAGAAATTTAAGTGAATTTGGATGGACAAAGAAGAATTAATAAAACTAACATCGAAAATAAACAATAATAGTTGCCCTAACATAGTAAATTTTCATTGCCATAGTATATATAGTGATGGGAGTTTAACTCCTGAAGAATTACTAGATGAAGCTTATAAAAATAATATTCAGTATTTTTCTATAACTGATCATCACACTGTAAAAGCTCATAAATATATATCATCAAATAATCTTTTAAATAAATATTCTGCAAAAGCTTTTAATTTAATCTCAGGTATTGAAATAAATTGTCTATTAAAAGGATGTCTCGTTCATGTATTAGGTTTAGGCATAGATATTGATAGTTCATATTTATATCCATACACCCAATCAGAATCACCAATTGGAAATCATCTTCATATAAAGTCCGTTTCAAATGCTATAAGAAAGTCAGGAGGTATTTCGTTCTTAGCTCATCCGGCAAGGTATCGTATTCCATTCAATGTTTTGATCCCTGAAGCCTTTGATAATCAAATTGATGGAATTGAAGTATGGTATGACTATAGCCTTGGTGAGAAATGGATTCCAAGTCCATTTATATGTGATGAGATTGAAAAGTTAACAAATAATTTAGGGATGTTAAAGTCTTGTGGAACTGATAGTCATGGTTTTTCTCTATTTGGAAGATAATTTAGAATTTATTTTTCTCAATTTTAGATTCAGTATTATTAACTATTGTTTTTAGGTCTTCCAAAATCTCTATATTTTCATTACCCCACATTTTTCTATTTATAACTTCTATAAATCTTTCTGCGATATCTCTTAGTGCCCATGGATTGTTATTTTCTAGAAAATTTTTAATATCCTTATTACATAGCCAATTTTTATATATTGATTCATAGCACCAATCTGAAACTAATTTAGTTGTAGCGTCATAAGCATATAGATAATCTAAGGTAGCAGAAAATTCAAAAGCTCCTTTATATCCATTTTGCATCATACCCTTGGTCCATTTTGGATTTAATACTCTTGATAGAACAACCTTTTCCAGTTCTTTACTGAGTTTAGTTATTTTTGAATATCCATATTTAGAAAGATCACCATGAAATAATTCAGGATACTTACCAGATATTTTTTTAATAGCGGCTGATAGTCCTCCTTGAAACTGGTAATAATCATCAGAATCTAAAATATCATGCTCTTTATTATCTTGGTTATGAATTACAACTTGAATATTCTTTAATGATTTTTCAAGTTCATTTCTTCCATATAAACCTTCAAGATTATTATCGTAAATCCAACTACTCCAAGCTAAATAAGCATTAGCAAGATCATCATTACTAGTCCAGCTTGAATTGGATATTAATTCCTGTAGACCGGCCCCATATGATTCAGGTGCTGATCCGAATATTCGATAAATTGATTTATTTTTTTTAAAATCATGAGCTAAAGAGTTTTTATCTATACTTTCATCCAAATTTGAAATTAAATTAATAGCATTTGATAATATTTTAATTAACTGTGGGAAAGAATCTCTAAACATACCTGAAATTCTTATGGTTACATCAACTCTTGGCCTCGATAGAACATTTATAGGAATAATTTCAAGATCAATTAGTCTTCTTGTTGCAAAATCCCATACTGGCTTAATCCCCATTAAAAATAGAATTTGACAAATATCTTCTCCACCATTTCTCATAGTAGATGTCGCCCAAAGTGATATTGCTAATTTCCTAAGATCTTCTCCATTCTCTAAGATGTATAGATCTAATATTTGATTTGCTGATTTTATCCCAACATCCCACGCTGCTTCTGTTGGTAAACCCCTAGTATCAATTGAAAAGAAATTTTTTCCAGTTGGTAAAACTTCAAGTTTTCCTCTTGTAGGTGCGCCTGAAGGACCACTTTTAATGAATTCACCAGAAAGTGAATTAAGAAATGATTTTTTTTCTAATGAAGATGAATAAATAACTGGTAAATATATTTCTTTATTTATTTTCTTAATATAGGAAGATTGAATTATTTTAATAATTACATTATTAAAAAACTTTTTATTTTTAAGAACTTCAATATCATTAATAATAAAATCTTTTTTATAAAAGTAAAAATAAATTAGGTATTTAGATTGAATTTCTAAAAAGTCAATAGCACCAGAAAATGTATTTATTTTTTTATTAGTATAATTAGATAGAATTTTTGAATCATTATCTGATATTTTTTTTGAATATTCATTTGTCCAAGGATCTAAATCTAATTTAATTTGTTTTGATAAGAATTGAAGAATTCCTTCTCTATCTCTTGTAGGAACTCTACATAAACATAAAATCAAATCTATTTCATTTTTTATTGAATGTCTTGAACCAAATGTATGTAGACCAACTCTTATTTGATTTTCTTTAATTTCACAAAGATAAGAATCTATTTTTTCGATAAAATCTAAATCATCAATATCAAAGATATCTTTAAATTCATTTGTAACAATTTTAGTAATTGAATTTTTAATATTAATGATTCTTTTCGAATTTAATTGAACTGCCTCATAATACTCATCTATTAATTTTTCTAAATTGGCTAAATTACCATACAATTCTGATCTATCTAAAGGAGGAGTTAAATGATCAATAATTGTGGAATGAGTTCTCCTTTTTGACTGAGATCCCTCTCCTGGATCATTTACTATAAATGGATAAATAATTGGGATTGGTGGACATATTATTTGTGGGAAGCATTTATCGCTTAAACCAACTGATTTCCCCGGCAGCCATTCAATTGTTCCATGTTTACCTATATGACAAATAGCATCAGATTTAAATATATTGTAAGTCCAAAAATATTGTGCTAAATATCTATGGGGAGGCGGTAAATCTGGTGAATGTATATCTTTTAAACTTTGCGAATCATAACCTCTTTGAGGCTGAATTAATAGGCAAATTTTACCAAATTTTAGTCCACTAATTGCAAAACCTTTTTTTTCCAGATCAATTGAATTTGATGGAACTTCCCATCGTTTAATTATTTTATTTCTAGATAATTTTGGAATCTTATTCCAATAAAGTTCGTAATCATTTAATGATAGATAATCTAAAGGTTTATTATTCATAGATAAAGGATCATTTGTTCTACTTTTTATAAGCATTGACATAAGTTCTCTTGAACTTCTTGGTAAATCTTTATCTGAAATGTCATAACCTTCATCTTTAAACCAATTAAGTATATTAATAATTGATTTAGGAGTATTTAGTCCAACACCATTACCAATTCTTGAATTTTTTACAGGATAATTAGAAATTAAAACAGCAATTTTTTTATCTTTATTTTTTAATTTTTTTAGTTTTATATAATTTCTTACTAATTGAGCAAGCCAATTAATCCCTTTTTTATCAAATTTATAATTTGATATTTCACAACATATGTTTTCATTTATAGAAACAGTTTCTTTAAATGCACAAGGTATCGTAATTATTCTTCCATCAAATTCTGGAATTATAATTTGCATTAATAAATCTAATGAATTCATTCCAATAGGCGATTTATTCCATTCTTTTTTATTCCTATTCGAAGTTAGAATTTGAAGAACTGGAATGTTTAATTCTTCAAATAAATTAAATTTGTTTATTTCATTTTTAGATATTTTCTTTAAAGATGAATCAAAAGAAGTTGTAGTTATTAAAAGCTCTATTTTTTCTTTCTTAAAATTTTTTAATAAATTTCTTTGAATATTTGCATTTTTTAATGTTGAAATTAATGCTGTTTTTGGGCTTAAACCAATTTTCCTTAGACTTTTATTTAAATGATCAGAAAATTCTGATTCATTAGCCAAAAATAGGGATTTGTACGAAATAATTCCCACCTTTGATCCACTTTCATTTTTCCAGTCATAATAATAAGGATCAGGATAAGAAGTTTTTATTAAAAATTTTTCTGGAATTTCATTAATATTATTAATAATTAAATTTATACATTTTAAAAACTTTAAATAATTATCTTTTCCACCCTCTCTAAGTAGAATTGATAATTTTATTGATAAATTTAAGTCTATAGTACTTAGTTCATTTAACTCTAAATCTTGTTCCTGTGTACCGGAAAGAATTATTAATTTATTATTAGGACTTAATTTACTCCAAATTCTTATTTGCTCTAATCCATAACTCCAAGTGCCTTTATCACCAAATAATCTAAGAATTACAATTTTTGATTTTGAAATAGTCTTGTTGATATAGTGATCTATTTGAGAAGGTGTCTGTAAATAATTAATATCCAAAGCCCTGATATTATTTTTAATAGTTCCTATCTCTTCATTTTCTAATTTCGCTAAGAGATTTAAATCTGCCTTTACACTTGTCAAAAAAATGCAATCAGCAATAGGTTGTTCAATAAAATCCTGTACATTATTTTCATTTCTCGCAATATTTAATATCCTATGCATTTACAAATATGAATTGGGTTTACAATAGTTAAGTATATAAAATAAATTTTAACTCATTTTTATTAATACAAATGCATCAATTTCTTCCATATGCATGGTTTAACGGAGAATGTATTCCATTCGCTGAAGCCAAAATATCAATAGCGACTCATGCTCTACATTATGGAACAGCTGCTTTTGGTGGCATGAGGGCAATACCTAATCCATCCGATAAGAATGAATTTCTTTTATTTAGAACAGACAAGCATATTAAAAGACTTACTCAAAGCGCAAAATTTCTTTTGACTGAGTTAAAAGAAGATTATGTTTCTAATGCCCTTGAAAAGATTATTAAAATAAATAAACCTGATAAACCAATTTATATAAGGCCATTTGTTTATACAAGTGATTTAGGTATTGCTCCAAGGTTACATAATATTGAGACAAATTTCTTTATTTATTGTATAGAACTTGGCGATTATCTTTCTCCGGATGGTGTTACATGTCGTATGAGTAGTTGGTCAAGACAAGAAGATAGATCTCTTCCTTTAAGAGGTAAGATTAGTGGTGCATACATTACAAGCTCATTAGCTAAAACAGAAGCAAGTCTATCTGGTTTTGATGAGGCATTGCTATTAAATTCTAGAGGTAAGGTTAGTGAAGCTAGTGGGATGAATTTATTTATAGTTAGAGATGGGGATTTAATAACGCCTGGAGTTGATCAAGATATTCTTGAAGGGATAACTAGAGCTAGCGTTATAGAATTAGCAAAATCTATGGGATTAAATGTAATTGAAAGACCAGTAGATAAAACTGAATTATTTATTGCTGATGAAGTCTTCTTAACAGGTACTGCTGCAAAGATAACTCCTATAAGACAAATAGAGTCAACCAAATTAGTAGAAGAAAGACCAATAATGGAAAAATTAAAATCTAAGCTGATAGCAATAACAGAAGGACGTTCAAAAGACTATGATAGTTGGGTTACACGAATCAAAATTAACTAAATTTCTAAATGTCACTTTTTAGAAAGCATTTAAATAGAGATGATAAACCAATAATTATTTTTGATGGAGGTACAGGTACCTCTTTTCAAAATATGAATTTAAGTGCTGAAGATTTTGGTGGAGATAAATTTGAGGGTTGTAACGAAAATCTTGTTTTGACTTTACCAAAAGCAGTTGAAAAGGTTCATAACGACTTCCTTATTTCTGGTTGCGATATTGTAGAAACAAATACATTTGGAGCAACTTCAATTGTTTTAGATGAATATGATTTAGGGCACAAAGCTTACGAAATAAATAAAAATGCAGCACTTTTAGCGAAAAAATGTGCGAAAAAACACACTACTACTTATAATCCTAAATTTGTTGCCGGCTCAATTGGGCCAACAACCAAATTACCCACTTTAGGACATATAAGCTTTGATGTTCTTAAAGAATCTTATAAAGATCAAATTTACGGTCTAATTGATGGAGGTGTAGACCTTTTATTAATCGAAACATGTCAGGATGTTCTTCAAATTAAATCAGCGCTTTTAGCCGCGAATGAAATTATTAACGAGAGATCAATAGATATACCCATAATGGTTTCAATTACCGTTGAGACTACAGGAACAATGTTAGTTGGTTCAGATATTGCTTCTGCACTTACAATTTTAGAGCCTTTTAATATAGACATATTAGGTCTAAATTGTGCCACTGGTCCTTCAGAAATGAAAGAACATATTAAGTATCTTTCTGAGAATTCCCCTTTCGCTATAAGTTGCATACCTAATGCAGGTTTACCAGAAAATGTTGGAGGAATAGCACACTACAAATTAACCCCATTTGAGTTAAAAGTTCAATTGCTAAATTTCATATATGATTATAATGTCCAGATCATTGGAGGATGTTGTGGAACAACTCCTGAACATATAAGGTATTTATCTACAATTATTTCTGAACTTAAAAATAATAATTATTCAATAAAGAATAAAGTTAAAGAAAATGTATTTATACCATCATCCTCTTCTATTTATAATTCGGTACCTTATAAACAGGATAATTCAATATTAATAGTTGGAGAAAGACTGAATGCAAGTGGTTCAAAAAAAGTAAGGGATTTATTAAATAAGGATGATTGGGATGGTCTTGTTTCTATAGCTAAACAACAACAGAAGGAAAATGCACATGTATTAGACGTGAATGTTGATTATGTTGGCCGTGATGGTGTGAAGGATATGAAAGAAATTACATCAAGATTAGTTACTAATATTAATTTACCTTTAATGATTGATTCCACTGAATACGAAAAAATGGAAAGTGGTTTAAAAACAGCCGGAGGAAAATGCATTATAAATTCAACTAATTATGAAGATGGTGATGAAAGATTTAACACTGTTATGAATTTAGCAATTAACTACGGAGCAGGATTAGTAATTGGGACTATAGATGAAGATGGAATGGCTAGAACTTCAGAAAAAAAATTTAATATTGCAAAAAGAGCTATAAAAAAAACAAGAAGTAATGGGATCTCTGATCATGAAATATTCTTTGATCCTTTAGCTTTACCAATTTCAACAGGAATTGAAGAAGATAGATTAAATGCCAAAGAAACAATCATAGCTATAAAAACTATTAGGAATAAAATTAAAAATTGTCATATAATTCTAGGAGTATCAAATATTAGTTTTGGTTTATCACCTCTGGCAAGGATAAATTTAAATTCGATATTTTTAGATGAATGTATAAAAGCTGGACTTGATTCTGCCATTCTGGCTCCAAATAAAATATTACCCTTATCAAAAATTAATGATGAAACAAAAAAAATATGTTTAGATCTTATTTATGATAAGAGAATTTTTAAAGATCAAATATGCATATATGATCCATTAGTAGAATTAACAAAAGCATTTGAAGATTTATCTATTAAGGATATAAATAAAATTGGAGAAAATAAAGATAATTTATCCCTTGAAGAAAAATTAAAAAACCATATTATTGACGGAGAAAAAATAGGATTAGAGGAATTATTAAACAAATCACTAAAAAAGTATAAACCTCTAGAAATTATAAATACCTTTCTTCTTGATGGAATGAAAGTTGTAGGAGATTTATTTGGGTCTGGTCAAATGCAATTACCTTTTGTATTGCAATCTGCTGAAACTATGAAGTTTGCAGTATCAGTATTAGAACCATTCATGGAAACTTATGAAAATACTTCTTCAAAAGGTAAATTCTTAATAGCAACAGTAAAGGGTGATGTTCATGATATTGGAAAAAACTTAGTTGATATTATCCTTACTAACAATGGTTATGATGTGATTAACCTTGGAATTAAGCAAGATGTTAATTCAATAATTGAAGCACAAAAATTACATGAAGCAGATTGCATTGCGATGAGCGGATTATTGGTAAAATCAACTGCATTTATGAAGGATAATCTTGCAGCATTTAATGAGGCAAATATAAAAGTACCAGTAATTCTTGGTGGAGCTGCACTTACACCAAAATTTGTTAATGAAGATTGTAGTCAAATTTATGAAGGGAAAATTCTCTATGGAAAGGATGCTTTTACTGATCTTAAATTTATGAATGAGTATATGAAAAGTAAGAAAATAGGCAATTGGTCTGACGATAAAGGTTTTATAAATAATGAGGGTATTAATATAAACTTAGCAGATACAAAAACTAATAAATTTAATTTGGAAAAACCTAATAAAATTTCAAACAATAAAAAAATATCAAAAAAAATTATTACTACAGATAGATCTTCATATGCAATTGAAGAAAAGCCAGTAAAACCTCCATTTTGGGGATCAAAAATATTAACTCATGAAGAAATTGAAATTCAAGATCTTTTGTTTTATCTTGATAAAAAGGCTCTTTTCAGTGGACAATGGCAAATTAAAAAGAATAAAGATCAAACAGTTGAAGAATATAACGAATACTTAGAATCTTATGCAGAATCATTACTAAATAAATGGATCAATATTATTAATGATAAGAATTTAATTAAACCTCAAGCAGTATACGGTTATTTTAAATGCGGTAGAAATAAAAATAGTATTGTTTTGTTTAAGGAAGATGAAATTGAACAATTAGCTAAATTTGAATTTCCAAGACAAGTTTCTGGAAGCAAACTGTGCATAGCAGATTTTTATTGTGATCTTATTGAAGGAAAGCCTACAGATTGTTTTCCAATGCAAGCTGTAACAATGGGAGAGATAGCCAGTGAATATTCACAAGAATTATTTAATAGCGATAGATATAGTGATTACTTAATTTTTCATGGTTTAGCAGTACAACTAGCCGAAGCTCTAGCTGAATTTATACATGCAAAAATTAGACATGAATGTGGTTATCCTGATTTCAGAAATATATCTAATAAAGAAATACTTTCACAAAAGTATAGAGGTTCAAGATACTCCTTTGGCTATCCTGCTTGCCCAAAGGTATCTGACTCAAAAACTCAACTATTATTACTAGATACTGATCGCATAAATCTTACAATGGATGAATCTGAACAATTGCACCCAGAACAGAGTACCACGGCCATTATTTCTCTTCATTCAAAAGCAAAATATTTTAGTACTTAATTAACCTTTCTTAAATTAATCCCTCTCTAATGATTCTATAACCTCTTGTTGAAATTCTTCCATTACTTCATTATCGCTTAAATCAATTCCCTCACCAGCAGCATTTTGAATTAATTCGAGATAAAAGTCAGCTCCATTACTTACAAGAAATTCCATTGCAGATTCTTCTTCATTTTCTTTAAATGCTTCGTATAACGCCTTAAAAGCACTATCTTCGGTGAATTCCCAATCCATAAGTTTAAGAATGCTTCTATAGAATTTTTACCTCTTTACCCCCCATACTCGTCAACCTTATTTCATAAGAATGTCGTAGTATTTATTATTTATTTACTTTTTTTTATAATTAATATATCTACTTATTCAAAAATGGAAAAAAATGTTTTGGGAGAAAAGCTCGAAATCTGTAGCTGTAAACCTTTAACAGGTTGGTTCAGGGACGGATTCTGTAGATATGATTTCTCTGATAGTGGTAATCATTCAATATGTTGTGTAATGAGTGATAATTTTTTAAATTACAGCAAATCGCAAGGAAATGATTTAACAACTCCTATACCAGAATATTCATTCCTTGGTTTAAAAAATGGAGATCATTGGTGCATATGTCT
Source organism: uncultured Prochlorococcus sp. (assembly GCA_902625845.1). Taxonomy (GTDB): domain Bacteria; phylum Cyanobacteriota; class Cyanobacteriia; order PCC-6307; family Cyanobiaceae; genus Prochlorococcus_A. The sequence goes on along the minus strand of CACOCT010000005.1, from coordinate 13,969 downwards.
AGAGCGATGGAAAGAAGCTAGAGATGACGGATTAGCACCATTGGTTATTTTAGAGGCTACAAATATTATTGTCTTAAATTCATTAACATTAAATGAGTTAAAAAAATATCAATATATTACTAATAAATAAAAAATTTTTATTCTTATTATCTAAAATATGAGTTATTATAAATATCCTCTTGATAATTTCTAAATGAAGAAAGAAATATATTGGGAAAAGGCATTGCAAAAAACAAAAATTTCTATAAATTCTAAAAGTTTATTTCCATTGAATACAACTGATATTACAAAAAAACTATATAAAGGTAATGATTTTGTTATTCGTGAATTAGATATTACTAAATTTAAAAAAAACACTTTAATAGGACCCAAAATTAATCCATTCAGACCATGGGATAATAATTTAGAAATAGATTCTATTGGAAAACACCACCAACTAATTCTAAATAAATATCCAGTTCAACCAGGTCATATACTCCTAATTACCAATGAATGGAAAGAACAAAATGGATGGATCGATATCAAAGATTGGGAAGCTATAAAAAAAGTTAATAAAGATACCACTGGTTTGTGGTTTTTTAATAGCGGCCCTTTGGCAGGAGCAAGTCAACCTCATCGTCATATTCAATTATTAAGGAGAGATCCATCAGAGTTGTCATGTCCTAGAGAAAGATGGATTTTAGACTTTGATGATATTAATTATAAAAATCAGAGGTTTTACAAGAATATAATATTAAAAAAATTTTCAAAAAATTTAAATGAAGAAGATATTCATGAAATTTATAAAGATTTATCATATAAATTAGGTTTAGGAATGCCTGAAATGGATAAAAAGCCAAGGTATCCATATAATTTGATTTTTACTAATAATTGGATGCTACTAATAAAAAGAAAAATAGATAATTTATATGGAATTAGTGTTAATAGCCTTGGGTTTGCCGGTTATATATTAGTTACTAAGAAATCAGATATAAATTATTTAAAAGAATATGGACCTGAGAAGTTACTAGAGAATTTTTTATAAATGTTTAATTTTCTTTGTCTCTTTCAATCTGCCTTTCAAGAACTTCTATTGAAGCTAATACAGAGGCAGTTTTGCGTTCTAGCGAATCTTTTATATTATTAAGCATTTCTAATTTCATTTTTTGAAAAAAACTTTTAGATTCCTTTGATGTACAGAATGACACTTTTTAAAATAGTTTGTAAACATATAATAATTAATAAAAATATTAAAAGTGGAAATAATAAAAATTATGATGACGAAAATATTGATCTTATTAATCTTAAACGAGACTAATCATAGGTCTATATCATAGTCTCATCCTAGACTAATGAGGATATTATTTCAATAAAATTTTTAAATACATAATCAACAAAAAACATAAATTTTTATTTATAAAAATTACTGGCATTTCTCAAAGAGCGAAAAAATGAAATTTATTTAAAGCAGGAAATTAATAAGAAATGATTTGTATTTCTGGTCCCAAATAAGACTAGTAATTGGTCTAATAAATAGTCTAGTAATAGAATAATAAGATTATATTTTTTGAGTATTAAATTCTAGTAAGAACTTGTCCTGTTATTGTCCAGAAATATTTATTAGCCTGAAACTCACTGCTATTAGTTTGATCTAACGAATGATGAACTGTCTCAAAGGCAGTACTACGTATTAACTTTATATTTTTATTATTAATTTTTTTAAATATGAAATTTTATCTTCCATGAATACGACCAATAACATTACTTGAAGAAAGACACAAAAGAATAAATTAATTATTTGTATCATATGAGACTACTATTTGGACTATTAATTGGTCTCATACAAGATTTGTAAGACTTAAAATGATTTTAATTTTGCTGTATATTTATTTTCTATATTCGAAATTATTTTATTATTAAGTTCGGTAATATCAGAATCCTTTAAAGTTTTATTTTGATCCCTATACAAAAGTCTGAAAGTGTAACTAATATTATCTTTACCTAACGATTCATCAGAATATATATCAACAAGATTTACATCTTCCAATAATTTTTTACCTGATTTTTTTATAGAAGTTATTATTTCATTTATAGAATACTTTTTATTAAAAATTAAATTTATATCACGATCAATTTTAGGAACTGTAGGGTAATTAACAAAAATTGGATTCCATTTGTTTTTTCTTGTGCACGCCTCTGAAATATTAGTGAGTTTAATACTAAACAGATATATATTTTTCATATAATTTTTCTCAATTTGATACTTTGGATGAATTTGTCCAAAATAACCAGATTCTTTACCCTCTATAAATAGTAAAGCAGTCCTTCCTGGATGCAAAAAATCAATTTTTTCTGTACTTTTATCGATGATAGAAATTTTTAATGAATCTAAAGCCTCTCTAAGCTTTCCTCTCGCTTCAAAATAATCTAGATCCTTTTCTTTTCCTGAATTATCCCATGATTCAAATTGATGGTTTCCACAAATAGCACCATCAATAAATTCTTCTTCTATAAAATTATTATTACTATTATTAAAAATTTTACCTATTTCAAAGATCCAACAATTATTACTTCCCGAGTTAATATTTTGATTTACAATTTTTAAATGTTCCTCCCATAAATTATTTCTTAGACAACTCGTCTCTTTTAGCAAGGGATTGGCAATCTGAATCCTTTTATCGTTATCGTTTGGTACCAATGAATATGTTAATACTTCATTAAAACCTGAATGTATAAAACCATGTCTTATTTTTCTTATTGAATTCTGTAAATTTGATAATTTTCCAGGAATAAGTGGATTAGGAATATTTTCATCAAACATATCATACCCAATTAATCTTGCTATTTCTTCAATTAAGTCGATTTCTCTGAAAAGATCTTGAGATCTGTTTGGGACGACTTGAACATCCCATCCATAATTTTTATTTATTAAGGTACAGCCTATTAATTCAAGTTTATCAGTTATTTCTTGATCTTTTAAATTTCTTTTAATTAAATTATTAGTATTAATTTCGATATTCTTAATTTTTATTGGTCCTAATATCTTGTGAATCCGTTTTCTTCGTAATTTTATAAATTTTAAATCATCATTAATCTCCTTTGATATGAAAAGCATTTGGTTTGTGATATTAAAAAATTCATTAAACAATTTAATGGCTCTTTTAACGGAAGGAACTGTATTCTTATTTGATATACCCTTTTCAAAACGACTACTAGATTCAGTTCTTAGACCAATTTCTTTAGATGATTTTCTGATAGAAGTAGGATTAAATACAGCTGCTTCCAAAAATATTGAAGTAGTTACTTCAGTAACAGATGTTTCAATGCCACCAATTACACCTGCAATTGCAATTGGTATATCTGAACATGTAATGACAGTTACATTTTTATTTAAGTTATAAATATTTCCATCCAATCCATTAAGAGTTTCCCCCTTATTTGCATCTCTAATACCAAAATCATTTTGTGATACACTTCTACCAATTAACTTTGATAATTTTTCTTTATCAAATGCATGTAATGGTTGTCCTTGTTCTAGAAGAATATAATTAGTAATATCAACAATTAAATTAATAGACTTTATATCTGATTTCTCTAGTCTATCTTTCAACCATTTTGGCGATTTTTTTTTGCCGTTAACATTACTAATTGTTGTTATTGAATAAATAGAATCATTATTAATTGAATTGGTTTTTATGATCTGTGGATCAAATTCACTTACGGGCAAATTCTCTGAAACTTCAAGATTTGTTAGTTTAGTTTGCAAGAGCGCAGATACCTCTCGAGCAATTCCAACCATTGACATGCCATCTGGCCTATTAGCAGTAATAGCTAATTCATATATAAAATCATTTATTTCTAATAATTCTGATATTGGTGTACCTAATTCAAATCTTTGAGAAATCGATTTTTCAACTATTGCTATCCCATCACTTTTCTCTGCAAATCCAAGTTCTTCAAGTGAACAAATCATACCTTGGCTGTATACACCTCTAATTTCACTTGCATTAATAGTTAAATCAACCTTATCTAGATAGGTGCCTATAGTAGCAACGTATACATAAATATCTGAGCTAACGTTATTTGCTCCACAAACGATTTGTAATTGCTCAGTACCAATATCGACTTTACATATAGATAATTTATCAGAATTATTATGTTTTACCGCTGATAATACTTTCCCAAGTACTATACCTCTAAATTTGGATGAAGTATCGACTAACGACTCGACTTCAAAGCCGCCAATTGATAATTTTTCTGATAGTTGTTCAGGCGTAGTATTTATATTGACTAGCTCTTTTAACCAATTTTGAGAAACTTTCATATTTAATTTTAATTTATTCTAAAAGATTGAATAGGTACTTTCAAAATAGTTTGTTGAACCTGTACAATAGAAAATTATACATTAAACGTATTATTAAAAAATGGCGAAAAAGGGTACGAGAATAGTTGTTACACTTGAATGCACAGAGTGTCGGAGTACACCGGCATCTAAGATGCGTAAACCAGGTGTATCTAGGTATACAACTGAAAAAAATCGTAGAAATACTACCGAAAGATTAGAATTAAAAAAATTCTGTCCTCAACTAAACAAAATGACTATACATAAAGAAATAAAGTAAGTAAAAATTATGACCAATTCTATTTTTAAGAAACAACTTTCTCCAATCAAGCCAGGTGATCCTATTGACTACAAAGACGTTGAGCTGTTAAAAAAATTCATAACTGAAAGAGGTAAAATTCTTCCCAGAAGGATGACTGGTTTAACAGCAAAACAACAAAGGGATTTAACATTGGCCGTCAAAAGAGCAAGAATAGTTGCATTACTCCCATTTGTAAATCCTGAAGGTTAATAGCAATACTTTTTTGAAAGATTTAACTAATTTAAAGACATTTATTATTGATTCTAAAAATCCTACTGAGATAGACGATGCTATTTCTTTAGAAATTGATAACAATATTAAAAGAATTTGGATACACGTAAGTTATCCTTCAAAGCTATTTGAATTCAATTCAGAGATAGATCTAACCGCAAAAAAAAGATCTTCAAGTTTATATTTAATAGATAAATGCATATCGATGCTCCCAAAAAATATAATTGATCAATCTAATCTAAAGAAAAATAAATTTTCAGAAACATTAAGTGCTTGTATAGAGTTAAAAGAAGATGGTTCTATTAAAAAATATAAAATTTTAGAAGCGCTTATTAAACCAAACTATGAATTAACATATGAAGATACTAATGAAATTTTAGAATTAGAACCTAAAGAGGAATATGAATTAATATTATTAAATAAGTTACTAAAGAAAAGTTATAGTTATCGGGAAAAGAAAGGTGCCATAACATTTAATGATACATATTCAAAGATCATTTTAAATAATAATTCTATTTCTTTTGAAACTATTGAAATAACTCAAGCCCATAAGTTAGTATCTGAGGCTATGATTTTGATGGGAAATATTACAAGTGACTATCTTAGAAAAAATAATATTCCTGCACCTTTTAGATCGCAGAAGATAAATTGTGATGCAAAAGATATATTGAAAAGATACTCTAATAGCCCAGTTAAATATATTATTCTTAAACAATTTATAGGTAAAAGTTTTATATCATTAAAATATGATAAACATGAAACTCTTGGATTAGATTCTTATGTCCAAACGACATCTCCTTTAAGAAGATATCTAGATCTATTAGTACAAAGACAATTATATTTAAATATAAACAATAAAATGATCTTAAGTGAGGAAATTATTAATAAAGAAATAGAGTTAAATAATATAAAACAAAAAGAAAATAATCATATAAAAAAAGAAAATAAACTTACATATCTTAAATTATATTTTAATAACAAAAAGAACATAATATATAAAATAATATTTATAAGGTGGATTAATCATAAAAAAAATATTGCATTAGTATTCTTTACTGCATATAATTTAGAGTTGCTTATAAAGTTGTATATTTCTATAGATACATTTCCTAATAAAATTTATAAAATTAAATATAATTGTAATCAAAATTCTAATCTTTTAGAATTTATAAATTAGCTAGATTTAATTTTGAATTTATAATTTGTTAATATAAATAAAAAATAAATTAATGAAATTTATTATAACTTCACCTTTATATTATGTAAATGATAAACCTCATTTGGGTAGTGTATATACAACAATTATTTGTGATTCAATATCAAGATATAAAAGATTAAGAGGTGAAGAGGTACTTTTTATAACAGGAGTAGATGAACATGGTTTAAAAATTCAAAGAACTGCTCTTAATAATGGCGTCTCGCCAAAGGAACATTGTGATGAAATTTCTGATGTTTTTAAAAAAAATTGGATTAAATGGAATATTTCTTTTAATAAATTTATTAGAACTACATCACAAGAGCATGAGAAAGTAGTGCACGAATTTTACGAAAAAGTAAAAGCATCAGGTGATATTTATATGGGTGAGCAGAAAGGCTGGTACTGTGTTGGGTGTGAAGAGTTTAAGGATAATCCTGATAATTCATCATCATATATGTGTCCTATTCATAAAAGGAATTTAGAGTGGAAAAATGAGACTAATTTGTTTTTTCGCCTATCAAAATATCAAGAGGCTATCGAAGAATTGATTCAAGATCCAGAATTTATTGAACCCAAAGAGAGGAGAAATGAAATTATTAATTTTGTATCTAAAGGTTTAAAAGATTTCTCAATTTCTAGAACTAATTTAGACTGGGGAATTAGGGTACCTGATCACTTAAATCATACATTTTATGTATGGTTCGATGCACTCCTTGGATATGTTAGTGCAATTTCATCAGGGGAAAATAATCATTCATTAGATCTATCAATAAAATCTGGATGGCCAGCAAATCTTCATATTATTGGCAAGGATATTCTTCGCTTTCATGCCATCTATTGGCCGGCAATGCTTATCTCTGCTGGAATGAAAACTCCACAAAAAATATTTGGACATGGATTTTTAACAAGAGAAGGTCAAAAAATGGGTAAAAGTTTAGGTAATGTATTAGATCCTCAAATTTTACTCAATAAATATGGTGAGGAATCAGTCAGGTGGTATCTACTTAAAGATGTATCTCTAGGAAGTGATGGCGATTTTCAAGATAGGAGATTTGTAGACATCATTAATAATGATTTAGCAAATACAATTGGAAATTTATTAAATAGAACTACTTCAATGTCTCGCAAGTGGTTTAATAATCAAACCCCTTCAATTAGTGAGAAAAATAATAATGAGATAGTTACACTAGCAAATAATTCTATAAAAAATTATTTAATCTATTTTGAAAAATATAAAATTGATAAAGCTTCTAATGAAATATTAAACTTTGCTAATAAAGTAAATTTATATCTTAATGAAAAAGAACCTTGGTCATTAATTAAGAGTGATAAGAATATAAATGAGGTTAAGTTAATTATTTATAATGTTCTTGAAGCAACAAGAATTATTGGTACTCTTCTAAAACCTATATTGCCTGAATTTTCTATTAAGATCTTATATCAATTAGGAGAAAATGATATTGAAATTAAAGATTGGGAAAAAAGCTTAAAATGGGGATTATTACAAGAATCAAATGATTTGCCAAAACCTATTCCTATTATTAGTAAATTAGATTATGAATAGATTCTTTTATTTGCTTTGCATTTTATCTTCCTTTTTCCTCTCTAGTTGTAATGTAAGTCCAAAAAAAGTTGACAAATCAGTTCTAATAATAGAAAAATTTAATTTAAATCACTATTCTAAAAATGGAAGTAAACTTTATATGTTAGATACTCCATATTCAGTCTTTAATAAAATAGATCAAACTTATTTATTAAATAAAACTAATATAAAATTTTTTGATAAAGATAATGTTAAGTATAATGTAAATTCTGATAGTGCAAAATTACTCAATAACAAATTTATAGAGTTAAAAGGAAATGTTGAGATTAATGATTTCAATAATAATAAAACTATAATAAAATCTAATAACTTATTTTGGGATATTGATAAATCTGAATTTATATTAGAGGGAAATGTATCACTGGTAAATAATACTATTAATTTAAGTTCTAGTAAGGCTTTGTTTGATAATAAAGACGATATTATTATGTTTTATAATCCTATTAAATATAATTATAAAGATCAAAGTGGAGTAAGAAAATATAATATAAGTTCAGAAAATGCATACTATAATGTTTCAACTAAGGATGTTTTATTTGAATCAAAGAATGATAAAGTTAAAACTAAGTTAGTTTTCTAGAAATTACTTTCTTCAAAAAGTACTAAAAGTTTTTTTGACCAATTTATTATCCATTTTTCATCTGATTTTGTAAAACATCTTGAAGACCAACCCCCAATTAAAATAAAACATTGTTTATTTACAGGTATTATTAATACCGATGGAATATCTTTACAAAAATCATCAAATTCCTCGCTCCCTGGATAAAATTTTGTATTTACGAGTGATATAAGCTTACTTTCCTTCAAACATCTCAAACATATATCTTTAGGAATAAAATTCTTTTTAGAGATAATGCCTCTTTTAAGAATATTTTTCCCTTTGTTATTTATTAAGATTGTTGCTGAAGCTGTCGATGTTAGAACTGCTTCAGAACCCCAAGCTAATTCAATAAGTAATTCCTTAGGGATTGATTGATCATAAATAAAACCATTTTCACCCTTTAAGGCAACTTTCTCTCCAGATATGGGAGAAATTCTTTGAAACAAAAAACCAATTAATATTATTATTATTGAAGATATTGCCGCTAATACTTGAGCCCTTTCAATTTCAGGACTTATTTGATTAATGGAAATAAAATTTATTAGTTGCAACGAAAAAAGAATTAATCCAATGATTATTAAATTTTTGCCGTTAAAGTTCATTAAATCCTTTAAAGAAAAATATTTAGACTATTAAATTCATTTTATTTAATTTAATTGCCACAAAACTTACAATAATAGTTTTAATATATACATGGTTTTAATTTATGAAATGAAAAAGTTCCTTAATAAAACATTCTCTGTTATGTCTTTAATATTTTTTTTAACAGTCACTCCCATACAGACTTACGCAATAAGTTCTCCGTTACTTTTTGATAATTTTTTAGTATCACAGCAAAAAACTATTAACTACGAGAAAAGTCAACCATCAGCGATAGACAATCCCGTTGTAGATCCAAATTTTAATGTGATGAGATCTACTGATATGGAATCTTCATCTACTGCGACTTATATAGTTATTGCTCTTTTATTAATCGCTTCAATTGTACCTTTAGCGACTTGGTATTTTTCCAGATCTAGCACAAATTAAAAATTCATATTTTTATGAGTTATATAATTCTTGTGAGTGGTGGTATAAAAAGTGGCAAAAGTGAATTTGCAGAATATTTAGCTAGCAAAGAAAAATTGGTAACCTATGTTGCTCTCTCTGAAAGTTATGATGAAGATAAATCATGGCAAGATAAAATTATAGTACATAAATCAAGAAGGCCTAAAAGCTGGAAATTAATTGAAACTGAAAACTTAATTCCAATTATTAAAAATGATAAAGGTGTGCTATTAATAGATTCTTTAGGAGGTTTTATTGTTCATAGCTTAAAAAAAAAAGATTCCGAATGGAAAAATTACTTACGTAATTTTTTGTACTACTTAGCTTCGTATAAAAGCAAAATAATAATTGTTGGAGAACAAACTGGGTGGGGATTAGTTTCTGAATATGAAATCGGAAACCTTTATACTGATAGATTAGGAATTTGTTTGAAGGAAATTACAAAGATTTCTAAAGAAAATTGGTTAACTATAAATGGTAAAGCTATACGATTAGATAATATGTTTTTTGATATACCTAAATAATATTGGAAATATCTTTATTTGAACCACGAATACCTCAAAACACAGGATGTATTGCAAGAACATGTGCAGCATTTGACATAACGCTAAATTTAATAGAGCCTTTTGGATTTAAGTTAGATGATAAATATCTAAAAAGAGCAGGTTTGGATTACTGGCATTTAATGAAAATTGTTAATTATCCAAATTTTAATTTATTTAAAAAAGCAAAAAAAGAAAATAGAATTATATCATTTAGTAAAAAAAATGGCATCTACCTTCGTGATTTCAAATTTTTAAAGAACGACATTCTCTTGTTTGGGAGAGAGGATAATGGACTCCCAAATCAAATAATTGATAAAAGCGAAGCACTAGTATCTATATATATGCCTAATAAAGCTTCAGAGTTAAATAACAATATTGGCGTAAGAAGTTTAAATCTTTCAGTAGCATGTGGTATAGCTTTGTATGAGGCACATAAACAATTAAATAAAATATCTCATAAATAATACTGTCAATGATTTATATTATAAGTAGGTCTCGGTAGCTCAGCTGGTTAGAGCGGCGGATTCATAGCCCGCAGGTCGCGTGTTCAAGTCACGCTCGAGACATTTAATTTAATAATATTATTATTTATTATTAGAATTAATATATTATCCGTTTATTTATCTTTCAAACCTACGTCTTTCAAAGAGTCTCCATAATATGTCTCTGCAGAACGTATTAATAACCAACAGAGGAAACTATCTAAGGAAAATTTCATAATAGTGAGATAACTATTTTCATATAAATCTATTTTTATAAAATTGCCAATAAATTATCTTAATAAAATATCAAAAAGTATATATGAGCACATCGAATTTATACATTTATCTTACTTAATAACAGAGTTAGTTATGTGATAACCAAAAGTACTTAAGGCTTTAATTCTTTTGCATGCTCACACATAATTAATTTAATAAAGATATAAAAGGGTCACACTAATAAGTGAATGATCTATTTATGTGACACTATCTGATCTCTTCAGAAATTGCTTTCTTAAGCATAATTTTGAATCTTTTATATTCAAGAAATTCCTTAACTAAATTAAATTCATTATCATTAGAATTTTTACTTACTTCGTTTATATCTAAAGAATTACCATTCATAAATCTCGCTTTTATAGCTTCTTTAACTAATATGCCTGTAACTTTTGACTGACTTATATTCTCTGAGTCACATATTTTATTTATAATTTCTTGTACTTCAGCTGTAGGTAGAAAGCCTATTCTCTTTCTCTGGGAAGGCATAAATATAAATAATAGTGTAACACTTGCATATTTATAGTGTTGCACTATATTAGATTTATGTCAATTGAATAGCATGGAATTAATAGCACTACCATTTGCGTTTCTACTTTGGTTATTAGCTTACGAAGCCAAGCCAGCAAGAAAAGATGAGATAGGTTTAATTTGGGAAGAGGAGAACGTTTTAAAAAGATTAAAAATAACAAATATTTTTAATGAAAATAATTAATTTAGATAATAATTCCTAGTCAGTAAGTAGTTTTTTTAATTCAAAATATTTTTGTTCAGAATTTGTTGGAGATTTACCTTCATATTTAAAATTAAAATGTTTTTTAATTAAAAGTAATTTAGTTATGGTTAATTCTTCAGAATAAAATTTTATAGGTTGTTTACCGTGCAAATTATCTCCACTCATAGACTCATACTATTAAATTATTTAATAAAATAAATGAATTCTGGTGAAATCCGATGAATTTAATAGAATTTTAAAGTTTGCTTAATAAGACACTTAATAATTCGAAGAATTCCGACTAATTATGAATAAAATGATATGTATTTATTCTTTGTTTAAAGAGCTAAAAGGAAATTCTATATCTTTTCCTCCACTTATCCTATGCAACATAATTTCATTGCTAGCTTTATTTATAGAACACTCAATCTTTCTGTTATGAATTTTTTCAAAGTCCTTGAAATCTTTTTTATTGTTTAAATTCACTTCTTAATTATAACTTCTATAATTTTATTCAAATCATATAGACACTTCATATCCTTAAGCTTTATTTTATATTCCTGTACTTATAGTCCCATTTTAAATTATCTTTTAATTCTTCAAGATTTTTAGATACTCTAGCTATATTCGCGACCTCTATTCTTTGATTTTTTGTAAACCTTCTTATAATAAAAAAATTATTTAATATTTCAATATTCTTATTGATATCCATTCAATTTAAAATAAAAATGTTCATTTTAAATATATAAAGTAATTTACAACAATATTATATTCTTTATATTTTATAAAAAAGTTTTCTTAAGTTTGAAAAGCCTTTTAACTTAATTAGTCTCAGAATTTAAAATAATCTCTTAATATTATGTAACATATTTGAATAAAATGAAAAATCAAAACGAAGAGAAATTTGTTTCAAAAGAAGTTGCTCAAGAAATGATTGAAAATGCTCTTAGGCGACATAATAGGAGATCTACTATAATATCCAGCATCCTAGGTTGGATTTTAATCGGAGGCTACTCATTTGGACTTTTTCATGTAGTTCAAAACACTTGAGATTAGACATATAAAAATTTTTCGCGCTAAATGTTAGATTATTATTAAATAAAAGTGAAGAATGAGAGAAATTACAAAACAAAACTTACAAGTAATTAAAAAGTTTTATTCTAATAAATCCAATCTTTCTGACAATAGTGAACTTCTTTCTATCAAAAATGAATTGAAAGAATGGATCGATGATTCATTTAATGGTAACCAAGAAATCTGGACATTACCCGATCTTACTAGAACTGAAAGACTTGAAAATTTTTGCAGATCTATTAAAAAGAAAATAAATTAATTTTAAATAATTATTAATCAATTTTCTACTATATTTATAAATTCTAATTCATATTTTGAAACCTCTAGACAGAATCTAAAGTAGCTTTAATGCATTAAAAAATACTTTTAAAAATACAAAAAGATGATACATCTCAACTATAAAAACAATCTATTGATTTAAAAAAAGTTACTTATCTTTCTCTCTCTTAATAGGATATTTAACCAATTCTTTCTTTAAGTTTCTCAGCAATTTGGAGTAATTCATAATAGTAAATTTTTTTGTGAATGATTGATGCCATTTCATAGAAATAAATCTGATAAATAACTTGCTAATTGAATAATTTTAAAATTATAATAAAATCTGTGGTTTATTACTACAGAACATTATTTATTTAGGACATAAAAAACTATGACATCTAATGGAAGTTTAAGAGTAGGTCAGGAAGCTCCAGATTTTACAGCTACAGCTGTTTATGATCAAGAATTTAAAGATATTACATTATCAGGTCTTCGTGGGAAATGGGTTGTTTTATTTTTTTATCCATTAGATTTTACATTTGTTTGTCCTACTGAGATTACAGCATTTAGTGATAGATATTCAGATTTCTCTTCTATTAATACTGAAATTTTAGGAGTTTCTGTAGATAGTAAGCATTGCCACTTAGCATGGATACAAACCCCTAGAAATGAAGGAGGAATTGGAGATATTAATTATCCACTAGTATCCGATCTAAAAAGAGAAATAGCACAAGCTTATAATGTATTAAATGATGATGGAGAAGCTGATAGAGGCTTATTTCTTATTAATCCTGAAGGCGTAGTAATGCATACAACAGTTAATAAAGCACCTGTGGGTAGAAATGTAGATGAGACCCTAAGAATATTACAAGGCTACCAATATGTAGCTAATAATCCTGATGAAGTTTGTCCAGCGAATTGGACTCCCGGAGAGAAAACCATGTTAGAGGATCCAAAGGGAAGTAAAGAGTATTTTTCTGCATTATAGTTAATCTAGTTTATTAACTAATACGATTAAAAATATGATAATAAATCAACACACCCAAATAAAATATAGTAATTTCTGAGATAGGTATAAGATCTTCACGTTTTGGATAAGGAATAGACCAATCACTAAGATTTTTTTTATAAGTTATGAAAGACCATAAATAGTAAAATAATTCAAAGATAATTAAATAAAAAATATTTAAGATATTAAGATTCTTAAATTCATAATAATTGTTATTAGAAATATATTTATTTATGAAAATATCTATCCCTTGCAAATTAAAAAAGTAGATAGACCAATTTATAAAACAAATAATAAAAAAGTTAAATAGA
>CACOCT010000004.1 GCA_902625845.1 uncultured Prochlorococcus sp. | reverse complement strand
AAATTTATATCATTGGGAACAAACATCTGTTGACAATCTAATAAAGCAACCTTATCAAATTTAAAATATTTCCTTGCAATTGAAGCAGGGAAGCAAGAAGTAAGATCCTTTGTAACAGTAAAAGTTATAGAAATTATATTTTCTTGATTAAGGTTATTTCGAGTTATTAATTCTTGAATAAGCTCAATAACAGCATCTTTTATAAAAGAATCTGAATCACCTTTAGATGTAGTAGCACCCCTTAAAGCAGTTAATTTGAGATTAGGATTAGTTTTTCCAATCATGCCGATCCTTAAGGTTTATATAGCCAAAGTAATTTATTGATTGTCTCAATTTCAAAGCTAAGCATATTTATTAATTTTTCAGTAAATTCACTCCCAGGAATTAGTCCAAAAATTTTCTTCTTTTTTTTCCCAATCGTTAGGGGTTCAATTTTTAAATCAGTATTTGTCATTTCGGAGGCTATTTCTCTTGCTTTGTACTCATCACCAATTTCATCTACTAAACCTAAATCCTTGGCTTGAGAACCTGTGAAAATTCTTCCATCAGCAAACTTTTTAACTTCTTCAACTGGAATATTTCTCCCTTCAGATACAGCATTTGTAAATTGTTCATAACTCTCATCGATTAGATTCTGTAGTAAATCTCGACCTTCTTTACTTAGAGGTTTATCAGGTGAAAGTATATCTTTAAAAAGACCACTTTTGACTGTCTCAAATTTAATACCAATTTTACTTAATAGTTCTGATATATTATTTCCTCTAATTATGACTCCTATTGAGCCTGTTATCGTTCCAGGATTTGCGACTATCTTGTCTGCTGCTACACCTATATAGACTCCCCCAGAAGCAGAAATATTGCCGAAACTAGCTATAACTTTACAGCCTTTCGATTTGAGTCTATTGAGTGCTGAATAAATTTCTTGACTATCTCCAACAGTACCTCCTGGGCTATCAATTCTCAAAATAAGAGCTGGAAATTCTCTCTCTTCAACTTGTTTAATTGCTTTAAGAGTAGCGACTCTTGTGGAACTTGAAATAGGTTCTTCAATTACAATTCGAGCAATCCTTTTTTTGGATTTTCTTCTAAAAGGCCAAATCATTTTTTTGTTTTTTATTATTAATCTTAAATAACAATAAAAAGATTATCAGTAGATTTGATGAATTTATTTCTAAATTGGTTTTTAATGATACTCCCTTTTGCACTCTGGGGGACTTCCATGGCTGCTATGACCCCTCTTGTATCAAGTGGTGGACCTGAATTAGTTGCATTTTTAAGATTATTCCCTGCAGGGATTCTTGTCCTGATTACAACATATTTGCTTAAGAGAGATTTAAAAAT
Organism: uncultured Prochlorococcus sp.; assembly: GCA_902625845.1. Lineage (GTDB taxonomy): Bacteria > Cyanobacteriota > Cyanobacteriia > PCC-6307 > Cyanobiaceae > Prochlorococcus_A. Next base: position 65,577 of record CACOCT010000004.1, on the reverse strand, counting down.
TTATAAGTGCGATTTGAAGTGGTTTATCGTTTTTACAATTGTCGACGCAACATTTTTTCAATTATTTTTAACTTATGGTATTTCTAAAACTGGAGCTGGGTTAGGATCTGTTTTGATTGATTCTCAACCACTAATAGTGGCTCTTCTAGCTAGGGCAATTTTTGGAAACTTAATAAATCCTATTGGATGGTTGGGCCTTTTGTTTGGTTTAGGAGGAATAATTTTTCTTGGATTTCCTCAGGAATTTTTAGAGAAATGGTGGTTAATGTCAGATACAGATTTAGGAGACATAAACTTTAATATTGGAGAAGCCTGGATGTTAGCAGCGGCATTATCCATGGCTCTAGGGACAATACTTATTAGATTAACCTGTACAAAAAGTGATCCGGTTTCTGTTACTGGTTGGCATATGGTTTTTGGTAGCTTGCCTTTAATTTTTAAATATTTTTTTGATACTAATTTTCAATCATTTCCAAATTGGACTTTTACTGACTGGGGCTTAATGTCCTTTGCAAGTGTTTTTGGTAGCGCCATTGCTTATGGATTATTTTTTTATTTTGCAAATAATAAAGAAATTACAGGTTTTAGTACCCTCGCTTTTTTAACTCCCGTTTTTGCTTTGTTAAGTGGTGGAGTTTGGCTAGATGAGAGATTAACAGTTCTTCAATGGGTTGGTGTTATTTTTGTATTGGTTTCAGTGTTTTTTGTTAGCCAGAGGAAATCTTTGTGGGAATTAGATAATAGTGATAGTAAAATCTAGTGGGAATAAATATTTAGTCATTTCATAAGATGAAATTAACAATAATAAGTACTCCAATAGGATTTTTAGGAAGTGGTAGAGGGGGTGGAGTTGAATTGACTTTAAATTCTTTAGTAAGCGGATTATTAAAACAAAATCATTTTATAAATGTTGTAGCCCCTATTAATTCAAAGTTACCTGAAAGTTGCAGCGCTGCTAATCTATTTACGGTGGGGGGGTATGAACAAAGCAGTTGGCAACATCAGGATTACTTTGCTAAAACAGATAATTCAAAGGGTTCTATTGTTAATGTAATGCTTGAAAAAGCACTTTCCTTAATTAAAGATTGTGATGCAATTATAAATTTGTCTTATGATTTACTCCCAATTTCTAAAACTTTAGAAATCAATTTTCCCATTTTGCATCTTATAAGCATGGGCGATGAAAGTTTTGAGATAAGTAATATAATTTCGAAGGTGTATGCAAATTATCCTTACAATTTTGCTTTTCATAGCAAAGCACAGGCCTCTGATTATCCTTTTATAAAAGAACCAATAATCCTTGGGAATGGTTTTGAATTATCAAAATATACTTTTCAGGAAAAAAAAGAAGGTCCCTTGGCATGGGTAGGACGAGTTGCTCCTGAAAAAGGGCTTGAAGATGCTGCATATGTAGCTTCTGAAATTGGAGAAACACTAAATGTCTGGGGGGTTATTGAGGATGAAGATTATGCCTCTAAAATTTCAGGACTATATCCATCTGGAGAGATATGTTGGAAAGGTTTTTTACCAACTAACAAATTACAGGAGGAGTTGGGACAATGTAGAGCTTTAATAAATACTCCAAAGTGGAATGAAGCTTATGGAAATGTAGTAGTTGAAGCATTAGCCTGTGGTGTTCCTGTTGTTGCATATAAAAGAGGAGGACCAGGAGAAATTATTCAGCACGGAGAAACTGGTTTCCTCGTTAAAGCAGATGATAAAGAAAGTCTTCTTTTGTATTTAGAACAAATTGATTTTATAAATCGTAGAAAATGTAGAGATTGGGTAGAGAATAACGCTTCTTCAAATATTTTTGCTAAGAAGGTTGTTAGTTGGCTTAAAAGAGTTATTAAAGAATATGAATGATTTTAGGTGTTCATGATAAATATTTTCACTAAGCGGAGGTTTTTAAACCTTTCAATAATTTTTATTTCTGGATACTTTCTTCTTCTATTTGGTTTGGGTTCGACAGGCCTTATTGATGAAACACCTCCTCTTTTTGCATCTGCGGGAAGAGCAATGAGTCATTCTGGGGATTGGCTAACCCCAAAAGTTAATGGAATTTTACGTTTTGATAAGCCACCTTTTTTCTATTGGTTAATGGCTATATTTTATTCCATTCCAGCTAATGAAGTATGGGATGAATTAGGCTCTCTATCTGCAAGACTTCCTTCTGCCTTATCTACATTATTTTTGATGATGATGATTGCTGATACTGTATTCTGCGCAACAGACAATTCTAAGGTTAAGATGCAACTTTCATTGATAGCTTCATTGAGCTTCGTCTTATCTCCATTAATTATTATCTGGAGCAGGACAGCTGTTAGTGATTCTCTTTTATGCGCTACTTTAGGAGCAAGCCTATTATCTTTTTGGAGAAAACTTTCAAGCGAAGATAATAGTATTTGTGTTTTACCTTGGTTATTCTTAGCAATCGGAATATTAACTAAGGGTCCAGTTGCTTTTGTAATAATTTTTACTACTTTATTTAGCTTTTTAATAACTCATAAAAACTGGAATAAATTGCTCTTAAAAATAAATCCTGGCAGAGGTCTTTTATTGACTCTTTTTATAAGCTCTCCCTGGTATTTTATACAGCTATTTCAAAATGGTAATGTTTTTTGGGATAATTTTTTTGGTTATCATAATCTTAAGAGATATACATCTGTTGTAAATAATCACACAGAGCCATGGTGGTTTTATTTATTCATTTTAATATTAGCTTCTTTACCATTTTCTATTTTTTTAATCCATGGAATAATTGATACCTTCAAAGAATTATTTAGAAAATTCGAAATTAGATCTGAAAATTCAAATAATATTTATATTTTTTCCTTATGTTGGCTTATATCTGTTTTTTTATTTTTTAGTTTTTCAGCTACAAAGCTTCCTAGCTATTGGATCCCTGCAGTTCCTGCCGCTTCAATTTTAATAAGTAGAAGTGCACAAACATTAATTAATAATAGATCAAATAGCTCTTTAATTTGGACATTAACAACTTTAATATTATTTGGATTTTCTATCGCCTTCTATTTTTCTGATAGTTGGTTGGAATTAATAAATGATCCTGAAATGCCTGATCTCGTTACTCAAATAAAAATAAATGGACTAATTCTTAGAGCAAAGCTTTTGTTTACTTTTTTAACAGTAATATCCACCATTTTTATATTTAAATTTTCACCAAAATCATTACTTCTTTTTCAAATATTTTTCTTAATTGGCCAATTTTTTTTAATGCCACCAATAAGAAAATTGGCTGATAATATGAGGCAAGTACCATTGAGAAATATCTCAAAAAAAATTATTAATGTAAGATCTAAAAGTGAACCAATAGCAATGATTGGTATTAGAAAACCTTCACTACATTTTTATTCAAAACAGATAGTTTTTTATGAATCAAGTTCTCCTTCTGGGTTGATTAATTTATATGAAAGATTTAATGTCGGGAAGAGAAGTAATGAGTTAGATCAACCTAACTACCAATCTGATAGCTTTTTGGTAGTAATTGATAAATATTCGAAAGAAGAAAACCATTGGAACGAAATAGATTCTTTAAAGCTGGGGAATTATGGAATATATAGTTTGCTGAGGATCAAAAGAAGGGATTTAGAATCGTCTGCAAAAAAATTCAAAGAATTAGGGATAAAATCAACATGGAGAATTGAAAAATATGAAATATTTTAGAACGATTTTCTTTCCTCTATAATATTCCTCAATTCTTCAAGACTACAACTACTTGGAATTCTTATATCTTTTAAATCTTCATCTATTTCTAAATCTATCACTGAATCTTCTGCGAGAAAACTTAAAACTTCATCAATACTAATTCCCATATCGTTAGCCATTTCCGAAATAAGTCTTAAGGTATCTCTTCTTAAAGAGATATTAATCCTTAAAGGAATATATTCATTATGAGAGTTAATTGACTTCATAAAGAAAATCTTAAGACATTATGTGGATTTCTGCACCTTATATTTACAATTAATGAGTTTCATGTATGTTAGTTAATCAAAAATTTGCATTAATAATTAAAAATATAAGAGGAATTGTAGCTGTAGACACAATTGTAGTTTTAAAAAGAGCGTTTGCTGCTAATTCCCTTTGCTTCTTATAAGCTTCTGCCAGCAACATTGTTGATATAGCGCTTGGTGTTCCCGCTTGAAGTACTAATGCGATTGTTTCTATTCTTCCCAAATTTAAGATACGACAAGTAACATAAACCAAAAAAGGTAGAATAAAAAGCTTTAAAAGCAAAGAATATTTAATTTTCTCCTTAAATTGAATTATTACTTTTTTAGTATTATTAATTATGCCAAGTCTTGAGCCCACTACAACAATAGCTAAATAGATGACAAATCTTGCAGGCAACCAAAGAAAGTCTTCCATTATACTCTCTAACCCAAGTAGATAGATTATTAATACTCCAATTATTCCTCTTGAAGCAGGACTATAAAATATAGAAAACACAAGTTTTCTAAAATTCAAAAAAGAATAAGTATTACTTGTTTTTTGAAGCAAATAAGGACCAAAGATCCAAGAGAAGAGAGTTGTACCAAGATCAAATCCAATTGTAAAGTTGATAGTCTCTGTTGGTAAAAGAGCAATAGCAATAGGTATTCCTAGAAAGGAGGTGTTACCTATTAAGCCTGCTAATTGTAGTGAATAATTTGGAAATATATTTTTTAATGCTGGGATAATATTAATAATGACCAATAAACAAACAATTGTTATAAAGGCTAATATAGCTGATTTAATTAAATCAATATTTATTCCAGACTTTAAAAGTAACCCCATAACACTTATGGGGATTCCAAATCTAATTAAACTTATAGATATTCTTTCAGAGGCTAAGGGTTTAACTTTGCCAATAAAAAAACCAATTATTAAAAAAGGTATAATATCAATAAATAATTTATAAATAGGTCTTGAGTCGTAAAATTAAATTGTAACTTTAAATAAGACTAATTAAATATTGAAATTTCGAATTTTAAATTAACTTCCAAATGGCATTATCAGGGATGGCAGGACTTTTTGAAAAGTCTTCTGGTTCCGTAGTTAAAACCCTCCAGTTTGGAACTCTACAACTGACGTAAGCAGGACTTTCTATTAAAATTCCTGGTTTTTCATCAAAGGTACAAGTAAAACCTTCTTTCCAGTGTCCATTCCCGTTTAAATTTCCTCTGAACCAAACCCAGCATTTTGTAGTTTTCAAAAACTTTGCGTTAACTTATATTTGATAATAAATAATATTCTTCATTATGTTGAATAAAATTTATACAAATCCATTTATCAATAAATTAAGAGTTATTTAATACTTTGAAAAAGTAATTTTGAAAATTAAAATTAGTAGATTCAAAATAAAGGTAATAATGTTTGCAGATAGTATTGGAGTTGATGAGATTTTGTATCCATAAATAATCCAAGAAAATACACCCGTTAAGAACATTATTAATGTTAAAAGTGAAACATCTTCTGCCTTTTTCGTTCTAAGAGTTTTTATTAACTGTGGTAAAAAGGCTAGAGTGGTTAATATTGCGGCAAAATATCCAAAAAACTCAATATTAAAATTAAACATATTTCTATAGATATTTTTTTAGAAAATCTAAAGGCGATTTCATGTTATTTGAGTAATTGAGTATATCTTTTGAAAAATATTTATATATCACATCATTATTTTGATCAATAATAAAAGTACAAGATCTTTGTGGTAAATAATTAGTATCAATCATATAGTCTTTCCAGTTTTTAAAAATTTCAATCATATTACTCAATCTAAATGTAGCCAACTCAAATGGTCTTAAATAGCCTTTCCCAAATGATTTTCCAAATAATTTACCTGAGAATTTAAAAAAATTAAATAAATTTATTTGATCATAATCATTGTAAATCTGATTAGAGTCTTTGTCTCCTGTGTATCCTCTAATAACTTCTACTAACGTTTTTGAAGAACCAATTCCCATTAGCATTAGTGTCATATTAATCCAACCACCTAAACCAATGTTTAAACCATTTGAAGCTCCTAAAAGATTGTGTAGTTGATTATTATTAACGACTTTTAGATTGTTTTTTGGGAAACCAGTATATTTGCAAAATTTTTCTTTACCTTTTTGATTACCTATCGCTATAAAAAAAATATCTAGATTATTAATTTTATTTGAAGTTATAAATTTAGTTAGGTTAATAGCATATTCAAAACTATCAAAATCTCCTAACAAACCTACAAATACTAATAGTTTATATTTTTTTGCTTTTTCATAATGAAAATCATTAATCAAATTCGTTAAAAGATTTTTTACTTCGATTTTTGTCATGTAATTTACAAATACGAGTTAATTTGCGCTCTCGTTAATAATCTATACATAAATAAGTATAAATTTTTACATAAAAAGAGTTTTTTAAAAAAATAAATCAATGATTTTTATTTTATTATTTTAAGGGTAATCAATTTGAAGTTATGACTGTAGGAATTTACTACGCTACTACAACTGGAAAAACAGAAGACGTTGCAGATCGTCTTCACAATTTCATTTCATCTGCAGAGTCACCTAAAGATGTATCAGATGTAGATGATCTTTCAGAGCTAGAAGGCCTTGATGGAATTATTTGTGGCATCCCAACATGGAATACTGGTGCAGATGAAGAAAGGTCTGGAACTGCTTGGGATTCAATATTGGAAGATATTGGTGAGCTTAGTTTATCTGGTAAAAAAGTAGCTATTTTTGGTCTTGGTGATTCTTCTACATATACAGAAAACTATTGTGATGCAATGGAAGAGCTACATAGTTACTTCCAGAAAGCAGGAGCTGATATGGTTGGGTATGTGGATAAATCTTCATATACATTTGAAGAGTCAAAGAGTATTATTGGAGAAAGCTTCTGTGGTTTACCACTAGATGAGGATAGTGAATCAGATTTAACTGACTCTCGTTTAGAAACTTGGGCTTCACAACTAAAAAGTGAAATTCCTTCATTAGCTTAATTCGTTAACAAAAATACTTAAAGCTTCAGGATTATTTAATGGTTTAATGCCAATAATGAAATTCTGGAGCTTTTTTGTAGCTTTTGATAGTTACTATTGGCTCTTTCTTTACTTCTTGCTAAAAATTGTAAAGAATGAGTCAAAATTTACCAGAATAGCAATAGATTTCATTTGTTGTTTATTTAAATCAAGTGTTACAAAGTTACGGAAAATCTGATGTTACCTATGATTGGTACGCAGGAAATTCTGGTGTTGTAGGCCGATCAGGCAAATTCATAGCTGCTCATGCTGCCCATGCTGGTTTAATGATGTTTTGGGCAGGTGCTTTTGCTTTATTTGAGTTGGCTCGTTACGATGCCTCAATTCCAATGGGATCTCAAAATTTAATTTGCTTACCACACCTAGCTGGTATTGGAATTGGTGGAGTTGAAAATGGAGTTATCACTGAAACTTATGGGATCACTGTGATTGCTACATTGCATTTAATTTTCTCTGCAGTTCTCGGTGCTGGTGGTTTATTACATTCAAATAAATTTGAAGGTGATTTGGGAGATTATCCTGAAGGAAGTAAGCCTCAGAAATTTGACTTTGAATGGGATGATCCTGATAAATTAACATTTATTCTTGGTCATCATTTAATCTTCTTAGGTCTTGGAGCAATTATGTTTGTTGAATGGGCTCGTATTCATGGAATTTATGACCCAGCTATTGGTTCAACAAGACAGGTTATATACAATCTTGATATCGCAGCTATATGGAATCATCAGTTTGATTTCCTAAAGATTGACAGCTTAGAAGATATTATGGGGGGCCATGCTTTCCTTGCTTTCTTAGAGATTATTGGAGGAGCTTTCCATATTGCTACTAAGCAATTTGGTGAGTACACTGAGTTCAAAGGTAAAGGTTTATTAGGTGGAGAAGCTATTCTTTCTTACTCTGTAGTAGGAGTTTCATTCTGTGCTTTTGTAGCAGCTTTCTGGTGTGCTTCAAATACAACTATTTATGCGGAGGATCTATATGGAGCTCCACTTAAATTAGAATTCCAATTTGCACCTTATTTTACTGATACTGTTGATTTAGGAGAGGGTGCTTACAGTTCAAGAGCCTGGTTAGCAAATGTTCATTTTTATCTTGGTTTCTTCTTTTTGCAAGGCCATCTATGGCATGCTTTAAGAGCTATGGGATTTGACTTTAAGAAAATTGGTCAAGCATTCGATAACATGGAAAATGCAAAAATTTCTCAGAATGGCTAATTAATTAAAACTTGCTAAAAAACCTCTCTCTGAGAGGTTTTTTTTTGTTTATTAATTCCTCTATTTGGTTTACTAAAATGATTTCATCTAAATTTAATTGCAAAGAAATATTTAAAGAAGCCTATAATAGTAGGTATACATGGCCAACTACCTTCAATGGATACAGTGGTAAATGTATTTATTTTGAGAATGAAAAATCTATTGAGGGCAAATTTTTTTTAGATAGTAGCTTTAAACCTAAAATAATAAATATCTCAGAAAATAGTATTGTAAAGGGTATATCATCTCAATTATTTGAAGTCGCTATTCATAGAGTTAAAAGAGAATTCTCTGAAGTGCATAAGAATAATAATTTTAAATTTTTAGGAGAATCAGATAAAGGAATCAGATTAGAAGTCTTAGGTAAAAATGAGGGAGATAAATATATAATTAAAGATAAAAAAATTAATATGGTTTTTAGAAAAATTCACGGTGTTGTAATTGAGATATTTGTTAAAGAATTTATAGATACTGGAGATGGATTTTTGAGTAGTAAATATTCAAGCCAGCAATTAGATATTGAAACTTTAACTCCAAAATCAAAAAAATTTGAATATGAAGATAATTTTGTAAATTTAGGAATTAATAATATTTGGGTACTTGATTCAAGGATTATAAAATTTTTAGATGATAATGATAATACAAAAAAAATAAAGTATATTTTTAAAGAATTATCTTCAATGTAGATTTATCTTTATATCTTTAATCTAATGCTTTAAGAAAAATTCAACCTTTTATTCAACTAAACGGAATCCTTTATCAAGGAGTTTTTGATATAGTAATCTCGCTCTAAAAGCCAATATTTGTTCTTCATTTTCATTACTAATAACATGAAAGTAATTGTTATCTAGCTTGTTTTTACTAAAACTTACACAGGTTTCTCCTGATCTTAAAGTCCATTTACCTTTTTCGGCTAAATGCTGCTTAGGACCAAGATCCCATGGACATTTTTCTGGATATTTTTCTCTTTTAGAGCCCATTTATTTTTAAGTTACCTACCTAATGATATACATAATTATCAATTAGGACTAATTTTGAAAATTAACTATCATAATTCCTTTTTCTCTACAAATTATTATTTCTTCTCAGAAATAACACAATAAAAAGGATCACGATTTAAAAAAGGTAAGAAGGAATTTTCTTCCGTAAATTTTTTTATTAACCTGGGCTCACAGAAACCATTTGCAACAAGAATATTTCTGATATATTCAATCCTCTCACTCTCATTCGAGTAAGTCCATATATTAGGAGCTTTATGCCAAAAAGCCCTATTTGAAAAAGCTATAATAAATTTTCCATTTTGATTTAAAATCCTCGCAATTTCTTTTGCTATTTTTTCTGGATATTGCAAATATTGCCATGCTGCTACCATTAAGCAATAGTCAATAGTTTCATCCTCAAGTGGAATGATTTGATTAATATTAAAATTTTGTATCCAATAATCATCAAAAGCTTTATTTCTCTCAAGCTCCTCTTTGTTTAGACCATGACCAATAACTTTCTTATATTTAAACTTTCTGGGAAGATAGCTATCCCAGCTTGACATTAAGTCAAGAATAGAACAATTTTCTTCTAACTCATCTTCATAAAGTTTAGAAAGATTATTTCTGAAATTTGCATCTAAATGATATACAAACTTAGGAGTAGAGTAAAACTCACTATCATTCGACTCATCTGGTTTTTGCCTTTGCTGATAAGTTAGGATGTCCAAAATTAAAAATTTTTATATTAAAACTAATATTGTTTTTTAAAATTCGCGTAAGAAATTTTTACTATAAACTAACAATTTACATTTTAAAAAGAAATAAAGTTTTATTTTTGCGATAATAAAAATAATTAATTGATAACTAAAGTGCCCTTATTAAATATTTCCACCAATAAAGAGATAAAAGATGAACAAAGCCTCTTATCAAAAAGTTCAGAATTTATTTCCTCTTTACTAAACAAACCTGAGAATTATGTGATGGTTAAAATATCTGATTCCTTATCAATGTATTTTGCAGGTACTGATGAATATTGTGCTTTTATTGAAATTAAATCAATTGGATCTTTAGTCCCTTCAAAAATGTCAAAGTCAATTTGTGAATTTTTTGCTACCGAGCTAGAAATCTCTTTAGAAAGAATATACATCTATTTTCAAGATGTTAATTCAAATCATTGGGCATGGAATAGCAGGACTTTTGGATAATAAATATCGTTTATATTTATTTAAATAAAAATATGCAAATTAATCATTTAGCTGATTTAAACAAATATAAATCTGCTCCAAAACTTAATTTGAATCAAATTAAAAAATTATCTTTAGAGTTGGTTAGTGAAATAGAAAATTGCGATTGGATTACTATTGGTGTAATGGCTAAAAGTGATACGGTGGCTAGGAATGCCTTTAGGACATTCATTCAAAAATATCCTTTCATACATTTTAAAAATTTTGAAAAATTAAGGGCGATGGGAAATGTATTCATGAAAGGAAATCAAAAGACAGGAGAAGTTTATATAAGATCAGAGTATGGTCTTGGAGAAGGGATTTTATTAACATGTCAATATGATGATCCTTCTTGCAATTCATTAACTTATGGTCCCTTTCCATTGAATTTCTTCGTAACTTATAATGACTAGTCTCATACAGTACTTTATGAATTTTAACGTTTATTTTTTAAAAAAATGCAAATTATTAATAGAAGCAAAAGTCAATCTTTTTACTGTATCAATTAAAAAAATTTATAATTTATCAAACCTTTAAAAATATAATCACCAACTCTAAGATGTTTTTTCAAGATATAATTCAGAATTTAAATTTATTTTGGTCTTCCCAGGGTTGCTTGATAATGCAACCTTACGATACTGAGAAAGGTGCAGGCACTATGAGCCCTCATACTTTCTTAAGAGCGATAGGTCCAAAAGAGTGGTCTACTGCATATGCAGAGCCATGCAGAAGGCCTAGTGACGGAAGATTCGGTGAGAATCCAAATAGGGCTCAACACTACTACCAGTATCAAGTAATTATAAAGCCATCTCCTGAACAGATCCAAGAGATATATTTGAGTTCTTTAGAAAGACTTGGAATTATTACAAAAAATCATGACATAAGATTTGTAGAAGACAACTGGGAATCTCCTACATTGGGAGCATGGGGAGTTGGCTGGGAGGTATGGTTGGATGGCATGGAAGTAACTCAATTTACTTATTTTCAGCAATGTGGAGGAATTGATTGCTTTCCAATTCCTATAGAAATTACATATGGCCTTGAAAGGATTGCAATGTTCTTACAAAACAAAGAGAGTATATGGGAGTTAAATTGGGATAAAAATAATACTTATGGAGATATATGGCTAGATTTCGAAAAAGATCAATGTAACTTTAACTTTAAAGAATCTAATCCTGATAACCTTAGAAATCTTTTTGATTTATATAAAAAAGAGGCTGAAAGTTTAATATCAAAAGATTTAACCTTCCCAGCTTTAGACTTTGTTTTAAAGTGTAGTCATTGCTTTAATTTGCTTGATGCAAGAGGCGTAATCTCCGTAACAGACAGAGCCCATTATATTGAAAAGATTAGAAATCTTGCTAAGGAAGTTGCTAACTCTTGGGCTGAAAAACAGAAAAATTAGACAATAAGTGACATTTGTAAAAAAATATACAAATTAATGAATCTTTTGATCCTGGCAGTTTCTGAATAATCCAACTAAAGTTGTAATGCCCCTTTTATAGGGTTATTTTGTGTGAGGTAAAATGAAACTCTTCCAACAATTGTTGGTCGCAGGTGCAGCAGCGAGCATGATTGCTCCATTTGCTGCTCAAGCAACTGACGTCAATCTTGAAGATATGAACAGCTATTCCAATAGCTCTAAGTCTGCAGGATTTACAAACAATTATTTAAATGTTCAGCCAGGAGATTGGGCACACCAATCCATTAAAGATCTTGTACAGTCAAGAGGTTGTGACATTGAAGTAAACGATAAAGCATTAACACGTTTTGAAGCTGCTTCTATTGTCAACTCTTGCTTAGGAGACGTAGCTGAAGTATCTAACATCGAAAGAACTCTTATTGATGAATTTTCAAGTGAACTTGCATTATTAAGAGGCCGCGTTGATGGTATCGAAGCTAGAATGAATGAATTCGAAGCAGGTACTTTCTCTGACACAACTACATTAGACGGTAAAGCAGTTTTCCTTCTTGGTGGTGTTGATGGTAACGATGATACTTACGGAGATACAGAAGCTTTTGGTGCTGCTTATGTCTACCAAATGAATTTAAACACTACCTTTACTGGTGATGACAATTTATATGTAAGACTTAAGACAGGTGGTGGTGATTTTGCTAAGACTAATTTTGGTAATAAGCCAGGAACTTACCACAACGAAACAAGTGCTAAAGACAACATTCTTCGTGTAGACAAAATTTGGTATACTTTCCCAGTTGGAGATAAAGTTACAGCTACCTTTGGTCCATTGATCGAAAACTATTACATGTTAGCTGCAACTCCATCTGTATATAAGCCTAAAGTTTTGAAGGCATTTAGATTTGGTGGTCATGGTATCGCTTTTGGTGCAAGTACAAGTGTTGGTGCTGGTTTAAAGTATGTAGGTGACAATGGGTTTGCTTCATCTATAACAGCTAACTCTAAGAAAGGCTCCACTACAACAGGACTATTTACTGAAGATGACGTAAACAAAGTCAACGTGATGGGTGCTTATACTGGTGATAATTATCATTTATCAGCTACATACACAACTCAAAATAATGGATTTACTGGTGGTTATCCTTATTACTCAGTAGTAAAAAATGCTGGTAAAGACACTACAGGTTGGGCCCTTAGAGGATGGTGGAGACCAGAAGATCAAGGAACAGCAGTTCCATCTATATCAATTGGTTATGATACTGTTGCTTTCTCAGGTGTTACAAATGGATTTAAAGAAGGTGAAGGTTATTCAGTTGGTTTGAATTGGACAGACATGTTCCAGGCAGACGACACAATTGGTATAGCTTTAGGTCAGCCAATTAAAGGTTCAAACCATACAACTTCTGGAACTAAGAGTATCGAACCATTCATGTGGGAAGCTTATTACTCTTTCAAGCCTAATGATTCTATTGAAATCACACCTGGTATCTTCGGTGGTTCCGATCTTAAAAACACTACAGTTACAAATGATAATATCTTCGGCTTTGTCGTAGCTACTACATTTAAGTTCTAATTAGTGAGAAGTACAATGAAATTATTTCAGAAATTACTTCTAGCACCTGCAGCTCTTGGACTTTTTGCTCCACTAGCAGCTAATGCTAATGAATCTAATTTTAGAGATGTAACTAGTTACTCTCAAGATCAAGCACAAGTTACACTTGATACCTTTAAACCTCTCTCAAGTAAGAATCCTCTTCTTGCTGGTGGAGAAGGCGTTAATCAAAATCAAACTAGTGAAGATTTTGATGTAGACACTTTTTCTGCAACAACTAAAGCTAGTTTTACTTCTAATTTCGCTATTGGAAAAGAAGAAGGCGGAGCTGATGAAACTTATGTAGCTAATTTCGATTATGAAATTGCTCTACAAAGTAGTTTTACAGGTGATGATTCTTTAGATGTAGTTATGCAGGCTGGTGTCTCTAAAGGTTATACAGAACTTGACATGACAGATAGTAGTAAGAAAGTTACTATTGATACAATTTCCTATACAACACCATTAGGAGATAGAGTGTCCGCGTTCTATGCATTTGGCGATGGAGTTGCTGGTAGTGCTCTTTACAACACTGCATGTGTATATGGAGCTCAAGCAGATACATTCACCGATTGTGGAATATCAGCTGCAAATGTAGATGAAGGACTTGGTTCCGCGCTAGGTGCAAGCTTTGATTTCGGAAACGGTTTTACTGCCGCTCTCGCTTATGAGGGACAAGGTAATTCAACCAAAGGTTTCGTTAGCAAAGAATCCACAGATGCTATTGGAGCTCAATTCTCTTACATAGGAGATACTTATGGTGTGTCTGTATCATGGGCAAATATTGAAAACCATGATGCAAATAATAACCGTGTCATCACTTTAAATAAAGCTGTTGGACATACCCAGAGTGTTGGTTTCAATGCTTACTACTCACCTGATCTTCCTAATTTCCCATCTATAAGTGCTGGGCTTGAAACAAATCATGATGATTCTGTTGCAGGAACTACTTCAGATCAAACATCACACTATTTCATAGGTATACAGTGGGATGAAGTTGGAGATGGAACTTTAGGAGCTGCGATAGGTTCTAAAGAACCTTATAACGAAAATGCTGATGCATTAACTATGTATGAAGTTTTCTACTCATATAATTATGCTGATGGCATTACCATAACACCACTTATCTACAGTAAAGATAATAGTGGATCTACTGCAGATGAAACTGGTGTAATTTTAAAATCTACATTTAGTTTCTAAACTAAATTCTCTTACACATAATCTAGAGGTCTCAGATTGAGGCCTCTTTTTTTATTCCAAAAAAAAACGAGCCATTTTATGGCTCATTTTTTAATAAAGACTTTTAATCTTTTTACCAGCAGTTTTCACCTTCTCCAATGGGAATACATGTACTTGATGCTTTAGCTTCATCGGCTAACTTTTGAGCTTTTTCATCAAGTATAAATTCTGCATCCAAAGGCATATCAGTATTCCATTCTTTAGTTCCCCCTAAATCATTTTCTCCAGCTTTAATAGCAATACTATCAGTAGAAGAAATAGCTAACGCACTCGTTGCAGCGATAAACATTGCTATAGAACTTTTTTTAGGCATTTTAACTTAGAAATTATTATTATATTAGTAATTCTTTTTGCAATTATCTATTAGTTGTAACATATGATTCTCCTAATTGCCTAAAACTCTCAGCAAGTTTGAATACGATTTGAAAATTAAATCTAACTCATCTGACCTCCCATATTTTGCAAGTATTCCTCTAGCTCCAGCATCCATATCAAAAAGATATTCCCTCTCTTCAATACTTTTAACATAACTTTCTATCCACCCAACACATACTAATCTTTCTCCATTTGTTATTTCCTCTACTGAATGTAAATATGTACTAGGGTATAAAATAATTTCCCCTTGATTTAGTTTAAATTTGTTTTCGGTATTTATATTTTCAACAACCAACTCTCCTCCTCCATAAGAATCTTTTTTATTTAAGAAAATAGAGAATGATAAATCTGCTCTTCCTGAAGACATATAGGCATTATCGACATGGCGGCCATATCTCATACCCTTTGATGATTTTGTAAACATAATGCCGTGTATTTTTTTTGGAAGAGCAAAGCTTTTAATAAGTGAATTAGTTAAAAGTTTTTTTACTATAAATTTAGTATTATTTTTTGAAATTTCTGAATTTCTATTTAATTGCAAATTATTTTTTACTTTGGAAGCGAGACTTCCTGCTGTTTTTTTTCCGTTTTCCCAATCACTATTCTCGGAAGACAAATTTGCTTTTAATATTTTAATTTCTTCATCAAGAAGTAAAGGACAAGTTAAATAATTCATTTAATAAAGGTAGAAATGATACATTAATGTGTAAGTAAAATATCTTTTAAATTTCTATTTCTATAGATAGAGATAAAGTAACCATAGATATCAATATTAAAAGTGAAAAAACTTAAGAAATTTTTCTTTTCAGCTTTAACATTTCCTATTTTATTTAATTTTAATACTCCTGCAAACACTACTCAAAAAGAGGTAAAGGTATACTCAGGAAGACATTACAATACTGATAGAATTGTATTCAAAAGATTCGCCGAAGAAACAGGTATAAAAGTAAGGCTAATTGAAGCAGCTGGAATATCTCTTATAGAGAGATTAAAAAGAGAAGGGGAAAATTCACAAGCTGATGTTATTTTATTAGTAGATGCAGCAAGAATAACTAATGCGGCAAAAGCTAATTTACTTCAACCAATTGATTCTTCAAGTTTAAACAATGACGTTCCAGAAGACTTAAGAGATCCAGGTAATGAGTGGTTTGCTTTAACAAGAAGAGTAAGAGTAATTGTTGCTAATCCAAAGGTTGTCGATATTAATAAGATTAAGGATTATACCGATTTAGCAGATCCCTCACTAAAAGGAAAAGTTTGCTTGAGAAATAGAAAAAGTCCATATAATCAGTCGTTAGTCGCTAATCAAATAGTTAATAAAGGTGAAGAAGCAACAAGAAATTGGTTAAAAGGAATGATTTCAAATGTTTCACAACCATTTTTCCCCGGAGATATCGCAATCGTTAGAGCTGTAGCTAGGAAAAAATGTGGAGTTGGAATAGTTAATCATTATTATGTCGCAAGAATGCTTGCAGGAGTTAATGGAAGGAGAGATAAATTATTTGCAAGAAAAGTAAATGTTCTTACTCCAAATCCTGCTCATGTGAATATTAGTGCTGGAGGAGTTGCTAAGTACGCAAAAAATAAATCAGAGGCTATTAAATTGCTTGAGTTTTTAGCTTCACCAATAGGAAGTAAGGGAATTGCTTCTCCAACCTTTGAACACCCTTTAAAAGAAGTTAATCAAAACCCAATTGTTCAAAACTTTGGTGATTTTAATCCTGATAGTGTTACTGTACAGCAGCTTGGAGATTTTAACTCTGATGCGATTAAATTAATGAAAAGTGCTGGATGGGATTAAAATTTCAAATATTAAAGATTTTATTTAATAGTAAGGAAAAGCGATTGAGTCTTTCCAGGAGAAAGATTATAAATATTTTGCAATTTATATTGTAAAAAGGTTCAAGTTCCCTTTTTGTTCTATAGTCTTATCAAAATAATAGTTTTCTTGTTTTTATTGCTTTTAAAATAAGTTAATAATATATTATTTAATTTTATTATTTTAAAATTTAAATTATTTTTAAAATAGTTTGAATGAATAAATTAAAATTAGATAATGATGAAACTATTTCTTTCTTTTCTATTAATTTTCCAGACATTATCGTTATTTAAAGTGTATGCGAATAAGAAGGTAAAAATTTTAGAGGAGGATAATTCTTTAAAGTGGGAAAAAATTAATAATAAAAAAATTAATAAAATAATATGGAAATCTTATAAAAATGATGAAGGCTATTTCTCTGATGAAGAATCAAATCAAATTAATAGTGATTATAACTTTAAAAATAAAAATGACTTTTACAGTGTGTATGAACAACAAACTTTTAACAAAAATGTTTTAACTCATATAGATTCATTTATTCCTTTAAATAATTTTCTATATCAAGGAAATTCTCAAACAACTATTAAATGGAAATCTTCCTTCGATGGAGGTATCTCAGGAGGTACCGGCCAACAAAATCCATCATTTCTCGTCGATTACGGAATAACTGATGATTCAATTTTATCTTTCTATTTTGCTGAAGCGGATGATAATTTATATAATCGCATTGATGGAGTAGCCATACCGTATAACTGGCAAAATTTTGCACTTTCATATAAGAGGAAATTATTTGATAATCAAAAACAAAAACTGGTGGTCTCCTCTGTCTCAACTTTAGAATATTGGAGAAATGCCAGTGGGGGCAAAAATGCGAAAAGTATTTTTAATGAGAAGGATGATTCAGTTGGTAAAGAAAAATACGTGAATATAGTAGGGGCATTTTCTCTACCTATTTCAAAAGAATTTGGAAAGAAATTAACCTTAATACTTGTGCCTGGAATAACTTTTCTTCCAGATAAATTAGGCACAAAAAATGTCGGTAAAAATTCATATGGAAATAATTTTTATATTGGTACAGGAATTGTTATTAATTTATCGGATAATCTCAAATTCTTGTCATCTATAACTAATCCTTTAGGACCTGGTAGCAACTATTTTGATAGCTATCTTAAATACTCAAATAAATCAATCTATAGTTTTGGATTGAATTGGGATTTAAATGATAAGATTGGCATTTTAGGAAAAATTTCAAATTCCTATGGATCAACGCCTTCCACAGGTTTACTAACAATTCCATCGGATAACAAAAATCTTTACTCTGCAAATTTAATTTTTAATCCATATGGGAAAGATACTATTCTAGATCCTCTTAGTATTAGAGATAAACTCATGAGTTTTGGAGGATTGACTGTTAATAACGCTCTCATACAGGATTTTGGTAATTCTCAAGGAAGTTTAAATTATGACTCAAGAGGAAATGCCTTTTTTTCCTATAAATACTCTCTTTCAAATATTTTCCAGTTAGAGTTCATTGATATTGGAACTTTTAAGGATACTGAAAACCCAAAAAATAAAAATAGGGGACTTAGAAACTTATATTTTGATAATAATAATCTTAATTTTAGATTAGGAGGCAAATTAATGATTTTTAGTCCTCAGAAAAATAATAATTTTTGGAGTTCGATAAGAACTTCAGTTGGACGAAATGATAATACTAATCAAGGATATGTTTATTCAGAACTAATAAATACTGTAAGGTTAAATAATTGGTTAGCGATTAATATTAGTCCAAAATATTTCTTTAGTGGAGCAGAAAGTTTTGGAATTATTGGTATATCAAAATATATAAACCTCGCTGATAATTTACAAATTATTCCTGAGATGAATTCTCTCTTAAAACAAGAATCTGAATTTAATAATACATTATCCTTTAGATATCTTTATGGTACTGATAAATCAATAGATTTATATTACTCTAATGCTATTGGTATTCAGGATTTAGGACAAAATCTCAGAGGAGAAGACAAATTTGGAATTAAAATAAATTTTGCATATTAAATTATATTGCCTTACCAAAAGGGATCATTAGTTAATTCAATATTTAAATTGGTATTATTTCTGTACTCTATACTTTTAATGCAAGGTCTTACTGTTTCACCATTTACATCTATTTCGCAAGCACCACATTTTCCTATTAAGCATCCAGTGGGTATTTCAAAGTCAGCCATTTTTGCCTTTACAAACCAATCTTCCCCTTCTTCTACAGTTGTGATTAATTTATTTGGCCAAGAAATTTTTAATTTTTTTTTGTTCAATATAAAATTGATTCAATGTTAATGTGTTTTTTAAATTGAGTAGCAAGATTGTCAATAATTGCTTCTCTTTTAATTCTATAAGGGGTATGAATTTTGTCCAATTTTTGAATACCTTTTTTTTCTCTTAATAAATTAAGGTAGTTTAATCTCCACTGATCATTTTCAAATATTCCATGTATATATGTACCAGCAATTGATCCTTTTTTCTTACTGTCAATATACCAACCAAGTTTATTTTTTCTAAAAATCTCGCTTACATTGTCTTTATTTTCTGAGCTTATAATTTCAGAAATACCATTATGAATTTCAAAGCCCTTTATTGTAGTGATGCATGGCCAATTCGAATGAGACTTAATCCTTTTTGTAGTTTTTGCCTCCAGAAAAACTGTTTTCAAGGGTAGTAGGCCAATCCCCTCAATTGAGCCTTTCTTCAAGGTTTTAAAACTTTCTTTTGAATATGGATCCTCTAGATATTTACCAAGCATTTGCAAACCACCGCAAATACCTAAAATATTTCCATTATTCTTTGAATATTCTTGAATATTTTTAAAAAGTCCTGATTTACGGAGGAAAAATATATCTTTAATAGTTTGTTTACTTCCTGGGAGAATTATTAAATCAAATTTATCTAAATTCTGCCCATTTCTAACCCAATTTAAATTAATAGAGGCTTCATTCTCTAAAGGGTCTAAATCTGAAAAATTACTTATTGATGGAAACTTTATTATTCCGATTTCTAATGCTGCACTTTTTTTAGAAGGTACTCTATCTAAAAGGTCTAAAGAATCTTCAGGTGGAAAAATCTCATTTAAAGATGGCAATATGCCTAAGACAGGGATCTTAGTTTTATTTTCAATCCATTTTTTCCCTTCCTCAAATAAAGAGAGATCCCCTCTAAATCGATTTATTATGATACCTTTGATCAGTTTCTTTTCATCTGGTTTTAATAATTCTAGAGTTCCAATTATTTGAGCAAAAACTCCACCTCTCTCTATATCTGCAACTAAAATACAATTTGCTTCAAGATATTTTGCAATCCTTAAGTTAGTAAGATCTCTATGTATTAAATTCATTTCGACAGGGCTACCTGCACCTTCAATAATAAGTCTGCAATTTTCATCTTTTTCGATAATTTTATGTAATCCTTTTTTTATGATTTCCCAACCTAATTTAAACCAATTTTGATAATAATTTCTTGCGGTTGTAATGCCTACGCTTCTTCCCAAATGAATAACCTCACTTGTTGAATTTCCTTGCGGTTTAAGTAAAATAGGATTCATTTCTGATGAGGGAGTTTTTCTTGATGCAAATGCTTGTAATGCTTGAGAAAAAGCCATCTCTCCACCTTCCGTATCTACCCACGCATTGTTACTCATATTTTGTCCTTTAAAAGGAACTGGTTGTTCACCTAAATCTCTTAAAATTCTGCAGATAGCTGTAACAGTAATTGATTTTCCCACTCCGCTAGAGGTCCCAAGAACCATAATGGAGATATTTTTTGTTTTTAATCTTTCTTTAAAATGCATATTTAAATTGATAATTTATTCTATATTTATTAGGCTAGAGACTCATTAATAAATTTATTTAGCTAATTGTGTTAATTCTAGCTTCTGCTTCTGAATCAAGGAGGAATTTGCTCAAAAATTCTGATATAAAGTTTATTCAATTATCAAGTTCTCTAGATGAATCCTTAATCAAAGAAGAAAATATAGGGAATTTAGCTCTTAAATTATCTTCTTCAAAAGCTCAAATAATTAAAAATAGTATAAAAGAGATTAACTTAAAAAAAAATCTTAATTTATCAAATGTTGAAATCCTTGGTTGTGATTCAATTTTTGAACTTAATGGAAAAGCTTTTGGGAAGCCAAAAGATAAAGAAAATGCATATCAAAGGTGGTTAAATATGTCTTCAAATTGTGGAATTTTGCATTCTGGTCATACACTATTATTCTGTGAATTAAAAAATAATAGTTCAAAAATAATTGTTAAAAAGGAAGTTAAAAAGACAATAAGCTCTAAGATATTTTTTTCACAATTGCATATTAAAGAAATTATAAAATATGTAGATACCTTTGAACCTCTTAATTGTGCGGGAGGATTTGCTCTGGAAGGAAAAGGTGGTAAATTTATTGAGAAGATAGAAGGATGTGTTAGTAATATTATGGGATTAAGTTTACCTTGGCTGAGAAATGAAATGTTTGAAGAAGGAATTATGATATAAATATTTTTCTCACATAGCTTTTTGAAAAATAAATTTTGACATAAAAAAAACCCCTATTAGGGGGTTTTAGTTTTGATTAAATTATAAAATTTAATCTAGATCAGGCATTTCTAATGCTGGTTCGTCATTTCTGTCAATACCTTTTTCAAAACCAGCAGCAGCAGCTCTAGCTCGTCCAGCATGCCATAGGTGTCCTATGAAAGTAAACCAGCCTAAGAAGAATTGAGCGGCAGCTAACCATTGTCTTAAGTTAACAAAGTTAACAGCATTAGGCTCAGTAATAATTCCACCAACAGAGTTGATTGAAGCATTAGGAGCATGAGTCATGTATTCAGCAGCTCTTCTAACTTGCCATGGCTGAATATCATTTTGTATTTTTTCTAGACTTAATCCGTTAGGGCCTCTAAGTGGCTCTAACCATGGGCCTCTGAAGTCCCAAAATCTCATAGTCTCTCCACCAAAGATAATTTCTCCTGTGGGTGATCTCATAAGATATTTACCAAGACCTGTAGGCCCCATTGTTGATCCAACATTAGCTCCTATTCTCTGGTCTCTAACTAAGAAAGTAAAACTCTGTGCTTGTGAAGCTTCAGCGTTTGTCGGACCATAGAATTCTGAAGGATATGCTGTGTTGTTAAACCAAATAAATGTTGAAGCTATGAAACTAGCAACACAAATTCCGCCTAAAGCGTAACTTAATAAGCCTTCACCATTCCAGATAAATGCTCTTCTTGCCCAGCCAAATGGTTCGGTGAAAATGTGGAATACACCACCAATGATAGCGGTTACACCAACGTAAACATGTCCACCAACAATGTCTTCCATGGAATTAACTCCAATGATAGATCCTGAACCACCCCAAGGAGATCTAAAGAGATATCCAAGAATAATTCGAGGGTCCAAAGTTGGATTGATTAATCTAACTTCACCACCACCAGGGGCCCATGTATCATATGCACCGCCTATGAAACACCAGTTTACTGACCAAGCAAGTGCTCCTACACCTAGAACAATTAGATGATATCCAAGGATATTAGTCATCTGATTTTTATCTCTCCAATCGGTAGAAAAGAAAGGGAAATCTTGTTCTAGCTTTTCAGGACCTGCTAGTGAATGATAAATACCTCCAAAGCCAAGCACAGCTGATGCAATTAAATGAACAACTCCTGCTTGGAAGAAAGGCATTATATCAGTTACTTCACCACCAGGGCCTATTCCATAACCGAACATAGCTACGTGGGGCATGCATATTAAACCTTGCTCCCACATAGGCTTATCAAAAGTGAAGTGATTTACTTCAAATAACATCATTGCACCAGCCCAAAATACAATTAGACCAGAGTGTGCAATGTGAGCTCCAAGTAAACGACCAGATAAATTAATTAATCTGGCGTTACCCACATACCAAGCGTAACCAGTTTCTTCAATACTCTGATTAGGAGCTCTTAGTAAATTATTAAAGGGCGTTTCCACGTGGAAGAACCTCCTCAGGGAATACAAAGTTTTCGTGTGGCTGATCCACAGATGACATCCATGCTCTCATACCTTCATTCAAAAGTATATTTTTTGTATAGAAAGTTTCAAATTCAGGATCTTCTGCTGCACGGATTTCTTGGCTTACGAAATCATAAGCTCTTAGGTTAAGTGCAAGTCCAACAATACCAATTGATGAAGTCCACATTCCCATTACAGGAACAAATAACATTAAGAAGTGAAGGAAACGCTTGTTAGAGAAAGCAATACCAAATATTTGGCTCCAAAATCTATTCGCTGTAATCATTGAATAGGTTTCTTCTTCTTGTGTAGGATCAAAAGCTCTAAATGTAGTACTTTGAACTTTTCCATCTGTGTAAATACTTGAATCTTCGTAAAGAGTATTCTGTACTGTTGCTCCGTGAATAGCACATAATAATGCACCACCAAGAATTCCTGCTACACCCATCATGTGAAATGGATTAAGTGTAATGTTATGGAAGCCTTGAATAAATAGGATATAACGGAAAATAGCTGCTACACCAAATGATGGGGCAAAGAACCAACTATGTTGTCCTAAAGGATAAATAAGGAAAATACTTGTGAAGACAGCAATTACAGCTGAAAATGCTAGTGCGTTGTAAGGTCTGATACCAACAAGACCTGCAATTTCAAACTGACGTAGCATAAAGCCTATTAGACCAAATACTCCGTGTAATGCGACGAAGTTCCAAAGACCACCAAGTTGTAGCCATCTAACAAAGCTACCTTGGGCTTCAGGACCCCACAAGAACAGAAGACTATGACCCATGGCATCTCCAGGGGTACTAACAGCTGCTGTTAAAAAATTACAACCTTCAAGGTAGGAGCTTGCTACTCCATGTGTGTACCAAGAGGTTACAAATGTTGTTCCGGTAAACCATCCACCAATCGATAAAAATGCACATGGTAGAAGCAATAATCCGGACCAACCAATAAATACAAACCGGTCGCGCTTTAACCAGTCATCGAGGACATCAAACCATCCTCTTTGTGGTGCGCTTCCAACGGCGATCGTCATGAGAAAACGTTTTTAGCTTCGGGATACGCTGAGACTTTAACAAAAATTGTGGGTAAAGTGGGGAAATATTTTTATATATGAAACGCCTTGTAAAGCTTTCCTAACCATTTTAGTTAAAATTGAGTATTAATACTTGGTCTTAATTTGTTACATTATTAAAAGTAGGTAATCAAGGTAGTTATTTAATGAATAATGATTTTTCTTCTCTAGCAACAATAGAGCAAAAAATAAATGGTTCAAGAAAACTCTCAAATTATATAGTTGGTGGAATGTTAACGATAGGCGGGGTTGGATTTATTCTCGCATCCATATCAAGCTATACAGGTAAAGATTTATTGCCTCTAGGGAATCCTTCAACATTATTATTTGTCCCTCAAGGATTAATAATGGGTGCATATGGTGTTATTGCAAATCTATTGAATATATATCTTTGGTACATGGTCTTTATAAATTTTGGATCTGGTTTTAATAGTTTTGACAAAAGTTCAAAAATGGTTTTAATAAAAAGAAAAGGTTTATTCAAAGATATTGATGTCAATATAAGTTTTGATGAAATTAAATCAGTAAAATTAGATATTAGTGAAGGTTTTAATCCTCGAAGAAGGATTGGGCTAGTTTTAAAAGGTAGAAGAAAAATTCTCCCTCTTAGTAGTGCTGGAGATTTAAAACCCCTTTTAGAAGTAGAGGAAGAGGGTGCAAGATTAGCTAAGTTTCTAAGTGTAAACTTGGAGGGAATAAAATAAATTTAACAAGAAAATTTACCAATAAATTTTTGTGTGCGGTCTTTTTATTTTTGATCAATGGCTGTGGATATAAAGATGAAAAAAATACGGAATATTTTTGTCAAAAACTAACTCTTAATTGTGACATACAAGAAAAAATACTCGTTTTTTATACTTCTAAAGGTATCTTAAAGATTCAATTATTTGAAGAGTCACACCCAGTAACAGTCTCTAATTTTATATCTAAAGTTAAAAAAAATATTTATGTAAATAAAAATTTTTATAAAATAATAAGCTTTTCAAGTAATAAGTTAATCTACAACGGTTTAAATAAATTAAATGATTTCGGACAAATGAAAATAAATGATTTAGAAAAATTTGACTCTATTCCTCTTGAAATTAAACTGATTAATAAAGAACCAATTTATGAAACTTCTATAATAAACCCTCTGGAGATAAAAAACTTAAAACATAATTTTGAAAAAGGATCTATATCAATGGTAAAGATAAATGAAAAAAGATCTTCATCAACTGAATTCTTTTTCTCATTAAACAATCTGCCAGAGTTTGATGGTAGGTATACTATTTTTGGAAGAGTTATAAGTGGTTTAGAAATTTTAGATAAAATTGATAAAAATGATTTGATAAAAAAAATTGAGCTTAATTAAATATCAAAACTATATTTATTAATCTTTAGCATTTCAGTATTAACTCCTGATGATCTTTTTAATGCTATTTTACCCGTTCTTGCAATCTCTAAAATCCCATATGGCTCAAGTAATTTTTCTAAAGCAACTAATTTGCCTGGGTCTCCCACTACTTCAAGGGTAAGAGCAATATCAGATACATCTACCACTTTTGCTCTGAAAACTTGAACAAGTTCAAGGATCTTACCTCTTGTCTCTTCCTTACTTGATACCTTAAGTAGCATTAATTCTCTTTCTACTGCGGCAAGGTTGGATAAATCTGCGACTCCAAGAACGTTAAATAATTTATTGAGCTGTTTTGTCATTTGTTGTAAAGTCTGATCATCTCCTTCGACTACCATTGTCAATCTTGATATCCCCCTGGTTTCTGCAGGACCTACAGCCAGACTATCGATATTAAACCCTCTTCTCGCAAATAATCCGGAGATTCTGCTTAAGGCTCCTGATTCATCTTCAACTAAAACTGACAATGTGTGTTTCATTATTTTTTAATTGTTAATTCTTCAATCCATTCATTGGATATTTTATTAAAGAGTTGAGGATCCTCATCATGCACACAATGACCTGAATTTGGTATTACTTTTAATTCTACCCATGGAAAGAGTTTTGCAATCCTTTTCCCATAATTTAATGGAATAAATTTATCTTTTTCCCCCCATATTAGAAGGAAAGGTACTTTCTTTACATCACTAATAACTTTTAATAAAAAAGATGATTTTAATTTATTTGATCTAGTAGCCATCCCTAAACACATTGCCCTTAGTGCTCTTGCAGCTGATGGCCTTTTAGAAGGGATGCTAATTAAATTAAATAATTCTTTATCGATAAATTCTTTTTTTTGATAAGCAAAATTTAAAAAATAATAAATTAATTTAAATCTATCTATTACAAATAAGATAATTTCTATTGGGATTAAACTTACAAATAATTTTATTAATTTATATTTAATAGATTTAAATTTTGATTTATCATCAGAATTATTAATTTTGAGACCTACAGGGTCAGGTAATGGAGAGGCAATTATTCCGGAAATTTCTTCTGGAATGGATACAGCACAAGTTAATGCTACTAATCCTCCAAGAGAATTACCAATTAAAACTATTTTGTTTGTATTTATTGGTCTTATAATATCAGTTATAAAATCTGTAACTTGATCGCACCAAATACCGTTATCTAATTTGCCAATTTCTTTTACACCTGGTTGATCAGATTCTCCAAAGCCCAAAAGATCCATAGAATAAACTGAATAACCACTTTTTGCAAAACTTTTAATATTTTTCCTCCAATGGTACTTATTTGCTCCAAAACCATGTAAAAAAAGTAAAGATGTACTTTCTTTCTCGTTTTCTACAAACCATGCGATTTTAAAACCATTCCAAATCCAATAGTTGCAGCTTTTATTCTTTGAAGATATTTTTAAGATCATCTAACAAAATAAATTTCAATAAATTAGTAAATTAATTAATTAATTTAAAAGATATATATATTATCTATCTTTAAATAAAATAAATGCAATAATAAAAATATACAAATCTTGTTATTGATGGCAAAAGAAATTTTTAGCATAGCTGCTGTATTTTGGGTTTTAATTCCTGTTGGTTTAATAGGGGGGGCTCTTCTTTTGAAATACCAAGGTGATTAATTCTCGCGAAATTGCTTTAAAGTAAGTTAATGTCTGAAGGTTAAGTAAATTCATTAATATGAAGATTCTGTTAGTTGGAGCAACTGGTACTCTCGGGAGACAAATAGCTAAAAAGGCTGTTCAAGAAGGCCATGAAGTTAGATGCATAGTTAGAAATCCTAGGAAAGCATCTTTCTTACAAGAATGGGGCTGTGAATTAACGAAGGGAGATTTACTCATTAAAGATGATATTGCTTATGCACTTCAGGATATAGAGGCAGTTATAGATGCTGCCACATGTAGACCAGATGATAGTAAGAGTATTTATGAGACTGATTGGGAAGGGAAGCTAAACCTTTTTAATCAATGTGAAAAAAAGGGTGTAAAGAGAATTATTTTCTTATCCATACTTCTTACTGAAGAATTTAGAAATGTACCTTTAATGGATGTCAAGTTTTGTACAGAAAAACTTTTAGAAAAATCAGAATTTAATTACACCATATTTAAATGCGCAGCTTTTATGCAAGGAGTTATTGGCCAATTTGCAATCCCCATATTAGATAGTCAGGCAGTTTGGATGAGTGGCGCTCCTACCAAGATCGCTTATATAAACACTCAGGATATGGCAAATATTATAGTTTCTTCTATTGAAAATTCAAATACATTTAGATTGACACTCCCACTTGTGGGGCCTAAAGCTTGGAATCCAAATGAAATAATTTCATTGTGTGAGAAGTATAGTAATAAAAAAGCAAAAGTTTTTAGAGTGGCTGATTTCATACTTAAAGCGACTCAGTCTGCAGTTTCTTTTTTTGAAGACTCTTTAAATGTTTCGGAAAGACTTGCATTCGCTGAAGTAACTAGTAGCGGTAAGGAATTAAATGCTGACATGTCAAAAACTCTTGAATTGCTAGAGATGAAAAATTCCGATCTAACTTCTCTCGACAATTATTTGAAAGAATATTACGAGCAAATATTAAAGAGATTAAAAGAAATGGAAGTTGACCTGGATTTAGAAGAGAAAAAAAGATTACCATTTTAAAGTTGCATTAAGATGAATTTATAGTATATTTGTACTAGTAATAAAATTAACATTGTCACTTTCTAAGTCAAAAAACCTTGAAAGAAGGTTGAATCTTCTAGCAGAAGAGGCCACTTCAGAATTAAATAAAGTTTGCGAATCGTCTCTTTGGGAAACTCTGGGCTTCGTTTACTTTGATCAACTAGATAGTAAAGATAAAATTGCTAAAGCAAATTTTTATTACGGCCAATTGCAAACAATAAATGAGATAAAATTATTTTCTAATTAAATAATCTCTTTTAGATTTAATTATTATCATTCATAGTAAATTTATGAATTTTTTTCTGATACTATATTAGTTAGTAATAAGTTATTTTTAATGATTGAGACTTCAGGTGTAATAGAAAAGGAACAAGGTAATGGTTTTTATCTAGTGACACTTGAGCAACCTGAAGGTCATCAATGCTTATGTAGGGCTGCAGGAAAATTAACAAAATTTAGAATAAAACTTCTTGCAGGAGATAAAGTGTTAGTTGAAATAAGTCCTTATGATCTTACTAGAGGTAGGATTACTTATAGAGAAAGAAATGCTGGTGGCAATACAAGACCTTCCGGCTCTAAGCAAGGTAATACAAAAAAGAATAAATAACTTTTTTAATTTTTTAAATTAGAGTTTTAATTGCATCTTTAAACTCGCTTCGTTGCTTAACACCTTTCCATTCTCTTTTTAGGAGTTTGTCCTTGAAAAGTTGAACAGTAGGTGTTCCATTAATACCTGCTTGTTTCGCAATGTCTTGATCTTTATCTATATCTATTTCAATACCTTGAACTTCACCGTTAAGTTCATTAATTACTCTTTTTAATTGTGGTTTGAGGACATGGCAAGGTCCGCAACTTGGTGAACTAAAGATTACTAAAATTGGTTTTGAACTCTCATGATAAAGTTTTCTTAATGCATAACTTCCTTTTTGCCATTGAGAATTAAAGTCAAAAGTTGCTTCATTTGTTTCTTCCTCTTCTTCTTTTATAGATTCTGATTTTTCAGGCTCTGGTTGTTTTCTATTGATAGTTATTGATAACTCTTTTTCAGTAAGCCATCTCTCTGCAGCTAAAGCGGCCATGCATCCACTCCCAGCAGCTGTTACTCCTTGCCTCCATTCAGAGTCAGCAACATCTCCAGCAGCGAAAATACCTTCCGTAGAAGTTTCAGGCCTACCTGGATTACATTTTATATAACCTCTTTCATCAATTGATATTTGTTGATCAAGAAAACTTGTGTTTGGTGTATGACCAATTGCGTAAAAGAGTCCCTTTACTTCAATATCTTTATTTTTTGAATTAAGAGATTTTACCTTTATTTTTTCTAACCAATCATTCCCAATCGCTTCTACTAAGGAAGTATTCCAATGGATTGTTATTTTAGAATTAGCCAATACTCTATCTGCCATAGCTGCACTGGCTCTCAATTTATTTGATCTAACGATCAAATGTACTTTGCTTCCATATTTAGTGAGGTAAACAGCTTCTTCGCATGCTGAATCTCCTCCACCTACTACTGCGAGTTCAGCATCTCTGAATTGAGGAGTTGCTCCATCACAAATTGCACAAGCACTTATCCCTTTGCTCCAAAAAAGTTCTTCATTTTTGATTCCTAATCTATTAGCACTTGCACCTGTAGCGATAATGATTGAATTTGCCTTTATTTTCTCTTCAAGTGTTTTTATCTCAAAAGGTCTTTTGTTGACATCAATAGAACTAACATCACTTTCAATCAGTTTTGTTCCCCACCTTACAGCTTGCGCTTTCATTAGATCCATTAATTCTGGACCCATTACACCATCTGGAAAGCCTGGATAGTTTTCAACAAAAGTAGTAGTCATTAACTGGCCTCCTGGAATTCCTCCTGAAGAAAAGCCTGTAACAAGTAATGGTTGTAAATTAGCTCTAGAAGCGTAAATCGCTGCTGTGTAGCCTGCAGGACCAGATCCTATAATTACGAGATTTTCTATGGTGGAATTAACCTCTAACTTATCCATTAATATTTTTTAAATTATTTTTTATTCTAATTATTAAATTTATAAATTATTAATTTTTAAGAGAAAAATTTAATTTTCTTCTCTTATTTTTTTATCAAGCAATTTATTCAAATTTTTTGGGAAATTTAGTACACAATCTGAAAAGTTACTGCTATCTTGGCCCATGTTTACTATCCATTCTCTAAATTCTTCTGCGATAGCATAACTATCTTCATATTTTTCTAGACTATCCATAACTGTAATCCTATTAGAGGCCCAGCAGGTTGCAATATCTATTCTCCTTCTGTGGAAATTTTCCATACTAAAAAGTTTGTTTAATATAGAAAAGCACATTTTTATGGTTAATTATTGTTAAATAGGGTACAACTTTGTACTAATAAACAATAATTTTATGTTTTTTTAATATTTTAAGCTTATTATTTCCTCTCGCTGCAAAATTAAAAATTTATACTGCTTCTGTATGATTCATCAGTAATCTCTCCACTTCTTCAAAACCTTCATTAGCTGAATTAAATGCTAATTCTTCGCTGATCCTTTCTTCAGATATCAATTTTGAAGATAATTTTTTCAATAAATCTTGTTTCCTATCTCTTAACGAGTTAATTATTTCTTCTTCAATAATAGTTTTTATGGCTTTTGAAATTAATTTTTTATCATTGGCCTCCTCAAAAGTCCCTTGAACTAATTCTTGTATAAATAATCTATGTACTTCGCTGCTTCTAAGAAAACTTTCAGTTGCGTTAATAATTCCTTCAACAAGTGCTTCATCTGGTTCTGAATCATTCTCGGCCAATTTAAATTCCCAATCTAAATGGCGTCTTTGCCATCCAGAGGAATGAAGACTTGGCATAACGGTTTGAGAATAGGTATCTACGGACATTTCATAAATTCTTTCGGCTAATTTTTCGCACCATTCTCTTCCATGACTCTGGAGATTCTTTTGCATAGCCTGTCTTGGGACGGCATGACCTCCATGATGACTATGACAAACGCCATCTGGGCACTCAATAGCTTTTATACTCATTAGATAAAATTTTCTGTATATTTTCTTGATAGCTAATTTTTAAATAAAAGAAAATATATCTTTAATAAAATTTCTAAGACTTTTAATTCAAATCAATATATCCTTAGGATGTCTAAATTAATCTTAAATTGACAAAAATTTTAATACCAATCGAGACATCAATTGGAGAAAGAAGAGTTTCAGCGACTCCAGAAACTGTAAAAAAATTAAAAAACCTTGGATGTGATGTATATATTGAAAAATCAGCAGGAGAACTATCAGGGTTTAAAGACTTTTCTTATGAAGAAAGTGGAGGAATAATTTTTACTCAACAAGATTTTAATCACTGGAAAGACATTGATGTTATTTTTTGTATTCATTGTCCAAATTATGAAAAATTAAATAAATTAAAAGAAGGTTGTTTAATTATTGGATTGTTAAATCCTTTTGGTAATAAAGATCTTGCAAAATTATTATCTGATCTGAAATTATCAGCAATAGCATTAGAACTCTTACCTAGAATAAGTCGGGCTCAATCCTCAGATGTACTTTCTTCTCAAGCAAATATAGCTGGTTATAAATCAGTTTTATTAGCTGCAAGTGAATTAGATAGATATTTTCCAATGCTTATGACCGCTGCTGGAACTGTTCAACCAGCAAAAGTAGTTGTTCTTGGTGGAGGAGTGGCAGGCTTGCAAGCTGTAGCTACTGCAAAAAGACTTGGTGCTTTGGTTTTCGTTTCTGATATAAGACCAGCTGTGAAAGAACAAGTTGAGTCACTTGGTGCAAAATTTATTAATTTACCAGAGGTCGATGAAAAGCCTTCGGAATCGGGCGGATATGCTAAAGCTGTTTCAACAAAATTTCTTGAAGAGCAAAGAGCAATTCTCTCTAAACATTTATCAGAAGCAGATGTAGCTATCTGCACAGCTCAAGTTCTAGGTAAGAAGGCTCCTTTACTTATTAATGAAAAAATGTTGGAAAATATGAGATCTGGTTCAGTAGTTGTAGACTTAGCAGTTGCTCAAGGTGGTAATTGTGTCCACACTAAGCAAAATCAAACAGTAATTAAAAATGGAGTAAAACTTATTGGAGCCTCTGAACTTCCCGCTTCAGTTCCATTTCATGCAAGTAGTTTGTATTCAAAAAATTTAATTGCATTAATAACTCCATTTATCAATAAAGGGATTTTAAATATTAATAAGAATGATGAAATTATTTTAGGTTGTTTAATAAGCGATAAAGGAGCTATCCTTCAAGAAAAAGTTTTTTAAATCGGAGGCAGTAATTAGAAATGGATTTCGCGCAAGCATTTTGGGTCTTATTGCTTGGAAGTCTTTTAGGCTTAGAACTAATAGGCAAAGTGCCTCCCACCTTACATACTCCTCTAATGAGTGGAGCTAATGCTGTATCAGGAATAACTATGCTTGCAGCATTGACTTTAATAATTACAGCTAAGAATAATTTACCTCTACTGATTATAGGTTCAATTTCACTCGGATTTGCTCTTTTTAATGTTGTTGGAGGATTTGTAGTTACAGATAGGATGCTAGCAATGTTTAATCGTAAACCCTCAAAAAAATTGAAGTAAAAAATGGATGTTTCATTAATTCAGTCTTTTATTAATCTTATTGCAGTTTTACTTTTGGCTTTAGGAATTAAAGGATTATCAAAAGTTAGATCAGCTAAAGAAGCAAATAGACTAGCTGCATTTGCAATGTTTTTATCAATCATTGGCCTTCTAACATATTATCTAGGAAAACCTGGTGAGGGGATCACTCAACAATCATGGTTATGGATAATAATAGGTACATTAGTAGGTAGTTTATTTGGAGCAATTCTTGCAAAAAGAGTTCCTATGACATCTATGCCTGAAACTGTTGCATTGTTTAATGGTTGTGGAGGAATGTCATCTCTGTTAGTCGCAATTGGAGTTATATTTTTTCAAAGAAATGAAACTTTTATTCAAGATATTTCAATTCTCATTTCTATATTTGTAGGTTCAATTACCTTCTCTGGTTCAATTATTGCCATGGCAAAATTGCAAGGATGGCTTTCTACTCCATCATGGACACAAAGTAAAATAAGGCATTTAATAAACATATCAATTGCAATAATTTCTCTAGTTGCTTTTTTGAATTTAATTCAATCTGTTAATACTTCTACAATCTGGCTTTTAGTTATTTCTTCTACAGTATTAGGAATTGGCGTCACTTTACCAATTGGTGGTGCTGATATGCCTGTAGTTATTTCATTGCTTAATAGTTATTCCGGAATTGCTGCCGCCGCAGCAGGTTTTGTTGTTGGGAGTCAACTTCTAATTGTTGCTGGAGCAATGGTTGGTGCTGCTGGTTTGATACTCACCCAGGTAATGTGTAAAGGTATGAATCGATCACTTGTTTCTGTTTTATTTGGTGGGACTTTATCTTCTCAAAGTAAGAAGTTAGATAGTGGAGGAGAATATACAAATATAACTTCTTGCAGTGCAGAAGAATGTGCTCTTACATTGGAAGCTGCAAATAAAGTTATTATTGTTCCTGGTTATGGTTTGGCTGTGGCTCAAGCGCAGCATACTCTCAGGGAGGTAGCAAAAATATTAGAGCAAAATGATATTGATGTTTCATATGCGATCCATCCAGTAGCAGGAAGGATGCCAGGGCATATGAATGTATTACTTGCGGAAGCTGATGTTCCATATGAACAGTTAAAAGAAATGGATAATATAAATCCAGATTTTCCTGCAACTGATGTTGTATTAGTTCTTGGAGCAAATGACGTAGTTAATCCTCAAGCAAAAAGTGATCAAAATTCACCTTTATATGGAATGCCAGTTTTGGATGTTCAGGAGGCAAGAACTGTTTTTGTAATAAAAAGAGGTATGAGTGCAGGGTACTCCGGTATCAAAAATGATTTGTTTGATTTACCAAATACTTCAATGGTCTTTGGAGATGCAAAACAAGTCCTTAGTGAAATAATGACTGAATTAAAGGAATTAGGAGTAGGTGCAAAGTAGAAAAAGTAAATTAATAAAATTCAATATTTTAGAACAAGAAAACTTTAGGCAAAGGTTCCCTTGGATAGGAGGAGATCTTCAAACTATTAGAGATACATTTTGTTTGGACTTTAAAATAACTAATAAAGTAGAAAAAGTTTTTATTCCTGTAGAGAATTTATTATCAGATAAATCTAAGAAAGATTATCTTTTAGGTTTTTTAGAATTTCCTGAAAATAATAAATTTAGGGGTCTCGTAGTTGTTACTCATGGATTAGGTGGTTCAACGAAAAGATTTGGTTTAAAAAGAATATCTAAGAAACTATTAAGTAACGGATTTGTTATCTGTAAATTAAATTTGAGAGGAGCCGGATCAGGAAGATATTTAACTAATAGTAATTATTCAGCAAGATGTTCGAAAGATATATTTTCTGTAGTTGATTTCTTGAAAAATAAGTTTTCAAGAGAGTTTAATGATTTTAATTTAAGTAATAATTATTTCCCAATATTTGGGATTGGCTTATCTCTTGGCGGTACTATTTTTCTTAATGCATGCCTTGATTATGATTGTGATAATAAGAAGAATTTATTTGATGGTCTTGCATGTATAAGTAGTCCCCTAGATTTATTATCATGTAGTGAATGTATTGATAAACCAAGAAATCTTTTTTATCAAAAATGGTTAATCAGACGTCTAAAAAGACAGGTTCTTGATAGTGAGTTAATTAATAAAGATACTTCTTCTCAACAAATCATTAAAGATAAACTAAAAAAAATAAAAACTATAAGAGAGTTTGATGAACAATTAACTGCACCTAGTTGGGGATATAAGTCAGTTGATGACTATTATTTAAAAGCATCTCCGTTAATTCAGTTAAAAATAAGTTCCAAAAAATTACCTCTTTCTCTTTTCATACATGCAAAGGATGATCCTTGGGTCCCGTATAAATCAACCTATGAACTAAGTCAATTGTTGAATAAAAATAAAAAAAAATTTTCAATTCTGATAACTGAAAAAGGAGGACATAATGGTTTTCACTCGCCAAATGGTTGTTGGTCAGATGATGTTGTAAGCAAATGGGTGAAATATTCTTGTAATATTCTTAATGAAACTTGGAAAGAATTAAATCCTTTATAAAACTCTACATTAAAAAAAATGAACTCTTTAGTTATTAAACTTTTATATATTTTGTACCCTTTTTTATCTCTTCAATTACAAAACTTCTTGCCCAGTTATCTACACTCAAAATATCCTCTAAGATGGGATATTTATTATGATCTTTTAAATGTATTTCGCAAGTTTTTTCAATAAACTTGGGAATTTCCTGGAAAGATATTTTTTCTTTTAGAAATTGTTCTACAGATATTTCATTCGCAGCATTTAATACTGCAGGCATAGTGCCTGAGTGTATTCCAGCTGAGTACGCAAGTTTCATGCAAGGATATTTTAAATTATCAGGCTTTCTAAAGGTAAGTTCTCCTATTTCAGTTAAATTTAATCTTTTCCAATTTGTATTAAATCTTTCAGGCCAACTCAAAGCATATAATATGGGTAATTTCATATCAGGCCATCCTAATTGAGCTAATAATGAAGAATCATCTAATTCAATCATTGAATGGATAATACTTTGAGGGTGAATAACAATTTCTATATTTTCGTATGATGTTCCGAATAGATAATGCGCCTCAATAACTTCTAGACCTTTATTCATAAGAGTTGCAGAATCTACAGTTATTTTTTTACCCATATCCCAATTTGGATGTGAAGTCGCATCTTTAACAGTTACATTTTTTAAATCCTCAATTGACAAATCTCTAAAAGCCCCTCCAGAAGCTGTTAAATGAATTGCTTTTAAACCCTTTGGGATCTGGCCAGTAAAAAAATTTGCAGTTTCATAATTGGGTAATCCCTGCAAACATTGAAAAATAGCTGAGTGTTCTGAATCTGCAGGTAAAAGCCTACTTTTATTTTTCTTCAGGGCTGGAATAACAACAGAACCTGCTGCAATTAAAGTTTCTTTATTTGCGAGTGCAATATTTTTGCCTGCATTAATTGCTGTAATAGTAGGAATTAAACCAGCGCATCCTACTATTCCAGTAACTACAGTATCTGCACTGTCCCAACCAGCAACAGAATTTATCCCGTTTGTCCCACTCAAAATTATTGGAGGATTTTCTAACTTTAGATCTGAAATATTGTTTTTTAAATCTAATAAAAGATTTTCATCTTCAATAGCAATAACTTCTGGCTGATGAATTTTTACTTGTATTGTTAATAAATCTATATTCTTCCCAGCAGAGAGAGCTACAACTTTAAATTTAGAGGGAAGTTCTTTTACTATTTCAAGGGTTTGAGTTCCTATTGAACCTGTTGAACCAAGTATTGAGATGTATTTCAATTTCCTTTTATATTTCTACTATTTTCCCACCTTTGGGGTGATTTAAAAAAAAATTTTTTAAAATTGGTTTTTTTCTTAAAATTTAAATTCTTATCCAAGTTGTCAATTCGCGAGATTGATCTATAAGTTCAATTCCTTTTTCTTTAAGACAGTTTCTAATTTTATCAGCTTCAGTAAAATTTTTTTCTCTTTTAGCTTTTAATCTTTTGTCTATAAGAAGTTTAATTTCTTCTTCTTCAATGACGCTTTCTTTAATGATTGCTTCTTTTTGTAATCCAAGAACTTCGGTAAGTTCTTTCAGCATTTCAAATCTCTTACTTAATGAAAATATCTCTTTGGATTTTATTTCAATATCTTTAATCCTTTGAAACTGATTTATGAAGTTTTTAATTGGTTTTGCTAGTTCATAAATTACGGCAATAGCACCTGCTGTATTAAGGTCATTATTTAATGCATCAATAAATTTTTGTTTTTTCTGAATAATTTCAAAATTTAGAGCTTCTGCAAAGTTTGCCTCAATTGATTCATTCGTTAGGTTTTTGTCAAAAGAGTAAAATTTATAATTTTCAATATCTTCATAAGAGAGAGCGACATTTATATTTTTCCATGCTTCTGAAGCACTTTTTAATGCATCCTCTGTGAAGTCTAATGGTTTTCTGTAGTTGACAGTTAGAACAAAATATCTCAAAGTCATTGGACTTATTCCGGCTTTAATAAGTTCTCTTATAGTTTTGAAGTTCTTCAAGGATTTACTCATTTTCTGTCCATTTACATTGACCATGCCATTATGTAGCCAATAATTTGCAAGCTTCTTACCATTTGCCGCTTCAGATTGAGCAATTTCATTTTCATGATGCGGGAAAATTAAGTCTGAGCCGCCTAAATGAATATCAATTGTATCTCCAAGCTCATCTTTGACCATTGCTGAGCATTCAATATGCCATCCTGGCCTTCCTTTCCCCCAAGGAGAATTAAAAAATGGTTCATCATTTTTCGCCTTTTTCCATAAAGCAAAATCTTGTGGATTTACTTTTTTATTATGTTCATCATTCGTCATCCTGCCTTGCTGATTTATATTTTGTTCTTGAATATTTTGGTTGCTTAATTTGCCGTAGTCTTTATTTTTAAAAACAGAATAATAAACATCTCCGTTGGAAGAGTATGCATATCCTTTCTTTTCAAGAATAGATATAAAAGAACAGATATTGCATATGTGATTAGTTGCTCTTGGCATGCTATCAGGTCGCAAAATTCCTAAAGCATCCATGTCTTTATGAAATTCAGTAATATTTTTTTCAGAAACCTCTTTCATGGAACTATTCTCCTCTTTTGCTCGTTTTAAGATTTTGTCATCTATGTCAGTAAAATTCTGCACATACCTCACTTTATAATTCCTGTAAATTAAAAATCTTCTTAAAATATCCCATGCAATATAACTTCTTGCATGACCGAGATGACACAAATCATAAACCGTTACTCCACAACAATATATTTTTACAACATCATCAATTGGTTTAAAAACCTCGATCTTTTTACTTAAAGTATTAAAAAGTTTAATCATATCTTGAGAATATTAAGTAAGATTTATTTTGTTTCCATCCAATTGTCTCCAATTCCAATATCGACGAGAAGAGGGACTTTTAATTTTACACAATTCTCCATAGTATTTTTTATTAATTTTGTAGTCACTTGCAAGGCATCTGGTTCAACTTCAAATAATAATTCATCATGTACTTGTAAGAGCATTTTGGCTTGAATATTCATTTCTATAAATTTTTTGTTTAGTTGAATCATTGCTACTTTAATAATATCTGCACTTGAACCTTGAATAGGAGCATTAGCTGCAGCTCTTAATGACTGAGCTTCCATTCCCGCTCGTCTTGCAGATTGTAAATCAATTTCATAAGGATCTTTTCCTTTTAGTCTTCCAAGACCATTTTTATCAAATTTAAATTCTCTCTTTCTACCAAAAATTGTCTCTACATATCCTTTAGATAACGCAAGCCTTTCTTGAAGTTCGAGATATTTGAAAATTTTAGAATATCTTTCTTTATATTTAATTAAAAATTCTTTCGCTTCAGGCGTACTTACTCCTGTAGATCTTGCAAACTTTTTAATCCCCATTCCATAGATAACACCAAAATTTATTGTTTTACCAACTCTTCTCTCATCAGAATTTATTTCTTCTTTCTCAAAAATTAATCTTGCTGT
Source organism: uncultured Prochlorococcus sp. (assembly GCA_902625845.1). Lineage (GTDB taxonomy): Bacteria > Cyanobacteriota > Cyanobacteriia > PCC-6307 > Cyanobiaceae > Prochlorococcus_A. The sequence continues at coordinate 26,878 of CACOCT010000004.1, read as the reverse complement.
TAATGAATGAATATCTTCATTTTTATGGAATGCATTTATAAGTATTTCTTCATTCGCTAAGTGAGCGAGAATTCTTAATTCAATTTGCGAGTAATCTGCCGATAATAGTTTCCAATCTTTTGCAGGTAAGAATGCTTTTCTTATCCTTCTACTAAATTCAGTTCTAACAGGTATATTCTGAAGATTGGGATTGCTACTGCTAAGTCTTCCAGTGGCAGTGGCAGCTTGATTAAAGTTTGTATGCACTCTTCCTGTCTTTTCACTAATTAGGTTTGGAAGGGCATCAATATATGTACTTAGAAGTTTGCTAAGAGTTCTATGTTTTATTAAATGAGGAATTATTTCATGTTCATCAACTAATCTCTCAAGTACTACTGCATCTGTACTCCATCCTGTTTTTGTTTTTCTTGATTTCTTTTTGTCTAGATTTAATTTCTCAAATAAAATTTCACCAAGTTGCTTTGGGGAAGATAAATTAAAATTTTCTTTAGCTAGTTCAAAAACTTTACATTCAATATTCTCTAATTTACTTTTCAATTCTCTTGAAAGTTCAACTAAATAAGGTACATCAATTAAAATCCCATTCATCTCCATTTGGGATAGTACTGGCTCAAGAGGTAATTCAACTTTGTTAAATAAATTATGTAATTTTTCTTTTTCCTTTGCAAATCTTTCTTTAAAAATTTTGACGATCTTATAAGTTAGAAATACGTCATAACCACAGTAAATACTTGCTTCATTTATTCCTACAAATGAAAAGTCTTTACTCTTTCCTACAGTTTCTTTAAAGGATGGCGGTCTAAAACCAAATTCTCTAAAACTAATTTCACTTAGACTATGCTTCTCCTGATTATTGAGAAGATAGTCTGCAATCAGGGTATCAAAAGAGACTCCTTTAAGATCAAGACCATGATTATAAAAAATTTGCCTATCAAATTTACAATTTTGCAAAACTTTTTCTTTAGTTGGATTCTCGATCCAATGTCTTATTCTTGAAAATACATCTTCAATTGATAGTTGCCTTAAAGTCTCTTTTTTTGATTGATGAGCAATAGGTATGTAAAAGAGTTCTTCAGTTTCTTCTCCTAAACAAAATCCTATACCAACAAGTTCAGCCTCAATTGGATTTAAACTATTCGTTTCCGTATCTAAAGCAACAATATCATCATTGATATCTAATTTTTTACATAATTTATCTAGTAAATCAAGATTATTAATTACTTTTACATTGATTTTTGGAAGTTTACTTCCGCTTTGCAAATTATTTTTAATTAAGACTTTTGATTCTTTTGACTGATCTTTAAGAATATTATTTTTACTAAAACCTCCATTACTAAAAGTAGAATTAAAAATATCAATTTGTCTATGTAAAGAGGATAATTCTAATCTTTGAAGTGATTCAGAAAGAGATTCTTGATTTATATTTTTTAATTCATAACCATTTTTTAATATCAATGGAACTTTAGTATTTATTTTTGCTAAATCTCTAGAAAGAAATGCATTAAGCTTGTCACTTTTGAGTTTTTCTTTAACTGAGCCTTTGATAAAACCACTGTAGTTTTTACCATTATTTTGTAGGACCTTTTCCAAAGCTATATATATGCCATCAAGTGTATCATTCTCTTTTAGAAGATTGATTGCGGTTTTTGGACCAACTCCCTTTATTCCAGGAATATTATCAGAGCTGTCTCCTGTTAAAGCTTTAAGATCTACCACTCTATCTGGTGAAACACCTAATTTTTCTTTAACTCCACTTTCTTTCATTAAGGTTGGATTACCACTTTTTGCATATGGACCTCCACCCATATAAAGAACATAAATATCTTTTTTGTCATCAACTAATTGAAATAAATCTCGATCTCCAGAAAGAATATTTACACACCATCCTTTCGCTGAAGCATCATTTGCGATTGTACCTAAGAGATCATCAGCTTCAAAACCTGGAGATTTAAAAATTGGTAAGTTAAGACTTTCTTTTAATATGAGTTCTAATTGTTCAATATCTTGAAAAAAAATATCAGGAGCCACATCTCTATTAGCCTTATAGTTCGGATCTAATTTATGACGAAAAGTTGGTTGCTCTGTATCAAAGGCAATACAAATACCTTCAGGACTTATGTTCTTACAATTATCAAGAAGACTTTTTAGAAAACCATATGTCACACTAGTTGGGAATCCCTCTTTTGTTGTTAAACCTCCATCCCTACTTTTGCTAAATGCATAAAAACTCCTAAAAGCAAGTGAATGTCCATCAACTAATAGTAATATTGGCTTTGATGTATTATTTTCAGACATAGAGTTATTTTCTCTTAGACCATGGAGGAATATCAATAAATATTTTTTCTCCTGGTTTTAGCCCATTAATTACCGAAGTTTGACTTCCACTGCTAATACCAAATTCTACCTCTTCAAATTTTGGAAAGTTATTTTTATCTAGTTTTAATATCCCTTTTTTTCCGTTTTCAGTAACTATAGAAACTGTTGGTACTAAGATTTTTTCGATATCGTTTTCTACTTTAAATTCTAAATCAGCTGTCATCCCAATTTTTATATCATCAGAAATTTCTTTAAATCTTAATGTCACCTCGAAAGAAGTCACATTGTTGTCCTTGATTGCTCTTGGTGCAATCTTTATAATTTTTGCTTGATATTTTTTAGAAGGGTATGATTCAATTATTACCAAGGCTTCTTGCCCAATTTTTATTCGACCTATATCACTTTCAGGTACCTTTGCAATTATTTCAATCCCATCTGATAATTCGAAAATAAAATTCTTTGCTGAAGTATTTGAGCTCATATTTGCAATAGGTGCTACATAAGATCCGATTTCTGCGTATTTAGAAGTAATAATTCCTGAAAAAGGAGATTTTATGAGATAAAAGCTTTCTTCAGATATTGCATCATTAAGTTTTGCCCTTGACGTATTGTATTTGGTTTTGAAGTCTTCGAAATTTTCTTTACTTATAGCACCTTCATTATAAAGATATTCTCTTCTTAAAAAATCAGATTTTTGTTTGTCATTCCTAATTTTTAATTCTTTTAATTTAAACTTAAATTCTTTATCATCAAGAGTTCCTAATAGCTGTTCCTTCTTAACTTTATCCCCTTCTTCAACAAGAAGAGTTTGAATAAATCCAGGTTTACGAGGACTTATCTTTACGGTTTTTATTGCTTTTATTTCTCCACTACTATTTATACTCTCCGAAAGTAATCCTTTTTTTACTTCGACTACATAATTAGAAATATCTTTAGGTTTATTTTTTTTTATATTGTTTGATACGAAGATTACAAAACTAGCAATTATAAAAATTAATATTCCTGATTTGAAATTAAGATTTTTTTTTATTAGCTCAAGCATGTTTGTTTTAAGATTTATTCTGAAATAAAAATTCTTTGAAAACTAATCAACAAAATATTACTTTTTGAAATAGAGATTAGATAGTTTTTATTATATTACTTATAAATACTCTTTGATTAATTTCTGAGGAAATTTATTTATATGTTGAAAGCAGGAATTGTAGGATTACCAAATGTTGGTAAATCAACTTTATTTAATGCACTTGTTGAGAATTCAAAAGCTCAAGCTGCTAATTTCCCTTTTTGTACAATTGAACCTAACAAAGGAATAGTTTCAGTCCCTGATAAAAGGCTAGAGGAACTCAGTAAATTAAGTTCAAGTCATAATAAAATTCCAACAAAAATTGAATTTGTTGATATTGCTGGATTAGTAAAGGGTGCTAGCAAAGGTGAAGGGCTTGGAAATAAATTTCTTTCAAATATAAGAGAAGTAGATGCAATCGTTCATGTAGTTAGGTGTTTTGATGATAATGAAGTTATTCATGTATCAGGGAAAGTTAATCCGCTAGATGATATAGAAATAATTAACTTAGAACTTAACTTGGCAGATTTAAGTCAGCTGCAAAAAAGACGAGGGAGAATAAAAAAACAAACAAGAACAAATAAAGATGCAGCGACTGAGGACTTGATACTTGAAAAAATAGAGTTAAGTCTTGAGAGTGGAATGCCAGTTAGATCCATTGATTTAAGTTATGAAGAAAACATAATAATTAAACAATTAGGTTTTTTAACAGCTAAACCAATTATCTATGCTCTTAATCTTAGTGAGAGTGATTTAGAGAAAGGTAATAATTACTCTGAAAAAGTAATTAAATTTGCAAGTAATGAGAAAGCTGAATGTGTAAAAATTTCTGCTCAAGTTGAATCAGAATTGGTTGATCTGGATATTGAAGAAAAAATGGATTATCTTAATAATTTAGGTGTTAAAGAAGGAGGATTATCTTCACTCATTAAAGCAACTTATAAACTATTAGGGCTAAAAACATATTTTACAACTGGTGAGAAAGAGACGAAGGCATGGACAATAAAAAGTGGGATGACTGCTCCACAAGCAGCAGGAGTAATTCATACTGATTTTGAAAGAGGATTTATAAGAGCCTTAACAATTTCATATGAAAATTTAATAAATTCTGGATCAATCGCAAATGCAAAAAATAAAGGGCTTTTAAGAAGTGAGGGAAAAGAATATGTAGTTTGTGAGGGTGATGTAATGGAATTTTTATTCAACGTATGATTTATGAAAAGATACTATTGTCCCTATTGCAATCCCAAATATCAATTTTCTAAAGAAAATAATGGGACATTAGTATGTGGATTATGCGGTGAGGATTTAGTAAAAAAACCAATAATTCAATTAAAGCAATTAATAGCTTTATTATTAGTTTTTTCGTTTTCTTTTCCTTTAATTTACATAATTCTCTCCTCAATTATTAATACAAGTAAAGATCAAAAAGAAAACTTGGCATATTCGAATTTAAAACAAATCACTACAGAAAAATTATTACTCGTTATGTAAAGAATTTTTCATACAAATTTTGTTCTCTGATTAATTTTTACTAATCTAGTGGAGAAATAATCTTAAAAGAATTCATTAAATATTTTATTCGTTTTAATTTATGAGATCTTAAATAAATTGAATATATCAAATATGATAATGAATTTTTTGAAGTTAAATCTCATTATATTTTTTCTAAATTAATTAAGCCTATAATTACCAATCATATAATTTTTAATCTCTTAAAAGTTGATTAATAATGGTATTTTCGACATATTAAATTATTGATTACTGAATTTAAAAAATTTAAAACTATGTTTTATTTTAAATTTGCTCGCAAATAATCGTTAAACTGCTTTAATATAAAGCAAATATTAAATTATTTGTGGAATGAAATTTTTTGTATTTTTAAAATATATTGTAAGTTTTGTATGTTCAATTTTACTTATTTCAGCACCCGCTTTTGCAGGGGCTAATGTGGCAGTTAAAGGTGAAGGTGATGAAGTTCCAAGTTATGTTCGTTCAAATATCACAGGATTCGATTTTCATGGAGAAGATTTGCATTTGTCTTCAATAGCTGGCGCAGTTGCGAGAGACGCAGATTTTAGTGACGTTGATTTACATGGAACCACTTTAACTTTATCAGATTTAAAGGGGTCAAATTTAAATGGGATTGATTTAACTGATACTTTATCTGATAGGGTTAATTTTCAAAAAACTGATCTAAGAAATGCTGTTTTAGTAAATATGATTGCTTCTGGTAGTAGTTTCGCAGGTGCACAAATTGATGGAGCAGATTTTACATTTGCAATACTGGATAGTGAAGATCAAAGAAATTTATGTAAAATTGCGGATGGAGTTAATCCAACAACAGGAGTAGCTACCAGAGATAGTTTGGAATGTAGTTAGCCTTTAAATATATATTTTGTTTTTATTTATAATTTTGTAAATATTACCTTTTAAATCTTTATAAATAAATTCTCCATTCAATTTTGACTTGTTAAATTTAGCAAGTCTGGCTCTGTGGATATTTGTTTTTAGTTTTAAGTCATTATCTTTTTCGTATAAACCTATTATTAAATCAATATTTGGATCTTTAATTAGTCTTTCATTATTTCTTAAAAAAATCTTTTCTATTTTTGCTTCTTTATTTGTAAATTTGTTTTTAAATTTTTTCATTTTATTCATTCTTTTATTCGAAAAGAATTTATTTCTAAAGATAAAATAAAACGATGTTAGGCCAATGAATGTTAGAAAATATTTCATCATATTATTTCATTTTTATTTTGATATCAAAACCTATATTACTCTCTTCAGTTAAAATTTCTTTTTTTAAAATGCCATAAGAAAAAACTTCTATAAGGTCTCTTAGAGATTTATAAAATAAAATTATTAAAAATATAATTGTAAATATATAAATATCTACAAACTTATTAAATTTTTTATTATTTTTCATTTTGATTTAACAAAAAGACTTTATGTAATTATTTTTTTCATATTGGGATATGGTCCAAAATGTTCCACGCAATTTCTTCCTAATACTTTACCTAATTTTAGTGCTTTTTCAATAGGCCAATTTCCAGCTAAACCATAAAGTATCCCTGCTGCAAATGAGTCTCCACATCCATATGAATCGATCTTTATATCATTATTATTAATCGCTTTAAATCGTCCTCCTGGAATGTATATTCCACCATGCTCACCTTCTGTTTTAATTATATATCTTGGTGTTTTGTTTAAGTCAGATAATAAAAAAGACTCATCAGGATCTAAATTACTCCCAATTAAGGCGTCTAAGCTTACTTTTGATTGATTTATTAAATCAATTCCAACTCTTGGAGTTGTGCATAGTATATTTGCTTCTCGAGCTTTTTTGAACAAATTATTATCTCCAGCAGTTATAAATATTCCATCCATATCACGAAGAATATTCCAATCTAAATTATCATTATGAGAGGGAGCTAATCTCTTCCCAATTGTAGTTATTGATCTTTCTCCATTTTTATCAATTAAACTAAATCCTTTTCTAGTCGCTTCAGATCTCCATGCTACATGAAGATTTATTCCAATCTTTTCAAAGAATTCAAAACTTTTTTTTCCATAATAATCTTTCCCTAATGAAGTGAAGAAATGGATCTCATTATTTGAGAGCTCATAGAGTGTTTTAGCAATTAAAGCCCCGCCTCCTGCTGGAAGCTCTAATGACCTATTTGCTCGACAGATAATTCCAGGTTTAGGTAATAAATCAACCTTAAGAAAATTTATCCATTCAATATGCCCAATAACCGCAAATTTTAAATTCCCTTTATTGTATTTATTTTTACTAATTGAATAATTTTTGTTTTCTACCATTAAAATAAAAGTCTCTACTATTAAATTAAAACTATAGTCATGAATTTCTTCAGTTTATTAAAAGATAATAAATATTTTCTTAGTTACTTATACTTATTTATATCAATTCTGGGGGCAATCCTCCCGATGATATCGAATTTTAATTTTGCTATGGAGTATGGATCAGGCTTTGATATCAATCAATTTATTAAATTGGCAAATGCAAATCCGGCGGCAGAATCAATATCCAGAGATCTATTAATTGGAGCTAGTGCTGTTTTTATCTGGATTGTTAATGAATCAAGAAAACTGAAGATAAAAAATATGTGGATTGTATTTTTGGGAACTTTCTTAATTGCATTTGCTTTTTCAGCTCCTTTTTTTTTGTTTCTTAGAGAAAGAAGAATCATTGAAATTAATTCAAAATAATTTTTATTTTAAAATTTTTTGTTAAGTAGAAAAATTGATATTAAGAAACAAATTGAGGAAATAAATAACCAAATTAATGATGCATTGCCCAAAAAATCTAATACGCTTCCAGAAAGAATTGGGCCTATAAAATATCCTATTGCAAAGCACTGAGATAGTATTGCTAAGGCAAAACCTTTTCTATTTATTGGAGCAATCCCGAATACAATATCTGAAGAGGTGGGCAGGAATGATGAAGTCCCAATACTGCAGAAAATTATCGCTAGTAACATTATATATATACCATAAGTCAAGGAATAACTTGAGATAAATAAAAGAAAGGTACTTATTCCAAAGTTAATAATGCTGAATTTAAGACCAAAAAGTTTGTTTTTTGAAGATAACCAATTTCCAATGGGCCACTGCAATATGAATAATAAAATTAGTTGGCCAGAAATTATATAACTAGTTATTCCTTTATTAATTGATGCTCTTGCTATTCCACCTTTTACAAAATCTAATGGTAATGTTACTTGTATTAATGCAAGACAGGTAGTTAAAAGAATAATTGAAGCGATTATTATTTTGGTATTTGTATGCCATTTATTATTACTTATTAGTTCATCTTTTTTATTGTTAATCTCAAAACTATTTAAGGCTTTAAAAATAATATCTCTATTTCTCTGGATAAGTAGAATGATAATTATCATACTTAAAATATCGTTTATAAAATTTGCTTTGAAGTAAATTAGTGAATTAAAGATACTGCCAGTAAAAACACCCAGAAAGATTCCTAATGCTTCTGAACTTCTAACTAAGGCATAGGCTCTTGAGGTCTTAATAGGATTACACAATAACGGAACTGAAATTTCTGCTGTGGGCCAATATATTCCTGCAGATGCACCCACAAATAATTGTCCAATAATGTAAGAAGTTGAGTCTTTAGAAATTATTAGGCAAAGACTTGCAAATATGCTTAATAAAGATGAAATTTTTAATGGATTTTGAATATCTTTATTTTTATTTAGATAGTTTCCTGTAATAAATCTTGTGATTGTTCCAATAATTGCTGATAAAGTAAAACCAAGTCCAATTTCAGTTGCTGAAAGACCTATCTTATTAAAGATAAGTGAGGTTAAATAAATTACTCCTCCAGCACCAAATGAGGCAAAAAATCTTATTTTAGTAATTAACTTTAATTGGAGAGGAAATTGCATCCACCAAAGTTTTACAGTTTTCAAACTATAAGGATTAAGCACAATTGAAATTCATTTTTTTAATTTGTTTGAGTTTTTTAAATTTCTTTTCAGCAAACTTTACTTTAAAAGCTGCTGAAAAGATAAATATTAAATTTGAAGAAATGTTTATCCCAATTTCAATAGATGAATTATCAAGATTAGATAAACTTAATGAAGATTCTACTGAAATAACAGAATGGTTTAGGAATAATGGATTAGAAACAATTTTTGAATTATCCAAATATTTAAAATATCCAATATTTAAACAGGATGGTTTTTCAAAACAAATTTTAAGAAGTTGGATTGGAAAGAAAGTTCTTTCTGAATTAAGCAATACTTTTATAGTCCCAAATGATCTTAATGGAATTAAAGTATTTAATACTATTGAAAAATTATTAGAACAAAAAGAGGAGGTATCTACAATTGATATTTTAAAAACTATACCGGAAGAAGAAATTCAACTTGATGTTGATAATTTAATTAAAATTATATCCTCTTGGAAAAAAGCTTTAGAAGAGCAGCAAAACTATACTAAAAAATTAAAATTCTCAGAAAATAGTAAGAAAAATATAAGTTTTATCTTCAATGATAAAAGTGATGTAGATTCTAAATCTTATCGGATCAACTTAAAAGTAAATCACCGAGAAGAACCATTATCTCTAAAAATTTGGATACCAGAAATAAATAAAGAAAAAGATTTAATAATTTTTATGCCTGGACTAGGTGGTGATATAGATAATTTTAATTGGCTAGGTAATGGTTTAAGTAAAAAAGGTTGGCCAGTAATATTTATAGAGCATAAAGGCAGTGATTCAGTTGCATTGAATTCATCGATAAAGGGTAATGAAGCACTCCCTGAGGGAGTAGATATTTATCTATACCGCCTTAAAGACTTGGATTCTGTTATAAATGCTTATAAACAAGATCAGTTTGGTTTTAAAAATAGTAATTCATATATATTAATGGGACATTCTCTTGGGTCCTTAATCTCTATGCTATATGTGGGTAATCCACCTAATAATGAATTTTTATCAAAATGTGAAAATGCTTTAATTGATTTTGCTTTAACTAACTTATCAAAACTGCTTCAATGTCAATTATTAGAAATACCTATTCCAGAATTTGAAAAATCTAAAGAATTAAAAGCCATAGTTGGTTTTAATAGTTTTGGAAGTTTGATTTGGTCAAATAAAAAAAATTCAGGTATCGATGTCCCAATTTTATTTATTGGTGGCACTTTTGATTTGATTACACCTTTGGTAAGTGAACAATTTAAATTATTTTTAGCAAATGAATCAAATAAATTAAATAGATTTCTTATAGTTGAAGGTGCTAGTCATTTCTCTCCAGTAAGGGTAGTAAATAAAAATATAAGTCAAATAAAAAGTAGTGATGTTTTTAAAATTCAAGAAAATTTTATTGGTATAAATCCTTATGAATTTCAAAATCTTACATTAAAAATAATTATAAAATTTCTAAATGATCTTGATAAAAAAGAAGGCTTGCAATTTATTCAGAAGCAAAATATAGAAAATTTAAATTTCCATATTCTTGGAGAAAAAGATTTGAGGAGATTTAGCAATTAATAATTTATTCGAGGATCGAAAAATGCAATAATAATATCAATTAGTAGGTTAATTGATATTATTAGTATCGAAGTAACAATTACTATTCCTTGAACAAGATTATAGTCTCTTTGTAAGATTGCTTCTTGCAACTTTAATGCTAAACCTGGCCATGAGAAGGTAACTTCAATCAGTAATGCGCCACCTGCTAAAGAAGCTATCGCAAAACCGGAAATAGTAAAAATGGGTATTAATGCGTTTGGCAAAGCATAATTTAATAGAATATTTCTCTCATTTATCCCTCTACAAATAGCGGCATCTACGTAATCGCTTTTATAAGATTTCTCAAGACTCGATCTTAGAGATCGACTAAAAATACCACTTAAAAGGAATCCTAGTGTAAATGAGGGCAGAGCTAAATGATATATAGATCCAAGAAATGCATCAAAATCATTTTTTAAAATACTATCCAAAATAAAAAATCCAGTAATATTATGAGGATTTCCAGTTATTGGCATTCTTCCTCCAATGGGCAGGACTCTTAAAATAACAGAAAATATTAATTGCATCATCATAGCTCCCCAAAAAGGAGGAATAGAATACGAACTTATTCCTATTATTCTTGAAATATAATCATATTTTTTATTTTTATTCTTTAAGCCCATATATCCTAAAGGAAAACCAATAAGCATAGCTATTAAAATTGAAAATAAACCTAGTTCAATTGTGGCAGGAAGTGCATCGCTAATTATTTCCATAACAGGTTCTTGATTACTGAGAGAATCACCTAAATTGAAATTTATTAGATTTTTAAGATAGTTTATGTATTGAATTTGTATCGATTGATTTAAACCAAGCTTAAATCTCATTAATTCTCTCGCTTCATCGTCTGCTCCAGAGCCTAAAATTGCGTCAATAGGGTCTCCAGGTGCAATTCTCAAAAGTATGAATATTAAAGAAGATATAATCCATAAATTTAAAGGGATTAAAGATATCTTGATGAGTGCGTAATTGAGTACGTTTCTTATATTACTTTTCATTTTTAACCAGTTCACTCATATTGATAATTCCTGCACTATTAAAAATTGGTTTTGATATGTAATTTTGAGACCAAGCTTTCTGAGAAGATGTCCAAATAGGTATATAGGGTAATGATTGTGAGGCTCTTTTTTCTATCTCAAGAAGTTTCTTCAATCTTTCAACTCCCGTAAGATTATCACTTTCTTTAAATAATTTCTCTACCTTTTCTGAAGCCCAAAAACTGCCACTATAGACAGACTCACCTTTTAAACAATTATTTCTAATAAATTTATCACAACTTAGTAAAGGGGAGAGATAAGCCTCAGGGTCTGAATATGTACCAGTCCAATCAAGAATAACTGCAGGATATATTCCTTTACTTAAATTTTTATAAATAGTTGTAGACTCTACCCCGTTAATGGTTATAGAAAAACAATCTTTCATTTCTGCTTTTACACTTTGCTGCCAATAAAAAGCTATTAATTTGTCTGTAGGAACATTAGATCTATAAGTAAGCGGTAAATTAAAAATATTGCCATCACAATAACCTTCCTCTCTAAAAATTCTTATAGATTCCTTAGGATCAAAATCTGGCCAAGAAACAGAATTATCTTTTTTAAATATTAATGGAATTAGTGATAATGCTGAATTTCTTAAATTAAAACTTATCTTATTTCTTATTAATTGTCTATTTAAGCTTTTTGCGATAGCTAATCTTATATTTATATTATTTAAAGGTATTTTATTTGTCCTTAAACTTATAAAGCTTATTTCTATTGGTTCACTTTCACTCTCTTTGAGATTATTTTTCTGATCCAATAAATTTAGTTTTGCACGCAAAGTATCTTCAATCGAGTTTGATAAAAGTACATCAACTTGTTTACTTATAAAGGCACCATATAAAGTTGAAGAACTGTTATATCCAATAAAATTTATGCCATTATTTTTAGTTTTATTACTCCAATAACTTACATTAGGTGATAAAGTTTGTATCTCATTAGAAAATCTTTTTAATCTATATTTTCCAGTACCAATAAAATTATCATTTAAAAATTTATCGAAGTGATCTTTATAAAAATTTGGAGAAATAGGTGTCAAATTTACAGAGGTTAATATACCCTCTATTGAACTTGATGGATTATTCAGATTAATTATTAGTAATTCCTTTGAAGGTGTTTCTATTGATTTTATTTTATTATTTAGAATATAATTTAATGTACCTATATTTTGAAATCTTTCTATAGTGAATTTCATAGAAGATGAATCAAATGGGGTTCCATCATGAAATAATATATTTTTTTTCAATTTAATATAAATTCTTAGCTTGTCTTTGGAAATTATTGGTTTAGATTCAGCAAGTTTTGGGATTAATTCACCTTCATTATTTAGTTCATAAAGAGTATCACCTAAGGCATGTAATAGTTGGTAGGCTTTGAGAGTATTAGCTCTCGCGGGATCTATAGATTCAATTTTCCCTGAACTCGCAATTGATATATTTTGAGAAGTATTAATTTTTTTGGTACATGAATATTGAGAAAAAATGGCGATTAAAGTACAAGTTATATAAACTTTTTTTCTTAAGTATTTTAATTTATGCATTATAAAAAAACTATTAACTCTTTATTTCACATAATGATGAAACTGAGATTTTATTTATTGACAATTCAAAAGTTTGATAGCTATAAAAATTAAGAGGCCACTCTCTAACCCAGCAAATATTCATCTTAGGGTTAAATCCAATTACTTGATAATTCTTTTCAGAATTAATTATTTTTACATATTTCCCAATATCAATAAATTTTTTGATTTTATTAGAAGAATCAATATCTTTATTTAATTTATATTTAGTAATATTCATTTACTATTAAATTATTTCTTCTTTGATTAAACAAGTTATTTTACTTTTTGCAAATTAATTTAAATACAATTTAATTGAGCGGCAATAAATTTAACTTCTGGTAATGCGTTTAACTGGTTTTTAGAAATATCAATATTACCTTTAGGTACATGATGTGTTATTACAACGATTTCTGCTTCATTTCTCCTCGCGTCTAATTGAATAATAGATTCTATAGATACATTATTATTCCCAAAAATATTTCCGATTTTACCTATAACTCCAGGTGTGTCTTCGCACATAATTCTAAGGTAATTTTTTTTTCTTATTTGTTCCGAATTTATAACATGGCATTTTCTCCAGAAATTAAAAGATAATAAAGGATCAATAAATTTATCTCTTGAAATATCATTTTTTTTTGAAAGAGCTTTCAAATTTAAAATATCTGAGACTACTGAAGATGCGGTTGGACCACTTCCTGCGCCAGGTCCATAAAGCATTATTTCTCCTATAGGATCACCTTCTACAAGTATTGCATTATTCACTCCTTCAATAGTAGATAAGATATGACTTTTAGGAATTAGTGTTGGTCCAACCCAAATATTTAGAGGTAGTGAATCAGTACTATCATCATCTTTATTTCGTTCAGAAACTGCTAATAATTTAATATCAAAACCCAATTTATCGGCATATTCAATATCTTTTAAGTCAATTTTATTAATACCCTCTGTATGAATTTTGTTTCGATCAATTTTTCCACCAAAAGCTAATTCTGAAAGGATTGAAATTTTATCTGTAGCATCTTGTCCTTCAACATCTGCGCTTGGATCTAGTTCAGCATACCCAAGTTTTTGTGCCAGATCTAAACCTTCTTTAAAAGGGGCTTTCTCCGTTGACATTTTTGACAAAATGAAATTTGTAGTACCATTTATTATCCCTGTCATTTTAGTAATTTGATTACTTTTTAAAGATCTTTTCAGAGGCTCGATAATAGGTATGCCTCCACAAACTGCAGCTTCAAATAGTATGTAGACACTATTTTCTAGCGCGACTTTATGAATCTCTTCTCCATATCTAGCCATAACTGCTTTATTAGCTGTAACAACTGACTTTCCATTTCTCAAGGATTTTAAAATAATATTCTTAGCAATATCAGTACCTCCCATTACCTCAACTATTACATCAATAGAAGGATCATCTATTAATTTGTTGGGATCATTTATGAGTACTTCTTGATCTATATTAATGTCTCTTTTCTTGGAAATATTTTTTACTACTATATTTACAATTTCAATCTGTTTTAGAATTGGATGAGCATCTTTTTTTCCAGTTAGAATTTGATATACCCCTTTACCAACAGTTCCAAAACCAATAATACCTATTCTTAATTTATCCATTTTCTATAAATGTAGATAGTTTTAATTTTATATTATTGTGTATTTAAAAATTCATTTGCTTGAGATTTCATTTTTATTAAAATATTTAAAAATCCATTAGATCTTGAAGGAGTTAGACTTTTTTTTAAACCTGTATCTTCTATAAAATTATTACTTAAATTTAAGATTTCCTGTGGTGATAATTCATTTAAACCACTAATTAAAAATGATAATAAACCTCTTGTAATTAAGGCATCAGAAAAACCTTGCCAATAGATTTTCCCTTGTTTAAGTGTGCCTTTAATATAAACTTCTGAAACGCATCCTTTTACTTTATTTTCTGGAATTAATATTTCATTACTAGGAGATGGTAATTTTTTTCCTAGCCATAAAATATATTCATATTTTCTTTTTGGATCATTAGTTGATTTTAGCTTTTTAACTATATTATTTAGTTTGCAATAAATTTCCTTATTTTCCATCCTGAATTAAATAATAATTATTTTATTATATTGAAATTTCATTATCACTAATGAATCCGCTTAAAGGAATATCCCAATTATCTTTAGTTAAAAAACTTTTACTTACACATTTATTGGTAAGAACTCCAATACAAGGGATTAATCTCCAATCTTTATTAGCTCTAAGTTTGTCATAATAACCACCTCCATAGCCAAGACGATTTAATTTTTTGTCAACAGATAGACAAGGAACAAAAATATACGATATTTGTCTTGAATTTAATAAATTTGAATTATTTGGAGCAAAAATTCCTTCTTGATCTTTTATCAAAGGAGCGTCATCCCAAATATAAAAATCAATACTTTTGTTTGTATTACATTTTGGCAAGGCTAAAGGATATTTTTTTCTTAATTCCCTTAAATCCACTTCATCTTTTAAAGGCCAATAAATTGCAAAAAATTTATTAATCCATTTATTTTTGTCCAGATTTATTATAAATCTTTCTACATTTTCTTTAACTCTTATCCTCTCAAATGATGAGCTTTCACTCATTAATTTTTTAAATTTAACTCTTTCAAAACTTTTAATCATTTTTTTTATGAGAATTTTAATTTATTAATTCATTAAATTTAGTTAACGCGATAGCTAATGCATCTGCAGAGTCATCTGGTTTAGGAGGATAATCAAGTCTTAAACTAAACATTACTGAATCTAATACATCTTTCTTTGAAGCTTTTCCAGATCCCGTCATCGTAAGTTTTATTTGGGATGGTGCATATTCAGTTATAGGTATATTAAAAGATCCTAGAGTCATCATAATTACACCTCTAGCCTGTACAACGCTAATAGTGGTGCTCGATTTATAAAAAAAGAATTTTTCTACAGCTGCATAATCTGGTTCCCATTTATTAAGTAATTCTTTGAGATCCATGAAAATTTCAAGGAGCCTACCTTCTTCTTTTTGATCTTTTTTTGTCTCTATAATTCCGCAATCAAGAACAGTCTTTTCATTTCTTTTGACTTTAATTATTCCATATCCTACTCTTGCTAATCCAGGATCTATTCCAATAATAATCAATATTAATCCTCATTTATTGCTAGTTGAAATTTTGCTAGGTTATCTTTTTCATCAATTTCAAAAATTTTGCAAAACGCCTTAATCACTTTTTCTCCAGAGTCAACTTGTTCAAGAGGGTCTTTTCTTAATCTATGTCTTAATGAGCAAGTTATTACTCTTGCTATATCTTCATCGGAAACTTCATCTCTTCCTTCAAAGGCAGCGATTGCTTTGGCAGATCTATTAGTGACAATATCACCTCTTAATCCATCAACATCTAATTCGCCACAAATAGCAGAAATATTTAATCTTAAATCATCATCAATTTTTACTTTACTGAGATTTTTTTGTGCTGCTATAACCTTTTCCTGGAGCTCAGATTGTTTTTCATTCATTATATTAGTAAATCCTTCTGGATCATTATCAAAAGAGGTTCTTTGATCTACTACTTTAACTCTTAAATCAGCATCTCTTACAGTTTTTACTTCAACACTCATTCCAAATCTATCCAACAATTGTGGTCTAAGTTCACCTTCCTCTGGATTTCCAGAGCCTATTAGAACGAATCTAGCTGGGTGTCTAACTGATACTCCTTCTCTTTCAACTGTATTCCATCCAGATGCTGCAGAATCTAAGAGTACATCAACTAAATGATCATCTAATAAATTTACTTCATCAACATATAAAAGACCTCTATTGGCCTTAGCTAAAAGACCAGGTTCGAAAGCTTTAATACCTTCGCTTAACGCTTTTTCAATATCAATAGTTCCACATAATCTATCCTCAGTTGCTCCTAGGGGTAGATCGACCATTGGTACTTGTTTGTTATCAAGCTCTAAATTATTTCCTTCTTCAATCCTTTCAAGAACTTCTTGACTCTGTAAATCAGGATCATTTGGAGAACTATTGTATGGATCTCCTTTAACTACTTCAATAGCAGGTAATAGATCTGCTAATGCTCTTATAGTCGTTGACTTTCCTGTTCCTCTATCACCCATTATCATTACACCTCCAATTCTTGGATCAATTACATTTAAAAGAAGCGCTAATTTCATTTCTTCCTGCCCAATAACGGCTGTAAAGGGGAAAACTCTTCTTTTCTTGGTTAGATTCACGTTGATTTTCTTAACTATATTTCTTATGAATTTTGATGTTACTTCAGATATTGATATTAGTAAATATCATTTAGAAAAAAACATAAATAGATTTATCATATTTTTTAAATTTTGCTAAGTAAAAATAATAAATTAAAAATTTCATTTAAGTAAAATTATATTTTATTTCTATTATCAAGTGCCCAATTTATTTGATTAACTATTCCTCTTAATGTATCTAATTCATGCTTAGAAGTCTCAGCTTTGTGAATGAATTTTTTAAATTTACTTATTTTTGCATTTAAAGTATGAGGGAGTAGATAACCAGTTTTTAGTAGAAGTTTTTCTATCTCTAAAAAAGAATCTTCTATTTGTTTTGAGTTGGCAAAATCCAAATCCTTTTTTTTCACAATATTATCATTTTTTGTAATCTTTGATAATTCATATAGAACAATGGAAATAGCATGAGATAAATTCAAGGAAGGGAAACCTTTATGGGTATAAATTGTAAAAACTTTATGAGCCATTAGTAATTCTCTGTTTGTTAAACCTCTATCCTCTCGACCAAAAATAATTGCTAAGTTGTTCACTTCTTTAAACTCTTTAATCCAACTGGATATATTCTCTAGGGAATTTAGCTCTTGTCCTTTTGGGTAGTCAATCCTTCCACAAGTTGCCAGTACTAAATTACAATCTGAAATTGAATCTATTAGAGATTCATATATATTGCATTCCTTAATAAATTTCATACCTTTTAGAGCCATCTTTTTTGTCTCTGACGAAAAGATATTGCATTTTGGGGAAACTATTCTTAGTTGATCAACATTGAAATTTGAACACAATCTTGCAATGCTTCCTACATTCAGTGGCCCATGGGGTTCAACTAAAATTATTTTAAGATTAAAATTAGTTTCTTTGAGATTCAATTTACGTAACTAAAAAACTTAAAAATAGATCTTTGCCTAAAGAAGTTATCATAATTATTTCAATTAATTTTTATTTTTATACTTATACTCAAATATATTACCTTAAATAAGATTAGTAATAAATTTGTTCTGACTTTATTATGCTGCATTTGATGAAGATATTAATGCAAAAAATATTTTTTATGCAAAAATAAATTTATAAAAGGAATAGAAGAAAATGATTGAGCCTTTGCTTTGTGGAATTGTTTTAGGGTTAGTTCCCATAACTCTCTTAGGTTTATTTGTTAGTGCATGGAATCAATACCGGAGAGGTTCTGGCATGTTAGATTTTGACTAAAAAAGTCAGTTTAGTTTGACCGTATAATCTAGTATCTTCTACTTTCCATAATGGATCTTTTTTGATTACTTCATTTTTTGAATGCTCACAAATTACAATTGTTTTTTTTGTTAAGAGATGGGATTTGAACAAATCTATTAATAGGCTTTTATAAATGTTGTTTTTATATGGTGGATCAATATAAATAAAATCAAATTTTATATTTTCAAGATTATTTTTTTCTAATAATTTGGTGCCAATAAAGTTTCTAATCCAAGGTATTACATCCTTGCAAATTATGTTTATATCGATATCTCTTGATTGTGAATCTTTTAATGAAAATAAATTTTTCTTACATAAGTTAGCAGTTATCCTGTCTTTTTCAACTGCAACAATTTTCTTTGCTCCATGATTGAAGGCTTCACATGAAATAGCACCGGAACCACTAAATAAATCAAGCCAATTAGAATTTTCTACTTTTTTATTCAAAATATTAAAAATTGCTTGTCTTACCATTAGTGTTGTTGGCCTTGTTTTATTTGACTTTGGGCTCTCAATCCTTTTCCCTCCAATCAGAGTTAAGCTAGTCTTCATAGATTTCTTATTAGATAGTTTTTAGCCATCTAGATAAAAAAGATTGTCCAATATTTCCAGATTTCTCTGGATGAAATTGACATGCTATTAAATTTTCATTTTCAATAATTGCAGTTAAGTTAATTGGACCATATTCTACGCTTGCGGTGACAAAACTCTCATCATTAGGTGCTGCATAGTAAGAATGATCAAAGTAAACCCATTTATTTATTTCTCCTTTAAAAAGCAATTTGCCATCTTTTGAGGGAACTAAATTGCACCAACCAATATGAGGTAACCTCTGATTCTTTATAGGGGGAATCTTTTTAACTTTTCCTTTAATGATTCCTATCCCTTTATTTGTTCCTTCTTCACTTTCATCAAAAAGGATTTGTAATCCAAGACAAATACCCATGAATGATTTGCCACTGTTAATCCACTTTTTGATTTCATCAACTAAACCTGTCTTATTTAAATTTTCCATAGCAGGATCAAAAGCACCTTGTCCTGGGATTATTAAGGCTTTACAGCTACTAATTTGCAACTTGCTTTTTATTAATAGGACTTCTTCGTCTAGGTTCTCAATCGCTTTCTTGACTGAATGTATATTACCCATTCCATAATCAATAAGTCCTATCTTGCTCACTATATTTTAGAGATGCTTGGATAGTGTACTTGAAAGAGTTCCTTTTGGCACTGCTCCTACGACAGTATCAACTTTCTGGCCACCTTTGAATATCATTAATGTAGGTATGCTCCTTATTCCATACTGACTTGCCACATTGGGATTCTCATCTGTATTTAGTTTGAAAACTTTAATTTTCCCTTCAAAGTCTTTAGAAATTTCTTCAACTATTGGGGCAACCATTCTACATGGTCCACACCAAGGAGCCCAAAAATCAACTAGAACAGGTAGATCACTTTGTAAGACTTCTTTGTCAAATGAAGAGTCAGTAACGGCAGGAGCTGATGACATAATTTATATATTCCTTTAGAAAATTTAGCAGTCTATTTTTCTTAGTGATGATTTCATTACAGATATAGAAAATATAAGTAACAAATTGTATTAAAAAAAGCCCGATAAATCGGGCGATTCGTGTGTGAGGAGTATGGGGTTTCCCCCATTTTTTAATAATAGCTCCTTAATAGTATTTTGTTCTCTTTCTCTAACACTTTATTTTATTTACCCATACCAAGCTGTTGGGCTTTTTGATAAACTTTACCCTCCGTTAAGAGAGCAGGAGCAATTACAATTTCTACATTCTGCATTTCTTTAATGTTTTTTGCACCAAGAGTACTCATTGAAGTTCTTATCGCGCCCAAAAGATTATGCGTCCCATCATCTAGCAAAGCAGGACCTTTCAAGATCCTCTCCAATGATCCTGTTGAACCAACTTCTATTCGTGTTCCTCTTGGCAAAATCTGACTGGGTGTTGCCATACCCCAATGGAAACCATTCCCCGGAGCTGTTGTTGCTCTTGCTATGGGTGATCCAATCATTACGGCATCAGCTCCGCATGCAATGCATTTGCAAATATCTCCTCCTGTAACTATTCCCCCATCTCCAATTATAGGGATATACTTTCCGCTTTCATTAAAAAAATCATCTCTAGCTGAACTACAATCGGCAATGGCGGTAGCTTGTGGCACTCCAATACCTAATACTCCTCTTGAAGTACAGGCAGCTCCAGGACCGATGCCAACCATAAGGCCTGCAACTCCCGCCTTCATAAGGCGATTGGCGACTTCATATGTTACGCAATTACCTGCAATGATAGGAACATCCAGAGATTTACATAGATCCTCTATATCTAATGATTCTTGACCATTTGTACCTTCATGTTCAGTTGAAACAACAGTACCTTGCAAAAAAAATAAATCTAGATCTGAATCTCTTAGTGCGTCATTAAATTTGATTGATGCTTGAGGTGTACCACTTAATGCCGCTATTCCACCCTTTTCTTTTATCTCGCTTACTCTTTTTTTTATTAGGTCTATTTTTATGGGTTCACTATAAATTTTTTGCATTAATGGAACAAATTCAGATTTCCCAACTGTGGAAATTTGTTCCAAAACAATCTTAGGGTCTTCATATCTTGTCTGTATCCCCTCCATGTTTAATACTCCTAATGCTCCCATATTAGAAAGTTCAATCGCTGTCTTTACGTCAACTACACTATCCATTGCACTAGCAATAATTGGGATTTCTCTCTTAAAATCCCCTATAGTCCAAGATGCATTTGTTAGCTCATAATCCAATGTCCTTTTACCTGGCACTAAGGCTATTTCATCTATTCCGTAAGCTCTGCGAACGATTTTGTTTAGACCGAGTTCAATATTCACGTTATTAATCCTATATATTTTGATTAAATTAACAACTAAAGGTATGAAAAGCCAATATTTTTTCAAGAAAAAAAAGAATTTTTTATTATTTGCATTTCTTATGTGAGTATTTGACAATTTTTAACTAATTTTTTTTTAATCATTATTGATTAAAAGCACTATTATTGGATAAAGGATTTTTATATGGCTGATAATAAAGACACCGGAGAAAATGAATTAAATGATAATAATCGCATTATCCAAACTGACTTAAGAAACGAGATGTCTCGATCCTATCTTGAATACGCGATGAGTGTCATAGTAGGAAGAGCATTACCAGATGCAAGAGATGGACTTAAACCCGTTCATAGAAGAATACTATACGCAATGTATGAGCTCGGTTTAACCAGCGGTAGACCTTATCGAAAATGTGCAAGAGTCGTGGGTGAAGTCCTTGGTAAATATCATCCTCATGGTGATACCGCTGTATATGATGCTCTAGTAAGGATGGCGCAAGATTTCTCCATGAGAATGCCTCTAATAGATGGTCATGGGAATTTTGGTTCAGTAGATAATGATCCTCCTGCAGCAATGCGATATACAGAATCACGATTAAAAGCCTTAACAGATGAAGGATTGCTAGAAGATATTGAATCAGAGACTGTTGATTTCTCTGATAACTTTGATGGTTCACAGCAAGAGCCTACTGTTTTACCTGCCAGAATTCCACAACTTCTTCTAAATGGTTCCTCTGGAATAGCTGTTGGTATGGCTACCAATATACCACCTCATAATTTAGGAGAATTAATAGATGGTTTAGAAGCTCTAATTAAAGATCCTGAAATGGAAGAAAAAGATTTGTTTGAGTTTATCAAAGGACCAGATTTTCCTACGGGTGGACAAATATTAGGAAAAGAAGGTATTAGAGAAACTTATCTTTCTGGGAAGGGATCAATTACTATGAGAGGTGTTGCTGAAGTTCATCAATTAAAGTTTCCAGGAAGGCCTGAAAAAGATGCTGTAATAATTACTGAACTACCTTTTCAAACAAATAAAGCAGCTTTAATTGAGAGAATTGCAGATTTAGTAAATGATAAAAAGTTAGAGGGGATTTCAGATATTAGGGACGAGAGTGATAGAGATGGAATGAGAATCGTTATCGAGTTAAAGAGAGATTCATATCCACAAGTGGTCTTAAATAATTTATTTAAATTAACTCCTTTACAAAATAATTTTAGTGCAAATATACTTGCGCTTGTTAATGGAGAACCTACAACACTCTCGCTTAAAAGAATGTTAGAGGTTTTTTTAGATTTTAGAATTGAAACTATAAGAAGAAGAACTACTTTCTTACTAAGAAAAGCAGAAGAAAGGGATCATATTATTCAAGGTTTGTTAATAGCTCTTAATAGTATGGATGAAATTATTAATTTAATAAGAGGCGCAAAAGATACCTCTTCTGCAAGAGAGCTGTTGCAATATAATCATGAATTATCTTTAATTCAGGCTGATGCTATCTTGCAAATGCAGCTTCGAAGATTGACAGCACTTGAGGCAGATAAAATAAAAGATGAACATGATGAACTCACAAGAAAAATCTTAGAGTATAAAAATATTTTGAATAATAAGGATAAGATTTTTGAAATAATTTTAAATGAACTCAAAAAAATAAGAGATAGATTTGATTCTCCAAGGAAAACAGAAATACTAAATTTAGGTGCAGGATTAGATGATATTGATTTAATAGCAAATGAAAGATCCGTCGTTTTGTTAACAAAGACTGGTTATTTAAAGAGAATGCCAGTTAGTGAATTTGAGTCAACTAGTAGAGGCTCTAGAGGTAAAGCTGGTACCAAAAATCAAGGTGATGATGAAGTTAAGTTATTCATAAGTTGTAATGATCATGATACTCTCTTACTTTTTAGCGATAGAGGCGTGGCTTATGCTCTCCCAGCATATAGAGTTCCATTAAGTAGTAGAACTGCGAAAGGAACTCCTTCTGTCCAGCTACTTCCCATACCAAGAGAAGAACAAATAACTTCATTGTTATCTGTTGAATCTTTTGAAAATGATTATTATTTATTGATGCTAACAAAGGGTGGATTCATAAAAAGAACCCCTCTTTCAGCTTTTTCAAAAATACGTTCAAATGGTCTTATCGCTATAAGTTTAGAAGAAGGAGATGCACTTACTTGGGTAAGGTCTTCTAGTGAAGGTGATAGTGTCTTAATTGGTTCAGGTAAAGGTATGACAATTCATTTCAGACTTGATATGAACGAATTAAGACCTCTTGGTAGGACAGCTAGAGGGGTGAAATCAATGAATTTAAGGAATGGAGATCAACTCGTTTCAATGGATGTGTTAACCTCTGAACTTGTAGAGCAATTATCTAATCTTAATGAGATAGATATTGATGCTAATGATGAATCGGATGATAATTTATCTAAGGGGCCATGGGTTTTAGTTGCTAGTTCATTTGGTTTAGGTAAGAGAGTTCCTGTAACTCAGTTTAAATTGCAAAAAAGAGCAGGGATGGGTTTGAAAGCTATAAAATTCAGAATTAATAATGATGTTCTTGTTGGATTAAAAGTTCTTGGTAAAGGTGAGGAGATTCTTCTTGTTACAGAGAAAGGAGTAATAGTAAGAACAAATGCTGATAAAATTTCTCAACAATCTAGAGCTGCTACTGGGGTAAGACTGCAGAAACTTGATGAAGGCGATCATTTGGCAGAAGTCGTCTTAGTGCCTCATGAACAAATAGAAGATGAAAATATTGAAAAAATAAATAATAATCAATAAATAAATTTATATTAAGTATTATGAATTAACTCATTTATGAAAAATATAGAAATACTAGACATTATAATTTTAGGCTCTGGTCCAGCAGCTCTATGTTTAGCATCTGAATTAGCAAATCAAGATTTAAATATTAAATGTATATCTACTAAATCTCCTTATGATAAGTGGAGTAATACGTATGGTATTTGGGCCTCTGAGCTTGAAGTATTAGGATTGGAATCACTATTATCTCATCGATGGTCAGCTACAGTAAGTTTCTTTGGTAATGGATTAGAAAAAAAAGGTAATTTACCTACATATCATAAATATGATTATGGATTAATAGATAGAGAGGCCTTTCAGGAAGCTTTGCTAAAAAAATGTAATGGGATTAATTGGGTAAATGATAAGGCTACAGAAATTTATACGAAAAATAAAATCTCCCAAGTAGTTTGTGAATCAGGTTTACAATTAAATTCAAGGCTGGTAATTGATGCTAGTGGGCATAAAAGTAAGTTTATTAAAAGACCTTTTTCTAAGAGAGTAGCTCAGCAAGCTGCTTACGGAGTAGTTGGTAAGTTTTCCTCTCCTCCAGTTCTTAAGGATCAGTTTGTTTTAATGGATTACCGTTCAGATCATTTAAGCAAGAAAGAATTATCTGAATCACCTTCATTTTTATATGCTATGGATCTTGGAAATGATGTTTTTTTTGTAGAAGAGACTTCTTTAGCAAGTTTCCCTGCTCTATCCTTTGATTATTTAAAAAATAGGTTAATTAATAGATTAAAAAAGAGAGGGATTACTATTGAAAATATTATTCATGAAGAGAATTGTCTTTTTCCTATGAATCTACCTTTACCTTTGAGAACCCAGCCAATATTGGCTTTCGGAGGTGCTGCAAGTATGGTCCATCCCGCTTCTGGATATATGGTAGGTTCTCTTTTAAGAAGAGCACCAATGCTTGCTAAACAACTAAATTTATATTTGCAAGATCCTTCATTAACATCAGTACAGTTGGCTCAAAAAGGGTGGAAAATATTATGGCCAAATGAACTTGTTCAAAGACATAAGCTCTATCAATATGGCCTTAAAAGGCTGATGAGTTTTGATGAAAAAATGCTAAGAAGCTTCTTTTTGAATTTTTTCCAGTTATCGACAAATGAGTGGGCAGGTTTCTTGACAAATACTCTTCCTTTACCAAAGCTAATTTATGTAATGACTAAAATGTTTGTTAAATCTCCATTAAATATAAAACTTGGAATGTTAAAAATTAACTAATATTTTAAAACCAATCTGAGAGGTTAATTTTTGGGAATATTTTATCTTCCTTTTCAATATTCTCCAAAAAAGTAAAATCTATTGATTCACTTTTATTTACAATTCTAATTAATTTCCAAAATCTTGAAAGATGCCTTTCAATTCTCTCTTTTGCTAATTCAGTGGTTGTTCCAGCACGTAATATAAAACTCCAATCTGATGATTCTGAAAGAAGCAGTTCTCTAGCAGCTTGCCTTAAAATTCTTTTCGATAATTCATCCTCAATATTTCTAGAATTTACTTCAAGAAAAGTTGAGCCTGCTTTAGTAATTTCTGGGACAACCCAAGCATTTGCATCATTTATCCAATAATTATGAAAACCTCCCTGCCCCCAACTGGATGGCGAAGGTTCACATACTTGAATTTGGGGAGACAAGGATAAAATCTCCCTAAGATGAGTTAGTTTTATTAAGTGTTTTTTTGAATTTTTAAAAATATTTTTTAAGAATATTGGACCCTCATACCACCAATGACCAAATAATTCTGCATCGAAAGGGGCAATTAGTATTGGATTGAACTTGTAATCTAAACTTAACCTTTTTAATTGTTCAGATCTTCTGGAAAGATAAATTTCTGAATGCTCTTCAGCTTTTTTTTCAGCTAAATTTTCTTTATAATAATCTTTTTCACCTAAAGGTATTAAATTGCTTGTTATTCTATAAAATTTCAATCCCAGAGGTCTTTTACTTGAAATACCATTTTCTTTTAATTTAGTTAGAGGTAGTTCCCACCCTAAATCTTTATGATATTCCCTATATAAAGGATTACCTGGAAATCCATCTTTCGCTGACCATACAGGTAAAGTAGATTGGCTATCCCTTCCAAAAAATGCAACTCCATTTTTGGAACAAATAGGAGCATATACTCCAAATCTTGGCCTAGGCTTGGAATTTAAAATCCCATGTCCATCTAAAACAGCATATCTAATACCACATTCGGCTAGGATTTTATCAAGATTTTCATAATAAGCACATTCTGGTAACCATATGCCTAAAGGGTTGACATTAAATGTGCTTTGGTGATGTCTAAGAGCAGTTTTAATTTGACCTAAAACAGTTTTAGGATTTTCTCTAAGTATTGGTAGATAGCCATGAGTTGCAGCGCAAGTAATAATATCTAGACATCCACTATCTAATAAATATTTAAATCTACTTAGTATATCTCCTGAATATTTTTCCCAATATATTAATTGATCTATCATGTTTTTTAAAAGAAATTGAGATGCATTTTTTTGTTCTTCTGGTAATTCTTCTAATAACTTGATTCTCATATTTATCCATTCAGGAAATTTTCCCTGAAGTTCTGAACTCTGAAATAGTGCGATTAAGGTAGGAGATAAGCTCATAGTTAATTTTGCATTATCAGGTTCTGATTTTATGGATTCTTCTAATACTCTAATTAAAGGG
>CACOCT010000003.1 GCA_902625845.1 uncultured Prochlorococcus sp. | reverse complement strand
GAGATAACCCAGACAATTATTTTATCAAGATATAAAGGACGAACTGGTATGCCGGAAAGAGAATCACTTAAAAACTTAGCTAAATTAAAATCATCACTATGTCTTTATCTAAGTGCTAGGCATGTAGCTATTACTCAAAAAACTTTGCTGGAATTTTATGATCCCCTTACTAAAGTTATTGTTGGTCATAGAGTCTCTTGGGATGACGGCTGGACAGAAAT
The DNA here is from genome assembly GCA_902625845.1 of uncultured Prochlorococcus sp. Lineage (GTDB taxonomy): Bacteria > Cyanobacteriota > Cyanobacteriia > PCC-6307 > Cyanobiaceae > Prochlorococcus_A. The sequence goes on along the minus strand of CACOCT010000003.1, from coordinate 112,751 downwards.
AATAAATTTAAAAGATATGGCAATATTTTCAAACAAAAAAAAACTTATAAGAACAACTATTTATATAATCAGTCCTGCATTAGATCAGTTAAATAACACTTCTAATTTATATAATCCTAATTATCAACATCTATTTAGAAAAATTTAGTAGGTTTGAAGATTAAATAGTATTCTGATTTTATTTGAAGTTGTTAGTTAAAAATTAAAGAGTATAATTAAAAAAAATTTCCATTGGAAACAATAAACATTCATACAGAAAAAAATATGTCTTTGAAAAAGATAGGTAATTTAATAAAAGAAGCAAGAGTTAGTAAAAATCAATCAGTTAACGAGCTTGCTTCCGAATTAAAAATTAGTGAACAACAACTAAAAGCTATAGAAGAAGGAAGAGATGATTTATTACCAGAAAAAGTTTTTGTAAAGGCCATGATAAAGAAAATATCAGAAAAACTTAAAATCGATATAAATGACCTGATGAACGAATTCAATAATCAAAAAGAAAAAATTAAAATTGAAGAAATTGTTGAAGATGTTCAAACAAAAGTAAAACCAAATAATTCATTTCCTTTAATTTTTGTTTTTAATATTTTCATTTCAGGTTTAATAGGTTTTCTAGCCTCTTCATATATTTATAATTTCTTTTCAAATGTTAATAATGAATCTGATACGAAAAATCTAATTAAAGATATTAAATAACTTTTAAATCTAAACCTTTGCTTTCTTTTAAAATCTGACTGCAAGATTTCAAACTCCACTTTTCTAAGAGTGGTTGATTACTTGAATTGGCTGAAATTAACTTAAATAGAATTTGATTATCAGAAATTTTAAGATTAACTTTCAATATCTCAGGGTTCGGTCTTTTATCTAAAGAGGAGGCCAATCTTAAGATCAGAGCCATATCTAAAGCAATTTCCTTATCTTCTTTAGAAATTAGAACTTGCCAAGATTCATGTCTCTTCTTTGGAAGTGTTTTTCTGTGGTACCTCGCTATCGCTGCAATTATATTTTTTTCAGATAAAGAATAGCCTAATAATTCACAATTTCTAATCAAATACCAAGAATGTTTATGATAAGCACTTAAATTAATTTGTTTACCAGTATTACAAAGAAAACATGCTGCCCACAAAAGATTTCTTCCTTTATTTTGCAAGTCATTATGCAAAACATATCTTGTTTGGTCATGAATTTGCAGAGCAAGAGATGCAACTCTTTCAGCTCGTACTTTATCAACTGAAAATTTATCTGCCTGATGCATCACTGTCGTTTTACGAATATTACTTTGTAAACTAAATCTACTGGTTAACATTCCTTTCCTAATCATCCAATCAATAACTAAGCCCTCTCTTAAGGCTCTCTCACTTATTGTTAATTCAGAAATATTTAACATCTCCATCGAAGTATTTAATATCAAACCTCCTGGAATGATAATTTCAGATCTTCTTTCACTTAATGATGGTATTTTACGAAGATCAAATGGCGTTAACTTAATTAACTTTGAAAGCAAAGCCTCCAAGTTAGACTTTTCAAATTTATAACCATGCATTTTTTGTTTTGGTTCCCCCAAATCAGATGAGATTAAATTACCTAAAGCTATCGCAGTTCCACTTGTTGCTATCATCGAAATTGACTCATTTTTATCTAACCTCCTCTTGATTTTGCCAATAGATGGTTCTAGTGAACCTTGGATAAATGTTTTTATAAAATCAAGTCTAGAATTAGTTAATGGCTCATCTTGAAAAAAATCATTTTTTAAGTCTGACTGCACCAATTCTTGAGCTTGTTAAGGCACGAGTATCTTTACTATTAGCAAGTATTAATTCTGTCGATCCTCCTCCAATATCACAAATAATGTGGGATTTATTTTCCAAGGACATTCCAGATAAAACACCAAGATATATAAGACGAGCCTCTTCAGCACCACTTATCAATTCAATCGTAATTCCTATGTTTTCTCTAACTCTTTTAATTAAGTTTCTCCCATTAGGAGACTCTCTAACAGCACTGGTTGCTGCAGCTAAAATTTTTGAAACTCCATAACTAATACAATATTCTTTAAATCTTTTTAAGGTCTCAATTACTCTATCTATAGCCTCCTCTGTCAAATTACCATCATCATCTCTTTCTCCAAGTCTAGTCGTTGATTTCTCAGTAAACTTAATAGTGAAAGATTTTAAATCTGAATTAATTTGAGCTACTAAAAGATGTGTTGAATTTGTTCCTATATCGATTGAGGCTACAAAAAGATCTTTATAATTAGTGTTAATTGAATTATTTTGCATTATCTTATAATTTCTAATCCCTAAAGATAATAAACACAATAAATAATATACTTAAGGTTGTTTATTTATTTTTTGATAAACCTTATCTAGGCAAATTATTTAAACTTATGAAATAAAAGTACGTGTTTTTTCAAGAACTTAAAACATATTTACAGCCAATTTTTTCAATATTACGCTGGAATAAACCAACCGGAAGATTAATCTTACTGATTCCAGCAGGATGGAGTCTATGGTTAACTCCAGATAATAGTCCCAATTTTTCTTTAATAATAAAAATTTTATTTGGAGGATTATTTGTAAGTGGTTTTGGTTGTGTTGCTAATGATATTTGGGATAAAGATATTGATAAAAAAGTTTTAAGGACAAAAAATAGACCTTTAGCTGCTAATAAACTTAAAATAAAAGATGCTTATCTTATTCTTTTTTTATTTATATTAGGAAGTTTTTTGATAACCCTTTCTTTACCAGAGAAGGGAAGAATGCTCTCAATCATTTTATCATTAATAGCATTACCGTTAATCTTGATTTATCCATCTGCGAAAAGATGGTTTAGATTTCCACAAGCAATCTTATCCATTTGTTGGGGTTTTTCGGTTTTGATACCATGGGCAGCACATGAAGGGAATTTGAATAGTCCTGTTTTATTTTTTTGTTGGCTAGGAACAGTATTTTGGACATTTGGATTTGATACCGTGTATGCTTTAGCAGACAAAGAATATGATAAAAAAATTGGTATCAATAGTTCTGCTATTAATTTAGGAACACAAACCAGAACAACAATACAAATTTGTTACTTAACAGCTTCCATCTCTTTAGCTATTTGTTCAATTTTGAGTCAATTAAATATTATTTTTTGGCCAATTTTACTAATTACTTCAATTCTTATGCAAAAAGATGTAAGAAAAATATTTAAAAGTGAAGATTTATCACTAAATAAAATCAGTCGCCATTTCAAAAATCAAGTTATTTATGGGACTCTTATCTTAATTGGAATAATAATTGGATAAAATTTACTAGATATGATTTATAAATTAAAGGAAGGAAATATTGTAAAAGTAATTGCTCCAAGTTCATATATAGAAGATAAAAAAGAATTTTTTAATGGAATTGAAATTATTAAAAATTGGGGACTCAATATTAAATTTAATAATTTAACCAATAGAAAATCTGGATACTTTGCGGGCAATGACAATACAAGATTTACCGAAATTGAGAATGCACAAGATAGTGAACTTATTATTTGTGCAAAAGGGGGATGGGGAGCATCTAGGATATTAGAAAAATCTCCAAAGTGGAAAGACAAATGGTTATTAGGTTTCTCTGATAATTGTTCATTATTACTATCAAAATATTCTAAGGGCTCATTTGGATCAATTCATGGTCCTACTATTTCAACTTTATCTAAAGAACCTATTTGGAGTATTAATAGATTAAAAACCTTTCTTTTTGAGGGTTATTTAGATGATATTATTGGCTACCCCTTAAAGAAAGGAATAGCTAAAGGAGAAATTTTAATTTCTAATTTAACAATTTTTTGTTTTTTTAATTGCGACTAATGATATGCCTAATTGTGATGGGAAAATTATTATATTTGAAGATATAAATGAAGATATTTATAAGATAGATAGGATGTTTACTTATATAAGGATGTCAAAAGTACTTAATAATGTAGTAGGGCTAGGTTTTGGTAAATTTTTTGATCCGCGAGAAAAAGAAAAATTAGAATTATTAGAAAATCTAATTTTTGATAGATTTTCAGAATTTAATATCCCAATAATTTCTAATCTTCCAGTAGGCCACTTAACAGGTAATGCTTGCCTACCTTATGGTTATGAAGGGATATTAAATGCAAATACTGGTAAATTATCCATTAATTAATTTATACCTAAGCTATTGCCTAAAAATAAACTTGCAATCTTTAAATCAATTGGACTTGTAATTTTAATATTAGTTGAATTACCTTCAATTATTTTTACTGGCCATTTCAAACGTTCAAATAATGAAGCATCATCTGTGACATTCCAACTATTTTCTTTCGCTTTTTGATGAGCCTTTTTTAATTGTGTTACTAAAAATCCCTGAGGAGTCTGTGCTGCCCATAAAAAGTTACGATTTGGAGTCTCCTTAATAATTCTATTTTCATTAACGACCTTTATTGTATCGGTAACTTTTACAGCTAATATAACTGCATCATTTTCTTCCAATTCAGTAAAACATTTATCTATTAATTCAGGTTTAATTAAACATCTTGCACCATCATGAATGAGAACTTTCATTGCATTATTCGGTAAATTATTTACACCATTTCTCACTGATTCTTGCCTTGTATTGCCTCCATTAATCCAATTTATTTTATCTGAGAATTCTTTAATTGAATTCATAATTTCACCTCTATCATGAGGTTGCCCAATAATACCAACCCAACTTACTTTCTTAGATAAAAAGACAGATTTAAGGGTCCAATATAAAATTGACTCACCATTAAGGTTGATAAGTAATTTATTTTTTCCAGCCTTCATTCTACTACCACTGCCTGCTGCTGGAATTAGTAAATGCAAAATAATAAAGTCAATCTAGATTCTAATAATTATAAATAAAACATTAATGTTTGCACAATTAGTACTACGATCTAATTTGATAATAAATTCAAAATGACTCAAAATAAAATCTTGTCAGGTAATGTTGCTTTAGTCACTGGAGCGAGCAGAGGTATAGGTAAAGCAATTGCTATATCTCTTGGAGAATTAGGTGCAGAAGTCATTGTGAATTACTCTGCATCAGATGCTTCAGCAGAAAAAGTTGCGAAATCAATTAATGATAAAGGAGGACGCTCTTACAAATTAAAATTTGATGTATCTGATGAAGAGTCTGTTAATACGGGAATAAATCAAATCATTAAAAATAGTGGAAAGATTGATATTCTAATCAATAATGCAGGCATCACAAGAGATGGGCTTTTAATCAGAATGAAAGCATCTCAATGGGATGAGGTATTAAATACAAATTTAAAAGGCGTTTTTTTATGTACAAAAAATGTATCTAAATTTATGATGAAACAACGAAGTGGAAAAATTATAAATATAACTTCAATAGTTGGTTTGATAGGCAATCCTGGACAAGCTAATTATGCAGCTTCTAAAGCAGGTGTTATTGGATTTACCAAAACTTGCGCTAAAGAATTTGCTTCGAGAGGAATAAAAGTGAATGCTGTAGCACCAGGCTTTATTGAAACAGAAATGACAGAAAACTTGAAAACTGATGATCTATTGAAAATGATACCTTTGGGTAAACTAGGCTCAGCTGATCAAATTGCAAGCTTGGTTAATTTTTTAGTTTCAAGCGATGCAAGTGAATATATTACTGGTCAAACTATAAGTATAGATGGAGGTATGAATATGTAAATCTTGCTGGATTTTTGCATTAAGAAATTAGGAACTTTCATAAGGTTGGCCTAATTCATCTCTTAATCTTCTAATCCTCTGCAAAAGTTTTAATCTTCTACTTCTTGCCGTTAATGTTAGAAAAAATCTTAGTGGAAAATATACTAAGGTCATTGTAGCTGCAAGAGTTGCAGTTAATGTAAAAATAAAATTTCCAGTATCTTCCATAATTTAAAGATACTATTTTTTTGAATAAATGTGGATATAAATATCAACAAATTCGGCTTTCCCCACTTAAGTCCATTATATAAAGCATAATTTCTGTGGGAAATTAGAATAGATAAAGCAATTAGTAAAAAATGCCAAAGCAATTAAGTTTTTCAGATGAATCACGTGAATCTTTAGAAAAAGGAGTTAATACAGTTGCAAATGCTGTAAAAGTAACTCTTGGACCAAAAGCAAAAAATGTTGTGATTGAGAGGAAATTTGGTGCCCCAGATATAGTGAGAGATGGTTCTACAGTTGCTAAAGAAATAGATATTGAGAATCCTTTCGCTAATTTAGGAGCAAAATTAATAGAACAAGTAGCCTCTAAAACTAAAGAGAAAGCAGGAGATGGTACCACAACCGCAACGGTTTTAACTCAAAAGATGGTACAAGAAGGTTTAAAAAATATTGCTGCTGGTGCAAGCCCTATTGAAATTAAAAAAGGAATGAAAGTTGCTTTAAATTACGTCCTAAAGATATTAAAAGATAAGAGCATTCAAATAAGTGGTACTGATATTGCAAAAGTAGCCACCGTTAGTGCTGGTGGAGATGAAGAGATAGGATTAATTATTAAAAAAGCTATGGATATTGTTACTTCAGATGGAGTTATTACTGTAGAAGAATCTCAATCATTAGAAACTGAATTAGATATCACTGAGGGCATGTCTTTTGATAGAGGTTATAGTTCACCTTATTTTATTACTGATCAAGAGAGACAAATATGTGAGCTCGAAAATCCAAAGATATTAATTACTGATCAGAAAATATCAAATTTAAATAATCTTGTTCCTATTCTTGAAGAGATCCAGAAATCGGGAGAACCATTTCTAATTCTTGCTGAGGATATTGAAGGGGAGGCTCTCACAACTCTTGTATTAAATAAAAATGCAGGAGTTCTAAATGTATCTGCAGTTAGAGCCCCTTCTTTTGGAGAAAGAAGAAAAGCAGCGTTAGAAGATATTGCAATACTTACAGGTGGTAATTTAATTAGTGAAGATAAATCTATGACTCTTGAAAAAGTAACTTTAAATGATCTTGGCAAAGCTAAAAAAATCACCATAACAAAAGATAAAACTACAATTGTTGCTTTTGAAGATACCAAAGATCTTGTTAAAGAAAGGGTTGAGAAATTAAAAAATGAAGTAGAAATAACTGATACTGATTATGACAAAGACAAAATTAATGAACGGATAGCAAAACTTTCCGGAGGAGTAGCCTTAATAAAAGTGGGAGCTGCCACAGAAACCGAAATGAAGTATAAAAAATTAAGAATAGAGGATTCATTAAATGCCACAAGAGCAGCCATTGAAGAGGGTGTAGTATCTGGAGGAGGGCAAACATTAATTGAACTTTCAGAGCATCTTGAAAGTTTCAATGAAAATTTAGACCCAGACCAAAAAACAGGTCTTGATATAGTTGCAAAAGCACTTCAAGAGCCTGCTAAACAGATCGCAAAAAATGCAGGATTTAATGGAGAAGTCGTCGTAGCTGATATTAAAAGATTAAACAAAGGTTTCAATGTGGTTACTGGAGAGTATGAGAATCTTAATGAGTCAGGAATCATAGATCCTTCAAAAGTACTTCGCCTATCACTAGAAGATGCTGTATCAATTGCCTCTATGCTTTTAACAACAGAAGTGTCAGTCGCAGATATTCCCGAGCCAGAGACTCCAACACCTGCAGCAGACCCAATGGGAGGAATGGGTGGTATGGGCGGCATGGGTATGCCTGGTATGGGAGGCATGGGCATGCCTGGAATGGGCGGCGGTATGGGTATGCCTGGCATGGGAGGCATGGGTATGCCTGGCATGGGAGGCATGGGTATGCCTGGCATGATGTAGATCCCTTTATTTATTTAACATTAAAAATAATTATCTTATCTTTTATCTAAGTTAATTTCTTATTTAATAGTGGCCTTATAATCACTAAAGACAAAATAGTTAAAAGAAATAATAAGCTAATACAATTTCTACAAGTTAAATCGCCATAAGGTGCATTTAAAGCTATCAAATCTAAATTAAAATTAGAAGAGTAAGCAATTCTTATTGGCTCAATTGCAAATGTTAAGGGATTAAATGATGCAAGCCATCCCAACCAAGAAGGCATAAATGATATGGGAGCCAAGGCAGTACTAGCGAAAAGTAAAGGTAAATTAACAACGAAAATAAGGGCAATTAGTTCTATATGACCTGGAAGAACAAAGGCTAAACATAAACTTATTGAAGTGACGAATAAAACCAATAAAATTAAAGTGGCAAAAACGACACCTAATCCATAAATATTAGGGAATCCATAACCTAATAAAAAAGAAATAAACATTATTGCCAAACTTTGAACAAAACTAAGTATTGTGATGTAGAAGAAGGAAGATAAAACTATTGATAAACGACTTGCAAGAGGGGCTACTAATAATCTATTAAGGAATCCAAATTCTCTATCAAACATAAGGGGTAAACCTGAATTTAAAGCTCCACTAAAAGCTGTAAAAACTATCAATCCAGCTCCTAAGAAATTACCATATGAATCAACTCCAGGTAAGAAATCTTTTGGGGCATTTGCAAATAAAGCTCCAAATAAAAATAGCCAAATAATTGGCTGCAAAATTCCCGCAAAAAATGTTGAAGGTCTTCTTTTTAATTGAATAAATAATCTCTTGGTTAAAGCAGCAGTTTCCTGATAAAGGAATAATAAATTATATTGTTGTATTTTCATTAACAGTTAAATTTATAAAATTTATTATATGTAAATGATATACCTAAAATATTAAATTACCTCATAGATTGTTTTGATTCTTTTTTAAGATCTCTTTTACCTGTCATATATAATTCTGCATCTTGAAGAGTTTTACCTGTAGCTTGAAGATATACATCATCAAGACTAGGTTGGCTTTGAGATAAAGAAAATATTTTAAATTTTGAATATGCTAATTCTACTTTTAATTTTGTAATTAAATCTTTATCTCTATCTGCAATAAAATTTAAAGAATAACCTTGTGAGGCATTAATTACAATTTGACTTATCCCATCAATTTTTTCTAATATTTTTTTTACTTTTTCGGATTCATGAGAATCACTAAATTCTCGAACTTTTAATATTATTCTGTCTCCTCCAAACTTGTTTTTTAATTGAGTGGGGTTACCTTGATCAATTATTTTCCCATCATTTATTATTACAACTGTGTCAGCCAATTTATCAATCTCATCAAGATAATGGCTACTTAAAATTATTGTCATTCCATCTTTTTTTAGATCATTTAATAATCCCCATATAATATTCCTACTTTCAATATCTAAACCAACTGTGGGTTCATCAAGGATTAAAACTTTTGGTAAATGTAAAAGTCCAGCGGCTAAATCAATTCTTCTTTTCATCCCTCCTGAATAAGTTCCGCATTTTCTATCAATCCAATTTTGCATATCTAATTGATTAATTAATAATTCAATTCTTTCTAATTTATTAGATTGATCTATGTGGTATAGATCCGCTTGAAAATCTAACAACTCTCTCCCGGTGAGTATCTTATCAAGGGCAATTTCTTGAGCCACATATCCAATTAATTCTCTAATTTTTCTTGGCTCTTTAACTACATCAATATCATTTATTTTAATCGTTCCTTCATCTGGAGAAATCAAAGTTGCTAAAGTCCTGAGTAAAGTTGTTTTACCAGCTCCATTAGGACCTAAGATTCCAAATAAACTACCTTCTGTGATGTTAATATTTATTTTCTTAAGAGCTTTAACCTCAAAATAATCTTTTGATAGATTTTGAATTTTAATTTGATTCATCAAAATTTAATTTTTACTTAATTAGAAATTTATTAAATAATATAATTGTGAAAAAATTGATGAGGCAATTTTTAATGTTTGTTCTTCAAATTCAACAGAAAGATTAGTTCTTGCTAATAAAAGCAATAGGCAAATTCCAAACATATAAAGGATAGACCATCTAAATAGACCCTTAGCTAGTATTAAATCATCCGGAGAGTTTTTTTAATCTAGAGATCAATTGTAATAATCTAGCGTTAAATGGTATAACCATAATTTCATATAATAAGCCACCTTCGGGAAGTGCAAAAATACCAAAGATGCTCATAACAACAGTTGCTAATCCATATTTAGAAATTGCATTGACAGTAAAAGCAGAACCTTTTACGGAAGGGAGCATAGGTATACCAACAGACGCATAATCATCTTTGAGCAAAATAGCTAATGCCCAGAAATGAGCTGGAGTCCAAAGCATAACTAAGCAGAAAAGCCACCATCCACTCAAACCTATATGTCCAGTAGCTGCAGATGCTCCAACTAAAGGAGGTATTGCACCTGCTACTCCACCAATCACAATATTCTGAGTAGTTCTTGGTTTAAGAATAATTGTGTACAAAAGAACATAACTACACAAACCTAAAAGTGTTAATCCTGCAGCTAGATAATTTACACCACTTACTAAAAGCATTGCAGCTGCCAATGTACATGAAATAGCTCCAAAGAAAACAGTATTAAATGATAATTTACCTGCTGGCAATGCTCTACCACTAGTTCTTTTCATATTCTTATCTAGATCCATTTCCCATAGACAATTTAGAGCACCTGCAGCTGCAGCTGCTAGTGCTCCTCCTCCAAGAGTACAAACCAACTTAGGAGAGGCCAAAGGCCACTCTTCGCTTAAAGCCATGCCCCCCAAGGTTGTTGCTAAAAGGAGAGGTATGAGCCTAGGTTTAGCGACCTCTAACCATGGTGGAAGTTTTATTTTTTTCCTTGAAGGGACAACATCTTCTCTTATTGAAGGTTGAACACTTATATTTTCAAAATTACTTTTCATTAGTTGAAACTTAGAATTACATTATTTTTAATTGAATTAATTTGTATATTTTCTGAAGAATTTTTAAATATTAAAGTTGATAGAGTTGCAACCATTAAGGAAGCTACAATTTGATGACTGATAATTATGAGAGGTTCATTCAAGTTCGTTTTTAAACTTAGTACCCCCAAAGTTATTTGAGATATTAAAAGTAAGAAAGCTGAAATAAGGAATTTCCAATTATTTTTAAATAAATCAAACCTTAAGAATGAAACCAATATTATTGATATAACTGAAATAAAAACTGGAATTGCGAATAATTTATGAGAATTTAATACAATACAATTTTGATTCATAGATAAACAAAGATGTGCTGACCACGTTGAAGAAAGTCTTACTCCAATAACTGATTGAACTAAAGTAAGAGATAGAGGAATTGATAAAAGATATTTCCACCAAAGAATATTTTTATCGATTACTTTATTTGTTAAAGCTTGATTGACATAAATAGCTGTTATCAAAATAATAAATGCTATTAAAAGATGACTCATTACAGAAAGAGAAGAAAGCATATTGATAACTGTTAGTGCTCCTAATGTGCCTTGCAAAATAATTAAAAAAACTAAAAAAGAATATATCTTTGGTAACCAATTAGGCAAGAATTTTCTCCAGAGAAAAGATAAAGCGAATTGAGTAACAATTAAAATGCCCACTAAAAAAGCATCCAATCTATGAAACCATTCGAGAAACACTCTCAAATTCATATGGGTGAGAGGCAAAAAAGTGCCATAACATAAGGGCCAGTCAGGACAAGCCAGTCCTGCTTCCATAACCCTAGTTGCACTTCCAATCGCAATTAGAGCTATTATTGCCAATACAGTATGGTTGCCCAACTTAAGCAATGATGATTTATATTTTTTTTGATTAATTTCGAATTGATTCAAGAAATTAAACATATTATTTTGAATAATAATTTAATTTTTAAAGACAAACATTAATAAAAACTGAATGTTTTTTATTTACTTAATTTTTCAATAAAAAATTGTACTTTCCTAACAAAAAATCGATAAAAGTAACTTTACATACATATTTTTCTTTTAATTATTAAGAAGTTATGAATTTATAGAATATTCCTTAAACAAATAATGCAAAAATCTTAAAAGGTAATATCTTGAAAATATAAACTAATTAATCAAAATTGTTAAATAAATCTTATTATTTAATTCTTATTATTTCGATCATAATTGGTATATCTTTTTGGATCGGTTTTAATGTAAATTTACTTCCTGACGAAGCTAGTATTAATGCCCCAATATATGATGAATTATTTAAAATCCTTTTCATTATTGGATTAATATTATTTATAGGAATGACAGCTTTAGTAATTTATAGCTTATTTAAATTTAGAAAAAAAGAAGGAGAATTTGGAGATGGAATTGCATTAGAGGGGAATTTAAGCTTAGAAATAATTTGGACTGTAATTCCATCAATTATTGTTTTATTTGTAGGTATTTATAGTTACAACATTTATGACCGAATGGGAGGAATGAATGAGTTAAATCATAACCATGAGACCATGAATACAAATTCTGAAAAAATATGGGCAGGAATAAGTCAAGCTAATAGTATTAATTCTGATTTAGATCAAACTGCTATAGAAGTATCAGCAATGCAATTTGCATTCTTATTTAATTACCCACAGGGAGAATTTATCTCTGGAGAATTACACGTACCCGTTGACCAAAAAATTTCAATAAAAATGGAATCCAAAGATGTAATTCATGCTTTTTGGATTCCTGAATTCAGAATTAAACAGGATATAATTCCTGGTCAGCCAACTATTTTAAATTTTACTCCAACAAAAATAGGCAAATATCCAATAATCTGCGCAGAACTTTGTGGACCTTATCACGGAGGAATGAGAGCTTCAATAATTGTTGAAGACAAATCAGATTATGAGAGATGGTTTAACCAAAACAACAAAACCAACCTTTAAAAATGACTATTTTAATAGACAATAAAGCCAAGGTAAAAGAAAGTCTCCAACCGAAAGGTTTCTTAAGATATTTCAGTTTTAGCCTAGACCACAAGGTAATTGGTATTCAATATTTGGTTTGCGGTTTTATCTTTTATTTAGTTGGAGGAACTCTTGCAAGTGCAATCAGAATAGAGCTTATAAGTCCTCTATCGGATTTCTTACCAAGGGATGTTTATAATCAGGTCCTTACTCTCCATGGGACAATTATGATTTTCCTATGGATTGTACCTGTGGTAAACGGTGCTTTTGGGAATTATTTAATACCTTTTTACGTAGGTGCGAGAGATATGGCTTTCCCAAGGTTAAATGCAGTTGCTTTTTGGTTAATTCCACCATCAGGTTTAATGCTAATATCAAGTTATTTTATTGAAGGTGCTGCCCAATCAGGCTGGACGGCATACCCTCCTTTAAGCATAACGACACCACAATCTGGACAAATAATTTGGATATTGAGCGTTTTACTTCTTGGTGGTAGCTCTATTTTTGGTGGCATAAACTTTATAGTTACAATTTTAAAATTAAGAAGACCAGGATTAAAACTTATGAATTTACCTATGTATTGCTGGGCAATGCTAGGGACAAGTATCCTAGTCGTTTTATCAACTCCTGTTTTAGCAGGAACCTTAATATTATTAAGTTTTGATATTGTTGCTCACACGGGATTCTTTAATCCTGCTCTTGGAGGTAATGTTGTTGTTTACCAGCATTTATTCTGGTTTTATTCTCATCCTGCTGTTTACATAATGGTTCTCCCTGCTTTTGGATTGGTGAGCGAAATACTACCCATACACTGCCGAAAACCACTTTTTGGATATACAACCATGGTCTTTTCAATTATGGGTATAGTTGTTCTTGGTTTAGTGGTTTGGGCTCATCACATGTTTACAAGTGGGACACCTCCATGGATGAGATTATTTTTTACAATAGCCACAGCATTTATTGCAGTTCCCACTGGAATTAAATTTTTTAACTGGGTTGCCACAATGTGGGGAGGGAAAATCTCACTGAATAGTGCAATGTTATTTTCATGTGGATTCATAATAAATTTTGTATTTGGAGGCATTACTGGTGTTGCTCTTGCACAAGTTCCTTTTGATATTCATGTACATGACACTTATTTTGTAGTTGCACATTTTCATTACATTGTTTATGGAGGCTCAGTATTTGTAATATTTTCATCAATTTATCACTGGTATCCAAAAGTAGTAGGAAAACTATTAAATGAGAATTTAGGTTATTTACATTTTGCTCTAACCTTCATTGGATTTAATTTATGTTTTGCTCCACAACACTGGCTTGGATTAAATGGAATGCCCAGGAGGGTTGCAGAATATGACCCCCAATTTCAATTAGTAAATCAAATAAGTAGTCTTGGAGCCTTATTTATGGCAATTAGCACTATACCTTTTCTAGTTAATATATTCATAAGCATTAAAAAAGGGGCAATTGCAGGAAATAATCCATGGAATGGTCTTACCCCCGAATGGTTAACTACTTCTCCTCCTCCTGTAGAAAATTGGGAAGGAGAGGCACCACTAGTACGCGAACCTTATGGATATGGGAAAGATTATCTCTCATGAAAGTAAATTTTATTTAATTCGATGACAATTCTAAACAGTTCTGATGAGATAAAAAAAAGAAGTGATGATCAAATCGATCATCATGAAGATTATAGGATTTTTGGTTTAATAATTTTTTTAATTGCAGATGGAATGACCTTCGCGGGTTTTTTTGCAGCTTACCTTACATATAAAGCAGTAAATCCATTACCTCAAGGATCAGTATATGAACTCGAACTTGCAATACCAACTTTAAATACTATTCTTTTGCTTATTAGTAGCGCAACCTTTCATAAAGCAGGGAAAGCTCTTTTTAATCAAAAAAATGATATTTCACAAAAGTGGTTATTAATAACTGCCTCACTAGGAATTACTTTTTTAATATGTCAGCTTTTTGAATATTTCAATCTACCCTTTGGCCTCACTGATAATTTATTTGCGAGTACTTTCTATGCCTTAACTGGTTTTCATGGATTACACGTTACTCTTGGCACATTAATGATACTTATAATTTCATGGCAAACAAGAATTAACGGAGGAAGAATTACTTATAAAAACATGTTTCCATTAGAAGCAGTTGAATTATATTGGCATTTTGTTGATGGGATATGGGTTATTTTATTTATTATTCTTTATCTTTACTGATAATTATTATTAATTTATCAGTATATTTTTTATTAAATTTAATGACCACAATTATGATTATTAACAAGAATATAATATTAATTAAATAATGCTTGTAGGAAAAGAGCTACTAAAAAAATCAAAATTGTTAAGTAAGAAATCTGAAGAAGAAATCGCCAGAGGATGCGGCTATATTGGACCTAGTGGAAGAATTTTAAGGAAGAGTTTTTATAAGGCTTATGTAGAAGCAAAATATGGTAAATCATCAAAAAAAATTGGAGTTGGGAGATCAGGGAATAGATCATCTAGAGGTAGGCAAGCAGAATTTAAAACTAAAGTTCATGGTAATGGTAATTTATTAATTGGACATTCTTATACAAAAAAGTTAGGTTTAATTCCTGGGCAAGAATTTCAGATACAAATCAAAAAAGAATCAAAAATTATACATCTCATTCCAATGAAATAAGTTTATTTCGCCCATCCGTTTTCCTGAAGCCAAAGAAGATTAATTTTCTCATTTGGAGAATGTTTATGGCTTGATAATAGAAGTTTTTCAACATATTTAACGAGAGCATCAGCCTCAAGGTTTACATCCTGTCCTTTTATGAGAAATTTAAGATTTGTATTATTCCAAGTATGGGGAATTACCGCTATTTTAAAAATCTCTCCATTATTTTTCTGTTCCGCAATAGTAAGACTGATTCCATTCACACAAATACTACCTTTATCGACAATATATTTTGAAAATTTTTTATCTTTCCATTTAAGAGAAAGAAGCCAAGATTTACTTAATTTCTCGATATCTACAACTTCACCAAGGCCATCAATATGTCCACTAACGATGTGGCCACCTAATCTATCAGAGATTCTTAAAGCAGGTTCTAAATTAACAATTGAATTCAATATAGTTTTCCCTCCTAAGGAAGTTTTTTGCAAAGTCTCTTCACTTATATCAACTGTGAAGCTTTTGCTAAGGTACTGCTTTACTGTTAAACAAATCCCATCAACAGCAATACTATCACCAATATTTATATCAAATAAATTATCGCAGATTTGAATTGAATATGTATTATTTTCTTTTTTTAGTTTGCCAGTTGCTTGTATTATTCCAGTAAACATGAATAAAGAGATAAATCTTTTAAGAATCATTTACTATTTACATAAAAATAATAATGACTATATATATATATATTAAGGGATAATTTCAAAATTAGAATAAGTTAGAAGTGATTATTAATTCTCAAAAAAGATCATTTGGAATAGGCCCAAAAGTAAGTGTATTTACATTGGGGACTATGCGCTCGGTAGAAAGTGCAAAAAGAATGTACGATATTATCAAATTAGCCCATTTTGCAGGAATAAATCACCTTGAAACAGCTCCTTCATATGGACGAGCTGAAATCTTTATTGGTGAAGCACTTAATAAATTAGATCAATTCGAAGAAGTATCAAAAGAAAATTGGGTAATAACAACCAAAGTTTTACCAAAGGGAAACTTTAACGAATTAAAAGAGAAATTTTTTGACTCATTAATAAATTTGAATATCAAAAAAATTAATAATTTAGCTATTCATGGCCTAAATTTATTTGAGCATCTTGAATGGGTTCTTGAAGGGGAAGGAAGGAAATTTATTAATTGGCTATTGAGTCATGAATTAATTGATCAGATTGGTTTTAGTTCCCATGGAGACTTCCAATTAATTAATTCTGCAATTAATTCTGATTCTTTTAATTTTTGCAGTTTACATTTACATTTATTTGATCAATCAAAAATTCCATTAGCGAAGAAAGCATTAAGAAAAAATATGGGAGTTATGGCTATTTCTCCAGCAGATAAAGGAGGTAAACTTTATTTACCAAGTGAAATTTTAAAGGAAGCTTCAAAACCATTCCATCCTCTTGAGATTGCTTATAGATTCCTACTATCAGAGGGAATAACGACTTTATCATTAGGTGCTAGCAAACCTAATGATTTTGATTTACCTCTTAAATTAGCTAATGCCACTCAAAAGCTATCGAGATCAGAGCTTGATATAATTGCAAATATTGAAAATGTATCTAATAAAAGATTAGGGATCACAAAATGTGAACAATGTAGAGCTTGTCTACCTTGTCCTAATGAAGTACCTATCCCTGAAATATTAAGACTAAGGAATATATATATTGGAAATGGACAAAAAGAATTCGCAAAAGAGAGATATAACTTAATTGGGCGAGCAGGACATTGGTGGGAGGCAAAGAATGGAAATAGTTGCATGAGCTGTAATTTTTGCGTCCCCAGATGTCCCCATAAATTAGATATACCTAGTCTTCTGAAGGAAACACATCATCTACTTCTTGACAAACCTAAAAGGCGATTATGGGGCTAATAATTTTTTCCATGTTTTTTCTAATTCAACTTTCTCAGATTCTTCTAAAGAATTAAAAGACCAACTATTTCTCCAGCATTCTTCTGATGGTCTATTTAATAATCTTGAGGATTTAATTCTGTCATTATATGTACTCTGAATATATTCATTATTGAAAGGTAAATATAATCCATCTTTTATTAATTTATTTAATGAACTTCTATCTAGAAATTTATCTATCCAATTCAGTAATAGTGTTTGATTAAAATTGTCATTGATTAGGAGAAAATTCCACATTAAGGGAACTCCTTGATTTGGAAATACTACTGAAAGCCTAGAGTCAATTTTTAGATATTTTTCACAAATTGTTAAAGGTAAAATTGCTAAAACAGCATCTGTATTTATTAACCAATCAATCGCATTTATATCATCGAAAATATTATCTTGATTGATAATTGCCTTCATTGCATTTTTATCGTTAATTTTTTCAACTATAGAAAACAAGATTCTTGGACTATTAGGCAAAATCATTTTTCCAATTAAATCTTTTGATAAAAGAAAATCCCATTTACTCTTTTTTGTTATTTTAAAACGTTCATTATTTTTTACAATTACTGCATATGGAGTAACACAAATTGGATAAAGTTTTTTTCGTTCTAATGGCTCCCAATTATTTAAATAACTTTTAGATCTTTCATCTAGATAATCCAATAAAGGATCACTAATATCATTAAAATCCTTAAGTTCTACTCTATTTAACCAACCATCATTAATTAAAATTATATCTTTATCCATAAAATTATTCTTATAATCATCATTTTTATAATTTAAATTATCTTTTTTCCAATTTTTAGGTAATAAATTAATAAAACTTACCGGAAGAAAATTCTTATAAAAACCTATAGAAATTTTTTTAGACAATCCTTTGCATGAAGTTAAAAGAAACACAACAGATAATTTTGCAATATCTAAAAACTTTCTTCTGGTTAATTGGTTTTTGATCATTGATATTTTCCGTTAAGTGAAATTTGGCCAACTTCACTCATTCTTTTTATCGTTGACTCGCATTCTGAAACTATCTCTTCATATTTAAAACCTTTTAAATAAGTTAAGAGTGAAAGCCCTCCAGCTCCAACTCCTTCCTTAACATAGCCTTTTTCATAATCTCTTAATTCTTTAATCTTTGATGAATGAAAATTCAAACCACTTGCAAAACCAAATAATTTAACTTTATGCTTATCTGCCACTTTGTTTAAAAGTTTTTTTAAAGATTCATCGTAAACTAACCATCCTGTTGTCATAACAAATACGTTCTCTGAAAAAAACTGCTTTTCAGCTAAGGATATAAATTCTAAAGCAAGTAATAATATTGCAATCATTTGACTACCTCCTGCCAATATAACTGTATTATTTGACTTTCTAGCACCTATTAAAAGTCCCATTGAGAAAGCTTGAAATGGATCACCTAAGGCAGAAATAACATCAATTGAAGTAAAGTCTTTGCCTAGATTTGCATTTAAAAGACCAGTTTTTATAATTTCTGATTTTAATTTTCTAGGAGGTCTTAAAAGGCTACTTCCAACCAAATCAGAAACATCTAGACCAAATGCCTCCATAATTGCTTGAGCAGTAGTAGTTCCACCTGGAACTGATTCAGATATTACTATAGGTTTATTTTTCATTAGCCCAATAGAATGTCCTTTTTCATAAAGATTACTAACCCTTGATTTATCCATGGTTTTCCCAGTGCTTAAGCAATTTGAAGGATTTCCATATGTCTTTTCAACTAATATATGTTGAAAGTAAGGTCTTTTATAAACACCAATAGGAATAACAATTAAATTTGCACCTAAAAGTACTTTACAGACATTACTTATAAGAGCTGGAGTGACTCCTGCTTTTAGCATTGGCAACTTATATTTATAGTTCTTAATTGTTCCAAGTAAACAAAATTCTGCATCAGCTAATGCAGTTATTTTTCTAGAATTTGAATCAATACCTGCTGCAGAAATTCCTTTTATTTGGGAAGTATGTGTTCCTGCGATAATTAAATAAAATAATAAACTATCAATATCATTTTTAATAATATTTATCTTTTCTAAAATCTCACTACTACTTATGTCACTACCGAAATATTTAATATTATATTTTAATTTTTCCATTGTTTCTTAAATAAATCAAAGACTTAAATCTACAAATCCACTTATTTTGTTTGGAGGATGTGGAATAGATGATTTTAATCTCGGAAAAACTGCATATGCAATTATGTGAATAGTTAAAACATATACACATTCCTGAAAAATAACTAAAAATATTGCAACTAACTGAATTAATGTTATAGAAGGGGACCAAGAAATATCTATTAATGACGCAAATTTTTGAATTAAACCGTAACTAGCTCGTGTTACTATAATCCAAAGATTCTCTCCAACCAAAATCGAAAGAGCAATGACTCTTATCATAAATCCAGAAGCTCCTATCAAAATTCCTGAAAATAAACTAAACCACCAACTTTTATTTTTAAGCCAACACCAACCTAACCAGAATGAAAGAGTTCCATAAGGGAATAAAAATAATGGACCTCTGATTGGCCCCATAAGGATTATTAATAAAAGAATTTGAACGAAAATACCATCGAGAGCTACCTTGGTTCCTCTTCTTAATTGAAGCAAAGATAGGGGTAGGGGTAATATAAGCCTTAAAACAGCCCCTCCAACAGGCAAATAATAAAGTGCAATCCAAAGCAAAGAAGCAAGTGATGCAAGATAAGAAGGTTCAATTAAATCTAAAGCTTGGGATTTTTTTGTTATTTTCATTGGAATTTATTAATAAATTTGTTTACATTTATTTTTTATTTTGATTTAATTCAGGCATTAACTCTATTTTTTCAATTTCAAAATTAACATCTCCTTCTCTCAATACCCTAGAAAAATTTTCAGTAGGGAAAGAAGGATCAACTTTCTTTAAGATTACAAAAATTCTATAAGATTTTGGATTATAACTATTATCTAGATTTTTTATAGTCTTCGAATCATTTGTCTTAATCGGATATGAGTTAACACTATTAAGTGGTTTATTATCATCATTAAGTTTGACCTTAGTAGTTTTATCTTTCTTCTTTACCAATTTCTTATCTTCAGAAATTACGTTACTTTCTAATCTATTATTAATATCGTTTTGGGATATTTTATTAGAATTATTATTTTTAAAGCTAGATTCTAAGAAATTTCCTATCTTCCCACCAGAGCATGATTGTAATAAAAATAAAAAAATAAAAAAAACAAAATTAGGGATTTTGTTTGACATCTTCAATTCTTTGCTCTTTTTGAATTTTTTACTTTAGAAATTTTTTTCCTCTGTGACTTTGTTTTATTCTTTTTAGGATATTCAGCATCTTTTAATTTTTCATTTACCAATTTCAATAGTTCATCAATTGATAATTTTTCTAAATCTGTCTCTTTGGGTAAAGAGATATTTAATTTTCCATATTTAGCATACATTCCATATGGTCCATTCAAAATTTGAATATTTTCACTATAGCCTTTAGGCTTCCCATAATCTTTTAAAACAGCTTTGCCACCTCGACCTAGTTTTGGCATGGCTAAGACTTCTATTGCCCTTTTCAAATCAACTTTAAAAACATCATCTTCCTTTTTTAAAGATCTATTCTCAGAATCATTTTCATTTTTAATCCACCTTAAATATGGACCAAATCTGCCTCTATCAGCTTCTATAATTCCACCTTCGGGGTGCGCACCTAATAATCTAGGTAAGCTAAGCAATTCAAGAGCTTGATCTAATGTTAGATCATCTGTTTTCAATTCTTTTGGCAAAGAAGCCCTTCTAGGTTTTTCAATATTATCTTCATTATTACCTAATTGCACATAAGGTCCATAGGGTCCAAATCTTAAGAAGACTTTTTCACCAGTCTTTGGATCTTCGCCCAGATCTGAAGGTCCACTTAAAATCTGATTAACCTTTTTTTCATCTAAATCGCCAGGAATAATATCCATAGGTAAATTTCCTTTTGCTTGAATTTGATTTCCAGAAGCATCTAATCTTGTGCCCTCAAGCCATGGACCGTTTGATCCTATTCTTACAACACAAGGTAAATCATCAAAATCAACTTGCCTGTAAGCTTTACCATCAATATTTCCTTCTGTTTTTTGAACTTTAATTTCAAGACCATTTTTACCTTTATAAAATGTTTCTAAATAAGGTAACCACTCCAAATTTCCTGAAGATATTTCATCTAAAGATGACTCCATTTTGGCAGTAAATGTAGTGTCTACTAAATCAGGAAAATGTTCTTCCAAAAGTGCAGTGACGGCAAAAGCAGTAAAAGTCGGTGCTAGAGAATTATTAGAAATCTGCGCATAACCTCTATCAACAATAGTCCCTATTATGCTCGCATAAGTTGAAGGTCTACCAATTCCCTCTTTCTCTAAAATTTTTACAAGCGCGGCTTCAGTATACCTTGAAGGAGGTTTTGTCTCATGTGAGATTGCATCATTAGTAATCAAATCCAAGTCAGATCCAGGAACTAAATTTGGGAGTATAACTTCCTGTTGCTCAAGAGCAGCTCCTGGATCATCACTACCCTCAACATAAGCCCTAAAAAAACCAGGGAAATCGATACTTTTACCACTCGATTTAAAAATAGCTTTACCTGCAGAAATCACTGCATTAATTATTGTGAGCTTAGCTTCAGCCATTTGGCTGGCTACAGTTCTTTTCCAAATAAGATCATATAAAGATAAATCTCTTCCTGATAATTCTGTTTCTTTAGGTGTTCTAAAGTTCTCTCCTGCAGGCCTTATCGCTTCATGTGCTTCTTGTGCATTAATTGACTTTGAACTGAATTGACGAGGTTTATCAGAAAGATAGTTTTCTCCATACTTTAATTGAACACAATCTCTTGCTGCTTTAATAGCTTGTTCAGATAAATGAACAGAATCAGTCCTCATGTAAGTTATAAAACCTCTTTCATATAAGCCTTGAGCACATCTCATCGTTTCTCTAGCAGAAAGTCTCAATTTCCTATTAGCTTCTTGTTGTAAAGTACTTGTTGTAAAGGGAGGGACTGGTCTTCTAACTGTTGGCTTTTTTTCTAATTTTTCCA
The DNA here is from genome assembly GCA_902625845.1 of uncultured Prochlorococcus sp. Classification (GTDB taxonomy): domain Bacteria; phylum Cyanobacteriota; class Cyanobacteriia; order PCC-6307; family Cyanobiaceae; genus Prochlorococcus_A. The sequence continues at coordinate 90,337 of CACOCT010000003.1, read as the reverse complement.
ATTTCCAATGAACTTTTGATAAGGATTCAACTAAGTTAGATGCTTTTACTTCATTTAAAATAATCGATTTGTTTCCTTTTTTTAACTGACCAGTCTTTTCATCAAAATCTGAACCATTGGCGATCTTTTTTTCATCCAAGCTAAATAACTTAGCTTCAAAAGTTTTATCTTCACATATCAATTTCGCTTTTAAATCCCAGTAATAAGATTTTTCAAATGACCTTCTTTCTCTTTCTCTTCTTACTAGTAATCGAACAGAAACAGACTGAACTCTGCCTGCCGATAATCTAGGTGCAACTTTCTTCCACAATAAAGGTGATAACTCATAACCAAAGAGCCTATCGAGTATTCTTCTTGTCTCTTGAGCTTGTACTAATTCCATATCTATATCCCTTGTTTGATCAAGCGCTTTATTAATAGCCTTTTTTGTTATTTCATGAAAAACCATTCTTCTAGTTGGTATCTTTGGTTTTAGAATTTGCATTAAATGCCAACTAATACTCTCCCCCTCTCTATCTTCGTCAGTTGCAAGAAGTAATTTTGTTGCACCTTTCAATGCATTTTTTAGATCTTTTACAACTTTCTTTTTATCTTTTGGAACAACATAGAGAGGTTCAAAATCCTCAGTTGTATTTACACCAATTCTTGACCATTTTTCTTTTTTTAAAGATGCTGGTATTTCACCTGCTCCTTTAGGCAGATCTCTTACGTGTCCCATTGAAGCTAATACTTCATAGTTAGAAGGCAAAAATTTTCTTATGGTTTTTGCTTTAGTGGGACTTTCTACAATAACGAGTGTGTGTTCCAAGGGAATTTCAATAAAATAGTTTTTTTATTCCTGAGAGCATAATATGATTAATTGAGTGTTTTTCAAGCAAATCTTCTTGAGAATTACAATTAACCTGCCCACAAATTATAATCAAGATAATATTAACTATTACCTAATCAATTTATTATTAAATAGAAAAAAGTGCCCAACGAAATCCTTACTTTTAATTTAAACGCTCAAGCAATTATTCCTGAAGCTTTCATTCTACTTGGAATCGTAGGCACTCTTATTGTTGATCTAGCTGGAGAAAAGACAGCTTCTCGATTAGCACCAATAATATGTTACGTATCTATAAGCTCAGCTCTGCTTTGTATATCTTTACAATGGAATAATCCTTTAGGAAAAGCTTTCTTTGGTTCATTTTACTCAGATAATCTTTCTTTAGCATTTAGAGCCATTATTGCACTTTCAACATTAGTTTCTTTACTAATAAGTTGGAGATATACAGAAAAAAGTGGAAGTCCGATTGGTGAATTCGCTGCAATAGTTTTATCAGCTACTTTGGGCGCAATGCTTTTATGCGGTTCTACAGACTTAATAAGTGTCTTTATTTCCTTAGAGACCCTTTCTGTAGCAAGCTACTTACTTTCGGGCTATTTAAAAAGAGACCCTAGAAGTTCAGAGGCAGCTCTAAAGTATCTTCTAGTTGGTTCTGCAGCAGCTGCAGTATATTTGTATGGTGCATCACTTTTGTATGGACTTAGCGGTTCTACAAATTTGTCCAATATTGGAATAGAAATAATAAGTAAACCCTCTTTCATAACATCTCTTTCCCTTGTCTTTGTATTATCAACGGTTGCTTTCAAAATCGCAGCCGTCCCTTTTCATCAATGGACCCCAGATGTCTATGAGGGTTCGCCAACTCCTGTAGTTGCCTTTTTATCTGTAGGCTCTAAAACTGCAGGATTTGCTTTTGCTATAAGAATACTAACAACGACTTTTACTGCTTTTGACGATCAATGGAAGTTATTATTTACAATTCTAGCAATCTTAAGTATGGCCCTTGGAAATGTTGTTGCCTTAGCACAAACATCAATGAAGAGAATGTTAGCTTATAGTTCAATTGGGCAAGCCGGATTTGTAATGATTGGTATTGTTTCTGGAACTCAAGATGGACTTTCAGCTGCAGTACTATATTTAGCGGCATATTTATTTATGAATCTTGGAGCATTCTCTTGTGTGATCTTATTTTCATTAAAAACTGGATCTGATAAAATTTCGGATTATTCAGGCTTATACCAAAAAGATCCCTTAATAACTCTTGGATTAAGTATTTGCTTACTATCCTTAGGAGGTTTACCTCCAATGTTAGGTTTTTTTGGTAAAATATATTTATTTTTTGCAGGATGGGCTAATCATCAATATGCTTTAGTAATTATCGGTCTTGTGACCTCTGTTATTTCTATCTACTACTATATTTCAGTAATAAAAATGATGGTAGTAAAGGAGCCTCAGGAAGCTTCTGAAATTGTTAAATCTTATCCTGAGAATAATTGGAATATTATTGGTTTACCTCCTTTAAGAGTTGCTTTATATACTTGTGTAGCTGTAACTGCATTAGGAGGAATATTGTCTAATCCACTTTTTAAACTAGCAAATACAGCAGTAACACAATCCCCTTCTCTCAATGAAATTTTATCTATCGCTTTTATTCACATTGTTAATTAGAAAATGAATATAGTCGCTTCACTTAAGAACGTATCCAAAACTTATGGCAAAGATAGTGTAATGGTAAAAGCTTTAGACAATATAAGTTTAGATATCCTCAAAGGTGATTATTTAGCAGTTATGGGCGCAAGTGGCTCAGGTAAAAGCACAGCAATGAATATTTTAGGATGTCTTGATCGTCCCACTAATGGTAAATATATGCTTAATGGATCAGCAGTTGAGAATTTATCTGATGACGAATTAGCAGACTTAAGGAACAAAAATCTTGGGTTTGTATTTCAACAGTTTCATTTACTTTCAGACGCAACTGCATTAGAAAATGTTATGCTTCCAATGATTTATGCAGGAATTAATACTATAGAGAGAGAAAAAAAAGCTAGGCAAGCTTTAAATGAAGTTGGTCTTAATGAAAGAGTAAATAATCGACCCAATCAACTATCTGGTGGACAACAACAAAGGGTAGCAATAGCAAGAGCAATAATAAATAAACCTTCCCTTTTATTAGCCGATGAACCCACAGGGGCGCTAGATTCTAAAACGACTGAGGATGTTCTAGATTTATTTGATAAATTACATCGATCAGGAATTACTATAGTATTAGTTACTCACGAAGATGAAGTGGCAAGTAGAGCTAAAACAATTGCTAGATTTAAAGATGGAAAAATCATTGAAATAAAAAATCAATCAAAAATATGATTTTATAGTTTTTTGAATATTATCTTTAAATATTTTTAGACTCCCCATTTCATCTATTTCAAAAATTGTCCAATTATTTTCATAACCTTTTGGTAAAAATTGTCTATTAAGAAACTTATTTGCTCCGTATATTATCTGCTTTTTATGATTATTGTATAGGATAGCTTTATTAAAAACTTTTAATATTTTAGAAGACCAATATGATTCAGATAGATTTTTTTTATTTAGAATTTTTGAAAGAGATATACCCTCATCTGGCGTAAAGTTATTTAAATTAATGCCAATTCCAATTTTTGCATAAAGCACTTCATTACCTCTTGTGATTAATTTAGGTAAAAATCCTATTAATTTCTTAGAACCATAAAAAATGTCGTTAGGCCACTTTATTTTAACCTCAATAGATTTTCTATAAAACATTTCACACAAGAAAAAAGCTATTGAAACAGGAAAAATATCAGTAGAAAAATCCTTCGAAAATATTGGATATGCGGCACTAAGCCATATACCTCCTTGGGGCGAAATCCATTTTCTTCCATTCTGACCAACGCCCTGTGATTGTTTTCTTGAAAAAATGGCAATGGGTTGGGATCTTTTTAATTTATTTGTTTTTAGATAATTATTAAGCTCGATTTCTGTACTAGAACATTTATATTTATAAATCAATTTCCAGTTTGGAAAATTATTCAAGCCATTTCTATAAAAAAATGATGTTTTTGCTGAAGAACCAATAAATTTCACAAACTTTTAATAATTAAATGAGATCTCAATACTTATTATTAATAAGTAATTTTAGTTTTTGTAATTATACATAATCTAAATTCTTCTTTATAAAGAAATTGATTCAAAGAAAACCTGATACTTTAAATACTTGTCTTGTAAATTTTAGGAAATCTTGGTCTGATTTTGATAAATTGCTTAATTTATCAAATGATTGGGCTAAAGTTGTGGGGAAAGAATTAGCTAAAGAATGCCAGCCTTTAAAAATTGAAAATAATATATTAACCATTGTTTCTAACCATCCACAATGGAGGCAAGCATTAATTTATAACAAACATAATTTGAAAGAATCAATTTTAAGATTAGGAATAAATTTAAAAAATATTCGAATAGTTCAAAATTATCAAGATGAATCAAATAAAGATAAAATTTTAAATAATAAATTAATATGGGAAAATCATCCAAACAGGATTAAAAACCAACAAATGCAAAATTGTAAGATATGTGAAAGACTTACCCCTTTAAGAGAAATTGAAAGATGGGGCAAATGTACGTTTTGCTGGAGGGAAACCATTTAGATCATTATTTTTTTAAAAGTAATATACCCATCTGTTCACCAAATAAAGTTTTGTACTTTACTTCTTTAAATCCAATTTTCTTTGCTAAGCAAATTAATTTTGCCCCTTTTGGAAACTCCTTTATGCTGTTTTCAATATAACTATATTCTTTCTTTAAATTAAAAAAACTCGATATGGGTACAACTACAAAACGCAAAAATAGTTTCTGAAATATTGAAGAAAGAGAATTTTCTTTAGAATGATTAAAGTCTAAAAATCCTGCTCTGCCATTATCTTTTAAAAGAAAAAAAACCTTTTGAATACCATCTTCCACATTTTTTAAATTTCTTAAACCATATGACATACAAATGCCGTCAAATTTCCTCAAATTTGGATCCAAATCAAAAATATCTTTTTTTTTCCAATAGATAACCGTATTACCTAAATTATTTGACTTTCTTTGGGCAATTTTCAGAAGTTTTTCCGATATATCAATTCCAAAAACCTTACCACTCGGAGTAACTAATTCATTTAATAGAAAAGTCATATCTCCCGTTCCACAACATAAATCAGCCCATACCTCTCCATTTTTTGGCTTTAATAAACTAATTAATTTCCTTTTCCATAGAAAATGTAATCCTAAACTGAATAAATTATTAAAGAAATCATATTTATATGAAACATTATTAAAAATATCATTAATATAATTTGAATTTTTATTAATCATTTAAAAAGATTATTAATTTAAAAGTCATTTATTAATTTGGTCTTATTAATAGATTTTTTTCTATTAAGTAAGATTTAATTTCGTTAATAGTTAATATTTTATCGTGCAACAAAGATGCTAAAAGAGCAGCAGATGCTCCACCTTTAGTAAATACTTCATATATGTCATTTAAAGAACCTGCACCACCTGATGCGATAACAGGTATATTAACTGCATCAGAAACACTTTTATTTAGTTCCAAATCATACCCTTTTTGCGTACCATCTCCATCCATAGATGTTAATAATATTTCCCCTGCACCTAATTCTTCAACCTGTTTAGACCAACTGATTACATCAATACCTGTATTAATCCTACCTCCATTAATATAAACCTCCCATCTCTTCTCTTCATTCAATTTTCTTCTTGCATCAATAGCAATAACGACACATTGGCTACCAAATTTTTCAGAACTATCTTTAATTAATAATGGGTTATTTACTGCAGAGGAATTTAAGCTAACTTTATCTGCTCCTGCTCTTAGTAGATCATTAATAGAATTAATTGACCTTATTCCTCCACCCACGGTAAAAGGTATTTTAACAATTTTTGCTGTCCTAGAAACAAGATCTATTAAAGTCTTTCTGTTCTCAAAAGTTGCTTTAATATCCAAAAATACTATCTCATCCGCACCTTCATCTGAATATAAACATGCTAGTTCAACAGGATCTCCAGCATCTCTAAGATTGATAAAATTGACACCTTTAACCACTCGACCATTCGCGACATCAAGGCAGGGTATTAAACGAAGAGCAACCATTTTAAAAAAATTTGTCCAAATGCTGTTAGGCTTGAATAATAGCTTCTATTATAAATGTTATGGCTAAGACAAAATTATTACCAAAAATTGGAAGTAAAGTAAAAATTAATTTTGAGAAAGTAAAAGATCGATTACCGACAAAACTTATTGAGCAAATTGCTTCTAATCCTAAAGCAGTGATAGTAGGTTATAAGATGACCGATGGAAGAAGCATTGGTTTGATCCTAAAATTTAATTCTGGCCAAGAAAATTGGTTTTTCCCAGAAGAAATCGAACGAGGTTAATTTTAAGTGAATGATCCAAAACAACTTTTAGGAATCAAGGGCGCATCAGAGACTTCTAGTTTATGGAAACTCAGATTACAACTAATGAAGCCAATTACTTGGATCCCTTTGATATGGGGAGTTATATGCGGTGCAGCAGCAAGTGGTAATTTTGCTTGGACAATTAATAATGTTTTTGCATCATTGGCATGTATGTTAATGAGCGGTCCATTACTAGCAGGCTATACACAAACAATTAATGATTTTTTTGATCGAGAAATTGATGCCATTAATGAACCCAATAGACCAATTCCTTCTGGGGCAATATCAATTAAACAAGTAAAATTACAAATCTGGGTTTTACTTATTTTAGGATTAATAGTTGCATATTTGTTAGATATATATGCGCAGCATAATTTCCCTTCTGTATTTCTTTTAGCTTTAGGTGGATCTTTTGTAAGTTATATTTATTCCGCTCCTCCGCTAAAATTAAAACAAAATGGATGGTTAGGTAATTATGCATTAGGAGCATCTTACATTGCTCTACCATGGTGGGCAGGTCAAGCTTTATTTGGAAAATTAACAATCATAACTGCATTACTAACTCTTGCTTATAGTCTTTCTGGCTTAGGTATTGCTGTTATAAATGACTTTAAAAGTGTAGAGGGAGACTCTAAGTTAGGATTAAATTCTTTACCTGTAATTTTTGGTATTAAAAATGCCAGCAGAATAAGTGCTGGTCTTATTGATATATTTCAATTGGCGATGGTAGGGGTACTCATAATTATTGATCAACATTTAGCCTCAGTAATTTTAGTTTTATTAGTTATTCCACAAATCACATTCCAAGAAATGTGGTTATTAAGAGATCCCCTTAAATATGATGTAAAATATCAAGCAAGTGCGCAACCATTTCTAATTACTGGAATGCTTGTAACTGCTTTAGCTATTGGACATAGCTTTCTTATAGCCTAACGTGCTTAAATTTAAGTACATAATTTTATTAATCTCGCCAATACTATTTATATTTCTAGTTTTACTTTTTTTAAATAACATTATCAGAAATAATTTTAATTATAAAATTAATGATAAATATAAATTAATAAATAATTTTTCATATGAGATCTACTATTCTCAAGATAAAATACTGAGTAAATTAAGCAGGAAATTTAATATACAAGATGAAGAAGAGAAGATACCTAAACTAATTAAATATGCTTTTATTTCTGCTGAAGATAAAAGATTCTTTAAACATAATGGTGTAGATATATTTGGTACAACTAGAGCATTGATAAATAATATTGAAAGTGGATATATAAAAGAGGGAGGCAGCACAATAACGCAGCAGACCTCCAGATTGGTTTTCTTAAATAACGAAATTAGCATTAAAAGAAAAATTAAAGAAATAATAATTTCAATAATTATGGATTACAAATATAGTAAGAATCAAATTCTCAAGATCTACCTTAATGAAATTTATTTAGGAGAAGGAGCAAAAGGGATTAATGAAGCATCTCAGGTTTATTTTGGCAAACTTATTTGTGAATTAACATTATCAGAAATAGCAATGTTAGCAGGATTAGCTCCTGCACCAAACTTTTATTCACCTTATCAAAATTATGAATTAGCGATTCAAAGAAGAGATAATATTCTTAAATTAATGTATTTAGAAGGTTATATAGATAAAATCAATTATGAAAAAGCTTTAAGAGAAAAAATTAAAGTTATTAATAAAAAAAATAACGAAGATAAACTTTTAATAAATTTTATATTGACTGAAACAACAAATAAAATAATTGCGGAAGAAAACTATCCAATTGATGAGCATCTGATAATTAATTCTAGTATCGAAAAGGAATGGCAAGATAAAGCACAAAAGCTTTCTCAAGAATTATTACCGAGAGGAATTGAGGTAGGTTTAATATCAATCGAATCAGATACTGGACTTATAAAAACTATGATAAGCGGTAGAGAACCAGAATATAATCAATTTAATCGCGTTACATCTGCGATAAGACCTTTAAGTTCTACATTTAAAATAATTCCATATTGTCTAGCAATTTTAGAGGGTAAAAGTCTTTTAGATACTTATGACGATTCTCCCACTTGCTGGGAGGATTATTGCCCTAAAAATTTCTCTAACATCTATCAAGGAGAATCTACTTTAATTGAATCTTTTAAAAATTCCTCAAATATAGTACCGATCAAAATTTCAAATCAATTTGGTTTAAAAAAGGTAGTAACTCTAGCTAATCAATTTGGCATAAAATATAAAAAAGATCATAGTTCTTATTTATCCATTGCGATAGGAGCATATGGCGATAGTCTTTTAAATATTACGAAGGCATATTCCATAATCAATAACAAAGGTATATCAATAAAACCAAGTATTATTAAGAAAATAAAATCAAAAAACGGAACAATAATTTGGGAAAATAAATTTCAAACAATAAAAGTTATTGATAAAGAAATAGCAAATAAATTAAATTATCTTTTAGAAAAATCTGTTGAAGATGGCACTGGTGTAGCAGCTTCAATTAAGGGTAGGAAAATATTTGGGAAAACAGGAACTTCAGATCTAAATAAAGATCTTTGGTTTATCGGATCAATTAAAAATTTAACTACTGGAATATGGATCGGCTTTGATGATAACAGAATAACAAATTTTTCTAGTGGAACTTCTGCAAATTTTTGGAGGACTTATATTAAATCAATTAATATATAGTCTAATTGAGAAAAATTTATTTTTTATATGAAACTATTGCAGCATAAAATCCATCTCCTGAATCCTCGTTATTAGGTAATATTTGTTTCTCAAAAACTAACTCTAATTTATTATTTTTCTTTAAAAATTTATCAATAAGCAAATTATTCTCATTTGGGCAAATTGTGCAAGTTGAGTAAACTAATAGACCATTTTTATTAAGTAAAGGAATAATTGTTTCTAATAATTTTTCTTGAATAGTTATTAATTGTTTAATACTGTCTTTTGTTATCTTCCATCTTGCATCAGGATTTCTTGCCAAAGTTCCTAAGCCAGAACAAGGAGCATCGATTAAAATCTTATCAAAGTAATTGATATATTCAGGTTTAATATCTTTAAGTTTTGTAGCATCTATTCTGATAATTTTTATACTTTTTATATTTAATCTTTCTACATTTTCCTTTAATAAATTTAGTCTTATTTCCGATTTATCAATAGCTAAAATTTGTCCATCATCCTCAATTAATTGGGCCAAGTGTGTAGTTTTAGTTCCTGGTGCCGCACAAGCATCAAGAATTTTATCTCCTTTTATTGGCTTCAAGAGAGGTGCCACCCACTGTGAAGATCTATCTTGAATTAACCATTTACCCTCAAAATATCCAGGAAGTTTTCGAATTGATCTTGGCTTACTTTTTAGCACCAATCCATTTTCTAATTTACTTATAGGTCCAACATCAATATTATTTTTTTGGAATATCTCTATGGATTCTTTCATTGTAGTTTTAAGTGTATTAATTCTAAAATCAATTTTGGGCTTTTTATTAAATGCACTAGCAATCTTTTTAGTTTCGTTAATTCCAAACCAATCAATCATTTCATTTACAAGCCATAAAGGTAATGATTCTTCAAAAGAAATTCTTTCTGCCTGTTTCATTGAAACTGCAGGGAGATTATTAATTTTTAATTTCCTAGTTACATTTCTAAGTATTGCATTAACAACTCCGCTTAATTTATTTAATTCTGAATTTTTAGCTATCTCAACAGTTGTATTGATACATGCAGAATCGGGTATTTTATCCATCTTCAATATTTGATATAAGCCTATATGAAGCAACCATCTCAATTTAGGAGGTTGTTTCTCATGATTTGATTTGGATATATGATCAATCCAATGATCTAAGAGCTTTCTATATCTAATACATCCAAATGATAACTCAGTGATAAATGCAATATCTAATGAAGTGAACTTATATTTTGTTAATACTTTTTCTAAAGCTAAATCTGAATACATACCTGAACTTACTTTTAACAAAATTTCCCAAGCCGCTTTTCTTTGTAAATACCCTTCTAGCAAAATATTTTAGAATTACTTTTTACATAATAATCATATATCTATACAATATTATTTATTGAAGATTTCATCCAAATAAAACCCAATACAGATACTAAAGTTAAATTAAAACCTAAGAAAAGATAGATGTTTAGTGAATGAATTTTTTCATTAATTAATTTAAAATTGGAATTGTTCGTATTTTTTTTCATAAAATCATAAATGTAAAATTTTAAAGATGTACTTTTTAATCAAAAAGATTTATTGATTTGAATTTCAAAATTACAGTTTTTCCAAACTTAAGAAATTTAAATATATAAATTGAATAATGGCTTAGAAAGTTATCCAAGAAGACACTATTTACTGGTCAATATAAAATTAACACCTTTTTGTTATATTTTGTAATAATCTTATATTCTTTTAATTTTTAAGATTTGATACACATTATCATTTTAGTTCATTTAAAAATTCATTTGCCACTTCCAAATGATACTTTAACCTTTCAGGTTTCATTTTATCTAGATTTCTAGTTAGCATTGAAAGTCTATATTGTTTACTAAAGAAAGTTTTATTATCATAAATAAATTTCCAAAATAAGCCATCCCAAACTATACACCAATCATCATTTTTATAATTTGACATTTTTTTTATATAATTCGAGCCAGAAATATATGGCTTTGTAGAAAAAATACCTCCATCGCTAAATTGACTCATCCCATAAACATTTGGGACCATAACCCAATCATAGGAATCAATAAACATTTCCATAAACCATTTATATACCTCATCAGGATGCAAACGACATAAAAGCATAAAGTTTCCAAGTACCATTAATCTCTCTATATGATGACAATATCCAAATTGCAAAATATTTTTTATTACGTTATCAACAGGTTCAATTCCTGTGGTTCCATTATAAAAGGAATCAGGAATTGTTTTATTTTCAAAATTCCAGAAATTACTGGTTCTCATTTGCACACCATACTTCTCATATATAAGATTTATAAATTCTCGCCAACCAATAATTTGTCTTATAAAACCTTCTAAAGAATTCAGAGGAACATTATTTTCTTCACTAAAACTAATAGCTTTATCGATAACTTCTCTAGGAGTTAATAATCCAATATTTAATAACATTGACAGAAGGCTGTGCCATAAAAAACTATTTTGCTTACAAATAGCATCTTCATAATCACCAAAAAGAAAAAATCTCTCTTCAAAAAAATCATTCAACCAGTCTTTAGCTTCTTTAAAGTTTGTAGGATAAAAGAAATATTGATTTGATCCTAAAAATTGAATATCACTTTTTAAAATTAACTTTTCAGATTCTAAGACTACTTTATTTTTAGATAATCTTTTTATATTTGGAATATCTATATTTTTAGGAATTTTTTTTCTATTTAATGCATCAAAACTCCACTTGCCACCCTGAGGTGACCCGTCATCGTTAATTAATATATTTTGGCTTCGCCTTTGATCCTCATAAAATCTTCCCATTAAGGGTTTTTTAGAATTATTTCTAAACTTATTTATTATTTCATTTTCTGTAAGAAACATTGGTGATTCTATATAATTAATTTCCAATCGTTTTTCTTTAACAAATTTATTTAATCTTTTTTTAATTAAATAATCATGAGGATCAATGACATTAATTATTTGATAATCCTTTTTTAAATATTTTAATAAATAGTCTTGGGTTGAAAAGTTCTTTTGATTTGCGGCATAAATAACGTTATTACCATTTTTTTCCAAATATTCTTTATAAGAATACATACTAGCTTTTAAAAAAATTATCTTATTAATATGATTTCTAAATTGAAAATATTTATCATTCCCCCAAAAAAGAGAATCTTCAATCATTAAAATATCACAACCATATTTAATAATGGGACTTAATTCGAATAATTGATTCGGGAAGATTATAGATATTTGCTTCATTTTTTCGATTTCCTTTTTCTACACCTGTTTGAGCAATATTTAACATCATCCCAACAATCATGCCATTTTCTTCTCCAATCAAATGATCTATTGCAGACTGGACAAATTTTATTTGGTAAATTTTTCACTACTTAAATTTTTCTTTTATGAGTTGACTTAAATCTAGAAGAATCTTTTAATCGCATATGTTTTGTATTTCTACCATTAACTCTTTCTCTCCAAACATTGAAGGATTTTCTTTTAAGATGTTTTCTCATAATTTTAATTGCATCTTTTTCTTTTAATCCAAATTGAAACTCTATAGATTCAAATGGAGTTCTATCTTCCCAACACATTTCTATAATTCTATCGATGTCTTTAATATCCATCTTTATTATTGAATGTTGCATTTTGATTGACATATTTTTTCTAAATCATTTCTACCTGTTAATTTCAATCTATATTTAGCCCAATACTCATATAAGAATCTTATGAAGCCTGAAAGAATTGGTAATTTTGTTGGAAAATAAATCCAACCAAGTCCTACTAATTCATATGAATATGCTAAAACATCTACACCAGAGATAATTTCTCCGCTGCCAAGAATTCCATGTAGGTTTGCCATAGCTTGTTTGTAAGAAATATTTTTAAAATTTTCAGGGATATAATTGATACTAATGTCTACAAAATTTATAAATTTTTTTGTATCTTTTCTCTTTAAGAAGTTTGTCTCTCTTAAACAAAGTGGACAATCCCCATCATATAAAAACGTTAATTTAAAATTCATATTTTTTATTTAAATATAAAAAGATTGTGAATAGTTCGTGGACAATTCTTTAATTTATCTTTGTAAATTCGTGGATATAAATCTTAAAGCTTGATTTTTTCAATATAAGCTTTATAAAGCTTTAATATTGTTTCCTTATATTTTAAAAAAAATTACATTAACTTATAAATACTAACCATTGATAAAGGGATACATCAATGGTTTAATAATTACTCATCTAAGAGGTGCACCCCGTCACCAACATCTGACTTAAAGTCACAATACTTTTCAAATACTATTCCTACTTTCCTCATAGATTCTCCTAATTCATCATTAAATTTGTTCCAATCTTCAGTATTCTTATCAGGTAGTGACCAACCCTGATTTTCAACCATACTCGTAATTACAGTATAGTCCCATTCAATGTAAGCCATTAATATGCAATATTGGATTAATTAATGATTATAGAATACTATAAACACCTAAACTTTAAAATAATTTTTATTATATGATTTTCTTTTAAGGAATATAATATTTTTAGACATTAAAGGTAATAAATGTCAGTTTTGCCGAGAAGATTTCAAAGAATAAAAAATGTTTTAAATTCCAGGATGGGAGATTTAACTGTTTTGATAGAAGGTGTTAATAAACCGCATAATCTCTCTGCGATAATTAGGACTTGTGATGCAGCTGGAGTCTTTCAAGCTAATTTTATTTGTGATCATAGTAAAATTAAAACATTTAACAGCACTGCTCAAGGGAGTCAAAAATGGGTAAAGTTGAGAAACCATGAATCCCATTCGAGAGCAACAAATGCATTGAGAAAGGAAGGTTTCAAATTATATGGCACATCTTTAAATGAGAATTCTGTTGATTATCGAGATTTAGATTTTACAAAAAATACTTGTTTTGTACTAGGTGCTGAGAAATGGGGTTTAAGCAAAGACTTAATTGCCCAAGTTGACGAATCAATTTATATCCCAATGAACGGAATGGTTCAATCACTTAATGTTTCAGTCGCTGGTGCCATTTTACTTTTCGAGGCGGTACGCCAAAGAAAAAATAAGGATTTAATACCCTTTGAAGGAGAAGGATTAAATCAGAAGGAATATAAAAAAACTTTATTTGAATGGACCTATCCAGAACTTATTGATTCTTATAAAAAATCAAATAAAGATTATCCTTGTCTTGATAAAGATGGAGAAATTTACAAATAAAGTAATTTTTATTATTTATTGAAGTTTTCTTCTAAATCTTCTCCAATGAAAGATAATGCTAAAACGAGAAAAAACATAGCGAAGCCAGGATATAAAGCTGTCCACCAAATTCCTGTTGGCAATGCTGTGAGAGCCAAATTTAAATCACTACCCCATTCTGGTACATTAGCTGGGACACCTAATCCCAAAAAGCCTAAGCTACCAAGGACAAGTACTGAATCTGCTGCATTTAATGTTAATAAAATAGGTAAAGGTGTAATAACATTTGGGAATATATATTTGAAAATAACGGTCATGTTACTCACACCAGAGATATTAGCAGCCTCAACATAATTTTCTGACTTTATTAAAAGAGTTTGATTCCTAATTAGCCTAAAGTATTGAGGAGAATAAACAATACATAAAGCCAACGCAGCATTTATTACCCCTCTTCCGAAAATAAAAGCTATTACTACTGATAATAAAATAACTGGTATTGAAAAAATTGTATCCATTACAATAGATAAAAATTTATCTATAAGTCCTCCAAAATAGCCACTAATTAATCCTAAGGGTAAACCAACCAATAGTGAGAAAAATAAGGATAAAAATACTACTTCAAATGCAATAGTTGATCCTTGTAAAGTTCTTAAGCAAACATCCCTTCCCAATCTATCTGTTCCACATAAATGACTTATTGAAGGTGGGGCATATATTTGATTATTCAAAGCCGTTTCTGAAAAATCAAGTAAATTAAAAGAATCCAAAAACAGCATTGAAAACACTGCAATACTATAAAAAATTAATATGATAAAACCAGTTTTTCTAATATTTTTTGAAATATCATCCTGTATCTTTGATCCAATCAAAATTTATTTTAAATATTAATATTAATATAACCTCAAATTTAAGATAAAATGTTTTTTTATTAAATAAAAATCTATTATTGATTTAATTTTAAGACAGCCATAAAAGCTTCTTGGGGAACATCCACTCTACCCATTGCTTTCATCCTTTTTTTACCTTTTGCTTGTTTTTTTAATAATTTTTTCTTTCTTGAGATATCCCCACCATAACATTTTGAAAGAACATCCTTTCTTAAAGCACTAATACTTTCACTCGCAATTACTCTGCTTCCAATTGATGCTTGAATTGGTATTTTGAATTGTTGTTTTGGGATGAGATTTTTTAACTTCTCTACTAAGCCCCTTCCAATTCCATAAGCTTTATCTTTATGGACAATTGATGTAAGTGGATCAGCTCTTTCGGAATTTATAAGTACATCAAGTCTTACAAGATCATTTTTTCTATAACCAATCAAATGATATTCCATAGAAGCATAACCTTGTGTTCTGCTTTTCATTTGATCAAAAAAGTCAGTTACCACCTCAGCGAGTGGAATTTCATAAATCAAAGTAACTCGATCAGTGGTGATATATTTCATGTCAACAAAAAGTCCTCTTCTTTCTTGGCATAATCCCATCAATGTTCCATTAAACTCATTTGGGGCATAAATCTCCATCTTTACATAAGGCTCCTCTATTGATTCTCTAGATTGAGGATCAGGGATAGTTGATGGATTATCAACAAAGATATGAGTACCTTCATTAATATTTACTTTATAAATTACAGAAGGAGCCGTAACAATTAAATCCAAATCATATTCTCTTTCTAACCTTTCTTGCACTATTTCCATATGAAGTAATCCCAAAAAACCACATCTAAATCCAAAACCCATAGCACTACTAGTTTCAGGTTCATATTTCAAAGCAGCGTCTGATAACTGCAATTTTTCTAAGGATTCCCTTAAATCAGGATATTGATCTGCATCAGTAGGAAACAACCCGCAAAAGACCATAGGACTGGCCTCTTTATATCCTGGCAAAGCTTCTTTAGCAGGCTCGTTAAATAGAGTCACCGTATCTCCCACTCTCGCATCAGCAACAGATTTAATTGATGCGGCTAGATAACCAACTTCTCCAGCATGTAAATCATTAACTTTTTGCTGATCAGGAGCCATGATTCCAATTTCATCTAATTCATAAAATTTATTACTAGCCATTAGGAGAATTTTATCTTTTAATGATATTTTTCCAGATACGACTCTAAAATAAACAACCACTCCTCTATAAGGGTCGTAATATGAATCAAAAATAAGTGCTTTCGTTTTTTTATTAATATTATCATCTGGAGCCGGAATATCTTTAACAATAGTCTCAAGTATGTCTTTAATCCCAAGACCTGTTTTTGCTGAGCAATAAATTGCATTAGATGTATCTAAACCAATTATTTCTTCAATTTCTCTTTTTATTTTTTCAGGTTCAGCTCCAGGCAAGTCAACTTTATTTAAAACAGGTATTATTTCTAAATTGTTTTCAATTGCAAGATATACATTTGCCAAAGTTTGAGCTTCAACTCCTTGACTTGCATCAACAACCAACAAAGCGCCTTCGCAAGCTTGCAATGATCTACTGACTTCATATGAAAAATCTACATGACCAGGAGTATCAATTAAATTTAAAACATACTCTTCGTTATCTTTAGCTTTATATTTCATTCTTGCAGCTTGTAATTTAATAGTAATTCCCCTCTCTCTCTCAAGATCCATGCTATCAAGAAATTGTTCTTGCATATCTCTTTGAGAAACCGTTCCAGTGTCTTGAAGTAATCTATCTGCGAGAGTTGATTTACCATGATCTATATGAGCTATTATGCAAAAATTTCTTAATTTTGATACTGGTACATCAGTCATATAAATTTAATCAAACATTTCATTATATATTTAGATATTAGCTAATTAAGTAAATTGATGGAAACCTAGAATTGAATTATTCCTACTTTTAATATTTTCTTGATATTTACAATCTGGTGTTATCAAATTTGAAATTTTTTTTTCAAAAAACTCTCTATCATCTTTAAAAAAACAAGAATTTCTTAAGACTTCAGTCATAATATTAACAGCTGTACTTGCACCAGGTGAAGCTCCCAATAATGCAGAGAGAGAACCATCTGAAGAATTAATAATCTCGGTACCAAATTTCAAAACACCACCCTTTTGAGTTTTTTTAATAATCTGAACGCGTTGTCCAGCATTTTTTAAATACCAATCATTTGAATGAGCTGAGGGCATCATTTTTTTTAGACTTTTAATTCTAGATGAATGATTTTGTATTGATTGAGAAATAAGATACTTTATTAAATCCAAATTCTTAAATCCAACATCAACAGCAGGAAGAATATTATTAATTTTTAGAGAATTAAAAAAATCAAAAAATGAACCTTCCTTCAAGAATTTTGTTGTAGAACCTGCAAATGGTCCAAACAATAGATATCTTTTCCCATTTATCCATCTTGCATCTAAATGTGGAACTGACATTGGTGGTGATCCAATAGCCGCCTTTCCATAAACTTTAGCATTATGCTGTGTTGTCAATTCATTATTTTCGCAAATAAGCCATTTACCACTCACAGGGAAACCTCCAAATAACTTACCTTCTGGAATTTTTGATTTTTGAAGGAGAGTTATAGATTTTCCACCAGCACCCAAAAAGATATATTTAGCAACAAGAGTTTTTCTTTTACCATCTTTATTCAAATGTACTGACCAATTATTATTATCAAGCTTATTTAAATCAAAAACCTCAGTTAGATAGTTTAATTCTACATTTTTATTTTTAACAAGATATTTTAAATATTCACTTGTTAATGCTCCAAAATCTATATCAGTACCTCTTTTAACTCTAGTTGCAGCAATTTTAATATTTTTATTTCTATTTTTTGTTATAAGCGGCGCCCAAGAGGAAATTTCAGAAAAATTAGATGAGAATTCCATATCTTTAAACTCATTAAACTTGGAAAGTAATTGATATCTTGCTTCTAAAAAATTAAAATCTTCCTCTCCACTTACAAAACTAATATGCGGTGTAAATTTTAAAAATTTCTTACAATCAATTTTGCCTGTTTTATATAAAGATGCCCATAGTTCTAACGATTTTTCAAATGAATTATTTATTGACAAAGCCTTTTTGAATTCAATTTCTCCTTTATTATTTTTAGGTGTATAGTTTAATTCGCAATTAGCAGCATGACCAGTTCCAGCGTTATTAAATGCACTAGTACTTTCTTTACCAGGGCTATCAAGCTTTTCTAATATAAGTATATTTATATCTGGATATATTTCTGTAAGTAAAATTGCCAAAGTTGCACTCATTATTCCCGCGCCAACAAATACGGCATCGTAATCATAATTGCTCTTTTTAAGATTAATCACTTTAAAAAATCATTATTCTTTTTGCAAAGAATTAAATTCTTTTCTAGTCTAACAATAAGATATTGTAAATTTTATGAGCACTGAGACTCTTCCATTAACAAATGAAAACGTAGAAAAAGTTCTTGATGAACTTAGACCATTTTTAATTTCTGACGGCGGAAATGTAGAAATAGCTGAAATTGACGGCCCAATTGTTAAGGTGAGACTTCAAGGAGCCTGCGGAAGCTGTCCAAGTAGCACAATGACTTTAAAAATGGGTATTGAAAGAAAGCTTAAAGAAATGATTCCTGAGATCAGCGAAGTAGTTCAAGTTTTATAAAATTAAAACTTAATCTCCCTTTAATTCTTTGTTTAAAGCAGTTTTATAATCTAAGCAATCAATAGGTAATCCTTGGCCAATAGCTATAAGAAGAGGAGCTAATATCCCTAATGTAAAAACTAAATTAGATAAACTGACACCGTTTTTGCTTAAAATAAAGCTTATTAAATATATTGTTAGCAGATATGCGTGCAGTGAAAAAAATTCTTTAGGCTTGAGAGCTGGCCATCTAAGGGTATTTCCTAAAAAATATAAAAAACCTGTCATACTTTAAAAAATTCTCGATACATGACTAAGGTTAGTCCTTAATATGCATTTACATAAATAAAATTTACTTAAAATAATAATTAAATAAATATTAAATTTAAATTTCAAATTTAATCTTATGGACAACAACAAAAAGTCTAGTTTATAATTTTGTTGTAGTATTACTACTATTCGTTCACCCTAATTGGGCGCAGTCCGAGCTATACCATGGAACGGGGGATAGCCGTGTTGTTAAATCGAATCATGACTTCACTAACTTACAGAGGTAAAACTTATACCCAAAACAATTCAAATGCTCAGAATTCATTTGTAGAACTAACTTATAGAAGGAATGTTTATACAAATAGAAAAAAAGAAGCCTCTTCAAAACAAGACCTAGTCACTCTCAAATATAGAGGAATTCAATACGAAAAATAAAGATTAAAAAATTTAGTCCTCCCACTTGGGGGGATTTTTTTTAGTTATATTTAATTTAAAAGTTAAAAATTATGCCCGAAGATTGTTGTAGTGTTCCAAACACAAGTAGTGAAATAAATAATACTAATCATAAAACTGCTATACAGGAAAGATATGGAGCTGCTGCAATCGAAAAAGAAAGCTGCCTATGTACACCAGTCTCATTTAATCCAAAATATCTAGAGGCAATTCCAGAAGAAGTTATTGAAAGAGATTACGGATGTGGAGATCCAACTAAATGGGTAAAATCAAATGATGTAGTTTTAGATCTCGGAAGCGGTAGTGGCAAAAATGCATTTATTTGTGCTCAAATTGTTGGTAAGAGAGGTCAAGTTATTGGAGTTGATCAGAATCAAGATATGCTTAATCTTTCAAGAGAATCAATTGAATATGTTGCCCAAAAAATTGGTTATAAAAATACAAAATTTATAAAAGGATCCATTGAGAAGTTAGATGAAATAGATATAAATTTGAATCCAATTATTAAAGATAAGTCAATAGATATTATTTTAAGTAATTGTGTTTTGAATTTAGTAAATCCTGCTTCAAGAAATAATCTTTTAAGTAATATTAAAAGAGTACTTAAGAGTAATGGTAGGATTGCAATCAGTGATATTGTCTCTAATAAAAAAGTACCCCTTGAATTACAGAAAGATCCAGATTTATGGAGTGGATGTATAAGTGGAGCATGGTACGAGCCAGAATTTATAGAAGATTTCAAAAATCTAGGATTTAAAAATTTAAATTTTGCTGAAAGAAGTTCAGAACCTTGGAAAGTGATTGAAGATATTGAATTTAGAACAGTAACTTTAGTAGGTAATCTTTAAAAAAATCTGCTTTTATGAGCGATAATTTACGTAGCCTAATGCCTGGCTTAAAAAATAAATTTTATTTCAATTATGGAGGGCAAGGACCTCTACCCTCACAATCCTTAAATGAAATTACTAAAAGTTGGCAAAAAATTCAGGAATTAGGGCCATTCACAAGTGATGTGTGGCCTTACATTAATAAAGAGATAATAAAAACAAAACAAAAATTAGCAGAACAGTTTGGAGTTAAACCAAAATACATTTCTCTTTCTGAAAATATATCAACCGGGATGATATTACCTCTATGGGGAATCAATATAGATAGAGGCGATGAGTTATTAATAAGTGATTGTGAACATCCTGGGGTCGTAGCGGCAAGTAGAGAATTCTGTAGAAGAAATAATCTGAAATTTAGAATTTTTCCAATTCAAAAAATAAAAACTCTCGATAAAAAGGTAATAATAAATGAACTTGGAAAGTACATAAATAAGAATACAAAAATTTTTATAATATCTCACATATTATGGAACTTTGGTTATGAAATGCCCTTGAAAGAAATAAGCATTGAACTCAACCGATTACCCAAAAAACCTTTTCTACTTGTAGATGGAGCACAAAGCTTTGGCCATATAGAAATCAAAGAAAAAGTTAAGTTCTCTGATGTTTATGCAGTCACATCTCATAAATGGGCATGCGGGCCTGAAGGCTTAGGAGCATTTTATGTTTCTGAAAGATTTATTAAAAATAGTAATCCAACTATAGTAGGCTGGAAATCCCTAAAAAGAGAGCAAGGTATTTATGAGCCTCATGAAAACTTATTTCATAATGATGCAAGAAAATTTGAAATTGCAACTTCTTGTATTCCATTATTAACTGGTTTAAGGCAATCAATTTCTTTAATTGAAAAAGATTGCAGTGGTTTTAAAAAACATAATTTAATCACATCAATGAGCAATAAATTATGGAATCATTTAAAAGAGATTGATAAAGTTAATTTAATTATGAATAGTCCAATACAAAATGGAATAGTTAGTTTTGACATAAAAGAGATAGATGATAAAAATAATTTTGTTTATAAACTTGGATTAAAAAAAATCTGGATTAGAGTCATAGAAGATCCTCAATGGTTTCGAGTATGCATACATCAGATGACAAAGGAGGATGAGATTGAATTATTAGTTGATGAGATTAAATCGATTATTTTATAAATATCTTTACCAAGGTATCTCTAAACCATCCCAGGCACAAAATTTACCACTATCTTCAGGTTTCTGCTTAATTAATAAATCTATTAAATATTTGGATGCACGTTCGGTAGAAAATAGTTTATTTTCAGGAACAAATTTTTGAAATGGTTTAGATAAATTAGTATTTACAGTGCCTGGATGGAGCAGAGTAATTATTGATTTTGGAAACTTTCTTCTCCACTCAATACTTAATGATTTAAGAAGCTGATTTTGAGCTGATTTTGCAGCTCTATAAGAATACCAACCCCCTGTTTTATTATCTCCTATACTCCCTACTCTTGCACTTATGCTGGCAAAATTAAAAGAAGAATCTCTTGGAATAAATTCCTCAATACTTTTAGCAAGTAATATTGGAGCAAAAGCATTAATTGAAAAACTTTGGATTAAATTTTCTTTTGAGATATGCTGTAATCTTTTTTCAGGATTGAGCGTTTCGCTATGTAATCTTCCCGTAGCATTAATCACTAACCTTAAGTTATCTGGATGACTTTTAATTCTATTTTTTAAATCAATTAAAGAATTATCATTTTCAATATCCAATTCCCAAAAAGATTCATGAGCTTTAGTTCTTCCACATAAAATAACATCTAGGTCATTGAATGAATTTGATAGATCAGTAGCAAGTTGTTTACCAATACCCCCAGATCCAACTACTAAAGCTAAACCTTTCATATTTAAAATTAAGAATAAACATATTTAAATATATTTTTTGGTTATTCGCGTCTTATATTCCATTAAAAATTTATTGTTTTTTCTTTTGCCTTTTTTCTAATAAATCTTTAGTAATCTCCCTATCATTGAAATCTATTATTTTATCTGACAAAATCTGATAATCTTCATGTCCTTTTCCTGCTATCAAAACAATATCTTCATTCTTCGCAAAATCAATAGCTTTTTGTATCGCTTTAAATCTATCAACCTCAACAATAATATTATTTTTACTTTTCATACCGCATAAAATATCATTAATAATTTTTATTGGATTCTCAGTACGAGGATTATCGGATGTAATAAATATATAATCTGATAGTTTTTCCGCAATTGATCCCATCTTTGGTCGTTTATTTGAATCTCTATCCCCTCCACATCCAAAAACTGTTATTAATTTCCCTTTAGAAAATTGCCTTATCGCCTCTAAAACATTTTTCAAACCATCTGGAGTATGTGCATAATCAATAATAACTTGAGGTAATTTATCTTCAGTGTGGCTTGAATTAATTTTTATTTTTTCCATTCGACCAGGAACTCCTGGGAAATTCTTTATTATTTCAGATATTTTATTTAGAGAATAACCGAGCTTATAAAAAACTAAAATTGCTTGCAAAGAATTCATTATATTAAATTCACCTATCAATGGTATAAAAAATTCAACTGAATCAGAATGTGTATGCAATACAAAGTATGAGCCATTTTCATTGAAATGAATATTAGTGGCATAGAAAAAATTATCTTTTTTTAAATTGCGATTTTTGATAGATATTTTCAAGGGATTAGAATTTAAATTCTCTAACAATTTTATTCCCCATTTATCATCAGCATTAATAACAGAATAAGAACCTTTTTTTATAAGATATGGAGATTTAAATAATTCCATTTTTGTTTGAAAATAGTTTTCCATATCACTGTGATAATCCAAGTGATCCTGGGATAAATTGGTAAATACAGCCGCATCAAACTCACAACCTGATATTCTTTTTTGAGATATTGAATGAGAACTGACTTCCATAATCACTACTTCTACACCCGCTTCTAAAGCAGCATTTAATTTTGGTTGTAACTTATCTGCGAAATTAGTTGTATGTGATGATTTTTCTAAATAACCTTCCCATCTATTAAATAAAGTACCAAATAATGCCGTTCTATTTCCTAATTTAATACTTAAATACTCTAATAAAAAACTAACTGTCGTTTTTCCATTTGTTCCTGTTACTCCAATAAGCTTTAGCTTTCTTGATGGTCGATTCCAAAATTCAGAAATTAATTGACCGAACAGATAATCCAATCGTTTATCCAGTACTAAAACTTTTTTATGATCTAATTCTTTTGAAATTTTTGCTGCTTGATTACTAATAATTGCAGCTTCCGCACCATTATTAATTGCATCCTCCCAATAAATACCTCCATCAGAGCTTGATCCAGGTAGTCCTAGAAATAAAGTTCCTTTTGTGACTTCTTTAGAATTAAAACTAATATTATTTATAAGAGGATTAAGTAATAATGCAGTGGGCTGAATATTAACTAAATCTAATAATTTATGTAATGTAATTTTTGGCATTAATTTTTAAATATTTTGATAATTTAAAATATTTTTTTGCAACCAATTTTGTAATTGTGAGTCTTTTAATCTAGGAGAAATCCTTGGAAGCTCATGAATTTGGTTAGTTAAGTTATTTTGTAAAGCAAGCACTGGAACTTCATAATCATATTTTCTAAATTTATCCTGATATAGATCAAATCTATCAATATCAATTTCCCTAATTATTAATTCAGATTGGATATTTTTAATATTAATCTTTAGCAAATTATTTTTTACTGCATCACAGAGACAGCAACCTTTTCTAACAAAAATATATAAAATCATACTCTTCAATCAGGAACAGGATCACACCCACATGGAGTAAATGGATGGCATTTACTTAATCTTTTTACAGTTAACCATCCTCCTTTCCATGGTCCATGCTTTGTAATAGCTTCATATCCATAAGCACTGCAACTTGGGATAAATCTACATCTTGGTCCAAAAAATGGAGAGAACCACTTTCTATAAAAAGATATTAAGAAAAGAAATATTGAAGTTAACAGAGAATTGATAAATTTAATCACGTTGATGATGTAAAATAAAATATCAAGCAATAATTACTCTAATTGAAATTTCAATTTTTTATTGCATACTTCAATTAATTTTAAACTATGTCAAGATACCGCGGGCCTAGATTGAGGGTTACGCGTCGCTTGGGAGAACTACCAGGTCTCACTAGGAAGGCTTCTAAAAAGTCCAATCCTCCAGGTCAGCACGGCCAAGCCCGTCGCAAGCGATCAGAATACGCAATTCGTCTAGAAGAAAAACAGAAACTAAGATTTAACTACGGAGTATCCGAAAGACAGCTTGTTCGTTATGTAAAAAAAGCTAGAGCTCAAGAAGGCTCTACAGGTACGAATTTACTAAAACTTTTAGAGAACAGACTGGATAACGTTTGTTTCAGATTAGGTTTCGGTCCCACTATTCCAGGTTCAAGACAATTAGTGAATCATGGACATGTAACTGTGAATGGCAAAGTACTAGATATCGCAGGATATCAATGCAAACCAAATGATATTATCAGCATTAAAGAGAATAAAGCCAGCAAAAAGCTTGTTGAAGGGAATATTGAATTTCCAGGTTTAGCAAATGTTCCACCACATTTAGAATTAGATAAACCAAAATTATCAGGCAAAGTAATCAACAAATGTGATAGAGAATGGGTGGCTATTGAAATAAATGAATTATTAGTCGTGGAATACTACTCTAGGAAAGTTTAACTTCTATTTTATTAGAGTTTTTGCTACATCTCTAATATGGGTATTAAAAGAGTTATTTAAATGGAACTCAATAAAAATAAAAAAATCATCCCAGGTTTTAGTACTTTATCAATACATCATGGGAAATCTTTTGCCGAAGATACAGGGTGTATTATGCCACCCATTTTTGCTACATCTACGTTTAAACACGGAAATGTAGAAAATTTTGACTATACAAGATCAGGTAATCCAAATTTTAGAATCCTAGCTGATATCCTTAAAGCGTTAGAAAATTCAAAATATTGTACTGTCTTTAATTCAGGTATAAGTGCAGTCACAGCTATTGCATCAAGTTTAAAGTCCGGAGATAAAATTCTTTGTGAATCAAATCTTTACGGCTGCACAATAAGGATGTTTGAAAAAATTTTTAAAAAATTTAATATCAAGACTTTTTATTGTGATTTTACCGATAAGAATAATATTAAAAAAATTTCAGAAATTCACCCAACTTTAATTTGGTTAGAAAGCCCTACTAATCCTTTATTGAAAATACTTGATATCAAAGAAATTTGCTCAGAAGCTAAAAAAAATGAGATCCCAGTAGTAGTAGACAACACTTTTTGCACATCAATGATTCAAAGGCCATTAGAACTTGGTGCCACAATATCACTTATTAGCACAACAAAATTGATTAATGGACATAGCGATGCATTAGGTGGAGCAGTACTTACAAATGATGCAGAGTGGCAAGAAAAAATGATTTTTTCTCAAAAGGCTTTAGGTCTTCATCCTTCACCATTTGATTGCTGGCTTATTACAAGAGGCCTCAAAACTCTTCCTTTAAGAGTTGAAAAGCAATCAAAAAATGCAGAATTAATATCTGAGGAATTATTAACGAATAATTTGATTAAAGAAATAACTTATCCTTTTAATAAAAATCATCCTGGATACCTATTAGCTAAATCACAAATGAAATTAGGTGGATCAATGATTTCTATTAAACTAAAATTAGATAAAGATCAAACATTCAAGTTCTGTAAACAGCTTAAATATTTTTCGTTAGCAGAAAGTCTTGGTGGAGTGGAAAGTCTAATATGTCATCCCGCATCAATGACACATGGATCAATTGATAAAAAGACAAAGAATAATTTAGGAATTGATGATTCTCTTGTAAGATTATCCGTGGGGTGTGAAGATAGCGATGATCTTATATCTGATATCCTTAATTCTTTTGAATCCCTTTAGATGTGAGAGATTTAATAAAAAATCCCATATGGAAAAAATCAGAGCTCGGTTTACCCATACCAGACAGCCAACATGCTGTTTCAGTCGCTCTCCCAGAATGGAATGATGTTATTGCCTATGAGGAGAAAAAACCAGAATGCATAAATTTTTTAAAATCAATTTATCCAAGATTTGGTATAAATCCATTATTAAAAAAATTATCTAATGAATTACTTAAACAGAATAATTTGCAAGGCCATAATGTATGGCCTTATTCAAGTAGAAATTTTGTTTTAAAAGCTAAAATTTATTGTGATAAATTCACTAATCCGTCTAATTCTTTCATAAAGGAATATCAAAGCTTATTTTTTTTAATCACTAAAGATGAAGCAAATAATTTCGCAAAAGTTTTTTGGCAGCATACTGGTCTAGGTGCATCATCTAGAGAAGCTGCAATTAATTTAAAATTAGAGCCTAGAGCTGAAAATGACATAGCTAAAGATTCAGAAAGAAAAATTATAACCAGAATTTCTAAATATGTTCAATCAAATTCAGAGTTGATTCATATTACTTCTTCAGGGATGTCAGCTTTATATAGTGCTTTAGAGATTATTTATAAAATTCTTCCCAAAAAACCAACCCTACAAATTGGATTTCCATATGTTGATGTTCTTAAATTGCCAAAGAATATTTTTTATGGGGCAAATTTAATTATTGAAGATGATCTTCAAAAAATTGAATTTGAGATAAAAAGAATAGATCCTGCAGCCATTATCATAGAATTACCTAGTAATCCTTTACTTAAATGCACTAACATTATTGAAATCTCAAAAATAGCAAGAAAATATAATATACCTTTGATTACTGATGATACTATAGGCTCTAATTTGAATATCAATTCTCTCAATTATTCTGATATCGTATTTACATCATTAACTAAGATTTTCTCAGGAAGTGGAGATATTCTCGCAGGTTCTCTTATACTCAATCCTAAAAGTAAGTGGATTGATAAATTTAAAAAAGCACTTAATGAAATAGATATTCCAAAATTATCTGATAATGATTTAGTATCTTTAGAAAAATCCAGCAGAGATATTGAGTTTAGAGTTATTAATCAAAATAGTAATTGTTTAAAGTTGAAAAAAAAATTAGAAAATCATCATGCAGTAAAAACAGTCTTTCATCCTGAAAATTGTCCAAATTTTAATTCTATTCTTAAAAGGGATGGCGGTTATGGGTGCTTATTATCATTTGAATTAAAAGGTAATATTGAAAAAACAAAGAAATTTTATAATACATTAGAGCTTTCAAAAGGACCAAGTTTAGGTACACAATTTAGTCTTATATGTCCATATGTGTTGTTGGCGCACTATAACGAATTAGAATGGGCTAATAGTTGTGGGGTACCATCTAATTTAATAAGAGTTTCAGTTGGTCTTGAGGATCATAATCATATATGGAATGTCTTTTTAAAGGCCTTAAATACTTAAATTTTATAGTTCTTAGTGTTAAGAAATTTATATACTATTTTTTTAAAACATAGTTAAAATTAAATTAAATATTACACATAAATAATGGCAAAAATTTATGAAGACAATAGTTTTGCTATTGGAAATACTCCATTAGTAAGATTGAAATCTGTTACCAAAAATGCAAAAGCTACTGTACTTGCAAAGATAGAGGGTAGAAATCCTGCTTACAGCGTTAAGTGTCGTATTGGAGCAAATATGATCTGGGACGCAGAAAAAAGTGGAAAATTAACTAAAGATAAAGTAATCGTAGAACCAACTTCAGGCAACACAGGCATCGCACTTGCATTTACAGCTTCAGCAAGAGGATACAAATTAATTCTCACTATGCCTGAATCAATGTCCCTTGAGAGGAGAAGGGTAATGGCTGTTCTTGGTGCAGAAATTATATTAACAGAAGCAGCAAAAGGGATGCCCGGAGCTATTGCAAAAGCAAAGGAGATTGCAGAAAGTGATCCTTCAAAATATTTTATGCCAGGACAATTTGATAATCCAGCTAATCCAGAAATTCATTTCAAAACCACTGGTCCAGAGATATGGGAAGATTGCGATGGAGAAATTGATGTACTAGTTGCAGGAGTAGGAACTGGAGGAACTATTACAGGAGTTTCCAGATATATTAAAAATGAAAAAGGGAAAAATATAACATCAGTAGCTGTTGAACCAACTCATAGTCCGGTCATTACTCAGACTCTCAATGGTGAAGAGGTGAAATCTGGGCCTCATAAAATACAGGGAATAGGTGCAGGATTCATTCCCAAAAATCTTGATTTATCAATTGTTGATAAAGTTGAACAAGTGACAAATGATGAGTCCATCGAGATGGCCTTGAGACTTGCAAAAGAGGAAGGTCTACTAGTAGGAATATCTTGTGGAGCAGCTGCTGTTGCAGCAATTAGATTAGCAGAGCAAGATGAATATGCAGGAAAAACTATTGTTGTTGTTCTACCTGATTTAGCAGAGAGATATCTCTCATCTGTAATGTTTACAGAAGTTCCAACTGGAATAATTCAAGAACCAGCTAATGCTTAATTTTAGAACCTTTTAAAAAAGCCTCTGGACTGATATACATAGCATCGCCATAAGAGAAAAATCTATATTTTTCTTTTATGGCTTCTTCATATAAACTGAGTAGTCTCTTTCTTCCAATCATTGCACTTACTAAGAGTAATAGGGAACTCTTTGGCAAGTGAAAATTAGTTAATAAACCATCTACGACTTTAAATTTAAAGCCAGGTTTAATTACCAAATCCACATTTTTATTAATAGGGAAAATATCTTTTTTAGATTCGATATAACAACTTTCTAGAGCCCTAACACTAGTTGTACCTATCGCGATAATTTTTTTGCCTTGTTGTTTTGTAGCTTTTATTTCATCGATCACATTTTTACCGATATTGACAAATTCTTTATGTAATTTTAAATCGATTAAATTATTTTGATCAATCGGTTTAAACGTTCCATAACCAACATGCAAAGTTATGGGCATTATTTTAATACCTTTCTTTTTTAACTTTAATAGTAGGCTATTACTGAGATGTAATCCTGCAGTAGGAGCGGCAATCGCTCCAGGATTCTTTGCATATTCAGTCTGATAAGAATTCTCATGTCCTAATTTCTCATCTATATTTTTGATATAAGGTGGTAATGGTATATCCCCAAAATCATTAAGTAATGCATCCATGGTTATGAGATTATTTATAAAATCTGGAAATTGTATTAATCTACCCCCTGTTTCTTTATCAATTCCAACTATTTTCAATTCAATATTTTTATTAATTCTCTTTGAAAATATTTTCACACAATCATTTAACTTAAGTTTTTTAGCTGGTTTTCCCAAACAAAGCCATACAGTATCGTTTACTAATTCTAAAATTAACAGCTCAACTAAAGAACCATTACTTAATTGAACATTTAATCTTGCCTTCATTA
This sequence comes from uncultured Prochlorococcus sp., assembly GCA_902625845.1. GTDB lineage: Bacteria > Cyanobacteriota > Cyanobacteriia > PCC-6307 > Cyanobiaceae > Prochlorococcus_A. Next base: position 60,617 of record CACOCT010000003.1, on the reverse strand, counting down.
CTTTGGTATCATTAACAATAATTAAATCTCCATTATTGAGTTCATCAATTATATTTTTAGTAAGTTTATCTTCGTAAGAACTAATATCATAACTAACTTGTCTTACAACCATCATTCTTGATTCATGCCTTATCCTTTTTGGTCTATTTGCAATTAAAGAAGGATCTAGTTTGTAATCATATGAATTTAGTTGCAAATCTAATTCATCTTGTTTATAAATTGAGTCCAAAAATATGAATTAAGTTATCAAAGTTTCTGGATGATTCTCAATAAGATTAGCTAAATCTTTTAGGAAAGCTGCACCATCTGCTCCGTAAATAACTCTATGATCAGCAGTAAGATTAACCTGCATAACTTTTTTAACTGAGATAGATCCATTATCTCCAGCAACAACAGTTGGTTTTGAAGCGGCAATTGCCAAGATAGCTCCAGTCCCTGGAGGAAGTATTGCATCAAATCTATCTACGCCAAACATACCTAGATTTGAAAGCGTAAATGTACCTGTTGAATATTCTTCAGGCTCTAATTGTTTCGTGCGCGATCTCTTGACCAAATCTTTCCACTCCCTAGATAGTTCAAATAAATCTGTTTTGTTAGGATCTTTTAAAACTGGAGTAATTAAACCACCATCTTCCATCGCAACAGCAACTGCAACATTTATTTCTTCAGGATATGAAATGCCACCTTCAGAATAACTGGAATTTACCTGAGGATGATTCTTAAGTGCATTAGCAACTGCCTTTACTAAAATTGCAGTCATAGTTACACCATTTTGTTTAACTTTTTTATAAAAAGAATCTAATTTGTCTGTATTTATTGAATAACCAACTCTAAAACAAGGTACGCTCAAACTAGATTCCATATTTTTATTAACAGCTTTTTGCAAAGTATTGAATTGAATAGTTTCTCCAGGGTTACCAAAACTATTGCCAGGATTATTTGATTGAATGCTCTCGTTAGAATTGGCATTAATAATTGATGCTGAGGTATTTCCTTCCCCAATCCATGGGACAGAAACTGGTTGACCTTTTGCTTTTAGTACATCATCTACCTGGATTCTTCCATGAGGTCCAGAGCCATTTACTTTTGACAAGTCAATTCCCATTTGAGAAGCAATTTTTTTTGCTTTTGGAGATGCAACTACTCTTGAAGAACTATTAGAAGTCGATGCATTAACCTCTATTTTTTTCTCTTGTATTTTTATTTTTTTTATAGGAGGCTTTACTCTTTCAACTTCCTTTGTACTTTGTATATCTACCTCATCAGCAACCTCAATCTTTTCTGGCTTATCTTTAACTGCACTAATATTTTTATTCTCAGCTTGGACACTTGCTATCTCATTCTCACTTTCTACAATTATTCCGATAGTCTCTCCAACTGGCGCAGTACTACCTGCGGGCATTAAAACTGCTGCTAAATATCCATCTTGAAATGATTCAACATCCATATCAGCTTTATCAGATTCAACTACCAATACTGATTCACCTCTTTCAACTTTATCTCCTGGATTTTTTAACCACTCAACAATTTTTCCCTCAGTCATTGTTGAGCTAAGAGCCGGCATAAATATTTCGTGAGACATAAATAATTTTTATAGCATTAGTTCTTAGAGATTATCGACTGAAGTATCAACAATTCTTCAAATTAAATAACCTTAAAAACTCTTAATCTTATTATACGAAAACCTGTAAATATGGGAACTATAAATAATTAAATTAAATTTATATCTTTTAAAAAATCTATTATGAAGTTTCATAAATTAATATTGCTTCTATCTGTAATTTATCGCTTTCAGTTATTGTATTAATTTTACTTTTCCATTCAACAAATTTAAAACAATTTTCAATTGAAGGTGGTTCATCTCTACTCTTAATCCATTTTCTTATCCAATCAGCTAGTTCATAGGTGATTTTGGTTGAAAGCATGGTAAAGAATCTATCAAAAACTCTAGAAATCTATATTAAACATATTTGTTATCTAAAAGTTGTAAATTAACGATTAAAGATTATCTATTGATTGTATTATTCCATCCTTAACTGTAATGGAAACTTGCATTTTCTTAATCAAGTTATCACCGACATTAACGTCGCAAAAACTATCTACTTGTCCTTGATCAACAATATCATCCATTTTTAAATCTCTTACTTGATTTTGTTGTTGTAATAAATTCCTTTTTTGCTCTTCTATTTCATTCCTTTTCGCAGCTATTTGTTGTTGTATCTGCCCAACTTGTTCTTGAACTCTTGGGTCTAGTGGATTCGCGGCTTGAGATCTAATATTACTAACGACTTGTTGCCCTTCTTGTTCAAGTTGAGATAATTGTTGATCCGTTGAGGAGATTGCTTTACTAATTTCATTCTCTGCATCTTGTTTCCATGTAGGAGTAACAATAGCTTTTATCGCAATTGATCTTTTAATTGAAATAGAGTCTTTTGTGGTCATAAAAAATAAATATATGTTTTTAATATATAGTTATCAGATCAAATTTTCTCGTTTAATTTGTTTTTTATACATTTCTTCTATTTGAGTTTCATATAATTTTTCAATTTCTTTTCTTTTCTGTTTTAAGGTTTGAGTGAGTAAAGAATTTTCAATAGTAAATGGAGATATAAATAAACAATCTATTATTTGTTCCTCTGATCTAGCTCCTATTCTATTTTTGAGTAGGTTATTTATTTTAGATTTATAAAATTTACTAATCTCTTTATTTTGATTTATTTTTATTAAATCATTCTCAGAAAATTTAGATTCAATTAAATCAATATTAGGAACAACAAGAGCGGATAAATTTTTCTTATCCTGACCAACTAGTTGTACTTGAGAAATAAATTCGGAACTTAAAATTTTAGCCTCTAAAGGATTTGGCTCTATATTCTCGCCACTTGAAAGAACAATAGTATCTTTTGATCTGCCAGTGATTATTAATGAGCCATTTGGTATTAAGAATCCAAGATCACCCGTATCAAACCATCCATCAATTGATAAAACCTTCATAGAAGAAGAGGCATCATGAAGATAACCTCCCATAACTTGTGGACCTCTAACAAATATTTTTCCAGTTTCTTTAAATCTTAAAATTGAATTATTTTCACCAACTATTTTTATTTCCGTTGATGGCAATGGTTGCCCAGAACTACCCCTAACATTACACCACGTTCTCCTACAAGTTAAAACAGGGCTTGTTTCAGTTAAGCCATAACCAACCAAAACATCAATACCTAATGCTTCAAAAAACAAATCAACGTGTTCAGGTAACGCACCACCTCCATTAATTGGAAATTTTAATTTATCTCCGCATAATTGTTTTTTGAGATTTGGCCAAAGAAATACTGATGCTAATTTATGAACAGGGAAACAAGAAACCATTAAAAACAAGGATTTAATTTTTTCAATTATGCTTGAATCATCCACTTGTAGGTTCCTGAATTTACGTAAGTTTTTTTTAAATTTAGAACTAATAATTAATAATCTCTTGATTAAATTTTGTTTGGTATTGGGCATCTTTTTTAAAGCGAGAAAAAAGCCATCATATATAGCCTCCCAAAGCCTTGGGACAGTAGCCATAATGATTGGTTTTACTTCTTTAATATCATCTTTCAAATATTTTGGTATGGTATAAAATTGAGAACAGCCAGATGATAAAAAAAAGTATTCGGCACTCCTTTCGTAAGAATGCCAAATAGGCAAAACACTTAAAACATAAGATCCTGGTTTTGGATCAGCAATACAAGCTAAATTTATTACTTGATGTAATAAATTTGCGTGTGTTAAGGGAACTCCTTTGGGCTTTCCAGTAGTTCCAGAAGTATAGAGTATTGTCGCAACATCATTGATATTACATTTATCAACTTCTTCTTTGTAACTTTCGGAGCTGGTTTTATTGCCCAATTCTAAGAATTCCTCCCAAGATAAAATTCCATTGTTTGAAAAATCCTCAAAGTTAATAATAAACTTTAAATTCTTCAATAATTCTTCTTTATTCTCTAATTTTTCCCAAATTGAATTAGATTGAATTATCAAACCTATAGATTTCGAGTGCTTAATGATATAGTCCAATTCGACTGATGGAGAATTAATTCCTCTTACCGCATCAATAGCAGATAATCTCATAATTGCTTGATCAGCGATTAACCACCTTGGCGAATTTTCTGAGATAATAGTTACAACATCTCCTTTCCTTACTCCAACGTTATAGAAAGCTTGAGACGCTCTTGTTATTAATTGGTCTAATTCTGAATAAGAAAATTCCTCTTTATTTTTACCTCTTAAATCCTTTACAGCTAATATGTCTCCATGTTTATTTTTTAAACATTTCCATATTTGATCAAGATGATTTAACTTTCGAATAAAATCCCTATCTTGTAATCTTTTTACTTCTTTAGAAGACAACTTTTGGGCAGTCATATAAGCAAATTTTTTCATATTTTTTAGTAAGATATTTAATTTATTTATCTTATTCTGATACAAATTTAAAATTAAATTCCTCCTTGATTACATTTTTAACAATATCCTTAACATCAATAATCCTTACATGAGGATTAAAATCACTAATTTTTGTCATTAAGCAACCTTTAATTCCACAGGGAATAATACTGTCAAAATAATTTAAATTACAGTTTACATTTAAAGAAAATCCATGAATAGTGATCCATCTTTTGCATCCAATACCGATTGAAGCAATTTTTTTGTTACCACACCAAACTCCAGTAAAACCTTTTTTTCTTGAACTATCGATTTTAAAGTGATGGAGGATTTTGATAATAATTTCCTCTATTGTTCTTAGATACCAATTTAAATCCTTTTTATAGTTATTAAGATTTAGCACCAAATAAACAACCAATTGTCCTGGCATATGGCAAGTTACTTCTCCACCTCTATTAATTTCGAATATATCAACATTTTTGTCTAGTGAAGGTAAAAGATTATTCTTGTCTCCACCTCTTCCAATGGTATAACAAAGATTATGTTCTCCAATCCATACAAATTGTGTCTTAGATGTACCAGTAATTAGAGATTTTTGATATTTTTCTTGTAATTTAAGAACCTTTTCAAAATATAAAATTTTATTAGGTTGTTTAAGTATAGATGTCCTAATAAGCATATTTATGTAAATTAAAAAGGAGAGATAGCAAAATTTAAAATTTTATTATGAAAATCTTAATTCATGGAAAAAACATTGAACTGACTGGCGCACTTAAAGAATACACAGAGTCAAAAATTACTAAAGCTACCCATCATTATAAAGATATCGTCAAAGAAGCAGATATACATCTTTCGATCGAAAAAAATCCAAGAGTATCTTTTCAAAGTGCAGAAGTAACTATTTTTGCGAATGGAATAATAATAAGGGCAGAAGAAAAATCAGATAACTTGTATTCAAGTATAGATTTGGTATCTAATAAACTTTGCAGAAAGCTAAGAAAATACAAAGAAAGAACAATCAATAGTAACTACAAAGAAACAATTCAATTTAAAAATGCTAGTTTAGATGATACTTCAAATATAGCTGCAGAAACTACTGATTTTTTAAAAGAAGGGTTAAAGGGAAGCTTACCGGAACCATCTATTAAAAATAAATATTTTGAAATGGAACCGATATCAATCTCTGAAGCCAGAAAACAACTTGATTTTATTGATCATGATTTTTATTTTTTCCGAAATAAAAAGAATAATGAACTACAAGTCATCTATAAAAGAAATCATGGAGGGTATGGACTAATTCAATCAAAAAAATTAAATGAGCACAAATAAAGATTATGAATTTAATGAAAAGATTCACTCAATTATTTTAAATCCATATTTATCAAAAGAATCTTTTACAAATAATATAAATTTGATTAAGAAATATAAAATCAAAAATATATCAACTTCATTAAATTATCTATCATATATAAGAGATAATTTTCCATTGTCCAAGATAAAAATACATACACTAATCTCTTACCCATTTGGAGATTTACCAAATAATTTTGTGCAAGAATTAATTAATTATGCAAAGGATGCAGGATCAGATGGAATAGAATATATACCAAAATTTTTCGCATTATCAAATAATAAGGATGAAGAATTTGCAAGAGACATTGAAAATATATCAAAATTAGAATTGCCAATCACTTTGATTTTTAATAAAAGACCGCTAAGTAAAGAAATTTTTAATAGAGCAATAAATATTTCTCTTGAACTAGGCATAGAGAATTTTCAATTTGGAGATGGTTTTGGTCAATATTTAAGAGTTAATGAGATCAAAGAAATAATGAATTTATTAGGCAAAAATAATTTTATTAAAATAGTGGGAGGGATAAAAACAATCGCAAATGTAAAAGATACTTTAGAAGCTGGAGCTGATTGTATTGGAACATCTTACTATCATGATATTTTCCAAGAATTAAAAAATCAATAAATGTCAAATGAAAAAAAATTAAAAGGATTATGCATTAAAGCTACACCTCTTGGTGAAAATGATCGTTTAATAACTTTATTATCTGAAGAGCAAGGATTAAGCCGATTTGCGGTACCTGGAGCGAGGAAACCTAAAAGTAGTTTAGCCTCAGCGACTCCTTTAACACTTTTGGAAATTCAAATATTTGGTAAAAAAAATCTTAAAACTATACGTCAATTAAAAATCATAAAAAGTTATAGCGGATTGGGAAAAAGTATTGAATGCTTAGCAGCAGCTCAAGCAATTACAGAATTAACTTTTCTTTTAATAGGAAATGAGGATACTCAAAATAATTATCTTTCTACAGTTCTTGCACATTTAGATCGTTTATGTGAATACAAAGCTTTAGTAGAAAGTGATCTTAAAATACTTGCTATGAGCATTCAATCACTTATGCATCTTTTAGCACTTGGTGGATTAAGTTTACCCTTACATTACTGCTGCGAGACTGGTAAACCAATTCAGCCTCCTATTGGCAATTGGGATTGGAAATGTTTTTTTATCCCTAGTGAAGGCTTTTCAATTGTCGAAGATTCAAGAAGTTTAATAAATCTAAATGCATCAGAAATTGCATTAATGCAAAGACTTCTTTTCCCGAATTTACCTATAAAATCAAATGGAGAATTATTAGGTCCAAAAGAAGTATGGAATAAAATACTAAAAATATTTTCCATTTGGATTCCCGCTCAATTAGGGAAAGAAATATCATCATTAAAAATTTTAGGAGAATTTTATAGATAAATATTTCTTTAATATAATTTCTAGGCTTTCTCTCAAACTGTATATTAAATAAATAATTATAAATATACTTGTGGTTAGCATAGCTTGGCTTGGAAAGAAATCTCCATTCTGTGGGAATGTTAGTTATGGAAATTTAATTACGGAAAATTTAAAAAAAAGAGGACATAAAGTAAGTTTTATTCATTTTGATAATCATTTACTTAATAATAAATCTGAATCACTTTTTCTAGCAAATGATCCAGAAGTAAGTCTTCCTTATTTAATAAAATCTCAAGTCTATACAATACCCTCTCCTAGAGCAGAAAAGGAATTAAAAGTTTCTCTTGAAAAACTAAAACCAGACATAGTACATGCCAGCCTTACATTATCTCCATTAGATTTTAAATTACCTGAGATTTGCCAACAACTTAATGTTCCCTTAGTGGCAACATTTCATCCAGCATTCGATTCAAAAATAAGAAATTTGACTGCAAGTGCTCAACAGTTAACCTATCAATTATATGCACCTAGTCTCGCTAAATTTGATAGAGTAATAGTCTTTTCTCAGGATCAAAAAGATGTCTTAACAAAACTAGGAGTTAGTGCGGAGAAACAAATAATTATTCCAAATGGAGTTGACCAAAATATTTGGAAACCCCCTGAAAAAAGGAATAAAAACCATAATTTAATAAGAGAAAAAATTGGGGGAAAAAGAATTTTTCTTTATATGGGTAGAATTGCTAATGAAAAAAATATAGAAGCACTTTTAAAAGCTTGGCGTCAAACGAAGAGCAAAAATTGTATGCTTTTAATAGTAGGAGATGGACCTATGAAGCCCTCTTTAGAGCATAATTTCTCAGATTTAGAAAAAGAGGATTTAATTTGGTGGGGAGAAGAATCCAATCTTGAAATAAGAGTAGCGATTATGCAAATTGCAGAAGTATTTTTTTTGCCTAGTTTAGTTGAGGGTTTATCTTTATCACTGCTAGAAGCTATGTCTTCTGGTACTGCATGCGTTGCGACCGATGCAGGAGCCGATGGTCAAGTTTTAGATAAAGGCGCTGGAATAGTAATTTCTACTGATGATGTAACAACTCAATTAAAAACAATGATTCCTATATTACAAGATCATCCACATTTTACGAAAATTTTGGGAATTAAAGCTAGAGAAAGAGTAATTGAAAGATATACAATTGAAAAAAATATAGATCATATTGAAAGAGTTTATTTCCAAATTAAAGAAAAATAAATTTTCATTTAAATTCTTTGCTCTTATTCATCGCACCCATTATTGATTCAATCAAAGCTGATCTAAAACCTTTCTCTTCAAGAATTCTTAAAGCGGCAATTGTTGTTCCTGCAGGAGAAGCAACCATATTCCTTAATTCGGAAGGACTAACATCTAAATCTTTCATCATTGAAACAGTTCCAAAGATCATATCTATAACCAACTCCTCTGATAATTTTTTTGTTAAACCACCGCTTAATCCCCCATCTCCTAAGGCCTCTATAATTAGAGCTATTATTGCTGGAGCAGAGGAAGTTAAAGCTAAAAATATATCAAGATAATCCTCAGACAATTCAAAAACTTTACCTGAATTTTCGAAAATATTTTTTATAAAGATTTTATTCTTCATATCAATATCATTATTCCAAGCAATTCCTGTTAAACCTTGTCCAATAGTTATAGGTATATTTGTTACAGCCCTAATACAGTTATGTTTTGGGAAAATATTTTCCAAAGTTTTCAAGGAAACACCCGCTAGTATTGAGATTAAAAAATATTTATTAGTTTCATTAAAATTTATTTCTTTTATATATTTTAATTGCTGTGGCTTAATAGCTAGTAACTTTATTGGACAATGCCAAACCAAATTTGCGTCAGATGAATTTAAATGATAAATATTTATTTTATATTTATAATTAATTTTTACATCTTCAAAACTTTTCTCGGAATTTACTAAACAAATTACTTCTTCAGGTCGCAAAATATTGTGTTCTAACAAGGGCGTAATTATAGCTTTCGCGATATTGCCAAAACCTATTACACCTAGCTTATAAGACACGACTTAAGAATAGGCAGATAACTTTGAATCCCCCCATGCTGGTTGAGGAGCGGAATTAGAATTTAGTCCAAAAGACGTAATGTCCTCATTTGTAATATTTGATGGAGATGCCTCAACAGGGAAAGAACTTGTAACATTTACACAGCTAGGAGTAAATAAAAATATGCTTTCCCCTACTCTTTCTTGATGGCCGTCCATCGCATATGTTCCTCCTGCTACAAAATCAACAGCTCTTTGAGCTTGATCGGGATCCATCATTGTCAAATTTAAAATTATTGTTTTTCTTTCTCTTAGTGCTTGAATAACTTGAGGCATTTCATCAAAACTTTTTGGCTCGAGAAGATTGACTTCTGAAGATGAATTTGAGATACCTGGCATCCCAATAACTTTTGATGATTTATTATTCATAAAATCAAAAGGATTAGAACCTGAATTCCTAGTATTACTTCTATGATCATTCATTGAATTGAACTCTTGTTCCGATTCATAATCAAGTTCATCAAAATCATCATCCAGGTAATCATCACCAGCGACAACAGCCTTTAATCGAGAAATAAGTGACACCTTTTCAAATCCCCTTAATGTAAATTGAGAAAACCAAGCAATTAATTCATAAAATTATGAAAACCACCTATACCTAGATAACGTTAGTTGTTAATAACTGCAAGCTTATTATTAATATTTTTACTTAATTATTATTAATTACTAACTAAATCTTTTTCCAAAAATTAGAGAACCTAATCTTATCCATGTTGCTCCAGCTTTGATAGCTTCCTCCCAATCATTGGACATACCCATTGAACAATGTGGTAGTTCTAATTTATTAGCAATTAATCTGCACTTATTAAATAATTCAAAATTTTGTTCTGCATTAAGTCCCTTTGGATTAATAGTCATTAATCCAATTATTAGGATTCCTTTGATTTTTTTTATCTGATTCCAATTAGCAATTAAATCTGAATAAGGCAAACCAGCTTTTTCTGGATCATGAGCTAACTTTATTTGTATAAAAATATTTGGTATTTTTTGTAATTCAATTGCAACTTGAGAAATTTTCAATAATTTCTTATAAGAATCGACTGAATGAATAAAATCAAAATTCTCAACTATTTTACGTATTTTATTAGTTTGTATTTTTCCTATAAAATGCCAATTAAGATTATTACTACTTTGAAAAATTGGCTTAAGCATAGCTTCTTGAACTTTACTCTCACCAAAATCAATTTGACCCAATGATTGAATATATTCAATATCACCAGAATTAAATCCCTTACTTACTGCAAGTAAATTGACACCCTTAGGTAATATTTTTTTGATCTCAAGATAATCCAATTTTAATATCTTTTATAAAAAAGTTTGCTTAAACAAATTCTCCCATTTTGCTAAATCATTAGGGGACTCTCTTCTAACCTTTTGCAAATTTATTTCAGCCTGATTTCTTGCGTCTAAATAGGGTATGACCTCAAATAATATTTCTCTTGGTTTAATAGAAACTAAAAAAAACATCTTTTGTGCGTATAAAGTCGCATAAATATCTTTTCCCTCATTAGCAGGTGATACTTGGTACAACATTCCAAATGTCGGATGATTTAGATAACGCTCTGAGCTCAATTTAAATCAATTATTATTCATAATGCACCATACTGTTTTCTAAGAAAAATTGCCAGGCATATAAAAAATATAGAAATCAAATTAATTATAAAAGATGATATTTTTTGTTCCTGTTCGGGTTTAAACCTTTGAATATCAATTTGTAAAAAGTTTTTAGATAAAAGGGACTCAGAACCTTGTTCAATTCGTAATAAAATATTCAAAAAAATTCTTTCTATCAAACTGAGCAAAATATTAAATGTTTTTTTAAAACCCAGATTTCGATAATGTACAGACCTTACGGAAACTGATTTAAGTATATTTTGAAATTCTTCCTGTACTAAAGGAATAAATCTCAATGAGAGTAACAACTGAAATAATAATCTATCAACTGGAATATTAAATTTTCTTAACGGATATATAAACCAACTAATTGCCCAAACAATTTCTTCTTTTAAAGTTGTAAGTAAAACTAAATTAACACTATGAACAACAGTAAAAATTAATGTTGATGTTTTTATTCCTAACTCAAATGCTTTTCGAGAAATATTATATGGGCCAAAATTTATAAAACCTACTTTAAAGTTAGGGATTTGAATAATATTCCAACTTATATTTTTTGATAATAAAAAACTTAACTCATTTGGATCTCTTAAAGGTATTTCCAAAGAAGATAAATTAGAAGTTGCAAATATAGATATTAATCCGATAAGAATAGATAAAAAGATCAAAAATGAGATAGATCTCCACCAAACCCTTATTGGAAGTAAGCTAATAAAAGTGATAAATATTAAAAATAAAACCAAACTAATTCTCCATATTGGACCAGCCCATATTGGAGTAATTAAAAATATTAATAATATAATAAATTTTAATCTACTATCGATAATTCTTAACCAGCTTTTGTTCCCATCTACGTATTGGCCAAGTGGAAATTTAGTGAGTATATTCATTAATCATCTTGTATTAATTGAATATTATTTTTAGAGATATCTCTCTCCAATGATCTCTTTTGTTTACCTCTCCATAAAAAAATTAAGGGAGTGCCTTCAAATCCTAAGTTCATTCTAAATTGTTTTTCTATATATCTTCTATATGTACTTCCAAATAATTTAGGATCATTTACAAATAGTGAAAAAGTCGGAGGTTGATTTTTTACCTGAGTTCCATAATATATTCTTCCTTGCTTACCACTTCTCTTCGTAGGAGGACTTCTCCAACTTATTGCTTCTTTTATAACTTCATTGACAACGGAGGTAGTTACTCTTCTACGGTGCTGATCAATTGCAGATTTAGCATTTTCAAATATGTCATTTACTCTCTTACCAGTTAATGCTGATATGAAAATCATCTTAGACCAATTTAAAAAGTATAACTTTGATCTAAATTTCTTTTCGATTGAATATATTGTTGAGCTATCTTTTTCAATTAAATCCCATTTATTAATTACAATTAAACAAGATCTTCCTTGTTCCTCAATACGGCCAGCTAATTTCTGATCTTGCTCCGTTACACCATCTTCTGCATCTAAAACTAAAAGACATATATCACTTCTATCAATTGATTTAAAGGATCTATTAATTCCAAAGAATTCTGTTCCATACTTTACATTTTTTTTTCTTCTTATTCCAGCAGTATCTATTATTTTCCAAAATTCATCTCCTTTTTTTATAAAGGAATCTATTGAATCAGTAGTTGTTCCGCTAATATCACTTACAATTGCCCTATTATTGCCACATATTGAATTAAGTAAACTTGATTTACCTACGTTTGGTCGACCAATAATTGACATACAAAATTGCTCTCCTTGAAATTTTTTATCTTTTTCAGGAAGTTCTGAAATTACTAAATCTAATAGATCTCCTGTACCTGTTCCATGAATTGCTGAAACTGGATATGGTTCACCTAGACCAAGTTTCCAAAAATCAGAGGCAAGAGATGCTCCAAGTATCGTTGATTCGCATTTGTTAACAGCAATTATTACTTTACATTTTGCACTCCTTAACCATTTAGCGATAGAAAGATCGCCATCCGTAACACCTTGCATACCATCTACAATAAATATTGCCATGGAAGCCTCTTCTAAGGCTAAAAAAGTTTGCGTGCGTATGTCTGGGAGGAACTCCGAATCATCCTCAAAAACCAATCCACCAGTATCAACGACAATAAATTCCTTCCCACACCACTCAGCATTTTGATAAGTTCTATCTCTCGTTACACCAGGTTTGTCATAAACAATTGCATTGTTAGTTTGGCAAAATCGATTTACTAAGGTAGATTTTCCCACATTAGGTCTTCCTATAACAGCTATTGAGGGAAGTTCCAAAATACTCCAAAAATTCAGTTTCTTTTATAACTATACATTTTTATATATTTTTTAACTTCAAGTTTCGAAGGAATCAATTTAACTTCAGAAAGATGAAATTTATTATTCAAGACCTAACCTCAGCAAAATTAATGAAAAATAAGGCAATTCATTTGAGAAGTATTTTGAGGCATCTCCAATATATTGATTTTCCATACCTAGATTTACAGCTAAAATAGCTTTACGCAACATCTTTTTTTCCTCTAAAGCATATTTAACCCATTCCCATCTTTTACCAACTTTCAAAATTGCTAAAACTGTTTTACTTTGTTTATTAATTAAATTAAGGAATTGAACTTTATCGTCAGGACACTCAAGAATATTCAAATTTTCTCCTTTTTTAATAAGTTGAAAATCTCCAAGTGCAGCGGCTAAAGATAAAGATGAGATGCCTGGGATATTTATTATTTTAATTTGAGGATAATTTTTTTTTATTTCTTTTTTTAAGTAAAAAGAACTTGCACAAATAGAAGTATCACCAAGACAGAGTAATGCAACTTGAAGATTTCTATTTATATAATCAACAATTATTTTTGCGCCACTCTTCCAAATAAACTCAGAATCATATTCTTTTTTACCCATAGGAAATATTAAGGGTATTTGTTTCTTTTTTTTTATATATTTATTTACTATTTTAGCGGAAAAACTATTCTTATCTTCTCCTGAGATTGGATAAAATATTATTTTAGATTTTTTGAGAGCATTAATAGCTTGAATAGTTAAGAGTGAAGGATCCCCAGGACCTACGGCAATAATTGTTAGAGAACCTTTTTCCTTTATAGGAAAAAATATTTTCTTAATGAATATAAGTATTTTTTTCATCTTAAATTAACTATGAACGCGAGGCTTCATATAAGTATTGGAGAGAATTTCTTCCTCTTTCTTAACTAATTCGGCAAGTCGTTTTGTTGTTTTATCTATATCAAATTTACTTTTTGCTAATTTCCAATAAATTCCAAAATGCCTTGCCTCACTTTCTAAAAGGGAATTATAAAGATCTCTTGCAGAATTATCTTTTGCATTTAAAGCAAGGATACTTAAACGTTCATGACTTCTGGCCTCAATAATGCCAGCCACTAAAAAACTATCAAGCATTCTTAATGGTTCATTTTTTCTAATATTTTTCGCAAGTTCAGATCCATATGGGGGTGGTTGTAAAGCTTTCAATTCTATTCCTTTAGTTTTAAGAAAATATAATATTTTTTCAAAATGCTCCAATTCTTCTCTTGCAATGGGGCTTAAAACTTCAGCTAAATTTGGTTCTGCAGGATATCTAAACATTAACTGAATAGCAACTCCAGCCGCTTTCCTTTCGCAGTGGGCATGATCAATTAATATTTCTATTGGATTGGACAAAGCTAATTTTATCCATTTTTCTGAGGACAATTTTGTCAAATGTTTTATGTGAAATATAGGCCTCTTAATTTTGCTCATTTGAATACAACTATTTTTTTAAATAATTTATTATTGCTTCTAAAGATAGAAAATAACTATCTACTCCAAAACCACTAATTATTCCAATTGCTTTATCTGTAAGAAATGATTCTTTTCGAAAGCCTTCTCTATTAAAAATATTTGAAATATGAAGTTCTATGAAAGGAATATTTGAACCTACTAATGCATCTCTAAGTGCTACTGAAGTATGAGTTAAAGCACCTGCATTTATTATAATACCGTTAACATTTCCCATGGAATTTTGAATTTTGTCTACAATTTGACCTTCATGATTACTTTGATAGCAATCTAATTTAAACTTATTCTGTTTCGCTATCTGAATTAATTCTTTTTCTATTTGATCTAATGTTTTATTTCCATAAATTTCAGGTTCTCTACTACCTAGTAAATTCAGATTTGGACCATTTATCAATAAAATATCCATAAAATAAATTATTTTCTAAATAAATCGTATCTTGATCAAGAAAAAAAAACCAAAACATTTCTACACAAAGTGACCATTAACTGATAAATTTTTAATGTGGGGGTCGGTGCCCGAGTGGTTAAAGGGGGCGGACTGTAAATCCGCTGGCTCTGCCTACGTTGGTTCAAATCCAACCCGGCCCACTTTATAAATGCCCTTGTAGCTCAGTGGTAGAGCACACCCTTGGTAAGGGTGAGGCCCCGGGTTCAAGTCCCGGCGAGGGCATAGCCCAAAGCCCAACTACCACAGGGGTTTTAAAGAATTTAGAGAGTAAAAATCATACACCTCAATTCAAGTACTTATAAGTGAATATATGGACATATTAACGATTCCGCACTAATATTCGCACTAATAGCACTAATAGAAATGGCAAGCAGCAACAGGGTTTCATGGGAAAAAGATATTAGAGATAGTATTCGCACTAATTTTGGTGCAGGATGGCGTGTAAATGGTGAAAATAGTGGCAAAACTAAAATCCTATACGTTTATCAAGAAGGGCTAGGCAAAGCCAATAAGAGGACTTCTGTTACACTTCCAATTCAATGGAAAAGCCAAAATAAATTAAATATTGAAAATGCTATAAATTTCTTAAAACCATTAGTTATTAACGAAAATCTCCCATTAGGTGAAGCTGCTAGAAGATGGAAAGCTCAATTTGTAGATGATGATATTAAAACTCCTAATAAAGCATGGAAAGATTTTTTAATAGTTCCTCCAAAACATTTTTACCCTCAAAAAAAATATGATGTAGTTTTTAAAGAATATGAGGAAAAATTAAAGGCTTCAAAAGTTGACCAATATATGGCAACTAAAAAAGGTATTTCAAGTAATACTGAAAAAAAATATTTCACCAGAATACAAATATTTTTAGAAGTAATGAATAAAAGACCAGCACCTAATACAGGAACAGAATTAATAAAATTATGTGTTGAAAAATTAGCTGATATTACCCCAGATCAGAAAAAAAGATATATCGATACATGGTGTGAAATTTTAAATTATGGAATCAAAAGACATTCAATGAATGATAAAAGATGGCAACCTCCCGAAGATGAAATTAGAAAAGAATTAAAAGGTAAAGCTAAGAAAACTAAAAAACAATCTTTAACTCCTTATGTAGAAGAAATAGATTTATTCAGATTATTAGATGATCTTGAATCAAGAGATAATGAAATGTTTTTAGCAACTGGTTTAATATCTATTTTTGGTTTAAGACTTGCTGAACTTGCTGCTCTAAAAGTTGTAGATGGAAAGTTATATGTTGGTCATGTAAAAAACAATATTAATACATCTGATATTGAAAGAGAGTCAAGAAGAGCTTTTGCAATGGACTTAATTCAAAAGCCAAAACTTGGTGAAAAATTAATTAATTTATATGATTCTGGATTAGTTAAATTACCAGCAACAATTAGAACTCAAATAAATTTAGTTGAGAAGAAAAATAGATATGGAGATGTTGGTAGAGCCTTTGTAGATAAATTAGAAAAAAATCCAATTTGGAAAGAAATTAGAAAAAATAATTCTGATATAACTGCATACAGTCTTAGGCATAGATTTGCTCATCAATGCCATAAAGGTTCGACAATTCCAATATCTATAAAAGATGCCGCAGAGGCAATGGGTCACACAGTTGACGTTCACATGAAAGCTTACGGAGCTTATACAACTGAATTAAGTGTTCAAAGAGCATTTGAAAGCCACTCTAAAAATAGGATTGAAGCATGAATATTTTTAAATGCACTGAATCTCAACCTCATTGGTTTGTAACTGATCGAAAGCCAATTAAATGCGTAAATTGTGGCAAAAAAGAAGTTAAACCTTCAATGTTTGGTATGCCAACTCAAGAAGCTTGGGAAAGTGGGAAATATCATATTGCGGGATGCCAACCAGATTTTCCAAAACACAGAACTTGGGGTTGTAGGCAATGCAATGCTGCATTTTTTAAAGATACTCCAAGAAATAGGGATGCATTAGGTGGAATAGTACCTTGGCAATGGCGAAAAGATGATGATAAAAAACCTCCTAAATATTACACACAACAATGCGAAGAGATACCTTTCTAACTTAATGTGGGTAAGTGTTGGCAAGCAGCAAACTGGATTCATAGGAATTGTTACTAAGAAAACAAATTAGTGCAGGTTTTGGTCGAAAATAGTATTTTCTTCTAATTATGTCATTAGTTTCTTTCTATTAACTCTATTTTATATCCATCAGGATCTTCTGCATTAGCAAAATTCGTATTGACAAATAAACTAGAATTAAAAAAAATATTTTGATGAATTATACGAAAGAGCAGCTTAAATTTATTGGAGAAAGGATACCAGAATTGGCATTAGCTAAAGTCCCCTCTAAAGAAGATGATCCCAGGCTTATAGAGATGCCATCACTTGATCAAATAATCATAGAATTTTTAAAACAGCATGAAGTTTATATAGAACCAAGATCCGTTGGTCAATTTAATGGATGGGATGTCTTATCAGCACTTAGTTTATTAACAGGAATATATAGAGCAAATAATAATCAAAATACTGTAAATGCCATTCAGGGAGGAGGACTGAATATTGCTAGTGGTATATTTTTTTCAAATCGTTCTAATCAAATAAATAATCAGGCACAAGAATGGAACACTTGGAAAAGATGGGCGTTAAGTCAACCAGATTTTACTCAATACAAGGATCAAATTAAGCAGTCAATTGAACTAAATAATAAAAAGGTTATTAATGAAGTCGAAAAAAAAATAAAGCAAGCTGAGGAGCATAACAAGAATATCTTGAAGAAACTAAGAGATCCTTCAACTCAGGACGAATATAAAGAAGTTTTTGAACAACTTGCTATTAAGGATCTAGAAGATATTAAAGAGATAAGAATGCTTTCTAACTTTTTTTATTTCTTAGGCCTGCCAATAGCATTTTTAATGTTTTTTTTAAGTTTTTCAAATATAGTAGATAATCTTCCAGAAACAAAAGAAGATAATTTAATCAATTTGGAAAGAAATTAGAAAAGCTGTTTTAGGTTATCCAACTGAAGAGGACTTTATGCGTGACGATATATTTTTTAATTGGCTGTATTCCAGATTTTCCTATTAATAGAACTTGGGGTTGTTGTAATTGCAATGCCGCTTACTAGAAAGATACTCCAAGAAATAGGGCGGCATTAGGTGGCTTAGTTCCTTGGCAATGGCCTAAAGAATAATATTGACAGTTCATCTAAAATAAGGGGCAATTAGCTTCTTTTTTATGTCCATTGAAACAACTGTTTTAGATTTCAAATTAAGTAATACTTTTGAGGAATATGAGGCGCATATGAATGCTCCCGAACAACAGGCCATGTTTAAAGAGATGGGAGTAAAAACTTTTTATATTGGCAAATCATTAGAGGATCCCAAAAGAGCGACAGTTATGTTTCAAGGACCAGTAAATACTTGTTACGACATCTTTGTTAATCCTGAAACTAAGCCAATAGTTGAGGCATCCGGTCATATTTATGAAGGGACAGTAATTAACCGCTGGATTTCTGAATAATTTTGAAACGCTTACTACTCCCACTACTAGCTGCTATCGCTTTACCTACTGCTGTTAATGCAGGAATATCTGATGAATTGCATATGAAATGTTTAGAAGCAAGAGATTATGAGGGATGCGTGAGAACTAATAAAAAGCTATCTACTAAAAAAGATAAAAAAATTTCAGGGATTGGAATAAGGCTTTTTCTTAATAGTGATACTGCTGAATTAACTATTCAATCTGTAATAAATGATTCTCCTGCTGCTTCCGCTGACATTCAACCAAATGATGTAATTATCAAAATTGATGGGAAATCAACAAAAGGAATGGGTATAACAGAAGCCGTTTCTTTAATAAAAGGACCAAAAGATAAGCCAATTAAATTAGCCTTATTAAGAGTTAATGAGGAAGGTAAAAAGGAAAATATAAATGTTCGATTAGTAAGAGATACTTTTAAAGTCCCCAACAAAGAATATTTATATAAAGGAGACATGAGAAGGCAATTAGAGTTTTTCTTTCCAGAAAATTTAAAAGAAATTTTTCCAGAAAATTATTTTTTCCCAAATCAAAAAAAAGGAACTTCAATTTAACTTTTACATGAAACGCTTACTAATTACACCGCTAATTGAATTTCTAGATTTTTGATAAATAAATTTAATTCCTTAACTTATAAAAACTTCACATTTTATTTGTGAATTTTAAATAATCATGCTATTTAATTATCCCCGACCTTAAAAAGTCATGATGAAGAAAACAAAAAGCACACCTCAACGTAAAACTACACTTAAGTGGAACGTCAATGGAGAACTATCTTCTATTGATATGGCAAGAATACTTGAGGCTCTCTCAGTCAGAGAGTTAAGCGAGTGTGAGCTTGCATGTAATACAGAACCCAAAAAATTAAATCTCGGTATGTGGTGGTAAATATTTTTACTGTCATAAAAAAAAGAGGGATAAACCCTCTTTTCGATAAAAAAAATCAAAAACTAAACTTTTTTCTTAGCGGGTTCAATAGCTTTTAGTTCAGTTCTTAACTCTTTTTCTCTTTCATTAAGATGTTTGACTTGAGCTTTGTATGCTTCTTCAAGTCTTTTCTTTTGATTACGAATTTCCTCAAGTTCATCTTGATTTTGTGTTCTTTGTAACTCCTTCATCTCACTATCAGAGATTACATATACGGGTCTATATGCAGGAGTATCAAAGAATAGATCAAACATTGAATACATTGTTTACCTCTGAATAAGTACATACCTATCTTTATATGAATAAGTAATGTTTGTAATGTCGCAAACCGAATGATTATATAGGGCAAATACACCGAACTTCGGTTTACACTTCAAAACCGAATCGTAAAAACCGATAATCCATAGAGTAAAAATATAACTTAATTAATAAGTTTTCTACTTACACTATTGGACCATTTTTTCTATAGTGTGGCATTATTCCAAAAAAGACTAGGTACTTTACCAAAAATTTGACTTCATAATTAAATATTTGCTAAATAAGCTTCAGAGTATAGGTTTAACAATGAAAAAAGACATTTATACAAATATTAAAGATACAGATGCTTTGGAAAGTTTTTTTGAATGCATAACATCTTGCAGTATTAATGCTGAGGGAGTGGATTGCACAACAGCTTGTTACACAAAACATCTTGAACCCAACAATGTTAATTATCCTTTGAAATTCTTATAAGCCAATAAATGAAACGCTTAATGGTTGTACCGCTTTTTAACAGCAAAACAATTTGAGAAATTCGGTATTTTCAAGTTTGATAATACAAGTTTACTTCTTGATAATAATTATTTAGGGAGTCTTCTTTTTGCCTTTTAGGATCATCAATAACGGTAATCCAACAAGCATTAGGCTCCCATCAATTAATAAAAAAGTATTCAGACTCATCAATCAATTCCCTTTGGGATATCCCAAGTTAGAGGTATCCCTTTCTTGATTGAGTCCTTTTTCATAATATCCATTTCTTTTCTCAACCTATTGTAATAAGCAAGTTCTTCTGGATCATCAGAGCCAAGACCATAACCCATGGTCGCGGCCAGATAAATCTTATGCATTCTGTAAGAACTTAAAGTCATACTGAAATTATAAATAATTCGAAGATAATATTGATGTTCAAGTAAAGTTGATTCAGAAATTTGAAAATCTAAATTTGGAAATAAATTAATCTTTCCTTTACTTATTCGAAGTATGTTAATCATCAGTTCAAATATTATTTTATGTCTTCAACGTTTTATATCGTTCATCATGAATTTAAGGCAGGAAAAGCTGAAAAATGGTGGGAAACAGCTTATGCAGCAATGGCCCCTGGCGGTGGATGGGACGATGCCGTGGCAGCTAATAAAAAAAAAGGATTTTATAACCATTCTGCAAATGCCGTAACTAAAACTGGCCCTGTATATTGTTTTTGGGAAGTAAAAGAAGGTATTTCTGCTGAGGAATTTCAGGAGTTTATAGATGGACCTTCTGGACCGGGGTTTGGACAAGATGCACTGATGAATATCTGCAAACCAATTGATACAGCTTTAATGAATGGAAAAACACCTTATCCACCAGTCTTTTCTTGATAATTGACATTAGATCTAAAATAGGGGCTATAACAACCCTCTTCTTTAAATGGAACTGTTGCATCAGATATTTCCACCATGGCATATTTATTTAGATGTCTTTCTTCTAGGTGTTGGTTTATATGTTTATCTTAGAATTACGAAAAAAATAAATACCAAATAAATGACTTATATGTATGGCATAGCAATTACTTATGGTGTTGTTAGTTTGTTATTGCTTGGTGGGTTTGCATATATAACTTTTAAGATGACCTCTAAGAAATAAGGCTTCATGAAATAATTAATTTGGTTGACAGCTGATCTAAATTAGAAGAATAAAATCTTATTTTTATGGAAGAGCTACTTAATGAAGCAAATGCTAAAGATTCTTTTTTTGGAACCATCTGCCAAATATTTGGATTAGTTGGACTGCTAATTAGCATTTTCCTAGGATTAAAATCCGTTCAGAATACTAATTACAATCGAAACTGGAATTTATTGTTAATTTCACTTACTCCAGCTGGAACAATGGCAGTGACTAGTGCCGCTGTTGGATCATTAGGAACAACTGCTAGTCAATCTAAGAGGCAAGCAGAATTATTAAAACTTTTAGTTCAATCAACTAATAGTGCTTCTGAACTTCCAATTCAAAAGCCTAAACTTCCAATTGAAAAACCCTAATGATGGGTATAACTTCCAATGAGAGAAGAGGTAAGGTTCAACTTAAATTAAGAAAGATGAAAAACAGCAATCAGTAATGCTTCCATTTGATTGGTCTCCCACAACATTTGATAATGCTTTATAAAAAACTTGAAATATTTAGAAATTTATTATTGAAGGACATAAATTAAAAGCTGCTGCAGAATTAGATCAAGGTAACGAACCTAAAAAGGATAAGGATTGGGTTCACATATTAGAAAGTTTTTTAGATCAAAAGATCAATTTCGGGACTCCAATAACAGAATCAACTTTCAATAAAAATATTTACCTCCATATAAAGTGGCTCTTGATATAGTTAGTTAAAATAATCCACCAATTAATCCTGCTGATCTAATAGATATTTGCGTAAAAGATTGGAAACCAGAGAGTGTATGTCGCAACTATATCGTAAGAGCCATTAAACAATTTTTAGATCATGTATTTCTAGAGAGGGAATTACATATATATGAACCACCAACTGATCTAAGTTCTCATATTGGCATAGCTAAAAAAGGAGAACTTCAAATTGAAAAAGCTGGTGCATTTGAAAGCGATATTAAGACTATTAGATTTTTTAAATAAATTTCCTATTGATAGTAAAAATGGTTGAAATATTGATTGGAATTATTTATTAACTCGAATGGATTAGTATTTACTTGGTTGACAGCTGATCTAAATTAGAGGGATAAGATCCTCTTTTTTTATGGAAAAATTTTCCCAGAATCTTCTAAGGATTTCTCTTTCAATATTATTTTTGAGTTTCCCTGTTGTTTTTATATTTGCTGGATTTGAATATTTAAATACCAAAAAGTTTCTATCAACAAAATATGATGAATTAAATGAAAAGATAGAAAACTATATTGAGGATATGGAAGAAACTTATCCTGAAGCTATAAAATATTTTCCCTCAAATAAATTGGCAGATAAATCTCCTCTTGCAACTTTACTTCTAACAAAATCAACGATGAAATTATTTCAAGTTTCGGAATATCTAAAATATAAAGGAGAGATATCGAAAACTGTTGATGCATTTATAGAAGAATTAAGAATTGAATATCCAGAATTAAATAGAATACTTCCTAGGGATTAGTAATCTTTAAGAAAATATTTTTAATACCTTTACTAGCTGCAATTTAACCAACTTAGAGAATTAATGGAAAGGCTAGAGGGAGAACCTTCAGGAATTATTGATATTTAATAGAAAATAATTACTCTATATATTAAGTAGTAATTTATTATGCTTAGATTTATTTTTCCTATTCTTATAGCTATCTCATTTCCTTTGGAAGTCCTATCAGGACAGTTTGGATTAGAAGTGGGAGAGACAGTAAAAGCAATTAGAAAAAAAGGTGTGAAGTTAAGTAATGATGGAGGCTATTGGTATTTCAAAGATAAATTACCAAAAGGAAATTCAAAATTAGATAATTACAGTCTTCTTATTACACCAATAAGTGGTTTATGCAGAATAATTGGTAGAGCCACATCAATTCAAACAAATTCTTTTGGAGATCAATTAAAATCTAAATTTGAATTTTTTGAAAATGCTTTGAATAAAAAATATGGAAATGGAGAAAAATATGATTTTGTAAAATCTGGAAGTATTTAGGATGAGGAGAAATATTGGATGATGGGACTATATCAAAAGGAAAGATACTTAACCTCTATATGGGATAAAGAAAATAATAATTTACCTAACCATCTAAATTACATTGCCTTAGATACTCATGCGAGAACAACAGGTGAGGGAGTAGTTACCTTAAATTATGAATTTATAAATACTGATAAATGCTATGAGGAGGAAGACGCTGCTGATACCGATAATCTTTAGTTAAATAAGCACCAATCCGTACTTGTAACTACAAACTAGATCCCCCTAGAGATCCCCTTTCTCATCTGAGAATGAAAACAAATAAAAAAGACAGGCTTGGGAAACCTGTCTTGCACTTGGATTTACTGAGTCGGGGCGACAGGATTCGAACCTGCGACCTAGTGCTCCCAAAGCACCCGCTCTAACTTTTTACTTTTGCTTCTAAGCCAACTAACTTCATAAGAACTTTTGCATTACTTGCAACTGCTGAATATTGTTTTTCCTGCATTGCTCTATGCATTGCAGTCTCTAAAGTACATAATAATTTTGCTATCATCTCAGGACGATTTAAGTCCCCTTCCTCGATATCATTTTTTAGTAAAAGGTAGGCTTTGTTTGTGATTTCTCTTGCTCTTCTTCTTGATATTCGATATTTCGCGGCGACATGGGTGGTAATTGAAGAATAAGCTTGTCCTTCAGCAACTAATTCGGCAGCATGTGCAACTCTTAATTCAGTTTCTTGTTTAGTTGCTCTTTTATGCATAAATCAAACTAATTAACCTTATTATGCACTAATTTCGCACTAATTTTCGCACTAATTAAGTGAAATTTAATATATATTTCTCTATAAACAATTGCAATTACTAGCTTATATCAAATAATTATCTCCCTTGGTAAGGGTGAGGTCTCGAGTTCAAGTCCGAACGAGGGCATAAAAAATTTCACCGATAGCAATCAGTAAAAGCCAGCAGGCGTCTTTTTTTTGTTTTTTTAATGAATTAACTGAAATTTGCTCTCATGAAATGGAAAAAATTTATTTTCATTAATCATTTTTCTTGCTACTAATAGAAAGCCAATTAAAAATATAAAAATGCTCTACGTTCAGCATTGGTCATTTAAGACTGGATATCATCAAAAAGGTGCAGAAAAATTTCTTGGTGGGGGGGGGAATTATCCTGGAGTTGAGATGATAGGAAGATATCATGCACCTGGGTCTCTAGAGGGTTGGATAGTTTTGAAAACTGATGATCCAAAAGCTATATATCAACATGCTGCTGAGTGGGGTGAATTTCTCAATTGGGAAACCACACCTGTATTTACTGATGAAGAAGCTGGTCCAATAGTCGCTAAAGTCTACTCATAAATAAAGATTAACAATCTATCCAAAATTAGATGCGACAAGACCTTTCTTATCAACCGAAAATCATAACAATTTTAATATTTTGAATCCATAGAACAGTTGAAGAATAGTTAGTGATTTTCAATAGAGAAGATGTTGAGTAAAGAGATTCTGAATTTTATATCAAACCTACTTTTAGAGGGGTTAGTAAAGATGATTCTTATAAAGTTATCATTCTGCTTAAAGCTTCAGAAGAAAATATTCAAAAGTTCGTGAATACAAATAATAAGTGAATAGGAGAATATACCTGAGATTCTTCAACGATGGACGAATCTAGGTGAATCTAAGCAAGCTGAAAACTATCACTACTCTTTAACATCTGATGTAAATAAGAAATGAGAAAAGTATAGAAGTATTGTAAAGATTATCAGGAAATACTATTAATAATAATGATATTAATGTTTGAGTTTTAACTAATTGCTACTTTTTAAATATGATTTCAATTCTTTTAATTTAATTATGTTTTTAAATTACCTACCTAGCGGGATGTCTGAAGTAGTAGGAATAACAATGGTATTTGCATTTTTAGTTGGTGTAATATTAGCAGCAATGTTCACAACAGATAAGGGAAACACAAAGAATTTATATACAAAAACGACTAGATAATTTATACATAATTGTACATTGCTATAGTGATGCTATTTGAAAACTGATCTAAATTAAAGGGGTGATATAAACCTTTTTTAAAATGGCAAACCCAGATCAAAAAACGATATTACTAGAGCAGGCTTATGAGCAGATTAAAGAAATTTGTACTCAATTCCAAAAAGACTCTGGTGTGTCAGATATGGAAGTGAAAACTTTACTAAGAGAACTTGCTAGAGTTTGGGAAAAAGAAAATTAAATGATGCTTTTATTTCTAGTACCAAATATATAAAATACGATTGAGGATATATTTACAATAAAAAGCAATTAGCTCTTTTCTTTTTTAAAGTGAGTTTATGAGAATTTTCAAAATAAATGTGCGGAAGATTTGAACTAACAACTAATTTTGAAAAACTACCAAAGATTCTAAAAAAAGATTATCCAAACGGACTTGATACTAAATTCAAAGCGCAAAATTTAATAAGGCCCACTGATCCTGTTCTTGTAATAAAAAACGAAGGAAGAATTAAAACTACTTTTATGTCATGGGGGTTTATTTCACCTTGGTCTAAAGACCCTTTTGATAAAGGAAGACCAAGACCCTTTAATGCAAGATCGGAAACGATAGAAGAGAAAAAATTATTTAGTGGAAGTTGGAAACACAAAAGGTGCTTGATACCAGCGAATGGTTTTTTTGAAAAAAAATATCGTATTCGAAAGGATAATTATGGGACTTTTTGGTTAGGAGGAATCTGGAGCAAGTGGAGTTCACCTGATGGGACTGAAATAGAGAGTTGTTGTATTTTAACAACCGAACCAAATACTCTAGTTAAACCACTACATCACCGAATGCCTGTTGTCATACCTGATGGATATGAGGAACAATGGACAGGGCAGATTAAAGATGCTGATGAATTAAAAGGTTTACTTCCCCTCTTGATGGGTTGGTCTCCTGATGGATGGTTAGTAGAAGAAATAAATAGAAAGCCTATTGACCAAATGAGTTTGTTTTAAATGAAATGCTTACAATATTAATCCCTTTTAGTTAATAATTGACAGTCAATCTAAATAATGGCAATTTGCTCCTTAAAAGTAAATAAAAGATTATGAGTACTTACTTAGAAGAGCGAATTGAATGGTATGACCATAATTACAGAATGGGAACTCCTTTAATTAGTGATACTCAATTTGATCAATTAGAGGCAAATCTATATAGAATAAATCCTAAAGCTAACTACTTTACAAAAAAAACAATATTACCTTTACCATCATTACCTAAAAATCGTATAGGATTATTCATAAATGGATTAACACTTAAAACAAGATTAATTATTGAGCCGAAAATTGATGGATGTGCGATTGCTATTCAATATATAGACGGAGAATTAGTTAAGGCTATAAGTCGTAAGGGTAGAGATATTACAAATAAAATAAAAAAGATTCCTGATATACCTAAACAAATTGCAATTAGAGGTTTATTCCAAGTTAGAGGAGAGCTCTTTTCTCCATCAGAATATGAACGATCAACTTATTCTCAACGACAAGCAGCCGCTTATATTAGGGCTGCTGATTCTAAAAGCGACCATCTTAGATTTTGTTCTTTTCAGATAATTAATGGCAGATTAAACCAACATGAGTCTTTGAATTATCTAAAAAAATTAAACTTTACTATTCCAGAATATAAAAGTCTCAAATTCACATCTCAAGTTGAAATGTTTAGGAATCAATGGATTAATAAGAAACTATTTACTAACTATCCTACTGATGGAATAGTAGTCAAAATAAATTCTAGAAAATTACAATTATTGCGAGAAAAGTCCTGTGGGGTATATCCTTTCTGGCAGATGGCTATTAAAAAATGATGACTATTCTAGAGAGAATTTCAGAAGAGATCGAAGAAAAGATCGCAAAAGCTTCGGCGGGTAAAATTGTTAGACCCTCTCTTTTATTTTGCGGCTGTAATCCTCAAGTAAAAAAATATATGCACAAAAGAGCAAAGCGGTTAGGATTAAAACCTACTTACTCAATCAAACATCCAACTATCAAAGTTGAATTAAAAAATAATCGAAAAATTGAAACTGATAAATACAAAACTATAAGTATGGATTATGAACATTTTGAATTTATTTGTCGATACTTAGATAGTTAAAAATATGCGTAGAGGATATTGGCTTATTCATTCCAATAGATCAGAAGTAAGAATATTTCTTAAAAATAGTGGGAATGAGGCTCAATTTAATAAATATATTTTTATTGATAATGGAAAATTATTGGAGTATTAGGGAGAGAACTGATACTAATACAAAATTGAGAAGAATTTAAGTTAGGAGAAGAAAGAGAAATATGGAAAAGGCTTATTGCGTAGGAATAGAGAAGCACTAATCTCTTCGATTAAAGGTAAAATAATTGATTTTTATTTTAAATAATAACACTTTAAAAAAGAATTAATAGTTGACACCTAATCTAAATTAGAAATGTAAAACCTTTTTTGAATGGAATTATTTTTTGCGATTGGCTTACCAATAGTTTTGCTATTTGGATTAACTATAATTTTCATGTCAGATGGAATTCCAAGTTGGGTTCAACAAATTAATAGAAATAGTTCAACTGTTTGGAACTTCGGAATTGTGTTCATCAGTACTATGACAGCAATCATTTACCTAGCTAGAAGATAAAAATAAATGAAATTAATAATTACTTTGATGATAATTTTGGGCTTAATCACATTATTTTATTATCTTAAAAATCTGAAGACTGAAATAGCTAATCTTTTTCCATGGTTAGTAAAAAATAAGAAATGAAATTAACCGAAGAATTATTCCTTAATGAAGAAACAAAAAAAAATCGATTAAAAAGATTTCGTAAATATGAAAATATCGCATATAAAAAAAGCGACTAAATTGAAATAAATTTTGGTTATATTTTTAGAACTTCAACAAAACCAGATTGGAAAGGGAGCAAGATTGAAACAATTGAAGATGGCTATAAAGAATATGAAGAGATGCTCAAACAAGGCTGGGACAAAACTAATTTTTGTAAGAGGAATATATAGAAATAAATTTAAACTTATTGACTATGCTTTAGACTATAAACACTCTCAATCATTAAAGTTAAAGACACATCTAATGAATACAACGTATATTTTTAATATATTTTTAGCTAATGCAGATTTTTAGATAGATAAGCTCAGCTTATAAAGGATATGAGAGTAAGTAATTATACTCACATTAAATATTGCTTGTCGTTAAAGTATTTATAAGATTGCATTAGGAAGCGTCTTAGTAAAACAAACAAACGTTCAAATGAAAGAATCAAAAACAATTGAGAAAGAAAAGGTTGTAGCTGAAAAGCTAAACGGAAGATTTGCGATGATGGGCTTCATTGCTCTTATTGGCGCTTATCTAACTACAGGTCAGATTATTCCTGGTTTTGTATAAATGAATTTCATCTCTAAGAATCAGGGATATTTTCGTTTAAAAGCAGTTTCTTGCATTTTCTTTCTTGCAGTAGTTTTAAGTATGACTTCAAAAATGAACATACTTATCTAAAATTTTTCAACTAAGATCGTTATGAGTCAGCTAGTAGGGATACAGGCTGGCTTTTTTATTCCAAATAAATATCCTTCAATATATTTCTTTAAACAAAGCGTTTGTAAAAAATAACTATTTAAGTATTTTTGGTTGACATATGATCTAAATTAGATGGATATATCCACTTCGTATTGTATCTCCTCATAAAGGACCAAATGTTGTTAAATATTGCTTAATAACTTCTACAGCAGCCCTTTTGTTAATTGCAGTTAAAACAATTTTAATTTTGCAAAAATTATCTAATAATTCAGATAATCTAAAGATGGAAATCAAAAATCTATCAAGTAATTTAGAATCTCTATAAAATAGATTTAAATAATGTCGATTGATTTAGTTCCTTTAACAAGAAATTCACAAGTTTGGAATAAATGTTTTAGAAATACAGTCCTTTGGAATTATAAAAAGGAGAAGGATCTAGCTGTATGGGATAAAGCCACCTAAGAATCACTTGCAGTTGGAGTTTATAATGGAACTGTTTACGAACCAACCCCAAAAATGGAATAAAAAATTAAATTCTTAACAATAAAACTTATGGATCAATAATTATTTATGGCATAGCAATAACATATGCATTAGCTTGTATGTTAAAATTGGTAATTTTGCATATATAACTTTTAAAAAAACCTCTAAAAAATAGTAATTATCTTGATTGAAATTCTCACTATGAGATGGTAATTAATTAATAATAAAAGGATTAGAACAAGACACAATTGACCAAATAAGAACTCATCTTACGTATCTGAAGAAAACAGATCTATAAAAAAGATATTCTTATATGTTTAGATGTTGTAGAAAGAGAGCATGGAGGAGAAGTAGTAGATAAAAATTAAGTATTTTATCTGTTGTTTTAATAGTAAATTCCACTTTGAATAGAAATAGTTACGGAGATTCTTATGCAGAAATCCTTTGTTAATTTTCTTTATTGGATATTGGTTAAGTCAGCAGAAAATTACTATGGGGACTCAATAAAAACAAATCCCTATACAACAGTTTATTTTTAAAATAACTATTACTTAATAACAACCAGATTAAAGGAGTTTCATTATGACTTGCGGAAATCCATTTAAACATAATCTTCAGAAAGTAGTCGGCAATTTTCTTGATATTTTCTCAGTTGAAAAAAAAATAACTGATGAACAAATGGAATGTATACAATTTGGCATTTGTGATTATGACATAAAACAAGTTGAAGAAATTCAATATTATCATTTCTAAATATTTTAGGCTCACTCCAAATCTTGCTGAAAAAGAAAGATTGGAACGATTCAAGCAGCAGTAACATAAAATATAGAAAATTAATTGCTTCGCTTTTTTCTCTGATGTGGATTATGAGGATAAAGTTGATCTTTCTTAGTGTGAAGGATAAACCTACTAAATTATTGTCATTAAGAGTTAATAAAAAAGAATAAAAAATTAATGTTCAATTAGTAAGGCCTCTTTTATTATTCCCAATAAAAATTATTTATATAAAGGCGCTATAAAAAGAGAATTAGAGTTTTTCCTCTCTGAAAATATGTAAAAGATTTTCCCAGAAAATAATTTTTTGCCAAGATTAAAAGAGGGACATTCAATTTAAATACTTAAATGAAACACTTCATAATTATGCCAATTATTTAAGGATAAAATAAATAGAGGGATGAAGATCCTTGTCTTTTTCTTCTGGATAATTTGTTTATGAAAGTATTATCATTATCTTTCTAAAGTTACTTCTTTATTATTTAAGTCATCCGCTTTAACCTTAAATAATCTGACAACATTATTTTTTGCAGATTTGGTTTGATTTAATATTGCTTCGAAACTATTAAATAAAGTTATATTTTTTGTTTCATTATATAAGCCTTTGCACAAAGATATAAAGCTCAATAAGGTTATACCAATACCCTTGAAAAGATTAATAAATTGTCCAAAAGTAGAACTTAAAGATTTAAAAATTACTACTATATTTTTTAATATTAAACCTAAAAGTTCATATATTTGAATAAAGCTTTTAAATAGAGAATCTAAAATATCAATAATATTTCTAAAAACTAAATTGAAATCATTAAAAACTTTTTTTGAAAGAATATTAATTGAAGATTCCTTATTTGTTGAAAGTAATTTTACTAACCCAAACCAAATAGAGAATGAAACAGGAAGAATAATTAAGGCTTTTAGCATTTAATTTAATTTTATTTTCTTTTATATAATCAAAATTTGATTTGAATAACATCAAAATAATTACTCAATTTTAGAGTTAATTTACTATGTACTTTCAAATAGTATTTCTTTTCTACAAAAGTCTCTAAAAAAACTTAGAAAACAATATCCTGAATACTAAATATTGACAGTCGATCTAGAATAAGTTGCAATTAACTATTTTTAAATGTCTATTGAAACAACTGTTTTAGATTTCAAATTAAGTAATACTTTTGAGGAATATGAAGCTCACATGAATGCACCAGAGCAACAAGAAATGTTCAAAAAGATGGGTGTAAAAACTTTTTATATTGGAAAATCTTTGGAAGAGCCAAAAAGAGCAACCGTAATGTTTCAAGGACCAAAAAATGTTTTATTTGATATCTTTAATAATCCAGAAACAAAGCCAGTTATTGAAGCATCTGGGCATATCTATGAAGGCACAATAATTAATCGCTGGATTTCTGAACAATAGTGAAAAGATTACAATAACTACGGCTTAATGTATGGTTAAATCTTATTGGCTAATAAATTCGAATAGATCAGAAGTAAAAAGATTTACAAAAAACAATAAGAGCATTGATAGTGTTTTCGAATATATGTTTATTGATTCTGGAAAAATAGTTGGAGTATTAGGAAAAGAACCGCCTATAATGACAGCAACGGTTTCTGTAGAAATAGAATTAGCTAGAGAAATTTATGAAAGATTACTTTTTCATGGGTGGAGGAGAACAGAAGAAGTTTGGGCAAAAAATTAAATCAAAGGCTGAATCATTTAATTAAAAAATCAGTTTTATTACTGAAATAAAAATTAGATATATTTAATTTGTAACTAAACACATTTATGGCTGTTAAAACAATCTACTTTATTAATTTTACAATACGTAAGTTTAAAATAGAAAAAATTTTCTGGTTGAAAAATTCCAAAAAAATATAATT
Organism: uncultured Prochlorococcus sp.; assembly: GCA_902625845.1. Lineage (GTDB taxonomy): Bacteria > Cyanobacteriota > Cyanobacteriia > PCC-6307 > Cyanobiaceae > Prochlorococcus_A. The sequence continues at coordinate 28,483 of CACOCT010000003.1, read as the reverse complement.
AAACAAACGTATTGTATACATCATGCAAAATTCATCTATTCTTAAAAACTACATATAAACATAAAATAACAAATCAAAAAATTTCTTAAAATTCTTTGAGGGCATACCCAAAAAGATTCTTCCGTTAAATACTTAAGAAATAATAAAAAATCTAATGGCTTTAAAAGATTAATATAATCTATCTGTTCTCGAAAATCTTCCTAGAAAATTAGAATTAAGAAAAATCATAATAGAGCAAAAAAATCACACAATGAAATATCATAATATTGGTCTACTATTAGCTGTAATTATATTGGCTATGATTCAAAGACTAATTCAATCAGTAAAACTTTAAAATGAAAAATATACTAGAAAGCACAAGGTCAAGATATCTATTTTTCTTAGTCTTATTAGCTATAGGTATCGGAATTATGTCAAAAAAAGTAATTAGCTATCCGACGGAATGTTTACCTATAAATAAACAAGAAATAACCTTTTTATTTAAAATATAAAATAGTATTTCTACAGTATTAAAAGTAGTAATAGCAGTTTTATCATTACTAAATGAAGTTTGCTTTTTTAAGATATTATAGAAAAAATAACTATTTTTTTCTTTGAATCCTGTGATACAAGGTCATCAAAAAAATATAATAGCCTTTTAGTGTCAAAACTTATAAATTAAATCTAAAGCAGTAAATATGTTTTTTGCCTTAAATAATCATCAATAAAGGCAGAAGAACAAGCATCAGACTCCCATATATTACTAAAAAAGTATTCAAATTTATTACTTGTTACCTTCGTGACTATCCCAATAAAAGGGTATACCTTTATTGATTGTGTCCTTTTTCATATCATCTATCTCTTCTTTAAGCTTATTATAATAAGCAAGTTCTTCTGGATTATCAGAGCCAAGACCGTATTCCATGGTAGCCGCAAGATAAATCCTATGCATTCTGTATGAACTTAACGTCATTGAAAAAATAATAACAATTCGATTGAAAAAAATATAATTTTGTAAATTCTAATAATTAAAAATTTATAACGCAGGTTAATATTAACTCAAATTCAAAATTTAAAAATGAACTCAACTTTGACAAAAGTATCAAATTTAAAGATTAATAAATCCTCTAAAGTTGTTTTAACTATCGCTTCTTCAAGTTTCTTTTTATATGCACTTGGACAAGCACCATTTTTCAAAAATATTTTAGCAGGAGTATTTTCTTGTTCTGGATAACTTAAGATATTATTGGTTGACAGCTGATCTAAATTAGAGGGGAAGCCCCCTCTTTTTTATGAAATATTCTAAGGAAGAATTATATATTATCCAAAAGAAAAGACCTGATTTAATTCCCAAACCTGATCCATCAACAAATACCGCAATAATTGCATTTTTGAGAAAATATAATGAAATTTATCAAATACCGAAAGATATAACATCAAAAGAATGGATTACCTTAAGACAACAAACATTAGATAATAGAGATTTCCCGAAATTTCAAACTGATCACTTTAATGAGGTAATTGAACATAACCAAAAAATAAATAAAAAACTAGAAGATCCTCAAATACAAAAAGAATTAGATTTTCTTATAAAAAAATATGCTATTTTTGAGAGAATTAGGTTATGTATTAATCCACTTTATTTATATAAAAAATATTATAGAAATAAAAAAGTAATAACACAAAAAAATTTCTATAGAATAAATCTCCCTATCTGGATATGGATTATTTTTTGTGCATTAATAGCCCTATTTATTATTAGTTTATAAATATGAACAGCAAATAATAACTTCAGAACTTATATTAGATTTTTTTCTTTAGTAAGAATATTTTTTCACTATTCCCCACCCTTTAGGTGGATCTCAACACATCGAGTAACACATTCTTTATGTCCATTAATAATGTAACATTCACTAATACATTCAAAGTAAGAATCTATATGATCAATTTCATCTTTTTTATTTAGAGAAATTAAATGGTTATTCATTAAAATAATTTTTATATTGTATTAATTTATATCATGATTATTGTTAATAAATTATTTATGTAAATAATTTCCTAAAAAATAAGTATTAATTACTGTAATATTTTAATAATTATCTTAAATTCACTGGTTTAGCTTTTTTGGCTTTCGAACTGCATTTTTATTCTGAGAATACCTTTTTGAGAAATAAGAAAGAGAAAAAAGAGCTAAGAAAAAAAGTAATTTTGCTAAAAAAGTAATTTGCATACTTAAAGATTTTCTAAAGATATTAGATGAATTCCTAAAATTATTTAAAGTCCAATATTCTTTTTTATTTTTTGAAATTATGAATAAAAATCTAATTGATAGTTAAAAATCTAAAAATTTTAGATTTTTTCAAGTGGTGCCATTGTTAATCCTTTACTTTGTAGTTGCTGATGATAAAGCTCTGCCTGTTCAAGAGGACCTGTCCATACTTTTGCCGAACCTTCACTATCTACTTCTACAGCAAGTTTCCAGGATATTTCTCTATTCATTCCAGGAATGATAGCCTCAAGACAATTTGCTACATTTTCAAAAGTATTAAAATCATCATCAAGAACTATTATTCTTGCCTCTGGATATCTTCTTTTTATTATCTCTGGATCTAAAACTGTATTATTAGCATTAGAAACTATATTTGAAAATACCATATTAAAATTCTTTTTTAGTATGTAAATTTTGTTTTATTACTATTTTAAAATAAGCTAATTTGACTTATTTAAAAATTATTTGATTTTTCCATTAAATATCCTATATATGACCATTTCTTCATAAAAAAGTAATCCTTATCTTTCATATTGCATTTTTAAAATTTATACTTCATTGTTTCTCAAATTCATTTGTAACGATAAAGGAATTCTTGAATGAAGAAGATTTATTATCTGTTTTCATTATGTTGTTTATAAACAAAAACTTTCTATAGCGGCCCTATTATGAAAAAAACCATTCCGACCAAAATCCACATAGCCAAAAAATTTCATAATTTCTTTATCTTATTCGAAATACTTTAATAAAAACCAGTCCCAGGTATTAAACATCTTTTATAGCTTCAACCAACCTGGAATAATTTCTTTTTTCCACTTTCTCTAGATGAGCCTTAAATGGTCTGGGCTTTTATTTGTCAAAAGGATACTTTTCTATGGAGATAAATAACATAAAGATATAAAAGTTACTTTTATTTTGGCTTCGTTTTTTATCACCAAAACTGGATCAGAAGGCTTTATGAGATTTTGGTTCAAATATTTACTGTTAAGTCCAGATGGGAATTACTATTATAAGTTTACTTACAACTAATCATATCTGGTTTTTAATTCAAATCTTCCACACATTATTTAAAGAACTTATACAAATAAAAAAGTAATTTGTTCTCAGTTATAGATCTTTGATTCATTCTTATTTTAATTTTTTTGCAGCATTACCTTTAGATCTTAGTATGAGCACAAAAGATAACGCAGCGCTAATTAATCCAATGTCTATTAGTAAATGTAAATTCATTATTAATGTTATTTATTGTTATTTATTCTAAGTTTTAAGCTAAAAAATGCTCAAAATTAATAAGATAAGATAATTAATTTTTACTTGTTTTAGAAACTTTTTATTGGTATAAGTAGCTTAAGGATCTGTCTTCTCTCGGAGGGCACGAACCTAGCGGTTTCAAGGTTAACGCCGCACTCCTACACACGAGAGTACAAAAACCTTTTTTACTAATGAGATTTTCTTCTAAGACAATAAGTCTATTACTTAATGTTGCTCTGCTAATCTTTATTTTTGTCATTTAACAGCAACTTATTAAAACCTTAAGTAAAAATAATCTTTACTAATATTTAAATTATAATCTTCCATAGATTTATATTGCTTCTTGAATTTTTTACAGAAAGCCTCATGTTCATTAAAAGTAGTTTTTAAAACAAATAACAACAATTAGTCCTTTTAAAATAAATAACTATTCCAAAAATTCATCTTCAACTTCGTTATTTTTAGGGAAAGTTCTTATCTCTACACTATTGATGCAAATTTAACAAAAAATATCCCCCATAATTGATTTATATTAGTAAGAATTTTTCTTTAATTTTATTCTATAAATTTTTTGAAGTACCAACTACTAATTTTTTCTTGATAAATTATTAAGTTACCTTTTGATAGATTAAAGTAAGGTTATTAGCGGGCATTTTTATAAGCTGTTTTTGTTGGAAACCATTTATTATTGCTTCTTTATTTACTTCTTCCAAATTTCTAAGACCCCAATCTTTATTTTCGATTTTTAATGACTTATCGAATAATTCGTTACTTACGCTTATATGTTTATTTTCTATTTTAAAAGGTCCATATAAAATAAGAAATTTTCCACAATTTAATAATTTACCTGACTCTTTAAATAATGCTTCTGTGCATTCCCAAGGTGTTATGTGAACCATATTTATAGAGATAATCACTTGTAAAGTATCGAGTAATTTGGAGGGAATTGGCCAAGGAATTTTAGTAACATCAATTACTAAAGGTTTAGGCATTTTAATATTTAATTTTTCATGATCAATCCATGAAATAATACTTTTTCTATGTTCCGAAACAGGATCACTTGTTTGCCATATTATTTCTGGAAATCTTTTTTGGAATTCAACTCCATGTTCGCCGCTTCCGCTACCAATTTCTAAAACGGAACCTTTTTTAAGAAGAATTTTTGATAAAACATCTCCAATATAAATTTTATTTCTTTGAGTCGCTGAAAAAAAAAGTCTATGATCCAAAAAGATATGGGAATTAATTCTCTAATCTAGATCACCTATCAATCATTTTTTTAAAGGTTCAATATTTTCAACAATCTTTTTTAAATCCTCTAACATTTTAATTTTTCCTATATTAATCATTTTTAAAGTATCTTCGTATATTTTTAATTGAGCATCTGCCGTCCTAAGACCATTAACCAATCCCTTGCCTTCTTCTGGCAATGAGTCAATATAATATTCATTATTATCAATATTAAGTATAGGTCGATTGTTGTTTGAATCCATTTTTTAATTTAAAGTCTTTTTATTATAACTACAAGTTTGTCAAGGCATTCGAAAAACAGCTGAATTTGTTTTCTTTTTAGATCAAACTAACGACTAATTTAAACAAGTAACCCTTCTAGAAATTCCAACTACTAAAGGGATTATTAAATTTATCATTTCAATATAAAATCAATCAATAAATTTGAGTAAACATAGAGTTAACTTTAAAGAAGTTTGGCCATAGCTAATTCGCAACAAAGAAATTTAAGAATTACTCATGGATTTAAATTAAGAAGCATTTAATTTAAAAACATTAATAAATAAATCCATATATTTGCATCTATAGAATCTCTTGGTTGTAGATAACTCATTTAATAAAAATAAATTATTAGGTGAGAGATGTATCTTCAGCCCATTTTTTATGTTTATTTTCTAAATCTTTTAATGTGATTATTTGATAAGTTAACTTTAAATAATTAAGATTAATATGATCTTTTGAAACAACCATATTAATGTAGTAGAAATCAAGTAAATTTGATTCTATCAAATTTCTTATATTTCAAAACGGTAGAGGAATTAGATAATTTAAATAAGATTATTTTTTATAAAATCTAATAAATTTAATTTTTATTTAGTATTTTGAGAAATATTTGAAACCTTTTTCTTTAAATTTTAGTTTTCATTTCTTTCCAACCTTTTAACTTTAGATTTCTCCAAAGATGAACTGCTTCATTAACTTTAAGTATCTCTTTTTCCTTAATAATAAAATCAATTTCTTGATCCTTATTTACAATCTCATCTATACAAATGATAAACATTTTAGTTGTATTTGGCTGAGAATTATAAAACCGCAAAATATTTTTATTTATAGGGTTTTGTAACCACCCATCTTTCATTTTTTTTAGCATATTTGTTAATCTAATAAGAAATTAATCTATAATTTCTTTAATTAGATGGGTTAACCGCCATTTAAAACTTAATTAAAAATAAAACTATTAAAAATTATTTAGATTTTATAAAAGATATTTAATTAAAATCAAAACTTTCCTTAATTTTCTATTGATTTATATCCTGATTTATCTCAACCAATCCAATATTAGACATTCTAATTCTTTTATTAAATTTAGGTAAATTAAAAATCAATTCTTTTTTTCTTGAATTCGATGATTCCCATAGCACAAACTAATGTGAGGGGAATAATTATTATCTAAATCAAATTTATCTAATTTAATAATATTTTCTCTTAGTTTTTTAGAGGTAATGAATTTTTTATTGAAAGATAAAATGATTTAAACATTTCTTGTTTGAAAGAATATCCATCAACATGCAACATGATTGAAGAATTATTTTCTCCAAAAGATCTTAATTTACAAATAAAAGTTTTATCAATTTTTAAATAAGAGCCTGAAAGAGTAATGTTCAGATCAAAATATGGACTAATCAATTTAGTTTGAACTTTATCTTCTATAAATTCAGTATACTGTCTCTTCAGTAGGGAATAGGCCCCACAAATAATAAGTTTTCTTGTTAATCATTTATTATTTATAAAAAGTAACTACAAACGCCTACTCTATTTTATTGCAGCTGCAAATTATAACTATCATAAAATTCAACAAATACTTCAAAAAATATTTTAAAAAACACTTGACGCCCTCACATAATCATGATTATAGTATTAGTACACATGTATTACTCTAATGACCTTAGGAGGAGCTAATGTTTGGACTAATTTTTCTTACGGCAGTCGTACTGATACCCCATCTGGTTGCCTACTCAACCCAGAAGGTAGTCGTCTAATTTTCTTTGATAAATGTAAAAAATCCCGAGTAAACAATATCAAAGTTTTTACTCATCTTTTCTATACAAATCATCTAGGAGAACCTGCTGGACTCAAAAATTCAAGATTACTTGATCTTAATTGTGCATTTGAGACATGGGATGAATTAGTAAATAATGGCTGGACTGAAGTACAACACTATTTTGGATAAGTGATGAAAAACATCAACCCAATAGAAAAAGAAATTTCTAAAGAAAAAAGAATAATTTCTTTAACCGATACGTCAAAATTATTAGCAGATTTTTTTAATGGTGTTGTTATTGAAGTTGAGGAAGAATATGTATATGAACCATAAAGAATTAGTCGATCACGTATCTGCAAGTCTAATTAAAAAAAGCGGGAAATTAGAGAGCCGCAAATCATGGCTAACGATGAGAAATTATTTACAACAATTAAGTTATGAGCAACTCAACGCAATATTAAAAGATTCAGCTTAATTGCATATGAAAAACTCTTGAATAAGGAGTTTGTCCATCCATTAATGACATATCTATTTGATTTACATACGTTCATTAATACATCAATAACAAATCCTGGACCAGATGGACCATCTATAAATTTTTGAAATTCTTCAGTAGATATTCCTTCCTTTACTTCCCGAGTGCAGTAAATTGGTACTTCTCTAAATTATTTTAATAATATGGAATGTAAATCATATAAAACAATCAATTACTTATACCAAAAATAATCATAGAAGATAATAAAAATTCTTTTTTTGTTCTATTAAAAAAAGAGATGCTCCCTTTAATTACCTTAAATTCTTAAATAAAAGTATTATTTTTTATTTATTAATGGTAGTAGGCATACCAACAACAGACGCAGCTACTACATAAATAATCGCTGGTTCATTACCAATATTTTCTACAAAATGTTCTTCTACATTATTACTCTCTATAAATGATTGTTTTGATGAAAAAATATTAATACTATCTCCTCTTGTATGCTTTAAACCTCCTTGAGCGAGATAAACAACCATTCGTGCTGGATGGGTATGTATTGGGGTCTTCCCTCCTACAGGAATTATCACTTTAAAAAAACCTAAGCTCAGCTTACTTCCATCTAGGATAGGAGATCTTTTTACCTCCAAGGCCTTTTGTACTCTGAATTTAGGGTATGACTTCTATTTTTTCTTCAGCTTTAGAAATTTCCGAAGGTATAAAAATGGATGAAATTGTTATTGCTGAGATAAGCAAATTTCTTAATCTTTTCATAAATTGATCACGCTTATAAAATCTATAGCTTAGTGAGTTTTCAAGAATTTTTATCATTCTTATTCCATCCAAACATATTTGCCATTCAGCCTGTTCTCGCGAAATAGATAATTAATAAACAAAAAAGTATAAATGCTGTGATATTTGGAATAATTCCTCCAATGATTGCAGATTCCGATAAATCCATTCTAAGAGAAGAGATTTGCCTAACTAATTTAAAATAAAATTCAGATAAATTCTTACTTCCAATTTCTTTTATAAGCCTGTACACATTCTGAGTCAGTCATCATTTGCCTTACTTTTACCTTGCATTTTCCCATTTTTATAAAGGGTGCCCCATGATCAAAAACTTTTGTTGTATCGTCAGCCTCAGCAATAAATACACCCGTTCCATTATGCAAATCGTGCAATCTATAAAGAATTTTAAAACCTTCAAAATCATCGCCTTTAGCACCATTATCTATATAATCAGCAAAAACTTTGCAGGTTTCAATTGTATTTTCCTGCGAGGGGAATTCCCATTCTCCAAAAAACAAAGCCATAATAAATTAGATATTTTTTGAAATATAAACTATAAAAAGTTAACTCAAACTAATTGTCTTAATATCATCAATTATTTAATAACAGAGGATTTAAAATCTACAAAATTTTTCATGTATATTAAATTTCTAATCAAATATTAAAAGATTTTAATTGTTCATTTCTAAAATCTTACCAATGGAATTTCTCCATTTCTATATATTCGTTTAGAAAAAAAGCATTGATCTAAAATAGACCAAAAAACTTATTAAAGCCATCCTATAAAAAAGATTATCAAATATATCAAGAAGATTTTTATTTATCTAATTTATGATTAATTTCAACAATGCCTCTTCTTAATAAAAATAATACCAGAAATTTACATTTTTGTAGCAAAACTGTAAAGAATGCCCTGTAAATATTCAGAAAATATTAAAAACTTTACAATCTTTAATATTAATGTTATATTTCTTTACATATTAAAAAATTCATCAAATGGAATCAAACAAAGACATTTTTGATAAAGCAATTGGACGCCCAGCGATGATGGGATTCTTATTGCTTATGGGAACTTATTTAGTTACCGGTCAACTCATCCCTGGATGGTTCTAATGGCTACTTCAGTTTCAATTACAACAGAATCAGGTGGAAGACAAAATATCTTCCCAACAGAAGTCAAAACTCAATTAGTTGAAGACTATACAAGTTATCCTGCAGAAGCTGAGAAAGCTAACGGAAGATGGGCAATGCTTGGCTTCATCGCTTTAATAGGTGCTTATGCAACTACAGGACAAATAATTCCTGGGATTTTTTAATTGCTATGGAACCTCTTTCCTTAGAGCTTTATAAAGAATTAGTTAAAAGCTATGAGTCATCTCAGTGAATTTTTGGTTTTAGTAATTGCTTCTACGGTTTTATAATTTTTTATTCCATAAAGCAGTTTCAAGAGTTAAACATTTCAAAATTATTCAATACAAATTCTAAACAAATGGAAAAATCAAACACAAAAACAAAAACAATCGAAAAAGAAAAACTTGTGGCAGAAACCCTTAACGGGAGATTTGCAATGCTTGGCTTAATAGCTGCCTTGGGGGCTTATTTGACAACAGGACAAATAATTCCTGGTTTTGTATAAATCATGAAAAAAAATATTAATAAAAAATATGCTGAATTACTGATCCGAGCTCAAAATGCCACCAAGAGGAATGAAGCTATTTTTTTAATAAAAAAAGCAAAAAAGTTAGAACTTAAACTTGCGTTGGCCATTTAATTTAATAGTTTTTTAAACGTAGATGATTTTAAAAAATAGTTTTACATATAAATTCTGACATTGTCTTTAGAATAATAGTAAAGACCTCCTTTCTTACTAAAGTAATAAGTTATACCTCTGTAATTAGAACTTCGAAATATATTTAACCTTCTAACATGTTGATCATAATCTTTAGTCAATAAACTTGGATTATTTTCTATAATATCGAATTCCTTTTTAGAATTTTTGTAAAAACTTAAAAGAAAACATATTACGCAAACTAAAAACACTATCGTTAAAAGAATAGTTAATAAATAAGTCAACAAATTTAGTAGTTAATATATTTTTAAAAATTAAATTTTAAACCTAAACATATTTTTTATTATTAAATGCGGATTCTGTTTGTATTTTTAATCTTTCAAAATAATTCTGCTGTACTTGACTTGATTCTGAACATTTTACTCCACATAGTAGTTGAGCATCAATATCTTCAAATAACTTTCTATTCATAAAATCTAATTTAATACTATCTAAAATTCTTACATGATTAATAATCCAAAATTATCACCACTTAATAAATTTTTATACTACTAGTTACAAATAATCTTAATTTTCTTTTATTTGTAATTTAATTAACAAATAAATTTATCTTTTTATATTTGGGATTATTTCTTAAAATATTTATCTTAATTATAAAATCCAATCTTTAGAACTTTATTTTTTAAATTCAATAAGATAAATAATATTTTCAGTTGGATAACCTTTTTTAAGCCATTCTCTAAATTCTTCTGAAATTGCATTACATTCTCTTAACTGATTATCTTTTGATAGATAATCCTGACGAAGTCTTACATAGTTTATAGAATTTTTACACACCTCAATAACATTATTATTGTGATTTATTTCGTCCATAAAAAATAAACTTTATTTTCATCTTAAGAGTCATCTGTGAATTAAACATGTAAATTAATCACATTTAATTAGTGTAATTAAAAGAAATTTTGTAATCTATGAAAAACATTAAAAGCTATTTTTAACAACTAATTTATAAATAATTAAGCCCCAAATGTTAACAAGTGTAAATTAAGAGATTTTATAATTTAAACCATTATCTTTATAAAAACTTTGTTATACACTGGTTTAAAAATATGAAATTAATTCTAAATTAAGTATTTAAACTTATCTTTATTTTTAGAGCCTCAATGAACAAAAATATTAATTATGGTTTACATAATTAATTATTAAATTTTTGTCTCACGCAGTAAAAATTTACGACACCTGTATTGGATGTACTCAATGTGTTAGGGCCTGTCCGCTAGATGTTTTAGAAATGGTGCCCTGGGATGGTTGTAAAGCAGGTCAAATTGCTTCTTCCCCTAGAACTGAAGATTGCGTAGGATGTAAAAGATGCGAGACTGCATGCCCAACTGACTTTTTAAGTATTAGAGTTTATCTAGGTGATGAGACTTCTAGAAGCATGGGCCTAGCATATTAGATTTTTATTCGACTGGTAAATATAATTTATTTATCTATATTAATAACACTATCAATTTCATCCTCTATTATATCCCTTATTTCCTCTACTGTATGTCTTCCATCATATTTTTCAAAAATATAGATACCTGCAGCAAATCTAAGATTTATATCATTCAAATCAATACCTAAATTTCTTATAAATTCCTTACATTCAGAAAAAGTTGGATTCTTCTCCTTTATAAATATATTAAATTTTTTTCTTAGTGTTTTTGTCCACTGGTGATTAAGATTGAGCTTTTGATTTTCCATAATTACTAATTTTATATTGAAAATTTATTAAAAATTTAAATTATTGAAAATATTCTATAACTAAATTGAAATTGGATCTACATACAAAATATTTTGTGCGAAAATAGTATCTGGTTGTTCTTCCTGATTAAAAAAAGAATCGGCTTCACTTTGAATTCTTCTTTTATAAATATCTCTAACATATTCAACTTCTTTTCTCTCTTTATTGAGAATTGGGAATTTAGAAATTTTTAAGTTCACTTTTATTAATTCAATACAATAATATATTTATTTCTAACTACTCCAAAAAATATATGACAGAAAATAAGGTTCGGTTTAAAGGATTAAATTGTACGGATAAAGGATCATCACATAAGTCTTATATTTGTTAGCTGGTCAAATAAATCTTAAAATTTCTTTAGTATTTGTTTAATTTAAATTTAAAAAATTAATCACTTATTAAAGATCATTTATATTAGATTTCTAAAAGATTCTCTAGACTTTTTAAAAGTAATTAATTATGATTTCATCTTCAAAAATGCTGCAATAAAGATACTCATTCTTATTAATTTAAATACAATTTATTGAAAAGTAATCTTAATTAGAAGAGCACAAATATCTACTTGTAATAGGAAACAAATTCTTAGAGTAGTGGAAAAGGCATCGAAGAGTAGTTACTTTTGGAGCTTTTTAATTTTATTTTCTATGTATTTATCACCAGTAAATAGGAAAGCAAAATACAAAAATGATTGTATAAATAATTCAAAAAAAGGACTTTTATCTGTCTGGAAAAATAATGAAGCAGAAAAAGATATTGAAGAAAAATCAGCTTTGCCTGTTGAAGAGTTTGTAAAGATCGCAGCCTATAGAAACTGTAATTATGCGAACTAAATAAAATGATAATTGTAATTTATTAGTAAAAACTAAATATCTAAAAAATATACCTTTCTTAAATAGATAACATTTATAAAATAAGCTCAATAATTCTACATCTATCGATTCATAAAGAATTTATATATGGAACAAGATTATTTTTCAGGAATGATGCTGTCAATATAAATAATGAAAGTATAGTTAATTGAACGATAAGCCAAGCCAACAATTTATAATTAGGATTTTTTGTAAAAAGAGAAATATTTTTTGTAATCAACGAATTTAGATGAATAACTTCTTTTTTTCCCTCTTCTTCTACTTCTTCTTGTATTTCGTTTATTAGTTGATCATCGGAAGGTTCTTTATCTTGATTCGAAGCTTTCTCAAGAAACTCAACAAACTGTTTTTGCTTATCGGAAAGTTCATTATCAGTTTTATCCATTTCATTAATTTATTTATTGAACTATCAGCTTAGTTTTAGTTTGGCCTGATGTGAAGGAGATTTTTAACAACTTTATGCAGAATATGTACCATCAGTCTCTCTTCTAGCTTTAGCTAATATAATTTCATCAACAATTTTTTCAATCATATATGCAGTTTTTATCCCATAGCATTCCTGTTTAAGACTATTTTTGAAATCACTTTGGATAACGTAACTATATTCACAACATTCACATTTCAAATCTATTTTTTTTCCCTTATAAACTTCAAGCGCTCTTTCAAAAACCCATCTTTGAAAAATAATATTCTCCCACTTATCAAAATCAGACCATACTTCAAAATTATTTTCAAAAGTAGAAACTAATCCATCTACCTCCTTAAGAGAGGCTAAGAGAGAATCTTTTCTTGGATTCTGTTTCTTGCCAATTAATTTTATGGAATCATGAATCATTAGATCAAAATCTTTAATTTGGTTTCAAGAAAACAAAACAGAATTTAGCAGCATGAGCATTTATTTTCCGATTCAGGATGAGCAGAGATTAAAGCATCTGCTATATCTCTTAGCATGTCAGCTACATATTCAGGTGGACATTGAAACTCATTTATTAAGTGGACACTTTGCTTTGCTATTTCATTATATGCAGGAAGTATTTGATTATCGATCTGCTCTGGAGTTGTTTCCCATTTTGCTTTACGAGTACTAGTCATTTAATTATTGAATATTTATCACAATACTTTAATAATAAATACATAAAATAAGCATTTCAAAAATGAATTGGAAAATATATAAAGTTACAAACCTTAGAAAAAGTTTCCTTAATAAAAATAAATTTTTAATATTCTCTGGAATAAATTAAGCAGACCAATATAATTCTCAAACAGAAAGGTGTTTGATGTAAATCAGCATAAACACTGATTTACTAAATAATATGCAAAGTATTAAATTGTATTTATTGAGTTGGAGGCAATCTTTTTATGATTGAAAGTCCGCCTGAAATTTAGTGTCTTCCCGAGAAAGGGAATATCTTGATAACTAAAGTTCATCAATTAGTCTGATAAGACTTCGTTTTATAATTACTAACGATATCAGGACAAATTACAATCGAGATTTTCCCTATGAATTTGCTTTTAAAGATCATGATTAAGTGAAATTTAAAAAGAAAAGCAACGCTTTTAATAAGCAATTAATATTTCAAATTGATTCCAAAAAAGAGGACTGATAAAATCAATCCTCTTTTTTTTCTTAGAAGTATTATATTATTTCTTCAAATTTTAATAAGATAAAGATTTATATTTTTCTAACAATCTACAAAATTATGTTTTTGTCAATACTCTATTAATTTCCCAACAACTTATATCGAAACTACAATTTTTATTTAAAGATTTTTCAGCTAGACATTTACCTATTAGTGGTGCAAATTTGAATGATTGACCTGAACCTCCTGAAAAGACAGTAATATTTGGCTTAGGTTTATCAAGAATAAAATTCACATCGCTCGTCATTGTATAAGGGCTTACAAAAGTTTCATCACAGGCTATTACGCCATTTATATTATTTAAAATAAAATTATCCAGCATTTGTTTTAAAGGATCCATAAAAGGATTTACCATTGACTTGTTATCTATTCCAATAATATTTGGTGGAGCCCAGTCTATCCCAACTTTTATTCTTGGAATATTATTTTTATTTCTACTTAATACAGGAAAGCCATAATATAGCCCGCCATCATCATTCTTTGATTTTTGAAAACAAAACCATTGAGGATAACTATTTATAAATTTTTCTTCTACCAAATAATGAGCCCAAAGCATTGGCCATATTTTAATGTCAAGCTTTAATCCTATATTTTCCAATAGCTCGTTAGTCCACATACCAGAAGCTACAATTAATTGATCGAAAGCAACAGATTTATTTTCAATAATTTCAAGTTGATTATCTTTTTGATTAATTTTATTTATTCTGCAATCTTCAAATATTTGATTACCATTTCTTTTTATAATTTGTATCCAATTATCGATAGCTTTATCACTTAAAATTGCACCTGCGCTTGGTTCAAATAGACCTACAAAATGGTCTTTAGGTTTAATAGGAAATCTTTTTGAGATCTTTTCTGAAGAGAGAAACTCATATGGAATGTTCTGTTCATCCATGACTTTTTGAGCTCCAGGAATAGAGCCTTCAATGGTTTCTTCATCCCAAGATTCCCCATAAAACAATAAACCATGCTCCTTCCTGAGAGGTTTATTTGATAATGATTCTTGCATTGACCATAATTTATTTGATTCTTTTGCAAGTTTACAAAGAACAGGATCTGAGTACATTTCTCTATACATTCTTGACTCACCGAAACTACTTCCATTAGCGTTAGCAAGTTTTTGAGCTTCAAACAAAGCAATATTTTTTATTCCCATTTCACTTAGTGCGGCTGCTGCACTGAGGCCAGCCATCCCACCACCAATAATTGCTATATCTACATGTTTTGGGATACTAAGATTATTCATCAATTGAAAAATGATTTACCTATTATTTCTTGTCTATCATTTTGCATTAGACTTAAAATTTCTTTAGATTCTAAACCACTTTGTTCAAGAGATAAATAGGTAAAACATTTCTTTCTAACTTCCTCTTGCACGAAATTATAAACTTTTTCAGGAGAGGTTCTAGTCCATGCATCAGGTGCATATTTCTCAATAGAGTCAGCAATTACTGCTCCTGCATTAACAAGTGGATCAGGAATTATAACAACATTTGAATCTGTAAGTTTTGCAGGAATTACATCATTACTAAAAGGGCCATTAGCGGCTGAAATAATCGCTTTGGTTTTAAGAAGGAATTGAGCAATATTTGTACTTATAAGACCTGAAATAGAGCATGGAAATATTACATCAAAATTCTTTCGATACCAATTCTTATCATTTCCAAGTGATATTACTCCAGGTATATTAGTTTTTTCAGTATCAATATCAACTACAAAAGTTTTTATTTTTCTTTTAACAAGTTCTAAGGCAACAATTCGTCCAACCGATCCGCATCCATGGACTAGAACTCCATTGGAAAAATCTTGCGAAAAACATTTCTGAAATGCTTCAAATGCTCCAATAACACCCATACCAGTTGCGGTACTCGCATCAACCCCACTATTAATAGCTGCTAAAACATGAGGAGTTAGTTTGAATAATTTCTCCATATCATTTATATTCGTATTCAAATCACATCCTGTAATCATCTTCCCCTGAAGATTTTCAAGAAGTTTAGATGTTATAGATATAAGTTTATCTTTGACCGAAGAAATATCCGCAGATCTAGCAACAACTTTTCCACCCGAAAAACCTGTAGAGTAAATACTATGCTTACTCTTCATAAGATTTGCCAATTTAAAACCATCCTGAATACATTCCATATCTGTTTCATAATTCAGAAGTCTTAATCCTCCATTAGCTGGATGATCTTCAAGATTATTTTCTGCCACTATAAAAATAGATAATTCCTCACTGATATATTCGGCAAGTATACCCACTTCTCTTTTCTGTTGAGTCTGTAAATTAATCATTAAACTCTCTCCATCATTAGGTGATGTTCTACATAATCGAGACTCCAATTTTCAGGATCGTTACTTATTCGTTTTGTTAAACGATTAAAAAGTATATCAACTGGATTTAAGTTTGTATGGTTATTTTTATCCAAAGCAGAAATGAAACTATGTCTACTCCAGCTTCTTATCGTTTCCATTAATCCAATTGCAAACTCCTCAGTTTTTTTATTTTCCTTCCACTTTTTCTTATATGGGCAATCTACATATACGGTTCTTTCCTTAATTAGTCTTAAACCTTTTTTATATGCAGAAGAATCCTTATTAATTAAAGGTGAAATAAATTCTTCAGGGGATTTATAAAAATTCTGGATGGTCCCTTTCTGATACTCATCTTCTGTAATAAGTTTTTCTTCTAACAACTCTTTCCAAATAGAATGAATTTCATCATGAACATTCACTGTCTGCCCGCCATTATTTCCTAAATATCTATTTTCATTATCTCGAGATAAATTAACGGTAAGTAATTTACCTCCAATTTTAAGCTCTTTACTTCTAATATCTAATATTTGATTCCAGTCAAATAATGCTTGCTTCAAGAAATCATTTCTTGCAGTTTGATTGTTTGAAGCTAGTACATGAGTATGATCGTTAAGATTTTCAACCTTTTTATTGAGCCAATGCATTGCAGTAGCTGAGAATCCAAAATCAATAAATTCAGAAGGAACAAGCTGATCATAAAAACTACCAGCGCATAAAAAAGTCTTAACTAATTGATTATTAATAGATTGGATTGATAAATTATTAATTAAAGCCTGATTGTCATTTGAATAAAGATCATTCCCTATCAAAGTAATCTCAGTAGATTGATTCTTTTCTTGTATATCATTTATTATTTTTCCCCAAAAGTCAGAAGCCGTGCCACCATCCGCAGCACCATAATCCATTAAAAATACATTTTCTCTTATATTTAGGTCAGAGATACATTCTGCACCCCAGTCACTTGCAAGATCAATACAGAGCTTTGCACCAGCTGTCTGCTCGCTGTAGCCCTTAGTCATTGCTATTGCCATGAAATATAAAGAAATTATTAAGACAGTTTAATACTACATGGTTAATTTCGCTTCTGGGGTTATTTTCAAAAATGACGTTTAATAAGGCACAGATAAGTAGATCATATTCTCATATTTATTTCCTATAAACACAACATTGTGTATTTCAAAATTAGTAGAAGAACAAAATTTACCAATCAGGATAATTAAAATCATCGCCAATAGGCTCTTCATAGAAATCGCCAGATTTAAGACCTTTTTTGTAGATAATTATCGCTTTTTGATAAGTTGCGACTGAGGGGATGAGGTCTCCTACATATACTGGATTATCATTGATATTCATCAGTATAAAAATTAATTTAAGTAACTTAAATTTTAAAACCTAAATCCCTAGTTGGGGGTTTTTATTTTTTTAGATTGTTATTCAAATTTATTAAAAAATCATTTTTAAGATTCGATATTAATATAAATAATTTATTTACGAAGCGGTGATCCTCCTTTGCCAAAAAGTAATTTTATTATTTGTTTGAAAATACTCGAATCAATTTTCTTATGATTTTCATTTTTAGATAAATGTGAAAGATCTCTATAAAATTTTCTTGTCACTTTATCTTCTTCTTCTGAGGGCCAAAGTAATTCTGAACCTTCATCAAATTCTTCATTGT
Organism: uncultured Prochlorococcus sp.; assembly: GCA_902625845.1. GTDB lineage: Bacteria > Cyanobacteriota > Cyanobacteriia > PCC-6307 > Cyanobiaceae > Prochlorococcus_A. Next base: position 10,371 of record CACOCT010000003.1, on the reverse strand, counting down.
ATCTTTCTTGTGACTTCCCCATCATTTATTAATAAATTGATGTTATTAATTAAATAATACTTTCAAATTTTTCATTATTTTAGTTTTTACATTTTTTTTAATTTTTTTAGCTTATCTGATAATGAGTATCCAAAATACATTGCAAAGTATCCCATAACTAAAAACAAACTTACCCTTAAAAAAAATAAGAAATATAAACCTTTATTCAAAATATTTAATAAATCTAAAATCCATCCACTAAAAGTAGTTAGAGATCCACAAAAACTAAAGCAGAGAAATAACTTGATTTTTTTTGAAACTTGAAGATTATTTATAAATCCAAAGATGAAGCATCCTAGAACATTTACCAAAAAAATATTGCCAATCTTCCATCTAATTAAAGAACCTAAAATAGAACTTATAGAAATAATAAAAAACTCAAACATCTAAAAATTCACAATAATAATCCAAGAGAAATTGATAACAAACCTAAAAATATAGATAAAAAAATAATGATTGAAATATCTTTATATTTCCTTTTAATCGATAATTTGAATAATTCATTAATAAATGAGGAAAAAGTACTTAAGCTACCAGAGAATCCAATAATAAATAAAATAATTAATTCTCTATAAATTGTTAAATCACTATCATTATTTAATGATAATGAGGTACCCAAAATTACTGAAGCAAATAAATTTACGAGTAGCAATCTTACACTCTTACTTAACTTTATTGAACAAAATCTAGTTATTAAGATATATCTTAAATTTGCGCCTAGCAATGATCCAATTGAAATAATAGAAAAATGAATTAAAGGGGAAATGTTCATTAAATTTTTTAAATATCTTATTATTTAAGGGTGAATTTAATATTTTTAAAATAATATTTTTATTTTCGCTTTTGAATAATCATTCATTTCTTATCAAATAATTCAAAAAAGTCATTTGAATTCATATCAGGATAACTTTTATCTTTAATAGCATATATTGCTTTTGAATAATATCTATATTTCATTTGATAATCACATAACAAAATAATTATCCTCCAATATTTAATAAGAAACCTATCATTTATTTCTTTAAATTTATATGGGTCTATTTCTTTTAGCTGAGATTTATTATTTAAATATCTTTTTTCTATCCACTTAAACATATCTTTAGCTTTACCATTAATTTTTCCATTTTTAATCCATTTTTTAATATATAAATCATCTCCTTCTTCAATAATCAGGCATTTCTCAGGAGAGGGTAGACAATTATTATGAAACTTCTCTATAAAATTTTCAATAAGCTTCATATAAAATATTATTTATTTAATTTTACTTAAAATTTAGAAAAACAATGGAAATTAAAAACAATCATCTCTATTGAGAATATATAATTAAAATTTCATTAATAGGTAAATTAGTTTTTATCATTTTACTAAATCTTGCCCACTCTTTTATTTCATCTTCTGAAAGTTTATAAAATCTTTTTGAAAAACATTTATTTAATGCATTAGGTTTAACTTTAAAAATTTCCTCAATATCTTCGGTACTGTAAATATCATTGAGGTTGCAATAATCCCAATTTTGCTTTTCTTCATCAGTAAGTATTTCATAAATTGATTCTGGCACTATTACTTCTTCAGTCCAATCTTCTGAATAATTCTTTTTATCATCTTTAAGTTGAACATTCATTCTCTTATTAACTAATTTCAACCATCTGCAAAAATGTTTTATTTGAACTTGATTCATCCTTATTATCGGTTTTTAATCATTTTTCAAACCAACCCCAAGCCTCAAAGCGAGTGTCCCAGCAAAAATCACTATAAGTAAAGCAGTCGCCATAAGAATTAGTTGTTGAGAATTTTCCATTAAATTATTATTATCTGACTATTAATATAACTTAAATATATTAGCAAGTATTTATAAAACTATTAAAAAGTAATATTTATGTCTTGTATGGTGTTATCAATTTATTAGCTACAGATCAAAATTGAGATATATTTATTAATGTAATTAGTTTTAGATATGAATATAGTTTTATTACTAATTTCAATCTTAACTTTTGCACTAGTTATTAGTTCTATTTTAATAGAAATTTATATCTTTAAAAAAGCACCTTTTCTACAAGTTAATTGTTCTAAAGAACCAATAGATACAAGTCTTACCGTCATAATTCCTGCTTATAACGAAGAAATAAATATAATTAACTGTTTAAATGCATTAAATCAGATATCAAGACCTAGTATTCAATTTAAGACTTTAGTAGTGGATGATTCGAGTAATGATAAAACCTTTTCAAAAGTTGAAAATTTTAAAAATCAAGTCTCTAAGAATCCTGAAGAATTAGAAATAATTTCATCAGGTCCAAGACCAACTGATAAAAGATGGGTAGGAAAGAATTGGCCATGTTATGTTGGTTCAAAAGAAATCAATTCTGAATGGATACTATTTATTGATGCAGATGTTGTAGTTGGTGAAAATTGTATTCTTAAAGCATTAGCGAAAGCATCTAAAGAAAGTATAGATTTATTATCACTAGCCCCAAAAGTAAACTGTAACTGCTTAGCAGAGTGGATGGTTCAACCAATCATGACTAGTTTATTAATGATAGGTTTCCCCATCTCTGATACCAACAACAAGGATAGTGATATTGCCTTTGCTGCAGGCCCTTTTATGCTTTTCAAAAGCGATTCATATAAATTTATCAAAGGACATGAGGGTACTCATGATGAAGTTGTTGAAGATCTTGCGTTAGCAAAAAAGATTAAAGATAGTAATTTAAAATTAAATTTTCTCATAGCAATTAAAGATATCTCTTTAAATATGTATAAAGATTTCAATACATTAATCGAAGGATGGAGCAAAAATTGGTTTTTAGGTTTAGAAAAAAATTTCCTCAAGTCAATATCAGCATCTGTTTATGTTTTTTTAACTTATAGTATGCCTTGGTTACTTTTTAGCATATCAATAATTATTGTTTTGAAAAACCAAAATACAAGTTTTTTAAATGTAGGTTTTATTTCATTTATGTCAATTTTTACTTACATATGCAAAAGGTATTGGTTAAAAGCTCAGTACAATATTCCAGAAAAATATTGGTTTTTAAGTGGCTTAGGTGGAATAGTTGTTTTATACATAAGCTTACTTTCAATTTATAAAACATATACAGGCAAAGGTTGGACTTGGAAGGGAAGAAATTTATCTAGTTCTTAGTAATCAATCTAAATAAAACATTTAATTTTAAAAATATTCAAATATTTTTTGCTAAAAATTCTATAGACCTTAAACTTTTTATGAAATTGAAAAAATTGTATTTTAATAATCAAAAAATTGAAAAAAGATCATTTTTAATTTCTTTATTTGCAATTTCAGCTTTAGTATTTTTTTCAATAAAACTTTTTTTTAACATGTATCTTAGTAATCCTAATTTTCATATGTTTATTCAAAGCAAAGGTATTTTTCTTTAATCTAAATTTTTCGAATTTAATAAGTTATTTAGATCTATTAACCTTATAATTCAAAATTTTTTATTAAAGTTTTTTTGTTATACAAAATATTTTCTGGAAGAATCCTATTTAACCTTGATTTTAATTCTTTAAAATACTTCCTTGATTAAATTGATTAATAATTAAAGCTACTAACGCTAATTATTTAGAGTTCCTGTAATCTAAAGCATCATAAATACCTTTTAGAAAACAAAACAAAGAAATCTTATCTTCGTTTTTATCCCTCTAATCTATCTGCATAATCTCTTAATATCTCTGCCATAATTGCAGGTTTAATTTCTTCCTGATATTTTTTACATAATTCAAAAAACTGATCTAGAAAATCTTTCATAGGTGATGACATAACTTTGGGTTCAATTATTAATTATTTATATTATCAAAAATCTATTTAATAAAAATATTATTAATATTGCTTGTGAATTATCTTTGTTATTTATAAGTTATGTTTAAGAAGTAAAATTAACATGCCAAAGATTTTTAAAAAGAATAAGTTCGCTTTATTAGGGGCAAATATTATTAGTATCGCTATTTGGATCTTGTTATCATCATTTGTGATTGAACTAATAACATATGAAAGCACACCTTTCTATATAAATAAATTAGGGGAATTATTTAAGTATCTGCCGCCAATTTGGCTTACTTATTATTTATGGATTGTGAGAAAAGGATTTAAATAACTTGGAAAAATTATAAGTAATAATTATTGAAAAGTTAATTAAATTCCTTGATATACAGGAGTCAAAATTCCTCCATCAAAATCATCATCATCATCGTTACTATCATCTGAAAAAATCATCTGACCAACCTCCAAACCTAAATATAAACAGAATATCCAAACAAACACATCCCCACCTGAGAGACCATATATCCAACTAATTAATAAACCAATTAGTAAACCTATACCAACAACAAGTATTTGCATTTTTTGATTTAAATCCTAAATACCATAACTGAATGATCACCATATCCAAGTACCAAAATTATCAAAGTATTGTGTAAATTGATTATTTAAGAAATTAAATTACAACTTAATCAACTAACTTTTACTTTCAAATAAATCAATATTTATTTTTTGGTGAGAATAAAATTTAAAGCCACTCCAAATAAAACCAAAATTGATGCTACTAATAAAAAACTAAATAAATCAATAAAAGATTTATCATTATTGATCCTTAAAAAGGTAATTAAAAATATAGCGGTTGGAAATAATAAAATAAATTTTGAGAACAAATCCTCATTCCATTTTTTAAAATTAGTATGTTCCTCATCTTCTTGAAGCTTTTCTATAATTTTTGCTAAAGATTTTTTATTTTTTGTCATTTATTAAGGGTTTAAAAAAAAGTCAATTAATTTGTATTAGATAAATAAAAAGTTTGCTTTAAGTTTACATAAAATATCGGATATTTGTTAAAAGAAGTAATAAGTAAATCATATAAAGAACCAAAATATTTTTTATAAATATAAAAATTATTAGTAGGAACTAGATATAAATACTGATGTTTTATAAAAAAAAATTTGTCAGATTAAAAATATAATTTTTATTTGATATGAATTTTGTAGCCGGATTTGAATTTCTCTTTTTATTAATGATAATTGGAACTATAAATTATATTTTCATGCTGAAAAGATACAAACATGATATGAAAAAGAAAAAATTTACTCAATTTAAAAAAATTGCCAGACTTTATCCAAGAGGTACTTTTATAAGTACTTAGTAATTTTTATTTCTTATCAGGAGGAATTTCCATTTCGCTCTGAATAATCAGTTCTTCTGCAGACAAGAACTCTTCTTCTGTTATTAGTCCCTTTTTCATTAAAGAAGAGAGTCTTTTAACACCTGCTTCAATAGTTATACCTTTTTGTTGTTGCATTGATTAATTGTCTTGTTGAAAACAATAAAAAATCTTGTTTTCTTTGTCAAGAAAAATATTTACAAATTAAGGAGATAGTTTAATTTAATCTGTAAACTTTATTTGTTTTAAAAAAAATTATTCGCATTTAATTTTCAAAAGATTAATTATGTGCATTAATTCTCAAAATAATCTAATCGTAATTTCCCTCGAAATACCTAAATCTTCTAGTATTCTTCAATTCACTCCTTTTCTTTTTTTCTTCAATTCTCTTATTTTGGGCTGATATTGATGGTTTAGTTTTTATTCTATATATTGTTTTTTTATTTAAAGTATCTTTTATTAACTTAGCCATGCGCTTTAAAGCTAATTGACGATTATGTCCCTGAGTCCTTTGATCTTTAACAATAATGCAAATGCAGTCATTTACTAGTTTCTTGTTTAGATTCTTTCTTAATTTTATTTTCTGAAATTCATTCAAGAATTTTGAATTCTTAATATCAAAAATAATTTCAACTTTACTATCAGTTTTATTTACTTTTTGTCCTCCTGATCCAGAAGATCTAGAGAAACGCCATTTAAACTCCTTACAGGGTATTGATAAATTAGTATTTATTAATAATTTCATAATCTAATCAAAATTTATTTGAATATAAATTAAATATTTTCTTCACCAATTAAATAATAATAATAATAATTAATGCATATATTAAATATAAATATATTATATAAACTTTTTAAATACCGGTTGATTATAAATAACCAAAGTTTTTTTATGTGCAAATTTGATAGAAGAATAAACCTAATTGCTTATAACCAAATTTGCTTAACCTATTATTTGTTTTTTTACAAGTTAATAATCATTATCCTTAGAGAAAAAAAATGATGTATGATAAAAAAAATTTTTAAAAACATGGGACTTATTCCTTTTAAATCTACCGATAAAAAAGGTAAAGCTAACAGCAAGAGTTTGTTTGCACTTGCAGTATTTCTCTTTGCGGTGACAGGGTGGGCTTTAGTTTTCAAATAAATATTAAACTAAATTTTTTCCCAATTTTTTAATTTATAACTTTAAAATAAACTAAACTTTAAAATTTCTTGGAAAATATAAACAAAGATCAAATTTTAGCTTCATCCAGCGGTTGGGTTGCATCATTATTAAATTTCTTCCCTGGTTTAGGTACTGGTTACATTTACCAGAGAAGATGGTTACCTTATTTTCTTACAGCAGGAGCAGTTCTAGTATGGTTTGTTCTAGGAATACTCTTACAAGGAGATAAGGACCCAACTCAATCAGACCAATTAATAGGCTTAGCTGGACTATCTTTTATTTCAGTTGTAACCGTAATAGAAGCTAATTTAGCTCATAAAAAATCTTTAAAACTTTTTAAAGAAAATAGTAAATAAATTAAATTATTCTTAGAAATCACACAACTTTTTTTAAAGAAAAATTAAAAGGGTTGATATTTATCTTTGTTTTTTTAGCTTAGTTTTACTTGTATCGAAAAAGATAGATCTTATACCAAACATCAAGACTATAATAGAAAGGATTGGTATTATAACAAGAATAAAATCACTATTCATTCCTGATGCTTGACCAAAAAGTATATGCATTAAGTAAGAAGTAGTAGACATTAGATTTTATATTTCTAATTACATAATTAGCAAGTATTTTAAATTCTTAGCATCAGTTTGTTCCCTATTCAAAATAGTTTATTTATTCTTTTTAGGCTTTTCCATCATCCACCCATATACTGCCTCAGCGTCAAAATTCTTTGAAGAAATAAAAAAAGTAATTGGAAAAACAATAAAGCTTATACTCGTTGCTATTATTTGCCATTTACGTAATCCCATTTCACTGAATGCAACTGCAAAGTCATTAAACATTTTTAATTTATAATTCAAATAATTATTGCTTATATCTATTTTTAAAGATGGATTGTTTATTTGTTTTAATAAATTAGTTTAAATTTTACATTAAAACAAATCAAATTTATAAGAGATTAAATTTTATTTTTAATTTCATTAGTTTCTTTGATAAGCCTATCTTTCAATTTATTTGTAATTAGTCCATTTTCGAAGCAATCTAAAATATCTTTAATCGGATCCGTAGATTGATCACGATCAGATATCCATCCTTTTGTGCACTCCTTACAAGCTAACTGGTTGAGCTTTTCTGCTATTTTTCTAATATTGTTATCAATCATTTTTCAAAAAAGAATGAAAAATCTGCGATATTAATAAAGTTTTATCCATAGAAAAAAGTAATCTCTTTATCTTTTAAACCCTCCCAACCTGCATCAATTAGCATACTATTTAAAGTGTCTTTATCAAAATGTTTTGATCCTGTTTTAACACATCTATTTCTCATTGATTTTTTGACACCGCTTCTCTTTCTTTTATTTTCTTCAAACATAATTCTATTATATAAATCAAGCATTTTGGATGGAATAGTCGTTCCATCAAGATCAACTCCATTAGCTATGGCTTCATCAACTGCTTTTAAACCAACTTTTGTCATTTTAAAATTTTAGTTTTTTAAGAAATTATTAAGCAATCTTAACATCAAGAATAGACGTTCTTATTGATTTTGAAGTTCTTTCAATACTCTTATTGCTTCTTTAATATGAGCAGGACCATTTAATAAATCTCTGTAAATATGTCTAACAATTCCTTTTCTGTCAATTACATATGTGACCCTACCATCAAGTAAACCAAGTACTTTTGGAACTCCAAAGATCTTGCGTAAAGAATCATTGGTATCGCATAAAAGCGGATATTGTAATTTATTTTTATTTGCAAATGATAAATGACTTGCAGAATTCCCATTACTTACTCCCCATACTTCAGCTCCAAGTACCTTAAAAAGGTCATATTTATCTCTAAATCCGCAAACTTCAATAGTGCAACCTGGGGTATCGTCTTTAGGGTAAAAAAATAGCACTAAAGGTGATTTTAATTTCTTATTAGTTCTCTGAATTCCGTTTTGATCAAGCATTTGAAATTCAGGAACTTTTTCTCCTATGTTCAAGATAATTTGTATAAAAATATATCCTAAATAATTTTTTAATGTTTTTGCAAACGATAAGTAAAAAATACTACAAATAAGTGCGTAAATATAAATAGCAAATTGAATAATGATTAAAATTCTATTTTTTCGTTGGGTGTAAAAACGGAACAATATTTTTTTATTTTTGCTTTTGCTTCTAATTGATTATTTTGATTATTTTGTAATTTAAGTTTTTCAAGAGCTTGAAAAGCATCCAATTCATTAAGTCTGTATCTCGCGCAAGTATCTAAAACTCTAAACATCCTAGTTGTTACAGCATTTACAGGATTTAAAAAAAATATAATAGAGAATGATAAGAAAAATTTTTTCATTTCTTAGGGATTATCTTTTTTAAGAATAATATATTCAAAAATTAAATGTTACTAAAGAACAAATAATATTTATTGATTACCTACTTAATTGCTAAATAAATTTATTTTAATTATTTAAATACTTTCAAAAATCTCATACAAGGTATAAATTTAAAAAAGAATAAAGGCAATTTTGATTATGAGAAAAATTATTCAAACTCACAAAAGAATGATTTCTTGGTATCAAAAAAAATTAAGATTAACTGATTACTCATTGCTTTGGTTCGTTTTTTTTAAAGGTGCTTTAACTGCAATAGTTATTGAAAAAATATTTTTTAATTAACAATTAAAGATTATTTATTAAGTACTAATATTTGCTTAAGTGCTTTTATTAAATATCTAATATATAATCAAATTAAAATCATTTCTTTATGAATATTTTTGGAGTAGGTTTGCCAGAAGTTACAGTTATACTTGTACTTGCACTACTAATATTTGGTCCTAAAAAACTTCCAGAACTTGGTAAACAGCTTGGTAAGACTCTTCAAAGCCTTAAAAATGCTTCCAATGAATTTCAGAATGAATTAAATAAAGCAGTTAATGAACCTGAGAATATTAAAAATAATAATATGAGTGAGGGAAATGAAGCCGAAAATATCAAAAAAGATTAATTACTAAAGTTTAAATTAATAACAATAATCACTTGTAAATCACAATAAAAACTTCTAGATAATATACTTTTTAATATTAATTTTAATTTTCAAATATGGATGCTCAAGCATTAGGAGAATATTTTTCAACCTTAAGTTATCATGCACCAGTAATGATAATTACGACGGGAATATTTTTCTTTATCAGAAGAAAATTTATAATAGATGGTAAAAATAAGGCTTAAATGATAAAAAGGCCAATAACTCCTCTAGATCAATTTGAAAAAGCTCTAAAAGAAGCTAACCTTTCTGAAAAAGATTATGAGTTAATAGAATACATACGTTATACAAGTGTTTTTACACAGCCAAGTTTAATTAAAGATCTTAAGAGGCCTTCAAAGCCTCCAATACTTACAAATTTATGCCAAATCTCGAGAAAGATTGGGTCATTGATGCCAGACCATTTTAAAAAAGTTATTGATTGGTCAATTGAAATAAGTGAACATAACACTAGATGGGATGGACATTTGTTATGCGCAGAAGCCTTTAGTGTAGATCAGATTCCATTAACACCAGCCGCAGGTACCTCTTTATTCGATGTTCTTGTTGTTCACAAAGAGTTATTTATAGGGTTTGATTTTGAATAATTCGAAAATTAACTTGATTATTAATAAATTAATTACCAGTAATTACAAGAATATTTAAATTTTGAACTTATAAAATACATATTTATTTTTATTTAAATTCAATTAATCAAAAATTTTATTAATTTAGAGTAGATAGTTATAATTAAAAATACTTAATCCAAATTAGAATTTCAATTTATTTAAAAATAGTTTTTTTATTTAACTTTAGTAATTCTTGGATTATTCTTTAATTTCCTTTTTTGAGTCTTCATTAGATTCAAATTTTGGATCTTCCTTAGTTTCTGCTTTTGGTTCTTCCTTAGTTTCTGCTTTTGATTCTTCCTTCGATTCTACTTTTGGTTCTTCCTTAGTTTCTTCTTTTGTTTCTTCTTTAGTTTCTACTTTTGTTTC
>CACOCT010000002.1 GCA_902625845.1 uncultured Prochlorococcus sp. | reverse complement strand
TGGAAAATATCACGCAGTTTGGCAAAAAAAAGAACATACTGATCCCAAACAAAAACGGAGATTTTAAAGTGGCTGATGGGATTAAAGGTAAGGATGAATTGCTTAGTCTAACCCTCAGACAATTACGACAAGTAGCGAGTAAATTATCTGTTCCCCTCTACAGTCGTAAAACTAAGGCTGTACTAGTTGATTTAATAGTTTCTTACCAGACTAAAGCAGATAATTCAAAAAATATTTCACCAATTAAAGAAGATAATAATATTCAAAAAGATGACAGGAATATCCTTAAAGATGATAAGACCCTTCTTGATAAGAAACTAACTGCTACACCGACTACTGTAGAGACAAAAACAAATTTAGTTTTCTTGCCTAGAGATCCTGATTGGGCTTATGTCTTTTGGCAGATTTCTGAGATTGATAGAGAAAAGGCAAAATCTCTTGGTGCTAATAAATTATGTCTAAGGCTTTATGACGTTACAGGTGCAAAAGATGGAGATTTCAATCAAGGTACATTACGAGAAATTGCAGTTGATAGTTATAGTACTGAATGGTATCTACCTATACCAATTCCTGATAGGGATTATAAAGTTGAATTGGGCTATAGGTATGGATTTAATTGGGTTTCTTTAGCTTTCTCTTCTGCGGGACATGTACCTAATTCCCAGCCATCAGAACAAATCTTAGATAAATTTGTTCCTTTCAATCTTGATTCACCATCAGAAACTAATTTGGCCATAACAAATACAGACGATAGTGAGATAAATGGATTACATGAGCGTTTATATCAGGTTGCTACTACTTACTCAAAACGCTCTAGAGTCGGGTCTGAAGAATTTATGGAGAATACTAAAACATTTAAACCAAATTCTTATCAGAATGATTCAGGCGCTGGTACATGGTCTTCCGGGCTAAATGATTCAGGAGTAGGAATTTCTAATAGATCTTTCTGGTTAGTGGCTGATGCAGAACTTATTGTTTATGGCGCAACTGATCCATCTGCGACCTTAACAATTGGAGATGAAAATGTTCCATTAGCTTCTGATGGTACATTTAGGCTTCAAGTTCCTTTTCGTGATGGCTCACAGAATTATGAGATAAAAGCAACAGACTCAACGGGTGTTCAAGACAGATCTATTACCATGCGATTTGATAGGGATACACCAGTGGATAATACGAATGAAAAATCTAATGCTGAAACTGAATGGTTTGAATAATTTATGAAAAAAAAATTTATTGCTTTTACTCCCCTGATAGGAGCATTAACTTTTCCACTCCTGGTCCCTATAACAATTTCAAAATTTGGAATTAATTATGGCATATTAATGGCTTTATTTATTAGTTCTTTATGGTTTATCGCTATGTTAAGAACTTCCGAAATGCCTCATTAAATTAGTTAGATTTGCAAAAAATTATTTTGAGATGAATAAAATCAAACATATCAATATAGCAAAACCTTTCAAAGATCAGAAGCCGGGAACTTCTGGCCTCAGAAAAAGTACTGTGCAATTTCAAGAGCCTCATTATTTGGAAATATTTATAGAGTCAGTTTTGCTTCAACTGGATAATTTAACAGGGAGCACTTTGATAGTTGGTGGAGACGGTAGATATGGGAATAAAAAAGCAATACAAAAAATTATTCAGATTTGTGCTGCACATAATGTAGGAAAAATTATTATTACTAAGGATGGATTTTTATCAACTCCTGCGGCGTCACACCTGATTAGAAAAAGAAATGCTCTTTTAGGAATTATTCTTTCTGCAAGTCATAACCCAGGTGGATTGGATGGAGATTTTGGAGTAAAAGTTAATATTTCAAATGGAGGGCCTGCTCCAGAAAAACTTACAAATCAAATATATAGATGTAGTCAATCATTATTAGATTATAAATTTTATGATTATCCTGTCCCGGATTTCAAGAATGAAGGATCTTTCAAAATAAAAGATATGATTGTTGAAATTATTAATGGTGTTGAAGATTATGTAACTTTAATGGAAAAAATCTTTGATTTAGATCAAATAGGAGATTATTTACAAAATAATTTTTCTATAGTGTTTGATGCAATGAATGCTGTCACGGGGCCGTATGCAAGAGAATTATTTGTAAATAAAATTGGCCTTCCTGAGAGTTGTCTCATAAATTCAACCCCTCTACAAAACTTTGGCAATTTACATCCAGATCCAAATTTAACCTATGCTGATAAATTAGCTGATTTACTCCTTAATAAAAGATCCTTTGATTTTGGTGCAGCATGTGATGGAGATGGAGATAGAAATATGATTCTTGGTAGAAGTTGCTTTGTAAATCCAAGTGATAGTCTAGCAGTGATAACTGCTAATACAAATCTCATTCCTGGTTACAAAGATGCTATGTCTGGAGTCGCGAGGTCGATGCCTACAAGTATGGCGGTTGATTCTGTTGCCAAAGAATTAAATATTCCTTGTTACGAGACTCCCACAGGTTGGAAGTTTTTTGGTAATCTTTTAGATTCAGATAAAATAACTATATGCGGGGAAGAAAGTTTTGGAACAGGCAGCAATCATGTAAGAGAAAAAGATGGACTATGGGCAGTATTGTTTTGGTTGCAAATTTTAGCAGCTAAAAAATGCTCAGTGATGGATTTAATGAATCAGCATTGGTCAAAATTTGGACGGAATTACTATTCAAGACATGATTATGAAGCTATACCTTCTGATATAGCTAATCAGATTTATGAAAATTTAGAGTCACTTTTACCTAAGTTAAAGGATGAGAGATTTTCTAATAGTTTAGTTTTAAATGCAGATAATTTTTCTTATGAAGATCCTATCGATAAAAGCATTAGCACTAATCAAGGTCTGAGAATAATATTAGAAAATAATTCAAGAATAATATTGCGATTATCTGGCACTGGTACGAAGGGTTCTACTTTAAGATTATACTTCGAAAAATCATCTCTATCAAAAGGAAAACTTGATCTAAATCCTCAAATAGCTTTACAGGATTTAATAACAAGTTTGGATGATTTATTAAATATATCAAAACTTACAAAAATGGATCGGCCTACAGTAATAACTTAATTTTCAATTTAGGATTCTTAAAATGCAATCTGATAATTTATTTGATAATCATCAGCCTACTTTAAACCAGGCACCATTAGCAGATAGACTAAGACCAAAATCTATAGAAGAATTCTATGGACAACACAATATCCTTTCAAAAGATTCTCTACTACGTAATGCGATATTAAATGACAAGGTTGGTAATATAATTTTTTCAGGTCCTCCAGGCGTGGGGAAAACAACTTTAATAGAAATCATTTCTTCATATACAAGAGCAGCAATGATTAAATTAAATGCTGTTTTATCTGGTGTTAAGGATCTTAGAAATGAAATATTGTTAGCTGAAGAAAGATGGAAAAAAACAAAAAGAAAAACAATTTTATTTATTGATGAGGTTCATAGATTTACTTCTGTTCAGCAAGATGCATTATTACCCTCAATCGAAAATGGTACAATCATTTTTATTGGAGCAACTACAGAAAACCCGATATATGCAGTTAATAAAGCTCTATTAAGTAGGTCAAGAGTTTTTAAATTGTCTCCATTAAGTGAATTTGATCTTAAGAAAATAGTTGATAAGGTCATTTATCATTATCAAAATTCTGATATTAAAAAAAATATAAATATTACCCAAGAAGCACTCGATCATTTAATCAACTTTTCAAGTGGAGATGCTAGAAATCTTATTAATGCATTGGAATTAGCGGTTGATACTACAGCTGAAAACGAAGACAGGATTATAGAAATAAATCTATCTATTGCTAAAGATTCAATTCAAAATAAAAATATTATTTATGATAAATACGGAGATAATCATTTTGATGTAGTAAGTGCTTTTATTAAGTCTATAAGAGGTTCTGATCCTCATGCTACTCTATATTGGTTAGCAAATATGATTGAAGCAGGTGAGGATCCAAACTATATTTTCAGAAGATTATTGATTTCAGCAAGTGAAGATATTGGTTTGGCTGACCCTAATGCAATAGTGGTTGTAAATTCATGTTACGGAGCTTTTGAGAAGGTTGGTTATCCAGAGGGGTATTATTTTCTTTCACAAGCATCATTATTCCTAGCAATTTCTCCAAAAAGTAATAGCACTAAATATATTTTTAATGCTATTGAAAAAGTAAAATCAAACAAAGTATCTTTAGTACCAGATCATTTGAAATATAAATCAACAACTTATAAAAATCCTCATAATTATATAAATGATGATCTAGTTCAAACATATATGCCAAATAATCTTATTGATCATAAAATATGGCATCCTAATAAATGTGGTTGGGAATACGATAAAAATTATTAAATTAATATTTTATAAATTACTACAAATTATTTTTGGTAGGTCATATGAAATTTTTTTTCTATAGGCTATTGAAATAGTCCAATCTAAAAAGGGTAATTGTATTAAATTTAATTTTATATTTTTACTTTTGTGGTATAAAATCTCTTCATTGATTTGAAATTTCCATTCCTTTAAATCTTTTGATAATTTTCCTCTATCGCATTTTATTGCTGCTTCAATAGCGCTCCATTCTTTAAGGATTGAATATTTATTCAAGTTATACTTTATTATATTTTTTTCTCGAAAATACTTTTTTGCTAATTTTTGATAATTGAAATCTCTATCAGATCTTTCAATATCAATACCAATATTATTTTGATGCCAGCCAATTATAAAAGCATCTTTACAATGACTAATACTTATGTATCCCATGCCTTTAGGTAGTTTTGGTGGTTCCCCTGGGTTAGCAGTAATGGGAATTTCAATAGGATTAATTTTAAAAAGAGCTGATAAGGCATCTCTTATGTAATATCTTGTTTCTAAAAATATTTTTGCTCTTGCTTGAGATAGAGTTGAGGCAACTTTCAATTCTACTGAAGTTGAATCATGTGTTACGCGACCCAGCTTATATAACCAAATTTTTGGTAATCTATTCGAATAGTTATCTATTAGATTCAATGGTTCTTCAAATTGGCAATAAGGCACCTCAATTTACTTTAAAGGATGCTTTTGAAAAAGAAATATCTTTAAGTGATTTTCAAGGTAAAAGAGTAATAATCTATTTTTATCCTAAGGATAATACACCAGGATGTACGAAAGAGGCATGCAATTTTAAAGATAATTGGGATATTCTTAAAAGAAATAATATAATTGTCCTAGGAATCAGTAAGGATAGCTCTTCATCTCATCAAAAATTTATAGATAAATTTAAACTTCCATTTATACTTCTAACAGATGCAGTACCCTGTAAAGTCGCATCTGATTATGAGAGTTATGGTTTAAAAAAATTTATGGGGAAAGAATATATGGGTATGTTCAGAAATACATTTGTAATTGATGCTAGCGGAAATATTGAGAAGATATATTCAAAGGTAAAAGCAGCAATTATGGCTGATCATATTATTAATGATTTGCAATTATCTTGAATTAATTTTTTTAACATAATTTATTTTTTATTTAAAAATATCAATCCATACATAGCCAAATCTGGTTTTACTATAAAGTTTTTGATTTCTTCTTTTAATAAATCTCCTATTAAATTTGCATCCCCTCCACAAAGAATTAGTATATCTTTTGTGCAATCAAATGATAACTTAATAGCTCCTATTATTGAATTATAAACTCCTCTCAGCATCGCATTCATTGTTGATATTTCAAATTTATTCTTAGGAATAAAAAGTTTCTTTGGGAAAACAAGATTTTTAGTATTTTGTTCCATAGATTTTAATTGGGTTGTAAAACCTGGAAATAATTGTCCTCCTAAGATATTTCCTTGATTATCTATTTTTGTCATTGATACTGTTGTCCCTAAATCAACTATTAATAAATTTTTGCTAAATTTATTTTTAATCATACTTAACGCTGCAAAACAAACTAATGCTCTATCAATCCCTATGAAATTAGGCATATTTTTTAAATTTATATCTCTAAGAGTTACTTGATTTTTTTTCAATAACTTATTCGTAGGATATTTTCCAACTGAAGCCCAAATTAACTTTTTAAAATCAATATTTTTTGGTAATGACTCATTAACTAATGTATGGCAAAAATCATATGAATTGTTTTTATAAAAAGCCCAGTGAAGTCTCGTATTGCCGATAAGTAAATAATCAACAATATTAGTCATAGTTGCTTTTAAATTTGATAATCATTTACATGTAACCCACATTCCTGCTTTATCCCCCCAAAACGTGTTGATCTACCTTTTGTATTGTGTGATTCAGCAGAACTTGAATGCCAATCTCCAACAGTAGAATAACCTTGTAAGAAGAGAGGATGTTGCGGTAAGTTTTTTTCTTTCATGTAATAAAATATATCTTTTTGACTCCATCCAAGTAATGGTCTTAGAGAGAGAGTATCTCTGATTAATTCTATAAACTTCATATTACCTCTATTTGTAGTTTGTTGTGCTCTTACTCCGCTCCCCCAGCAATTTATAGAATATTTTTTCAGGGCTTTATCCAAAGGATCAACTTTTCTAATTTGGTGGTATTTATTAATATCTTCTACTCTATTACTTTCCCATAGTTTGCCATGCAATGCCTCCATATGAGCAGGTGAGATATCGCTTTGTAGAATCGTAATATTTAATGATAATTTTTTAATAAGTGTATTGGCATATAAATAAGTTTCTTTTGGTAAATATCCAGTATCTATCCAAAAAATTTTAACTTTATTTTTTAATGATGAACTTTGGATTAAATGTAGTAAAACTGAGGATTGAATTCCAAAACTTGTTGTAAAAGCTAAATTATTCCCAAATTTTTGTAAACTCCATTCAAGCATTTCTGAGGTGCTTAACTGTATAAGTTTTTCGTTAAATTTTTCTAAATTATATTTTGTTTTTTTTATAGGTTTAGTATCCATTTTTCCAGTAGAATTTTAATTTTTTAAGAAATAACACTCAAATTAAAACATATTCGTTTACTTTAATAATACATACAAGTCCATTTATATTAATTAAATGAATAATATAAAAAAACCAATAGTAATAGTTGGTAGTGGTTTCGGAGGAGTAAATGCTGCTTTGCATTTAAGAAAAAATAATGCTGATTTTTCAATATTAGTTATTGATTCAAAAACAAAATTTGAATTTAAACCGCTTTTATACGAAGTTTTTAGCAATGAAATTAAATCATGGGAAGTGAATCCAAGTTTTAATTCTATATATGCAAATTCTGGAATTACTTTTATACAAAATCACGTTAATTTTATTGATTTCGATAAAAAATTATTGTTTCTTAAAGATGACTTAAAAATTGAATTTGAATATTTAGTTCTATCCACAGGTTCATCTCCAAATGATTTTTCAATTAAAGGAGTTAAAGAACATTGTTCCTTTTTTAGTACGAATAACGATCAATTCAGTTTAAAAAAACTTTTAGATAAACCCATTTCTGTTGGTGAAAATAATAAAATTTTTATTATTGGAGCAGGACCCTCTGGAGTCGAACTTGCATGTAAAGTAAGTGATTTATATAAATCAAAGTTTGAGGTTATAATTGTGGAAAAAACTTCAGAAATTCTTAATAACAGTAAGATTTTTAATAAAGAAGAGGCTGAAAAATCTATAAACAAAAAGAATATTAATTTAATGAAAAATTGCTCAGTTCTTGAAATTACCGATGAACAAATCCTATTATCTAATAATTTCAATGATATCGAAAAAATTCCATATTTTGAAGTGATTTGGACTGCTGGTATAAAACCTAACTTGCCTGAATTTAATAAGCAAATTCAAAAAATTAATAACAAGATTTTAATTAATAATAATCTTCAATTACAAGATTTTCCAAATGTTTTCGCGATTGGAGATATATCGCAAACAGACAGCAATAATGGGTTTCCTGTGACGGCTCAAGTCGCTATGCAACAGGGCGAGCATGTAGCTCATAATATAAAATTAATTATTAATAATGAAAAATTACTACCATTTAAATTCAACGATAATGGAGAGATGATGAGTTTAGGGATTGGTAAGGCCTCTATCTCTGGTATTGGTTTAACTCTCTCAGGGAAGTTTGCATTCGATATTAGAAGAATAATTTATGCTTCTAAAATGCCAAAGATTGGGAGGGGTTTAAAGTCAACAGCTTCATGGTTTTTAGAGAAGAAATCAATCTTTAAGAGTATATTGTAAAAAGAGTATAAATTTAAATAATTCTTTTTATATTCTTAAAGCTATGTTTAGTCAAACGCCAAAAATATGAATCTTCTTATTTTTTTAAATGAAAACTATGAAGCCCTTGTAACTGTAATAGTTTTATGTTTATCTATATTTTTATTTATAAAGAATACAATAGTTCCTGAATTGACCGGTTTGTTATGTGTCGCAATTTTTATTGTGACTGGTGTTTTATCACCTCAAAAAGCATTGTCTGGATTTGGAAGTCCTTCCTTAATCACACTGATGGGATTATTTTCAATCTCATCTGCATTAGTTAAGAGCGGCTCTTTTGATAGAGTGAGGGAATTATTAGCTTCTGAGAGTATTAAGACCTCTAAGAGTTTCATCACAATATTAGCTTTAGTAGTTGCACCTATCTCAGGAATCGTTCCAAATACTCCATTAGTTGCCTCGCTTTTGCCACTGGCTGAAGGTTGGTGTATAAAACGAAATATTTCACCTTCAAAAGTACTTTTACCCTTATCGTTTTCAGTGTTACTTGGAGGAACAATAACTCTTCTAGGGAGTTCAGTAAATCTTCTTGTTAGTGATATTAGTGAACAATTAGATTATGGAACTTTAGAATTATTCAGTATAACCAAGGTTGGTATTCCAGTTTGGATTATCGGTTCAGCTTATTTATTACTTGTTTCTGATTCTTTACTTCCTGACAGAGGGATGAGTCCTTCTCTTACAAATAATGTTAATTTAAATAATTATTGTACTGAAGTTACTATTCCTGCAGATTCAAAGTTGGTTGGTCAATCAATTCGTAATAGTAGGTTACAAAGAAGATTTGATGTAGATGTCATACAATTGCAGAGGAATGATAAGACGATTCTTCCTCCTCTCGCTGATAGGAAAATTGAACCTGATGATAGGTTATTAATAAGAGTTACTCGTTTAGATTTATTAAGATTAGAACAAGAGAGAACTATCTTATTAGCTGAAAAGAGAGAAACCAACAGAAATGATAATTTTATAGATTCTTCTGAGGGAACAAAAACTTTTGAATCTTTGCTTCCTGCAGGCTCAACTTTAGCAGGTGCGAGTTTAAGAGAATTAAGATTTAGGCAGAGATACAATGCGACCGTTTTGGCATTAAGGAGGGGACAACAGACGATTCAAGAGAGGCTAGGTCAATGTATTCTTAGAGCCGGAGATGTATTGTTGATACAAGCCCCCTTAGACTCTATTAGGGGTTTGCAAGCAAGTAATGACTTACTTGTGTTAGATCAAGTTGAAGATGATCTACCTGTATTGAGAAAAAAACCAATAGCCATAGCTATTGCATTATTGATGATCATTTTGCCAACTACTACTAATATTCCTCTCGTTGGATCTGTTCTTTTAGCTGTAATTGCTATGGTTGTTTTCGGATGTTTACGTCCATCTGAAATTAAAAGATCTATCAGATTAGATGTCCTTTTATTATTAGGATCATTATCAAGTTTCAGCGTAGCGATTCAGACCTCAGGATTGGCTGATTTAATCGTTTTGAAATTAAATTTTTTATTAGCAGGGCTTTCTTTATATGTTTCTTTGCTTGTTATTTTTATATTTACTGTGATTATTACACAATTTCTAAGTAATGCAGCTTCAGTGGCCTTGATTTTGCCTGTTGCAATTCAATTTTCTCCTAATCTTGGAATCTCGCCAAACGCGATAATAATAACTGTTTTATTTGCCGCGAGCCAATCTTTTTTAACTCCAATGGGATATCAAACTAATTTAATGGTTTATGGTCCAGGACGTTATCAATTCTTTGATATCGCAAAATATGGGCTGGGATTAACTATTATTATGTCATTAATCATTCCTGCCTTGATAATAATCAATTACAGTTAATAATTTTTTAAAAGTGAAATTTGAAATTTTAATAGTAAAATTAAAAGATTTTTATAGGAAGCTGACAATACCTCAGTTTACAATTATTACTGGTTTTATAATAATTTGCTTTGGGACTTTAGTACTCAGTTCACCTTTATGTTCTAGTAGTGATGTTGGTATTTGGGAGGCTTTTTTTACTTCTGCATCAGCAATTACTGTCACTGGTTTAACAGTTATTGATATTGGAAAAGATTTAACAGTTTTAGGTCAAATATTTTTAGCATTTATGCTTTTGTCAGGAGGCTTAGGTTTAATGGCAATAACTACTTTTCTTCAAGGTTTCGTAGTTAAAGGAGCCAAGTTAAGAACAAGACTAGATAAAGGTAATACTCTTGATGAGTTTGGAGTAGGAGGTATTGGAAGAACTTTTAAGAGTATAACTATTACTGCCACAATTATAATTTCTTCAGGCTCTTTAATTTTATATAGTTTTGGATTTATTGATATTTCAAACAAGTGGGAAAGACTATGGGCCTCAATATTTCATAGTATTTCTGCTTATAACAATGCTGGTTTCTCAATATGGTCTTCTAGTGTATACGCATATAGAACAAATATCTTAGTAAATTTTGTATTTATTGTTTTAATAATTCTTGGAGGCCTGGGATGGAGAGTTATAGATGATGTTTGGAACAATAGAAAAAATCTGAGCTATAAAACACTAAGTTTGCACAGTAAGTTGGTATTAAGAACAACTTTAAATTTAATAATTTTTGGGTCTTTTGGTTTTTTAATTACAGAATCACTCTTAAATGGTCAATTCTTTGCTGATTTAAATTTTGGGGAGAGAATATTAGCCTCCTTATTTGAAACAGTAAGTGCAAGAACTGCAGGATTTACAAATTATCCAATATCCTTAAATACGATTTCAGATACGGGTATTTTGCTATTAATGACATTAATGTTCATTGGTGCAAGTACTGGTGGAACAGGAGGTGGAATTAAAACAACAACTTTTATTGCATTAATGGCTGCGACAAGATCAACTTTGCGAGGGCAAAAGGACGTAATCATTAGTAATCGATTAATTTCAGATAAAGTAATACTCAAAGCTGTAGGTATAACAGTAGGTTCTTTATTATTTGTCTTATTGATGGCAATGTTGTTAAGTACCACAAATACATTTATTAATAAAGAAAAATTCACATTTTTAGAGATGCTTTTTACATGCATTTCTGCTTTTGCAACAGTGGGATTTGATATAGGACTCACAATAAAACTGAATCATTTTGGTCAATTTATCCTCATAGTTGGAATGTTTGTAGGAAGACTTGGAATACTTTTATTTTTAAGCGCTCTTTGGGAGGCTCTTTATAAGAGTAGAATAAATAAACAAAAACGTATTGGTTACCCTAAAGCTGACCTTTATGTTTAGTAATTACTGAATTTTATTATGGCAGACTGGTGGCAATGGTCTCCGCAAAAAGGAAATGAATCCTTAACATTTGCAGTTGTTGGAGTTGGGAGGTTTGGAACGGCGGTTTGTCGAGAGCTCATTAATAATGGTGCAGATGTTTTAGCTGCTGATTCTTCAGAAAAGGCTATCGATGATTTAAGACAGTTAGAGCCAACTATTGAAGCAAGAGTTGTAGATTGTACCGATGAAGAATCTATGAAGGAATCTGGAATATTGGAAATGAATACATTAGTTGTTGGAATAAGTGAGCCTATAGAAGCAAGTATTACAACAACTTTAATTGCAAAAGATAGTAATGGTACCAAAGTAAAAAGGGTCATTGCGAGAGCTACAAGTGATTTACATGAAAAGATGTTAATCAGAGTTGGTGCTGATAAAGTTGTTTTCCCCTCAAGGATGCAAGGAGAAAGGTTGGGTTTAGAGCTTGTACGACCTAATCTTATTGAGAGATTAGAATTAGATAATCAAACGGGTATAGATGAAATAACTGTGCCAGAAGATTTTATTGGCAGATCTCTAAGGGATCTGAATCTAAGGAAAAATTATTTTGTTAATGTACTTGCTGCGGGTCCTGCCGATAATTTAACAGTTAATCCTCCTGCCAAATATATATTAGAGAGAGGAAATGTATTAGTTGTAATGGGGTCTATGGACGCTCTCCAAAAATTGCCTCAAACCTAAAATTAATTATCCAGATTTTTAAAATAACGTATTCTTTTTGGTGGACCTTTTAGCCTTTTAATACTTTGTTTCTCTAATTTATCTCTAAAAGTATCTGTATCAGCATTTAAATTTGATTTAGCCAACTCAGTCGTTTTATTAATATAGTTATTTATTCCTTGCTGAATCAAGACTTTTGCCATATTACTTATAGTTCTCGATTCTTCTTCTGCTAATTGTGCTAATTGTTCACATAGGAACTCTGGAAGCACTACTTGAATTCTTGGAGACTTTGGCTTTCCATTTGTTGAATTTTGCCTCGTGGCCATGAATAACAAATAATAACTGTTACTTATAAGTATACACAGTGAGTCAAGGATAGTATCTTTGTGTATAATACTTGTGTAGACGTTCATTACTTTCTTAATGATTTGATCATGAAAAATCCAGCAAATGTAAATTCTAGGAAAGGCGCAATCAATAGCCAAAGAAAAAAAAGGTTGTTAAATAAAAAGAATACACTCAAGCAAAGTAGTGATGTTTTGGTTTCTGCTGTGATTAGTCCATATTTATTGACTCATTTACATCAAATCCTTCAAAAATCTGAAGTGAATGCTAAGAGAGATGGAAGATTATCGCACGCTGCTAACTATGGAAAATTAAGGAAAGTTTTATGTCTTGATGCAAGGAGTATGGAAGATGCATCTGCAAAAGAAATGAGAGATTCTGAAAGTGACTTATTTTTTAATACAAAAAATACACAAAATGTAGCTTAAACAATATCCTATTAATAAGATATTTTTTATTAAATGAAGAACAACGCCGAAAAACTTTATAAAATTATTTCTAAGGATAAGGAGAAAAAACAAAGTTTATTTCGTACTGCTCTAACAAACCCTAAATCTGCATTAGAGGAAATTTGCAAAATAGGTGAAGATTTAAATATTAAAGTATCCAAAGAGGAGGTGATTGAACATTTAAGTACTTTAGATGATGTGCAAACAAAATTATGGCTTATTAAAGTTAGAGGTGGACTTTAATACTTTTGGTGAATTTTCTTCTTTAACCGGTTTTACTCTTTTTTCATAGCCGCCGCCACCAGCTAAAGTCCAGAAGAACCAATAACTTGGTATCGACAATCCTGCCGCTATGAAAATAGCCACAATTTGTTCAATTCTCTTCATATCATAATTTTATTCCACGAATTATTTTTTGGAAGCAAAAAAACTTCTTATGTAAATTAATTTTTAAAGTGTTAAGACTAGAAAATATAACTAAAATTTTTTCTACTGATTTAGTATTGAAAAATATAAATTGGGAAATTAAAAAAGGCGAGAAAATTGGTTTAATTGGCTCTAATGGCGCCGGTAAAACAACGCAACTAAAAATTTTAACCGGCGAAGAAGAGCAAACTAGTGGTTCAATTATTAAGGAAGGTAATCCAAGAATTTCGTATTTAAAGCAGGAATTTGATTTAAATATGAATAATTCTGTTAGAGATGAATTGATCGGAGCCTTTGAAGAAATTCAAATAATTAAACAGAAAATAAATGCATTGGAAGTTGAGATGCTCAATAAAAAAGATTCAAGAGACCCAGAGAATTTAAATACTTTAATTAATAAGATAGGAAATTATCAGAGAAAGTTTGAAGATTTAGGCGGTTATTTAATACCAGCAAAAGTTGATAAGATTTTGCCAGTACTTGGTTTCTCTGAAGGAGAAGCTGATGAGTTGGTTTCAAATTTTTCATGTGGTTGGCAAATGAAAATTGCATTAGGAAAAATAATGTTGTTACAACCAGATTTACTCTTACTTGATGAACCAACTAATCATCTTGATCTAGATACAATATCCTGGCTGGAAGAATATTTATTACCTCTTAAAACTTCAATTATAGTAATAAGCCATGACCGCTATTTTATAGATAAATTATGTAAAAAAATTGTTTTTATAGAAAATGGTATATCAAAAACATATCAAGGAAATTACTCTTTTTTTATTAAACAAAAATTATTAGATGAACAATCTCAAAATAAAGCATATCAATTACAACAGAAAGAACTCGAAACTCAAAAAAGATATATCGAGAGATTTAGAGCAAGTGCAACAAGAAGTACTCAAGCTAAAAGTAGAGAAAAACAAATTAGTAAGACTATTAAAATTGATAATGTTTTAAAGAGGACAAAAAGTCCTATTTTTAAATTTCCTGAATGCTCACCCTCAGGTAAATCTGTTTTAGAAATTAAAAATTTATGCCATGGTTTCTCTGATAAGATAATTTTTTTTGAATCAAATCTCAAGATTAATAGAGGAGAGAAAGTTGCATTTTTAGGTCCGAATGGTGTAGGTAAATCTACATTATTTAAGTTAATAATGAAGAAAATTAATCCTGATATTGGAGAAATCTATTTAGGTAAGCATAATTTAATAACAAGTTATTATGAGCAAAATCAATCTGAGGCACTTAATCCAGAAAAAATTATTATTGAGTTAATTTTTGAAATCGTGCCAGATTGGCCACAAAAAAAAGTTAGAACATTTTTAGGGGGGTTTGGTTTTTATAAGGAAACTGTTTTTAAAAATGTTAATCAATTGAGTGGAGGAGAGAAAGCGAGATTAGCAATGGCGTTAATAATTTTGAAACCAAGTAATTTTTTACTTCTTGATGAACCAACTAATCATCTTGATCTCCAATCTAAGGCAAATTTAGAACTTGCCTTACGTTCCTATAAAGGAACAGTTTTGATTATTTCACATGATAGATTTTTTATATCAAAAGTAGCAAATAGAATTGTTGAAATTAATAATTTAAATTTTAAATCCTTTGATGGTGGCTATGAATATTATTTAGAAAAAAAGGGTAAGAATAGGAAAATTAATTGATAAGTATTAATTCTTATTATTTATATTTAAATTAAATTTTTTTAAAAAATCTTTACATTTAGATAGGCAAGATCACTCATTTATCTTTACATTATTCTTGCTCTTTGTTTAATCTTATTACTACCTATTTAAAAAAGTTCAATGTATAAAGAAAAGGATGATTTTTCTAGTTTGAATAATTTACATGTTGATCAAATTGATAATTATTTTGAATGTATTTCTTCTTGCGATATTTCAGATGGCAAATGTATCTCTAAATGCGTAGAAATACTTAAAGATCATGAAAGATGAAATTATTTATTTTTAGAAAGAACTCTTATATCAATTGGCTTTACTTTAATATTGATTACTTTATTATTTCTTTTGATTAAAATATCAGCAAATTTATTTATTCCATTTTGATTTATAGCATCAACGACATCTGATGATTTGTAAATATATTTTTTTTCTACTTTTAAAATAATATCATTTACTAAAATTCCGCTTTTAGCAGCTGGACTTTTAGGAACTACATAACCAACTTTGACCTTTATATTATTTGTTTCTAATGAAGTTTCATTTATTAAACTGATTCCTATCATAGGATGAATAACTTTACCGTTTACTAACAATTCATTAACTATCGCTTTTACTTTATTTATAGGGATAGCAAAACTTAATCCAGCTCCTGGCCCAGATCTAATTAAAGTATTTATACCAATTACTTCTCCTTTACTGTTAAGTAAAGGACCTCCTGAGTTTCCTGGATTAATAGCTGCATCGGTTTGAATGAGGTCAATCTTTTTGTCATAAATCCCTAATTGGGAAACATTTCGATTGAGATTACTTATTATTCCAAGTGTTACTGTGTTTTCTAATCCATAGGGATTGCCAACCGCAATTGCCCAGTCTCCAACGTTGATATCATCAGAATTACCTAAACTAGCTTTAGGCCATGGTCCTTTGCCTTCTAGTTTTATAACTGCTAAGTCTGTAAGCATATCTAGACCTAAAACTTTTCCAGAAAATTTTCTACCATCCTGTAAACCTACTATTAATTTTTCAGATTGATTTACTACATGTGCATTGGTAAGCACAATGCCATTATCGATTATTACACCACTACCTTGACCTTGCTCTATCCTTTCTTGAGGTTCATAGGGTATTGTTAAACCAAAAAATCTATCAAAATAAGGATCTATCAGTATTTTTGAATTTCTTAAAACATTGGATTTTACAAGTCTCTGAGTATCAATAGTTACTACAGCAGGACCAGCCTTTTCAATGGCTTTTGTTATGAAAGATTTACTGTCATTTGCAATCAATGAATTATCAATTTTTTTTTTATAGGTAGAAGAAAATGATTTAGGATTTAATGATAAGCCTAAAATTATTGCTGAGATACAAAGTAGCTTGTTGATTTTTAAATTTTTTTTAGCCAAATAAAACATAATTTTTCAACATATTAAAAACTTGTGATTTTATTTTGAAGGTTGATCATATAATACTCAAAATAACTAATTAATTAAATTTGGCGAATTTCTTATTTTTTCTAACTATTATGGCTAACATGGATTTACAATAATAGTACTATAAATCCCTAATGACTTTTTTATTCCCCTTAATCTATTCAGCAGCTCTTATTTTCCTGATTTGGAAAGCTTTTACTGTAATGTCAAATGGATGGAGTGCTTATGATAAAGATAGAAAAAATACATTTACCTCTAATAATCAAAGGAAATATACAATACATCCTGAATTACTTGATAAATCTGGAAATATAACAGATGAGGAATTATTAACTGTAAGATTCTCTAATGATAGTGATTCTGCTGTAGAGAAAGGAACAACATCTGACTAACCTTTCTGTATTTTTTAAAAGGAGAACAAATTGGAACAAAGAACAAAAATAGTAGCTTCTGTGATAAGGAACCTTAAACTACCACCTAGATTTAGATTGAAAATGTTAAAAGAGGATCCAGTAAGGTTAGAATTAAGTTTAACTCCTTCTTATGGAAAAAATCCTGTCGTTGTTGGTTTAGTTGAATCTTTAGATTTAGTTGCGCGTAGAGATAGAGAGGGAAGAATTCCCAGAGATTTACAGGGAACATGGGATTGGACGGTTAGACACGGCAAAGTAAGTACTGGTGGTTGGAATCCTTTCTTAAAGGAAGCCTTACAAACAATGTTTGAAACAGGCTTACCTGCGATCATATATGAAGAACTTACTGGTGATGAATATAAACCCGTTGATGGAATCAAGCACATTAAATAAAAAAATAACTTAAATTCATAGATTGATCAATAAGACGCTAAAATAAAAGAAATTTTTTATGTCATGAACCAGGAAAATCAAACAAGATTTGGATTTGTAAATTTCGCAGAAACCTGGAATGGTCGTTTAGCAATGATGGGTATACTTATTGGTTTAGGAACTGAATTAATTACTGGACAAAGCATTCTTAGACAAATTGGTATTGGTTAATATTTATACTTACATTTAAATAAACTTAATTAATTTCTTCAGCTTCGATTTCAATAGTTTCACTACTAGCATTTTCAGAGTAAGTTTTATTATTTTCAAATTCACTAAAATTTGATCCACAATATAGGCAACTTTTACTATCTCCCATCATTGTTGAGCCGCAATTTGTGCAAACTTTAAATTTTGATTTAAAAGAGTTAATTTTTAAAAAAGCTAATCCTATTAATAAAATGGGAGTTAAAAATAATAAAATTAAAATATTTCCCAATAAGCTAAATAAGAAGTTAAATCCAAAAAAGAAAATTATTAGAAAAGAAATAATACTATAAGTAAAAAGACTTTTATTCATAGATGTATATTTACCTAACGAAAAAATTGTTTTCTATATTTATTTTTTTGCATTTCCACTATAGACATACTTGTAATAACTACGCTCCAGCATTGACCAAAATATATAATCACTCCTAAAAGCCATACCCATAGAGTTAAGACTAAAAAACCACCTATAAATCCATAAGCCTGAAATCTTACCCCAAGGGATAAGATGCTCTTACTCACAGCTAAATTTAACGTTGTTAGTAAAATACCTATCAATATTGCTCCAGGTATTAATGGCTTTAAAGGTACTTTTCTGCTCGGCAAAAGAGCTTGTAATAGTAAAGCCATTAAAGAAAAACCAATTAAAGGCACTACAAATTGCCCAACTTGAAGTACAGGTAATCTTAAAATAATTTCTGATAGCCAATTACTTGAAGTAGAAATATCTTTTAACACTTCACCTGGAATCATCCTTAGATTAGCACTTATTTGATCCAAAACCATAAGAAAACCTATAAAGAACACTATCAAGAATGCTTCTATCCTATTTCTTAAAAACTTTGATGCTTGTTCTCGCCAAGGTAAATAACTTTTTTTTGATGGTAAAGCATCCTCCCATAGCCTTTCTGAACCTCTTTGTAATGATAAATATGCATTTCCTGCTGTGAATAATAAAAACATTGCACCTAATATACCTGCTCCAAAACCTTGATCAATTAATTTAAATAATGTTGTCTCTACTAGTTCTACGACTGATGGAGGTAAAATCTGTGCCGCAACCTCAATGATTTGCTCATCTAACCCTTCTTGTTTGCCAAGGAACCAAGATGCTACCGACAAAGATATTAGCAAAATTGGAAAAAAAGATTGTAATGCATAATAAGCAAAGGCTGCACTTAAATCTATACAATCTGATTTACTCCATCTTTTACAAGCACCCCATAAACTCTTGAGAATCCATTTAGTGCTGTTCTTCATATTAATTCCTTGCAAATATTTATTTTTAGATCTTATTTATTTTAACTAAAAAGTATATTTTGCAAGTGATATATCTCTTTATAGATTTTAATTTAAAAGAAGATTTCCCCACTCCTTCAAATCTTTTATATTACTTTCTGTCCTCCCTGCTATCAGAGGAAAGTTTACATTCGTAAGATCCATTCCTGCACTTAAATTTCCGGGATTGATGACTAACCAATCAATCTTACAATTTAATTCTTCAAGGATTAACCATGCTGCTGCGATATCCCATATTTTAGGAGTTGATTCAATTGCTCCAAATGTTTGTCCCATTGCAACACTTGTTAAATTTAGGCTTGATACACCAAGCAGTCTTATTTTTCCAGGAAAAATCTCATTAGGTTTTTTCTGAAGTATTTTTATAGATCTACTACATAAAGAAACACATTGGCTTCTTTGATCATTATTACTTCTAATTATTTTTTTATCATTCATCCAAACTCCTTCACCTTGAATTGCTAATATTTTTTTCTGTAATGTTGGAATTATGAGAAATGAGGCTTGTGGTTTGCCTTGGACGAATCTTGCTATTGAAATAGACCAATATGGTATCCCTGCAGCAAAATTTGTGGTGCCATCTAAAGGATCTACTACCCAATATGCCTCATTTTGAGGAACAATTTTGTCTCCTTCTTCACTCAGAACACCTTCATTGGGAGCAATTTTTGAGAGACCCTCTACAATTGTTTGATCACTCCATATGTCGCAACTTGTAATAAGTGATCCATCCGCTTTATTACTGGCAGTAATATTACCAAAATCATTAAGCTGCCTTTCACTTATAGAATTAAAAAGATTATTTAATTCACTTAATTGTTCTTCGTTTAATTGATTTGATGAATTATTCATTTCCTTATTATGCATTTAATAATCACAAATGGAATCTTTAAAATCTTCATTTGTATTAATGTCACTATTACACTCTTTATCTTTTAGAAGAAAAGTTAACCTTTCTAATTTATCTAAGTTAATGTTGTAATTATAAATTGCATCAATATTTTTAGATTGAGAAAGAGTTAATTCTTTTTGCCTTATTAAAACATCTTTTAAAGTAGATACTCCGACATCATACCTTAATCTTGCTAACCTTAATGCCTCTTTACTTGCAATAATTTCTTGTTTAGTGGATATTAATTTATCTTTATTTTTTAATAAATTCAAATATGCCCGATTAATATTTGTTTTAATAATATTCTGCAAATTTAGAAACTTTAACTTCTCAGATTCAGCTTCAGCTTGTTTGGCTTTAAAAGAATTATTATTTTGACCTGCATTAAAAAAATTCCACGTTAAGTTTAGGCTTATTTTATTGGAGTAAGTTGAAGAGGTTCTGTCAGGATCTATTTGTCCAGTAAGAGCGCTTCCTTTAGAGAATGAACTTGAAAGACTATTACTTATATAAATAATCGGTAAATTTGCATTCTTAAAGTTTTGAGCTTGATTCCTTTTGATTGAATCTTGAAGAGTTAAATTTTTTAAAGAATAACTATTATTTAATCCACTTTTTAAAATTTTTTCTAAAGGGTGAAACCAAAATCCAATTAATTTTTGTTTCTCATCGATAGTAAAATCCTCTTCAGGATCAATATTAAAAATTTCTTTGAGAGATATTAAATTTATCTCTTTCGCGATAGTCTTTTCTTTAAGAAGCTGTATATCTCTCTCTAATTGAGAATTAGCTTCTAATACTTCAAATTTAGTTCCTATGCCAACTTCTAATTTAGCGTTAGCATCCTGTAAGCTTGTCTTTGATAATTCAACAGCTATTTGAGCATTTTTTTCGTCTTGTATCGATTTTTGATATTTATGATATCGAGATTTTGCCTCTTGAATTAAATCTTGTTTTTTTATTTTATAGTTATTTCTTGCTATTTCATATCTATTTTTAAAAGATATAATCTCAAGTTTTCTTGTAGGATCAATGATATCCCACCTTAAATTAAGGGATGGATTAATTTGATATTGAGAAGTTTTAGTATCATTAGAATTGTTATTAAAACTTTCTGAGTAAAGATATTGTGGAAAGCCGCTAGCATTTAAATTTAGCTTGGGATATCTTTGGGATATTTTGCTTGATAAATCGAAAGATGATGCTTGCACTAATTTCTCTAAAGATTTAAGTTCCAAATTTCTGTTTGATATAATATTGGGAATATCATCAAACTTTATATGTCTTTGTTTTAGTAATTTTTTTTCTGTTGTTTCTTTGTCTAATATTTCAGCTTGCGCGATACTTTTTGGAGTCATTATCAACAAGATAGGTATTAGTAAACAATAATTAATTAACGTTTTAAACATGATTAACTAAATTTTTACTAGAACTTTGTCCAACTAGATCTTTAATAATATCATTTGCTTCATATACAACGTGAATTTTAGTACTCAATTCTTTTTCTACGTCTTCTATTTTTTTATCATCTAAAAACAGATCACTGCCTACCTTTAACATCATCGAAGGTATATAAATTGCTTCTCCAAGAGCTTTATCCTTTAAACCTAAAATTAAGTCTTCTCCAGTTAAAAGTCCTGTTACTACTTGTTCTTGACCCCAATATTTACTTGGTAATCCATAAAGATTAATTTTTAAGTTTTCTATCTTATTTAATTTTTCTCGAGTTGGGATAAGAGCTTCATAAACTAGTTTACCAACGATCCAACTCACATTTCTTTTCTGAGCCAATTTTTTTGGTAGAGATTTTGTCTCAGTTTCTAACATTGTTAAAAAGCTACGAATTGTTCCCACACCGTTTGATTCTTGTGGCATATTTTCATAAGTTTTATACTGGGGTAATTTTTCACCTGCAATCAAGTACCATTCGTCAGATAACCAACAGAATCTTGTCCCAAGTTTTTTCTGCATCATTTCTTGTATATTTTCTACTTGGATAATTGTTTTTTTTGCATAGCATTTATCAATAGCTATTAAGCCATCATCTTCTGGTCTAAATCTTGTTAAACCTACTGGAACAATAGCTACAGATAATACTGTTTGTTTTTCTTTAGACCAAAACTGTGAAAGATCTAGAATTGATTTTTCAAGTATTTCATTATCATTTATTTCTGGACATACAACTATTTGTGCATGTATTTGAAGAGCGTGTTTTTCGAACCACTTTATCTGATTTAAAATTTCTCTGGCATTTTTGTTTTTAAGTAGTTTTTCTCTGATATCAGGATTAGTTGCATGAATAGATATGAAGAGAGGCGAAAGATTTTGAGTAGATATTCTGTTCCAATCTTTTTCCTTTAAATTAGTTAATGTTAGATATGATCCATATAAAAAACTTAGTCTATAATCATCATCCTTAAGATATAAGCTTTTTCTTTTGCCTGAAGGTTGTTGATCAATAAAACAAAATGGACATTGATTATTACATTCTTTTAGAGAATCAAATAAAGCCTCTGTAAAATTTATACCTAAACTGGAATCTTGATCTTTTTCAATTGTAATGTTGTGAACTTTATTATTTTTATCCAAAACTGTTATTTCTAAGATTTCATCGCATATTAATATTTGATAGTCAATTAAATCTCTTGGTTTGATGCCATTGATACTTAAAATAGCATCTCCAGATTCGAACCCTACCTCATCTGCTATTGAATTGTTTTCAATACTTTCTATTAAAGCAGGATTTATTTTGTGACTATTTTCTGAAATTAATACATCATTTGAATTTTCTAGATAATTAGTTTCTTGCCACACAGTACAAATGCTAGATTGCTGTAATATTCATATTCTAAACCTATAAAAGACTCAAAGCCTATTAAATACTTTTAATATATTTAATATATTTGGTTTTTTGTAGTTCAATTCTAAAGAATATGAACATCAGATTTATCTAACTTAAGTCAAAATTAAACAAAAGTTTCATTTTTCATTATTAGTTCATTGAAAGAAGTAGTCTCTAAAAATTTG
The DNA here is from genome assembly GCA_902625845.1 of uncultured Prochlorococcus sp. Lineage (GTDB taxonomy): Bacteria > Cyanobacteriota > Cyanobacteriia > PCC-6307 > Cyanobiaceae > Prochlorococcus_A. The sequence goes on along the minus strand of CACOCT010000002.1, from coordinate 122,786 downwards.
AGTAAAGAAAATCATTATAAATCGATGTTTATTGAAGATGTTCATATCGTTGAAGGTACTTATCTGACACAAGCAAAAACTTTAAGATTCTGGTCATCTTTTTTTGTAATATTACCTATATTTTTACAAGCTCCTTGGGTAAGATTTCAGCCAAATAGTGCTTTAATATTTACATTTTTTATTTTAGCAACAGGAATATTTTTATCTAGTGAGCCTTCAAAAAAATTCTTTATTATTGGATCATTATTGTTAGGTGTTGCAGGTAGTTGGCTTGGTGGGTCACTTTTTTGGGGTTGGTTAAGTGCTCATCCTATCCTTCATATTCCTGTTGAGGCTGTAGCTCTTCCTCTCGCTTTAATTGGATTAGGGACAAAGTGGAAGATAGGATCAAGCTTTTATATAGCATCTTTGGTTGGCACAGCAATTACTGACTTAACTATATTTTTTACTGGTTTAATGGATAGATGGATGGATGTGATAAATGCTGACTCTGAAATTGCTCCTTTAATACTCCAAAAAACTTCTGAAAATCTTATTAGTATTAAGCCTTTATCTATTATTTTTATTACTGGTTTTTCTCTATGGTTACTTTCCAGAAAAATTGCTGAATATTCTTCTATCAATGCTTCGAATGGTAGATCTATTTTAGTATCTAGTTATGTTTTGCAAACGACATTAATAGTTGATGGCATTTTTATCTTGCTTGCAATAATTCAGCCAAATTTAAGTGGATTGGTTTAATGTTAAGGCCCCCATTCTCCAAAAATCCGATTGAATTTAATAATTGGGACGTCATTGTTATTGGTGCTGGAGCAGCAGGTTTAATGGCCTCACTAGAACTGCCAGATAATTTAAATGTTCTCCTTTTAAATAGAAATACTAGTAAAGTATCTTCAAGTAGATGGGCTCAAGGTGGAATAGCATCTGTTATTAGGCCTGATGATTCCTTTGAATTGCATATTGAGGATACATTAAAAGCAGGGGATGGATTATGTGATATTAAAGCTGTTGAAATGCTAGTTAGAGAGGCGCCAAATTGTGTTGATAATTTACAAAGGCTAGGAATGATTTTTGATAAGAATTTAGATCAATTATCAACAACTTTAGAAGCGGCTCATTCTTGTAGAAGAGTACTACACGTAAAAGATCGAACAGGAAGAGCTCTTGTTGAAGTTCTCGAAGATCATGTTGAATCTAAGGATAATATTTTGCACTGCAGAGGTGTAAGGGTAACAGAATTATTAGTCGAAAATAAAATCTGTAGAGGTGTACAAGTGTTAGATGGATCAAATTTATATTGGATTTCTTCTAAGGCAGTTGTATTAGCGACAGGAGGGGGTGGACATTTGTTCACAAATACAACAAATCCATCCCAGTCAGCGGGGGAGGGAATTTCACTCGCTTGGAAAGCAGGTGCTTTGATTCAAGATTTGGAATTTATACAGTTTCATCCCACGGCCTTAAAGTTTTATGGAGCTCCTTGTTTTTTGATTTCTGAAGCTTTGAGAGGAGAAGGCGCTGTTCTAGTTGATAAATATGGGAATAGTCCAGTCGATCATCTAAAAGATAAAGAATTATCCTCTAGAGATCAAGTCAGTAGAGCGATTATAAATAATATGATTAAGAATAATACTGATCATGTTGGTTTAGATTTACGATTTATTGATCCAGATAAAATCGTTAAAAGATTTCCAACAATATTAAATAGATGCCAAGAATATGGAGTAAATCCATTAAATGAGGTAATTCCAGTCGCCCCAGCTGCACATTATTGGATGGGTGGAGTCTATACAGATCTAAACGCTGCGACAACTATTAAAAACTTATATGCTGTTGGTGAAGTTGCCTCAACAGGAGTCCATGGAGCTAATAGATTAGCAAGTAATTCACTTATGGAATGCCTTGTATTTGCTAAAAAAATGGCATCGATAGAATTAGATATGGGTTTAACTAAATCTATTGAACGCATAAATACGAGTTTTCAGATATGTGATGTTGATAAAGATTTGTTTGGTAAAATATCAATTCACATTGAAGAATTGAGAAAATCTTGCTGGGAAAATATTGGTGTATCTCGTTCTAAAAATAAAATGGAATTATTTTCCTATCATTTGGATAACGGTAAATCTGATCTAATTGATAACTCGCTTTTAAATCTTGTTAAACAAGTTGAGTTAGATCAGATATTATCCTTTGATGAGGAACACAGAAGAGCACTTAATTTGTTGATCGATTTACAAAATAGGCAAATTACGACTCGACTTTTAATGAATGCATGTCTTTTTAGAGAGGAGAGTAGAGGTGGACATTATAGAAATGATTATCCAAATAAAAATGATATTTGGAAATGCCACTCAAATCAAAAAAGAAATCAAGAAATAAAAAGAACTCCTATTTAAAATTGATATCTCCATCATAATTAGTCATTTCAGCAAGTTCTTTTAAACTCATAGTTCCACTATATATTTCATTATTAATTTCCCAGGAAGGAAATCCTTCAATACCTTTTTCTTGACAAAGCTTATATTGATTATTTTTACCATCTTTAGCACATTCAACAATTATTAATTCTTCCACTGCTTTTTTTCCAAAAAGTTGCTTTTGATCATGGCAATGGGGACACCAATATGCACTGTACATTACGATATTCTTATCATTTAGAAACTTTGCGAAATTTATTTTTTCTATTGAACTCACAGTCGTTATTGGGGGAGATATGTTCTCCCTAGTCAAGTTAATTTCGTTTGCCCTAGTTGGATCAACTTGATTAGACCAAATTAAGCCCCCAATTAAAACTGTAAAAGCAATAATTAAACCTCTGTAAAACATAGTTTCTCTGTTCTCAAACCTTGCTCCAATAATAGTAAGAATAAAAATAGAGAAAGATAAAATCGCAGAAAGTAAACAAAAAAAACAAAAAGATTTAATTTTTATAATCATTATACTTACTAATAGGATGCTGAATACTGAGGATCCGCAAGATATTAGATATAAAAGCCACCAAAACGACTTATAAATTTCTTGTTTTGGAGATATTATTTTTAGGCTCAAAATTAATACTATTAACAATATTATTGAATAAGTTAAAAGGCCTGCAAATGAGAGTGGTATATCATATTGATCATTTTTTATTAATGTTCCCCATGGGCTATTTAGAACTGCCTCACATCCTTTATTTACACCTGGGCAACTTAATGAATTAAACAAACCCCAATTTTTCAGAGTTATTGATCCAGTATCAACAATTCCAATAGTACTTAAAATGGCTATAAGTATTTTTGGCCATTTTAAATTTTTTTCATTTTTTATTTTTATAGTGTTCAAAGACATTCAAAGACAGAATTTATATTTATAAAATTATTTTAATATTAAACACTTAACATTCTTGGAAATTTTTGTTTATCCAATTCATTTTTTAAATTAATTTGACGGCTCTAAGCAGTTTATCTAAAGCAAATGCTGCTCCAAAGCCAAAGGCAAGAAAACCTAAATAAAAAATAATGTTCATAGCTTTTTTTTTAAATGTAGCACTTACTTTATGGAGGGATTAATTTAGTTTAATTTCTTAATCTTGTATATACTCATGATCTTTCAATAAGCATTCTTCTGCCTTCTGCAATTCTCTGCCCAGATACAAAGCGTGATCAAATTTTGAAATTAAATTATTATTTTTTTCTGTAATTAAAATCCCAATTTCCTTAGCAGTATTTCCTTCAAAGATTTTATTGTATTGTCTTTTATTCTGCTTATCACATTGTATCGGTTTGTTAGTAATAGGATCTAAAGCTATTCCCTTGTCATCAATATTATTGAGATAATGTTCAACAACTATTTTTTTATTAATTTGATCGATCTTGACAATAAAATATCCAGATGAGTCAAGAACTATATCTCTTTGAGATAATTTCTTATCAATAAGTTTATTTTTTCTTTTTAAATCCTCAATATCCATGTAATTAAAAAATTATTTTTATTATACTTTCTTTACAAATTTTTATTTGAATATTCTTTTGATGCTTAAAAAGAAATCATTCTATATTTATAATTTTCTTTTATTATTTTTCTAAATCTAAAACTTTAGAATTTTAGTTTATTAATTAAAAAATTATTTTTTAAAAGGAATAGAATTATTTTCATCTTGGATGCTATTTAAAGTCTCTTTATTTACTTTGTTTAACCACTGAACGATTATATTTTCCATATTATTATTAAACCATTTATGTAAACTGTTTGTTCCTTTGGCATAAAAACCTCTTCTCCTTTTGTGCTGTCCACCAGCACCTGGATCAAAATATTTAATCTTATTTTTAATTGCCCATTCTATTGGCTGATAGTAACATAATTCAAAATGCAAGTAACTTATTTCTTTTAAGGAACCCCAATATCTTCCCCATAAATGCTCCTTGTTTTTGATACACATCGACATGGCTATCGGCTTATTTGATTCTTCCTCAAAGGCGCTAAAGATAATTAAATTTTCTTTTGTTTTGAGGCTATTTTTAAAGAAATCATTGGTAAGATATTTACTACCCCATACCCCCCATCTCAAGCAATGTTGTTCATAAAAAAAATGCATAATATTCATTAAATCCTCATTAATATTTTTTTCAGTAAAAATTTTTATTTTAATTTTTTGATTATTAATTGATTTTCTTTCTTTTCTGATATTTTTTCTTTGGTTTGAATTAAATCTTTTTAAGAAGTCTTCAAAATTTTCTTCTCCAATTGATTCCCATTGGCTTCTTATATTGATCCATTTGTGATAATTATATTCATTTAATAGTTTCTCCCATTCTTTATCAATATATAAAAAATTACAGCTAAGTATATTATTTTTTGTAGCGAAGACTTCAATATAATTCAAAAGTATTTCAGTTATTTCTTGCTTGTTTGAATTTTCTTTATATATAAATTGATATCCCTCTATGGGACTGTAAGGACTCATACCAATAAGTTTTGGATAATAAGATAAATTTAAATCTTGAGCTAATCTTGCAAATGATTGATCAAAAATGAATTCGCCGTAACTATGATTCTTCAAAAAAAGAGGTGCTATCCCATGTAATTCTTTGTCAAGATAAAGAAGAAAGTATAGTGGTTGCCATCCTGTTTTTTGAGACACACTTTTTGAGGTCTCAAGATTTAAAAGCCATTCCCATTCATAAAAAGGGTTATCTAATTTTTTTGCAAGATTATTCCAAACATCTTTCTCCACATCTTGAATCCTTAATTTAATTTCTATATTATATTTTTCATTAATCATGAGTAATTATTTTTTAATTGATCTTTTTTGTGTAATGAATGAAGACTTCGCTTGTTTTTAATACTTTAGTAATTTTAATTTTCCATCTATTATCAAAATTGAAAATTTCATTTTTTGCTTTAAAAGGGATCCATGTGTATTGGCCTCCAATAACTTTTGGACAAATAGTTATTTTAATTTCATCTATCAGATCTTCTGTAAAGAAAGATTTTATTAACTTAGCCCCACCTAATAAGGCAATTCTTTTTATACCCTCCTTTTTTAAAATATTTAATGTGTGAAGCCATGAATTTTCATAAAACAGAATTTTATCAAAATTAACTTTTGAATCTTTTATATTTCTAGTTGAGCTTATTAACCATCTTCTTATAGGTTGATTGAAATACCTCCAACTTTTTGAGAAATTTTCACTATTTCCAGCGATAATGGATATTGGTTGTTTAACTGATATTGCTTTTCTCTTCTTTAAGAAGTGCTTTTTTCTGATTAAGAAGGTACTTTGATGCGCTTTTAATGTTCCAGAACCAAACAAAGTTGCATCAACTTTTGTAAGAGATTTATTTAGTAATTGTTTATCAAATTTGCTCCCAAGATGTGTTTCTCCACCTTGAGGGAAAGCAATTCTCCCATCTAAACTACTAGCAATAACGAGGATTATTTCAGGTCTTTTCAAACTTGAGTTACAAGACTGTTTTTAAGATTAATTTGTAGAGAATTACTTAAACTTTGTTCAACATAAATTTCTGCGGCGTTATTTGGACTTTCTTGAAGTCTAACTTTATGCAGATTTGCGCCTATGTTTTTTATAGGATTGGATAATAAATCAGAAATGTATAAGGCGATGTTTTCACAAGTAGGTACACAAGTCTTAAAGTACTCTATATCTTTATTTAAAAATGTATGATCAAGTTGCTCAACAATTAGATCATCAATAATATTTTGAAGCGAAGGTAAATCACAAATCATTCCCGTTCTTGGATCTATATCTCCTCGAACAGTTACATCAAGAAAATAATTATGTCCATGGCCATTAATTCTTGCACACTTTCCGTAAATTTTTTTATTTTCACTAAGAGAAATCTCATCTTTAGCGAGTCTATGAGCTGCATTAAAATGAGTCTGAACTGTTAATAAAGCTTCCATTTTTTTTCCATGATAATCTGCCCAAAGAGTAGGGCTCTCGTATAGTCTTAGTGATGTTAATGGTAAATCATTTTTAAGACGATTCCAAATAATACTAACAAGAGCTTCCGTTGTAGGAAGGATTCCTGCATCATTAGACATGTCAAATTCTGGCCAAACTTCATTTAGAAAACGGAAATCTAATGGTCCAGTTACTTTATCTTTAATAGAATGTTTGACATCAGAAAGATTTAAAACCATCCCATATGGATCTAATTCACCTCCCATTGATACAACCAGCTCATAATTATGACCATGTCCTGGGGAAAAACTACATTTTCCAAAAAGAGCAAAGTTTTCTTCAGGACTTTTTTCTGGAAGCCAATAGCGATGACTAGAACTAAAGCAGGCACGGCGAGTTATGACGCATTCACGTCCTTCCCCATGTTTATAATTGGAATGATTTAGTGCCATCTTTGCCTGTATTATTACTATCTTAAGGGCTCAAATACAAATTTGTCTTCATGGAAGAAACTTTTATCAATAACATTACTAATCTTTTAAAAGGTAGAAGTATATTTTTAATAGGTATGATGGCTTGTGGAAAGTCAAAAACAGGGCCAAAACTAGCTCAGCTTCTTAAATATAAATTTATTGATTTAGATTCATTAATTGAAAAAGTAGCTAAAAAATCGATTTCAAAAATCTTTGAAGAAGATGGAGAAAATAAATTTAGAGTATATGAGGGGCAATGCCTCCAAGAAATTATTAAATTTCCTTCACTTGTAGTTTCAACTGGTGGTGGAGTAATAACAAAAAACGAGAATTGGGGCATCCTAAGGCAAGGTATTGTGATCTGGATTGATCTTGAGAAAAAATATGCGATAAAAAGGCTAAAAAATGATATCAATAATAGACCTTTGCTTAAGGGAAGAGATATAGAGGAAAATTATTCTGAGATTTTTAAATCTAGGAAATGCTTATATGAACAAGCAGATTTAAGAATTAAAGTTCAACATGAAAATATCGAGCAAGTTACTAAAAAAATTATTAGTGAATTACATAAAATTATATCTTCTTAATTTGGATCAATTCTTACAGCAAACCATTTTATAACATAGCCACTATTAACCTCTAGTTCACAGGTGTCCTCTAGAAATTTTGATAAAGTTTCTTCCTTTTCAAAATTTTCATTTTGATTTATTGTTTTAATATCAATCTTTTTAAACCAATCTCTTAACCATTCTAAAGCTTCTTCTCTTGAAACGATTCTCTCTTTCTTATCAGGTTCTAATAAGACAAAATGATCTTCAGATCTTATTAATGGATTTGACATGATAAATTTTTTTTTAGGCCTGATTTGCTTGTTTTTTTCTCAAGTAATTAATTTTACCGAAGTACATGCATTACCTAGTAAAAATATAGAGCAATTTTTAATTAATAGGGAAAAAACATGGCCTAATTGGAATTTAACTAAATTAAAATCATCAAATATAAATCAGGATTTAATTTATCCTGAATGGTTTGAAGGCAATTGGATTATAAAATCTGAAGATTTAAATAATAATTTGCAAGAACCAATTATTTATAAAGTCAATTTTCTAAAAAATGAAATAGGTAATATTGTGGGTAATAGATCTAAAAATTCAGAGTCAATAGGAAAAGAAATCTTTGGGGATCAACTTCAGAAAGTAAAAATTGATCCAAAGTCTTTTAATAACCAAGTTATATATTTAAAAGATAATGAATATATAGATTCTAGAGTAACAGGAAGAAATCAAATCTTTGATAGAGACATGTTTTTTTCAGATGAGTTCTTTATTCAAACAAACCATAAAAATGGCATTTCTCGTATAAATCAGGTAGAAATTATGAGTAAGTTTTATAAATGTAATTCAGAAGATACTATCGATAAAAAAATAAATGATGATATTTGTGGCTTCCAATATGTGGCAACTTATGGATCAAGAGTAGGGGAACCAAATATAAAAGCAATAACTACAAATAAATATAGATTAACTTTTAAATCTTCTGAGATTGAGCACTAAATATTAATTCTTCTAAGTTGTCTCTCCACTGGAATATATTTTCTAAGTAAGGATTATTTATGAATTCTTGACATCCTTCCCCCGCTAAAATTGGGCCGGCGGAGGTTGGGAATTTTAATAAGGATAGTTGAGCAGCAATTGATATATCAGCTATCGATAAAGTATCCCCAATTAAAAACTCTTTATTTATTAATGATTTAGATAAAGCTTCTAAAATCTTTTGTAAGTCAATATTGCTTTTATTTGATAAAACAATATTGGATAGTTTACTAACATTATTAAAAGGTAATTTATCAATTATACCTTTTATAGAAGAGGGAAAATCATCTGGAACTAGTGCACTTCTCAATCGAGGATTTTCTAATGCCGATTTTATTAATACTTTTTTACAAGTAGAAGCCATTGTTGTGTCTGCCCAGTCTTCAATTAATTTCGATTGAGCTAATAACATTGGCTCCTCAGGAAATAATTTATTTGATTCATATTTATTGTCTATATATTCGCAGATATTTGAAGAATCACTAATGATCTGTTCATTCTCATCTTTTATAACTGGTAATTGCTTTTGACCAGATATTTGGAAAATCTCAATTTGGCCTATGCCAGGCTTAACTTCTTCAATACGATATGGAATTTTTTTTGCATGAAGAACCATTCTTACTTTTAGACAAAAAGCACTGTGCCTAAATTGATATAATGTAATCATAAAACTATGGTTTTTAAAAACTTAGCTAAAAAAGTAATCTTTTTGTGGGGTTTATGGGCGAATTCTTTTCTAACGTAGCAAGATACCCTAAATATTTAATTTCAATTATTGTTGGTGGAATTGTCGCTTTATTAGGTCCTCTATTTAAGAATATTTCAAATCCTGTAACTGCTTTTGCTTTAATCTCTTCTGTTATCAGTGCAATCATTACAATCTTTTTTGTTTTGCAGGCAATGACGAATTCTAACCAATTATAAATTTATGTCGCAAACTCGCCGAATACAAAAAGTTTCTTCTCTTTTAAAAAAAGAATTAAGCTTAATCTTAAATAATGACCTAGATGAACCAATAATTTCAGATAATTTTATATCTATATCTAAAATTGAGATTTCCCCAGATTTGTATTATTGCAAAATCTATATTACTAGTGCAGTTGAGGATGAAAAAAAAGATAAAATGGTGGATAGCTTGAATAATTTAAAAAGTTTTATTAGACATAAGTTAACTCAAAGGGTTGAAATGAGAAGAATTCCTGAATTAACATTTAAGATGGATAGAGCTTTAGAAAAAGGTTTAGCTGTATTGAAAGTCCTTGATAAATTAAGAGATCAAAAAAATAACTTATAAATTTAATTATGAAAGAAATTAAATTACCTTTGCAAGATAGAAATATTGTAATTACACGTGCTAAAGGTCAAATTTCTGAGGCAAAAACAATTTTTAAGAATGCAGGTGCTTTTATCTTTGATTTGCCAGCATTGGTTATTGATTATCCTGATGATATGACTCTTTTAGATAAGGTAATAGATCAAATAAATAAATTTGATTGGATTATTTTTTTAAGTAGTAATGGGATCAAGTATTTAAACAAAAGATTATTAGATAAAGGTCTATCTTTAAAAACATGTTCTAAGGAGTTTAAGATTGCCGTTGTAGGTGAAAAAACTGCCCAATATTTAAGTAGTTCTGGTATTGTTGCTGATTATATCCCTCCAGACTTTATAGCTGAGAGTTTAGTAAAACATTTCCCATCTCCTTTAAAAGATTTGAGTATTTTAATTCCAAGGGTTCAAAGTGGCGGAAATAATCTTATTATCGATAATTTGCTTAGCCGCGGAGCTTTGGTAAAAGAAGTAGCTGCATATGAATCAAGGTGTCCAGAATCAATTCCTTTGGAGACAATAAATGCCTTTCAAAGTAGAACGATTGATGCAATTTTATTCTCGAGTGGTAAGACAGTTAAAAATACTGCTTTTTTGTTGCAAAAGCATTTTGGTAGAGACTGGGAATCTATCATTCGTGAAGTAAGGTTATTTAGTATTGGTCCTCAAACGACTTTGGCGTGTCACAGAAATTTTGGCAGAGTTGATAAAGAAGCTGATAAATATACTTTTGAAGGTTTACTTAAAGCAACCATAAATTACTTCAGTTAGGAATATTAAGTGAATAGTTTTTTTCGACAAGATTTTTGAATCTATCTATATTTGCCTGTAATTCGTTGGTAACCATTTTCCCCAAAATATTTTCTTCCATTAATCTTGCAATCATTTTTGGCAATTCATAAGTTACTGAGAGATTGACTGATGTTGAGTTTGTATTTTCTGTACTAAATGTTACTGAACCTTTCGTTGGTAAGCCTCCAATTGATTCCCACTTTAATTTTTGTCGTTCAATTCTCTCTGTGATTTGAGCTTTCCATTTAAATCTAAAGCCATTTGCTGCAAGAGTCCACTCAGTTAAATCAGGAAGTGTTGATGTCTCTTGATCAATTGTTTTAACGGACTCTATCCAACTCATCCATAGAGGCATGGAATCTAAATCACTCCACGTATACCAAACATTTTCTAATGGAGCATTTACAGTAGTTATAACATCATGCTTAAGCCAAATTCCCATAATTAGCTAACCGCGAGATTTTTCGCTAATTTTACTTCTTTATTAAGCATAACTGAAGCTGCTAAATGGCCACTCATTGTAGCACCTTCCATTGAATCTATATAGTCTTGCTTAGTATAACTTCCTGCAAGATAAAAGTTTTCTATCGAAGTTTTTTGATTTGGTCTAAATGGATCCATCCCAGGTGATTCTCTATAGAGAGATTGCGGTATTTGGACAACATTGCTCCATAAAAGATTTAAATTTTTAGATGATGGGAATAATCTTCTCACTTCTATATCAATTTCTTCAGTAATTTTTTCTTTTGATCTCCCAATCCAGCGATCTCCTGGCGTAAGTACGCACTGCAGTAATGAGCCCATATTCTCTTTCCTATAGTCTTCAGGACTTGTTAGTGCAAGATCAGCAAAACAACTAAATGATGCATCTGCAGAATATAAAAGATTATTTAATCCTGAAGGCGTACTAACATTTGTATTATTTTTATTTAATTCTGTAACCCAGCCATCATATCTGAGTTGAATTGTCGCTACAGCAACAGCTCTCAACTTACTGATACCTTGAAATTCACTTAATTTATACCATTCTTTAGGAATTATTTTTTTTATTCCTGGTACATCACAAGCAGCTAAGTATTTATCTGCGGATATTAATTTCTCTCCTTCTAATGTATCCATTAATAATTCATCAACAATAAATGATGAAGAATTCTTTTTATAACTAATCTCTTTAACTTTATGATTTAGGTGTATTTTTGCACCTTTTTTGGTTATGTAATCTACGATTGGCTTTGTTAGCCATTTATGGGGTGATCCTTTTAATAAATTAAGTTTAGAAGCTTCTGTCTTGGCTGCAAACATCATAAAGATCGTCAACATACAACGTGCGGAAATATCATTGCAATTTATAAAGCCTAAGGCATAAGCTATTGGGTCCCACATTCTTTTTAAGCTTCTTTCACTCCCTCCATGATTCATAAACCATTTTTTGAAACTTATTTTATCAAGTTCTCTTATTATCACCATGGTCCCTTCATAATCAATTAATCCTCTCACAATAGGGCTTGTTCCTAATGCAAGTGCATTTCTTATTTTATCAACTATATTTAATTGTTCAGTTGTAAAAAAAGCTTTTAAACCATTAAAGGGTGCTCCAATAGGAAATCTAAAATCCAATGATTTAAGATCTCCCCCATTATTTATGAAAAGATGAGTGTGCTCTTTAGGAAGTATATTTTCTAAAGCTCCAACCTTTTCCATTAATTTAAAGAGGTTTGCGTAATTATAAAAAAACACATGAAGACCCATCTCTATATGATTACCTTCTTTATCTTCCCAACTTCCAACTTTACCTCCCCAAAATGAACGGCTTTCATATATGTCAACAGAGTGACCAGAATCAACTAGATCAACTGCTGCTGTTAACCCAGCCAAACCAGAACCTACTATCGCAATTTTCACGTTTTCGTTTAATTATAACAAAAATAATACGCATTTATAACAAAAAGAATATGCTAAGGGTATGAGGAATGCACCAAGCTAATCATTTTTATAATATAGGTTATGAGTTACTTCAGATATGACAGAAACCAAAATTAATGAAAAATTAAAAAATTCTGATGATGGGAAGGGAATACTTATTACTGGTACCGCAATACAACAAATATCTAATTTGATTAAAAATCAAGTTGATAAAAAAGCACTGAGAGTTGGAGTAAGATCTGGAGGATGCAGTGGTATGAGTTATACAATGGATTTTATTGGAGAAGATGAGATAAATTCTGATGATAAAATTTATGATTATTCACTGAGTGAGGATGTCGCTTTTCAAGTTGTTTGTGATCCGAAAAGTTTACTTTATATCTATGGGATGCAGTTAGATTTCAGTACTGAACTAATTGGGGGAGGATTTAACTTTACTAATCCCAATGCATCGCAAACATGCGGTTGTGGTAGTTCTTTTGCTGTTTAAACAATTTTAAAAATATGAATGATATTGAAGCGGAATTTAATGCAGCTTTATCTAAATATGAAGCAGGAGAAGATTTACTACCTTTAGTGGATGATTTTAAAAAAATAATTAATCAAATTCCTAATCATTTTGCCGCATGGACTTGTCTAGCATGGCTTTATTTGTTGCTAAAAAATAATAATGAAGCACTATTCGCTGCTAAACAAGCTGTTAAATTAAATGGTCAAGATTTGCAAGCACGTATGAATCTATCTCTAGCTTTATTAGCAACAGATACAAAAGGAGTTAGAGAAAATATTGATTTAATTAAAAGGATCATGATTATGGCTCCTGATTTGGAGAAAGATCTAAAATTATCAGTTGAAGACGGGTTCTCAAAATATCCAGAATGGCCAGAATTAAAAAAAGTTAAAAAGTGGTTGGATTTTTAATTTGTCAAGTATTTTAGTATTAAGTAATGGTCATGGTGAAGATTTATCTGGATGTATTTTAGCGAGAAGATTAATATCAATTGGAAATAAAGTTGAAGCTTTGCCAATAGTTGGTTCAGGTGAAGCATATAAAAAAGAAAAAATAAATATAATTGGCAAAACAAGAAAATTTAATACTGGAGGCTTAGGTTATAACTCCCTAAAAGGAAGATTATATGATTTATTTAATGGTCAAATATATTATTTTTTAAAAAAAATTTGGATTGTTGTCCAAATAAGAAAAAAATATGATTATTTCCTTGTGGTTGGTGATATAGTCCCAATTTTTTTTGCATGGTTATCTAGAAAAAAATATTTTACATATCTAGTCGCATATTCAAGTCACTATGAGGGTAAATTGAATCTTCCTTGGCCATGCAAATATTTTTTAAAATCGCCAAATTCAATAAGAATTTACGCAAGAGATCTCCTTACCTCTATTGATTTAAGTAATCAATTTAAAAAAGAAGTTCTATTTTTTGGTAATCCATTTATTGATAAATTATTAAAAAATAAGAATAAGGATTCAAATAATTCATTTCATATCGCTTTATTACCTGGAAGTAGAATTATTGAAGTGATAAATAATTTTAATTTAATGCTAGATATTATTCAACAACTTGCTAATTATAAATTCTTTAAAAGAATAAAATTTAATTTTGCTCTTTCATCAGATCTGAAAATGGAAAATGTGCAAAATATATTGAAAATGAGAAATTGGCAATTTGAGGAGATATCACCTAGTAATTTTAAACTTCTATATAGTTATAAATCTATTAAAGTTTTTTTTAAATGGAATTCTTTTGATGATATTTTAACTGAATCTGATTTAGCAATAAGTATGTCTGGCACTGCTGCTGAACAAGTAATAGGTATGTCAAAACCAGTTATACAGGTAGAAGGGAAGGGTCCTCAGTTTACCAAGGGATTTGCAGAAGCTCAGCGTAGATTATTAGGTCAGCATGTGTATTGCTTTACAAATTTTTCTAATAAAAATGAGCAGATTAGTGGAACTATAGATTTGATTATCAAAATTATGTATCTAATGAAGTTAGATAATTCTTTTTTGAAGTCCTGTAAAGAGAATGCTAGAAATAGACTTGGAAATAAAAATGCTACTGTAAAAATAATATCTGATATAGAAAAGTATTTAATCAATGATTGATTTTATTTCAAGATTTGATTTTAAAAAATATTTGGATAATTTTTTATTGTGTAATTTATTTATAGTAATTTTTAGTGCGTTATTTTTTATATTTTCATTGATTATGAACATCAATGGGAAATCTATTTTTCTTGACTTTTTTAGGAGGATTTGGGAGCCTTTTATATTACCTGCAATAACAATTCTAATCTTTAGTACATTATTAATAGCATTTATTTCTTGGTTAAAGAAGAAAGTGCTTCCTGAAGAAAAGGATATTTAAATTTAAAAAAATTATTTAACTTAATGCTTTTTATCTTTTGACCTTCTAATAACAATTTAGAACCATCTCCTAAAATTAATTTTAAAGTTGCACCTGGAACGGGTAACAAATTTGGTCTTTGAAGGCACTGCGCTAATTTCGATGAAAATTCTCTCATCTTGACAGGTTCTGGAGATACAGCATTAATTATTCCAGAATATTTTTTATCTTTTATTCCATTAACGATAATGTTGCATAAGTCATCTATGTGAATCCAACTCATCCATTGATTTCCATCCCCAATAGGACCTCCTAATCCAACTTTAAAGATTGGTAGCATTTTACCTAAAGCTCCACCATTAACTCCTAGTACTATCCCAATCCTTAGAATAACTAATCTTGTAAAGAATGGTTTTTGAGAAGCAGCTTCTTCCCACTTTTTGCATAAATTTGCAAGAAAATCTTTGCCGCCAGGACTTGTCTCATCAAATATCTTATCTAAGCTAGTCCCATAAAATCCTATAGCGGAAGCATTTATTATAACTTTTGGATTGATTTTATTTTTTTTAAGATTTTCCATCAAATTAGAAGTAGTATTTATTCTGCTCTTCTCAATTTCTACTTTTTGTTCGTCTGACCATCTCTTGTCAGTAATAGGTTCTCCAATAAGATTGATTATTCCATCGCAACTTTTAAGTTGATTTAAAAGGTTAATATCATCCCAACTTTTCTCTTGAGCCAAATTCAATTTCAAAAATGCAATCTTTTCAAAAGAATAATTAATTTTTAACTGATTAATATTTTTTCTACTAACTATACATAATTCATGTCCATCAGATATTAATTTTGGGATTAAACTCTTTCCAATAAAACCAGTGCAACCTAACAATAAAATTCGCATTTTTTTAATGAATATTATTAAACCTTAGATAATTTTTTTGTTTTCTGCAGACATTTAGAAAACATTCCTTGTTTTATTTTGTAAGATGCGTTTCTATGTCTAATTCAATAGATTATTATTAAGTTTTGATTATGAGTTTATGACGGAATCAATACAAAAAAAACCACTAAAAAAAGGAAGTTTAGTCGTCCTTGATAGGGAAAAATATACAAACAGTGTGGAATCTTTGGCAAGTGATATTGAATTACCAAATTATGTATTTGAGGGCCCTGGTGAAATACTTGGTATTAAAGAAGATTATGCGCAAGTAAGATGGAGAAGACCAGTCCCAGATGTATGGTTTAAATTAGAGCAACTTAAGGAATATACTCCTGCTGAGAGTTGATACTTAAAAGGAAATATTTCTCTTGTTAATGTTCATCTTTAGTTGAATTCTTTTAGCCTCTTTCATCATTTGCTTTCCATCAAATAAATAGTCATCAACATATCCTTGTGTATATCTATCTAATTCATCTAATGCATCTTGAACTTGAGAAAAACAATGGTACAAGTCCAATCCAATAGAGGAAATAGAACTTGGAACTGCCTGAGATTTAAAAAGAAATGAGGCTTTTTCAATTTTTTTTCTACTTTCAATTAAATAAGAAGTGAATGCATCCATTAGTTCATCATCGTAAGGATCAGCTGAGAGCTTTTTAATTTCATCATTTAAAGGTTTTATTACTTGTGAGATGAATCTATTGATTGGGGTATATATTTTCTTTATCCAATCTTTAATATCTTGATCTTTATTTGTGGAGTTATTTTTTTTATTTTTTAGTTCTGATGACCAATGTTTATTTTTACTAACAGCATAACTTTCATCATTAAGCAGTGATTTGTCATAGATGGCTTTTTTTTGAGGATCATTTAAAGTCTCCCAAGCGAGTTGTAAAGCTAGGAACCTTTCATTATCGCCTCCAGTATCAGGATGGTATTTTTTAGCTAATAAACGATATGCAGACTTTATTTCATTTCTGTTAGCATTTTTCTTTAAACCTAGTTCTTTATAAAAATTTTTCATCATTAATTTGGTTATAAATATCCATCATTTCTAGCTTGAATAGATGTATTAGAATCAAACATTGCCGTAGATAAATATCTTTCACCAAAGCTTGGCAAGATTACAATAATTCTTTTATCCTTAAATTCTTTTCTCTTCCCTATATGAATTGTCGCTGCGAGTGCGGCACCACTACTGATCCCTGATAAGAGTCCCTCTTTCTTAGCTAAAACTCTTCCAAAATAAAATGCCTCCTCGTCTTGAATTGTTAATACTTCATCAATTAAATCTTTTTTTAAAACTTTTGGAATGAAACCTGCTCCGATGCCTTGAATTTGATGAGCACCAGGACTTTTACCAGATAAAACTGCGCTTTTTTCGGGTTCAACAGCAAAGATTTTACATCTTGGATTTACTTCTTTGAGATAACTAGCGCAGCCAGTAACAGTGCCACCTGTTCCTACTCCAGTAACTAGACCATCTACATTATGATTGGATTGCTCCCATATTTCCTTGGCTGTTGTTTTTGCGTGAATTGAAGGATTTGCAAGGTTTTCAAATTGATTAAATTGAAAACTATTATTTATATTGTTGGCTAATTCTTTTGCAAGATTTAGTGCACCTTTCATTCCTTCATATCCTGGCGTTAATCTTAATTCAGCTCCGTATGCTCTTAACATTGCTCTCCGCTCGATACTCATTGTGTCTGGCATAGTAAGTATTAATTTGTAACCTTTAGCAGCTGATACCATGGCTAGAGCAATTCCAGTATTTCCACTAGTAGCTTCTATTAAAGTTGTCTTTTCTGGAGATATGAGGCCTTTATTTTCTGCTGATAAGATCATCGAGTAAGCAATTCTATCCTTGACAGATGCAGAAGGATTAAAACTTTCTAATTTCGCAATTATTTCTGGGTAACAGTTATATTCTTTTCTAATTCTATTTAGTCTTACTAATGGTGTGTTACCGACAAGGTGGGTAATATCGTTGGCAATATCCATATTATGATAGTTTCTAAATTATTAAAGAAATTAATATTTACTTAATAATAAACTTATTTCTTATTTTTAAGAAAATACCTTATTTATAAATATATCTTTTTCTATTGGAAGTTTCTATAGTTAATCTATTATTAGATTAAAAGATTTTATGTTCACTTTAGAATTATCCCTGAGATATTCACCATTCCCAATCTCAATACAAAAGAAAGAACATGATGATGTCTTAAGGGTTTATGAGCAGATTAAAAACGCGATGAGAGAAAATGCAGATTCTGTATTAATTGATTTGACATGTGACAAAATGAAGGGTAAATCTATAGCTGTATTGTCTAAAGAAATTATAGCTGTTCAAATTTATGAAAAGTCTGCAATAGCTGGTGGTTCAAAAAGGCCAGGGTTTTCCTTAGAAAGCTAAGTGATGTCTATTTATGGAATATCAAAGGAAGATAAATGCGACAAGTTAATTTTTGAAGATGTCTATTTCACTTGGCATGATAAAAAAGATTTTGTTATAAAAAATTGTAGCTTCTCTCTATCAGCGCCGGGTTTATGGATGTTGGTTGGAAAAAATGGATGTGGTAAAAGTACTCTGCTGAAACTAATTAAAGGAATTTTGCAGCCAACTTATGGATATATCAATCGACCCTCTAATTTATCTCTAGTATTTCAAAATCCAGATCATCAAATATTAATGCCTACTTGTGGGAGTGAATTAATTTTAAATATAAAAGGTAATTTTACTAAAAAAATTATTGATAAAAAGGTTAAACATTCCCTAAATTCTGTAGGTTTAAAAGGTTTTTGGAAAAAACCTATACATACTCTAAGCGGTGGTCAAAAACAAAGATTAGCTATAGCATCGGCTCTTATCAGTGAAAGTAATTTTATTTTAATGGATGAGCCAACGGCACTTTTAGATCAGCTGAGTAGAAAAAAAATACTTGATATCATAAAATCTTTAATTCAAAACAAAAACAATCCTATAACTGTGTTATGGATTACTCATAGATTAGATGAATTAGTTTATGCAGATAAAGTTTCTGTAATGAATATGGGTAAATTATCAACTTGGCAAAACCCAAATAATTTAAAATATAATTAACCCCCCCTTGTCATTTGGTGGGTGTAAGGGCTAAATTCTTAATATTCCTCGGTAGCTCAGCGGTAGAGCGATCGGCTGTTAACCGATTGGTCGCAGGTTCGAATCCCGCCCGGGGAGTTCATTAACAAAATCCAAGAACAATCAAGAGACCTCATAAGTCTCTTTTTTTGTTTCTATAAAAGGAGTTAGGGAAGAAATAGATATTCAGTACATTCCAATAATATCCACTAGATTTGTTATAAAATAAATAATTTTTTTAAAAAGTTAGTGTAAAGTTAGTGTAATTTTAAAAATTAGTTAGTGTAATCCAATCAATCCTAATTTCCTCTCATTCTTTGATCAAATTAAACTTAACTTCGTACCGATAGAAATCAATATTTGGAGCAACCTTAAGAGCAAACTTAATCCTTTTATCGTCATCAAGAGCAATTATGATCCCTTTTACTTGTTGAGTATCTTCAGCAATACATTCGGTGACATATCCCATATATCTCTGAATTTGTCCAACAACAGCATCACTTGCTCTACCTTTTTTTAATTCAACAACTAATACTTCTTTCTTATCTTTACTAATAGCAAGAATATCAATTGGTCCAGTATCAGTTGGAAATTGTTGCCCAGAATTTTCTTCATCTTTGTAGATATCATATTTCTTACCTAGAGGTGTTTGATTCCAATTATGGATTAAAAAATCCTCTAAATGTTTTTCAAGAGCAAAAACGGTTGGGTCTTCGATAGTCTCATCGGTTGTTGTAATGACTGGACTGAAAACTTCTCCCTTTATTAATTTTTCTAATTCTTTTTTATATTTGCTTATCTGACAGACTGTTCCAATAGAACCTGTTGAATACTTTAATTCTTGACTCATATCTGCTCTATCAATTTTTTCTAATCCCCATTTAACTTCTCTTCTATGAGGTTTATCCGAATCAGGAATATATTGATAATCACCAGTTACTTCACCTACAAAGTAATTTCCTTCACCATCTGGTGAGAATACAATATCTCCCTTCTTTATTTTTTTAGAAATAGTCCAGAGAAATCCACAACTTGAACCAGCAGAAAATTTACTCTTTTCAGGATTTTTTTGAAGATATATCGGAATAAATTCTTTATTAAAATCTCTCAAGTCCTCAGTTAATGATTCTGTTAGATCTTGATCAATATCAAAATTGCCAAAAATAAACCCTTTCTCTCTACATTCCTTCGCAAATATACTTTTTCTTCCAAGCATTACCCTGTAATATTCTTTCATTTACTCTGAAACTCAAGTAATGATTAAGATAGTATCATCGCTCATAAAAAATGGATACTTATAAAAATATTTGGGAAAAGAATGAAGATGAAATTCTTGATTTTTTTCATGAGATTACTGAACCTCTTAATGAAATGAAAATTGAATTAGAGGAAAAGTTAAATGCTTCTAAAAAAATATGGATGTCTGATGAGGAAAAATTAGATTTAAGAATTTGTTTGGATAGTGTAAAGCAAATCTTTAAAGGCATGGAACCAAGTGATTTAAGAGGGATTGTTAGTGGAGTTTTGGAGTTTGAGGCAGATGAAGATGATGAGGATGATGATGAAGTTTTTGAATATGAATTTAATGATTGCTTTCCAATTTTTGAAAGTTTTGATTCATGGAGAAACTCAGGGACAGTTGGTAACAAAGAAAATTATGAGAAATATATCAAAGTTCAATACGAAATGAACAAACCAATAGTTGGTTATTTATGGAATGCTTTTGGAATTGATGAAAATCCTTTGGATATTATGAAATTCTATGAGACAAATATTCAATACACAGGTGGAGATTATTCGACACCAGAAATTAAACAAAGATGGGAATCATATTTAAAAGCATTTTTCTACAACAGAGAGGATATTAATAAAGCAGCAAAATTACTATTAAGGTTTTATTCAGAAAGAACAAAAACTCTTAATGGCGAAGAACCAAAGGAGAAAATTATCGAGGTAAAAGATTTTGGAGCGAAAGGTTTTGTTTATTTTATTCGGAACAAAGATATTTTCAAAATAGGTATTACAGATAATCTTTTAAGAAGATTTAATCAACTTAAACCAGATGAGATTCTAAATGTTGTTAGATGCTCTAACTATGAAACTTTAGAAAAAGACTTACATAAGAAATTTAAGGAGAATAGAATCCCACAGACTGAATATTTCAGGTTAGAGAATAATCAAATTGAAGAAGTGAATATTGAAATGATTAATGGAGCAGAATTCTAATGGAAATAGTTAGTGTAAGTTTAAGAATAGTTAGTGTAATTTCAGAAGTATTAAATGACATGATTTTTTAGATAAAGAGATGACAAATAATCCCTACAAAATTCTTGGTGTAAATAGGAATGCTTCCTTCGAAGAAATTAAAAAAGCATATCGTCAACAAATAAAAAGATATCATCCTGATCTTGGAGGAGATGAAGAGAAAACGAAATTAATCAATAATGCATGGGCGATTTTAAGTGATGAAAAAAAGAAAACAAACTTTGATAACAGTTATGCAACAACAAATGATGCAACTGGGACGAATCAAAAACAGAATTGGTCTAGTTCATGGTGGCATGAAATGTGGAATAAGAATAGATCTAATCAAGAAGCATATCGGAGTAATCAAAGCAGGAGTAATAATAGATCTAGTCAAGAAGCAAACTATACGGATTCAAATATTAATAGGGGTACTTTTCGAGAAATTTGTATTTGTGGATGCATGGGTTATCCGTTGACTCATCTTCCCGAATATTCAATTGATTACGAAAAATATAAAAGTTGTCCTTCAAGATTTCTTAGGAAAAAACTTGGATATTATTATGATAATTCTGGTAAAAAAGTAATATGGGAACCATCTTGGTATAGAAGAGTTAAAAGAGAAACTAGAAAGACAAATCAACAACAGAAAAAAAGAAGAGATAAGGAAAAGAGAGCATATGAAAGGAAACAGAAAGATATTCTTAAGTCTAAAGAGGAGGAATATCGAATAAAAAATAGATTAGTGCCTCTTTCTCCTGCAGAAGCAAGGAGGAGAAATATAAAATTCTATAAAGGCAGAAAATGTAAATATGGGCACGATAGTTTAAGAGATTTAAAAGGTAATTGTCTTGCATGTAGAAAACTTGAATATTCAAGACAAAAACAAAAAACAAATAAAAAATAAAAAAATAGTTAGTGTAAAGTTAGTGTAATTCAGGAAATATTGATAAATAAGGGTTCAAGAGTAGTCATACCAAGTCATTAGAGACTTGTTCGAAAATCGCCCGGGGAGTTTCATAACAGTTTCAAACACTTCCAGAGACTTTCTCAAGTCTCTTTTTTTATGGTTATATCAGAGTTTTAAGAGAATAAGAGACTTCCCTAACATTTCACTAGTATGCACTACTTTTAAAAAAATGTTAGGGGTTTGTTTATGGTTTTGAAAATTTTCTTAAAACTATTGATATATCTAAGAAATTTATTCTATTAAGTACGATTTCTGCCTTATGACATATCAAATAAAGTTAATAAGCATAATTTTACTTGGAATTATTTTTTCTTTACAAGAAAAAGTTAGATCTCATGAAATTAAATTGCCTACACATAATTACCATTGTCCTAAATTGGGAAGTGTTTCCATTACTGAAACAAAACTAAGGAAAGACCCAAGAGACTGGGGAAGCGAATTGGAATATATTAGGATTACGAGAGGGAATCGCAATCTTGAATTTGATGCCTTGATAAAAAGAGGAATTGCTTCACAGTCTTGGATAACTGCTTGGCGCATAATTACATATTATCGATCTCCTAATCCATCTAATCCATATCAAAAAAATTATGAATTTTTGATTGAAGTGCATAGAAATTATGATGGTTTGAAATCTGGGATTTATGCTTGCAAATTTATAGAAACAATAAATTATCATGAATAAATTATTTTTTTATATTGGAGTAATTTTAGTATTCTCCTCTAATTCAAAAATAATTGCTCATTTAAGTTATTTTTCTGAACCTGAAAATAGTAAATCACTTTATCAATTTCAAAATGATTGTATTTCTAGGAATAATGAACTTAGTCTAAAAAAAAGACTGCCTCGCAATACTTCTCTATTAATTGCATGCGGTATGATTGCAGAAAAAATGATTGATCAAATTATTGAAGAAAAAATTAATTCTGTTTCAATGGAGAATCTTGAGAAATTTAGTTCAAATATTTACTATTCAAGAATGTCTAGTCTTGAAAATGATCTGAATGAAAGTCAGGACTTATTTAATAAATGGGTATCCAGAGAATGCAAGAATCAAATAAAATATATAGGATCTCCGATGAAAGGAAGATGTTCTTTTTATTTGAAAAGAAGGAGACTTATTCAAATAGATGGGATAATTTCTCAAGAACTTTTTAGGTTAAAAGAGAAAGAGGAAGTAATATTAAATTGTGATTCAAGATGCGAATATGATAAGAGAATTAAAGATATGTTTCCAAAAACAAGTATTTACAGACGAATGGAAAAATAAAATATCTATTGTTATTCAATTAAGTACTCTCTCTGCTTTGTGACATATCAAATAAAGTTAATAAGCATAATTTTTCTTGGTATTATTTTATCTCTGCAAGAAAAAGTTAAATCTCATGAAATTAAATTACCCACATATAATTACCATTGTCCTAAATTAGGAAATATTTCTATTACTGAAGCAAAACTAAGGAAAGACCCAAGAGACTGGGGAAGCGAATTGGAATATATTAAAGTTCCTACAGGAAATGAATTACTTGAATTTGATGCGTTAATTGATAGAGGGAATACTGCTCAAAGTTGGAATACTACTAGAAATGTAATTACATATATTAGATCTCCTTATTTCGATTACTTACCGCTTTATGTAAGAAAAAATTATTATGGTTTAAAAATTGGGAATTATAAATGTAAATTCATAGATAAAATTAATGATTATGAATAAATATTTAATCCCAAAATTAATAATATGCTTACTTATTTGTTTTATGAGTCAAGTAAAATCTGAAAAAAAGTCAAACAATGATGGTTGCATCTGGCAGAGCGATTTAATAGATGAAGCGATAATTAAAATAAAATATATTACTCCAAGAGGTATGCCAAAACAGGCAGAATTATTTTTTGATGGAAATTTTATAAGTAAAATTGAAATGATAGAGTCTCAGGGATATGGATCAAAATGGTGGAAATTTAAACGAGAAGATAAGAATTTTAATCCTCAATCAAAACAAATATTAACTTTCTTTGGTAATGAAACTGCTAGAGGTTTTTTCCCAAAAAAAGATGAGATTAATACTACTTATAGAAGAAGAGTAATTTTTGTTGGTATGGATTCAACTCTTTATTATTTTGGATATAGGAATAATCCTAGATTAGTAAGAGCAGGTTCAGGATTCTGGACTTTAAGTAATGGATGTGAATTCCCTGGAGTTTTATTTAATAAAAGACATCTTGATTTTTAGAAAATATATATATAAATCCAAGATTAATATTAATTTTTATTTTCAGAATATTGATTGAGGGGGATATTTAAAGTAAAAATATTTGCTCAATATTTAAAGATCAATTTAATTGGTTTAATAATTTTGTTAGGGGTTTGTTAGGGGTATCATCTTATATCTCATTCAATAACCTTCCCAACCCTTTCATACGAGTGCATTTGGGACTTTTTATGATTCCGCCCGGGGAGTCTTTAGTCAAATTCACAAGAACTCATATGCGATTATATGAGTTTTTTTTGTGCTTATAACTGAGTTTTTTGTAAATTCCATCGTTTACACGTAAGCATAATAGGTCAGGGTTTTAGGCGAAAATGTGTTTTTTATGTGTTTTTAGCTCTTTGTAATTATGTGTTTTTATTTTTGAATATTGCGAGTTGACATCCGATCTAAACTTAGGAAAATTTATCTCCTTTTATGTATTTATTTAATTGAATATTTCTTGAAAAGATATTTGCTTTTTTATAAATTCTAATAATTCTTTATCATTGATTTTATTTAAAAGTTTTTTTAATTGATAAGAACTCCTTTTTGTCCCAATAGAGCCTAATGCTCTAATAGCAGCGAAGGAAGATTTCTTTGATTGAGATATTACTAGATTGCTGATTAGGTCAATTATTTTATCTGAATTTCTTTTTTGAAGAATGCTTATACATTTAATAATAATCTCTTCTCGAAAATCACTTAAAACAATATTCAATATTTCTATTAATTCGTGATCATCTAATAAATATGATTTAAAGTTTACAAGATCTAATCCTGCCAATCTTATATCAGCAGATTTATTTTTAATTATCAGTTTTAATTGATAGTTAGGTATAAAGGCTCCCCAGCAATTTAATGCTTTAAGAATTGGCAAATTAAAGTTTTTACTTGAATTCAGTAAATCAATCAAATAATCCTTGGCCTCAATTTGATGACAAAGTCCTATCCCATAAATAATTTCATCTTCATATCCATAATCCTCTATTAGTTCTCTAAGAATTATCCAACCATCAGCCCCTAAGAAGCCAAGTCTCTCGCATATTAAGAATTTGAATTCATTTGATAAATTTTTAGAGTAGGCATACTTAAGCCATTGAGGATCTTTAGGAATAAGTTTTTTATTAAATCTCTCTTTAATTTCTGTTTCAGAGATAGGTTTAATTACCCTATTTTTTAACAAAGAATTCAAATTATCTTGCTCCTAATTCAGCTGATAACTCTCTTTCTAATTTTTCATCATGTTGCTTTGGTAAAACGTTACCCATAGGTGTTCTATAAGTACTGTAAAAAAGCATTCCAATAAAAATCATTCCACCAATCATATTTCCTAGAGTAACTGGAATGAAATTCCAAAATATGACATTTGTATATGAAACTCCTGATCCTAAAAGTGGTCCAATAGTGTGTAAAAACATGTTTACGACAATATGTTCCATTCCCATTGTTTGAAAAGCAGTAATAGGTAGCCAACATGCAAGTATTTTTCCTGGCACACTTTTACTAACTAGAGCCAGAGTGACTCCTAAACAAACTAGCCAGTTTGCAATTATGCCTCTCAATATTCCTAAAAAGAAACCAGTACTCCCTAAAGATTGATATTTCACCACAACATTTGCTTTATTAATTGCTATTAATTTTGCCGCAATAACTGACCAACCTGTTCCGCCTTCTGCAGCAGAGAGTGGCGCAACGGTTCCTGCACTTGTAAGGCTTATAGAGAGAAGTACCGCGACAAAGACTGTCCCCAGGAAATTCCCAATCCAGACCCATGTCCAATTCCTGAATGTTGCCCTCCAACTGCATCTCCCAGCCCAAGTTGCCATAGGTAATAATGCAAAATTGCCAGTAACAAGTTCCATCCCAAATAAAACAATGCTTGCAAAACCAAATGGGAAAATAAAAGATCCTAGCCAAGGCATTTTTGATTGAATACCAATAGTTATTGCTAAACATGTAGCTAGCCCTAATATTGCTCCTGAGTAAAATCCTCTTAAAATAAGATTTTTAATACTTACTGTCGATTTTTTACCACCTGCCTTAATCATTCCGTCAACTAATTCATTTGGTAAAACGTAATCCATTTGTGATAAAGAAGAGTTCATGGTGAAAATCAATTAGTTTGAAAAAGAATTAATAAGACGAGAAATAAAATCTTTTCCGCCCTCTTCTTTGATTTCTTCAGGTTTGTCATTCCCAAGAGATGCAAACCAATTTACAAAATTAGAAAAGAAATCTTTGGATTGATTTTTTGAATTCATAATTAAAAAAATTTTTTAGTTTAAGTAATTTTTATCAAGTTAAAAAATTTAACTAGGTTTTAAAATTACTAAGATAGATAGTTTGTTTATTTTCAACTTTCTGAGAGTTTCTTGGAACTGCATCAAAATGTTCTATTAAGATTTTCTTCAGGGTAATTTTTAGTTTATTTATTGGAACAGCTTTGAGGTAAAGATCAGCGATTTTATTTACTGCACCTTGACTTCCTCCAAGACTTATATCGTAAGCATCAATAATTTCACCATTAGAATTCTTTGCTTTCTTACCAGTTAAACCAATAGCCCCCATATAAGCTTGACCACAGCTATTTGGACATCCTGTCCAATGAATCTTTAATTCTTCTGGTACTGATAATTCCCTATCAAGCTCTTCAGAAATCTTAATTGCTTGATCTTTAGTATTGGTTAATGCAAAATTACAGTAAGTATTACCTGTACATGATACTGTTCCAGCAGAAAATTTACCTGGTTCTAATGAAAATTTTTTAAAGATATCAAGCAATTTAAATTGTTGAATATTTTTTTCATGGATACCTGAGATTATTAAATTTTGATCCTCTGTTAATCGAATATCACCATCACCTAAATTTTCGCTTATATCTGCAAATTCATATAAATCATCAGCATTTAATCTCCCAACAGGTATATGTATCCCTGCAAAATACTCTTTTTCTTGCTTTTGTGGATGAATTCCGTAGAGGGATCTAGGCTTTTCTATGAACTGAGAGCCTGGATCAGGATGCAAAAATCCAATCTCATTCACAAGTAAGTCTCGAAAATTATTTATTCCTATTGAGTTTAAGTAAATTCTAAATCTTCCTTTCTGCCTTGTAGATCTTTCACCATTATTTCGCCATATTTTTAGTATTGAAGAGGTTATTTCACATATTCGGTGTTCTTCAATCCACACATCAAGAGGCTCAGCATATGCATTAAGAACTGAAGATAATATTCCTCCTACCCAAATAGAAAATCCTAAACTTCCTCTAAAATATGAGGGAAGAAATACTAAGTCATTATGAAGAAGAAAATTATCAGTTGAACCCGCAATTGCTGTATTCCACTTTCTTGGAAGATTGGAGAAGTCTTCATTTCCATATCCATCTCCTATCAGATAGGAATTTAATTTTTGGATGTAAGGTCGTGTATCAATTATTTCATTCGGATCAATGCCTGCTAAAGGGTTACCAGTTATGTTCCTAGGATTGTCGAAACCAGATTGAGTTGAAAATATACCGACTCTCTTTAATCTCTTAATTATTTCTGGGAAATCATTAATTAAAACTCCTCTTAACTGAAGATTTTGTCTTGTCGTGATGTCACAACGACCATTTTCGCCATATCTAGAAACAATAGAAGCAATTACTTTTAACTGGTTGGAGTTTAAGATTCCATTGGGCACTCTTAAACGGAGCATAAATTTACCAGGTGTTTTGGGCCTCCAAAATAGTCCGAACCACTTTAACCTTAGTTCTAAGTCAGTTTTATCCATATTTTCCCATCCAATCTCGGCAAATTTTTCAATCTCATTAAAAATTTTTAGGCCATCTTTTTTTGCTTTATTTTGTTCTATTTTATTTAGTTTTTTACCTTCAAGATAAGTTTTCATGGTCTAAATAAAGAATTAATTTGATTAATTTTTAAAGATTATCGATATCTATTAATACTTAAATGATGAATACAATTTGTATCTATAAATACTAAATATCAAATATATTTTAGATATTTAATTTAGTATTACTTGATACATAATATTTTGTATATTTAAATTAAAAATTTTAGTAATTACTTTAATGATATTGACGACCTATCTCTCCCAAGCTAGTTATTATACCATCTTTAAGCATTTTTATTACTTTAATCATTGCTCTAATATCTCTCTCAAGTATATTATTAGATGTATTAATTTTACTCCTAAAATAATAATTTGGTCTTGTAGTTTTTCTTTTAGAAAAGTTTTTTCTGGATCTGTTCATACCTTCCTTAAAATAGTTAATTTGTTAAAGATTAATAAAATAAAAGGTAATTTATTTAGGTCTCAATTTATACCAAAATGCAATTATGTATCAAAAAGTATAGATTTAAGATTAATTATTCATGGGTCCAAGAATGGCACTGTGAATCCTAAAATTATAAAACTATTAAAAGAATTGAAGAAACTAAGGAATTCAAAGATTGAGTTAGAAATTT
The DNA here is from genome assembly GCA_902625845.1 of uncultured Prochlorococcus sp. Lineage (GTDB taxonomy): Bacteria > Cyanobacteriota > Cyanobacteriia > PCC-6307 > Cyanobiaceae > Prochlorococcus_A. The sequence goes on along the minus strand of CACOCT010000002.1, from coordinate 93,907 downwards.
TAACAAATAATAATTCTCAAAAAACGAATTCTAAGTCTGTTTATTTGGTACCTTTATTCCTTTTGCCTGGCAAACATATAAGATACGATATTCCTGGGATTTGTAAGCGCCTTAGGGATCAAGGTATAAAAGTCAAACTATTTCCATATATAGGATCATGGCAACCCATAATTAGGGCTGTTCAAAATATTCTTGACAGTGAAATTAATATTAAACCTTCTTTGATTTTGCATCATCCTCTAACTGATTCTATAGGTTTTGATTATTTAAATAATCTTCAAAAAAAATTAAAAACACCTTTATTATCATGGGATAAATATGAGGATATTACTTTAATAAATCAATTTAATCCAATTCCATATTGTTTATTACCTAACCCTAATACAAGAAAAATTTTACGATCAGATTCAAAAACTTCTCTAATTGAATTTGATCAATTTAATAAAACTCTAATAAACGAATTAGCAAATCTCTAATGAATAAATTACATGATTCTAAAGTCTATTTAGTTGGTGCAGGCCCTGGTGATCCTGAATTACTAACATTGAAAGCTTATAAATTAATTTGTAATTGTGATGCAATTGTTTATGATTCTCTAATTCCTAAAGAATTATTATCTTTGACCACAATTAAATGCAGACATTTTTTTGTGGGAAAAAGAAGATCTCAAAAAATCCTCTCTCAAAAACAAATAAATAAACTTTTGGTTGAACTTTCAAGAGACTATAAATGCATAGTTAGGCTTAAAGGAGGCGATCCATTTATGTTTGGCAGAGGTGGAGAAGAGGCTGAATATTTAAACTTAAATAATATAAATATAGAGGTTGTCCCTGGAGTTACATCAGGAATAGCAGCTCCTGCATATTTTGGGATTCCTATTTCTCATAGAAAAGTTGGTTCATCAATAACGTTCATAACAGGTCACGAAAATGCTGCTGATGAGAAAAACAGAACGAAGTGGAGAAACTTAGCAAAAACTTCAGATGGAATTGTGATTTATATGGGAATAAAGAACTTAAGATCTATTTCAGAGGAATTAATATTGGGAGGACTTCAAAAAGAAACACCAGTAGCGATTATTTATCAAGGCACTTTATCTCAACAAAAATGTTATAAAACAACCCTAGAAAGTTTACCTCAAGAAATTGCAAGAGATAGAATAAAGTCTCCATCAATAGTAGTAATTGGTAAGGTTGTTAATCATCAAGTTTTAAAATGTGCTCCAAAACCAAGTAATTTTAAATTTGAAGATATAAAAATTCATGAACTTGTCACTAAATAAAATTTATTTATGTTGATGATAAAAATTATCAATACATAATATAAAACAATACTTTTATTTAGTATGATTTTTGACAAAAACCCTTAACTTGATTTGCTGGTCTGTCTGTGAATTTGAAATCCATTAAATTAAACATTAATTTGTTTGTTTGTTTATTTATGCCAATATGCATAGATAACTTTTCTTCTTCCAAAGAATTAAAAATATGTAAAAAATTAATAGTGTTATCTATAACTCTAAATTCTCCTAAATTGACATCACCACTAATTACTTTATATTTATAATTTTTTGGAATAATTTTTAATTCAGAATCTCTACCATCAAAAGTTGTCAAATCACATTTATATTCTGAAGCAAAAACTGCGTTATTTATAAAAAAAGTTAAAGGTAAAGAAACTAATAATTTCTTAAAAGGTAAAACAATCAAATCGATAATAATTAATTATTTTAATTTTAGATCAGGTTGCAATTTTTGAGAATCATTTCAATTATAAATCCTTTGATCTAGGATCTATGGACTAAATTTGTTCGTTCTTGTAGAGATGATTGCTCCTTATCTTCTTTAAGAAATTCGTTGAGTAGGCCACTGAATATAGGTAGGATAAAAACAAGAAAGATAAAGGCTAAAAATATAAATTTTGTAAACCCCATTTTATTACCTTTCCTAATTTTTTAAAATCATGAAGTTAATTTAAATTTTTTTCTTAATATAATCAAGCATTATTTTTGCCAACCAAAACTCAGGATCAATTTTTAATGATATTTTAAAATCCTCAATTGCCTCTTGGTATTTTTGAAGTGCTTCATATGCAAAACCTCTCCAAAAGAATAAATAACTATCTGTAGAGTCTATTTTAATTGCACTGGTGTAATCAATAATTGCTCCTCTATAGTTACTTAAGAATATTTTTGCGTTACCTCTGCAATCATATGCCTCTAGAAGGCGATGTTTGTTAATGGGCAAGTAACTAAATTCTAATGCCTTATCAAAATGCTCTACCGCAAGTAAATATGCTTCACAGTCCTTGAATATATTTCCTAATTCAACAAGTTCATTGAAATGAAAAAATTTATTCATGCTTTCAAATAAATTCATTTTATTATCAAACTCATTTCCAAACTAAAAAGCAAACAAATAAGTTTAAAAATTAAAAACATTCTTTTTAAAAATTTTTAAAAATGTTCGCTATGGATGTTGCCTTAATCTAAACCCTGAAAATACACATATAAAACAACCAGAATTAAATATTTCGAGTAATATTAAAAAAAATTTTCCTTTGATGGTTGGATTGAATAAGTAAGAGAATAATGGATAAAACTAACACTTGGTTAATTAGAGTATTTGCTGCTGTTCTTATTTGTGTTTGCCTGATTGCTTATCTAAATTCACAAAAAAATCCATCCTTACTACCTTCAAAACCTAGTATTGAGGGTTTGGAATATAAAGCATTCTTACTCCGTCCAAAACCTAGTATTGAGGATTTAGAGTATAAAGCATTAGATAAGAAAAGGGTAAATGCTGAATTTGCTGCGAATAGGGATTATGCGGACTATTCAAAATTTGGAAGTATAATTTTTTGCAATGCTTCATTCAATAGTCGGATTGAATCAGCAAACTATTCGAAACAAATGGAATTATATATTTCTGGAAAAGAAGCAGATTTATCAGAATGGGATAATGCTATAAAAGATTATGTAAACGAAAGATCAAAATGTAGAGACTTTAATCCTTGAAACGTTTCTAAGAGGTGCAAAATGAATATTATTACTAGGGTTGATGGTTTTTGCTCAAGTAATAATGCTTTGTGGTTCTCAGCACTATATTTCTCTATATGATAGGAGTACGAAGGATACAGGAGTCAAAGTAACTTCCCGGGGAGTTTTTTATGTAACAGTTAAACTGAAGATGTTTATTAAATGCCTATACGTATGGGCATTTTTTCTGTCCTACAGGCAGTTGTCACGTTTTAATTTGTCTATTTAGCCGTTCAGAGAAAGGATAATTAAAGGCATAATAAGACATCTTGACCAATCTGGCATTGATCAATTTATTGGTCATTTTGTTATTTATTTGGTCATTTAATTAATATCTATTAATTAAAGTTTTTACCCTCAATCGCAATAGATTAAACAGTGATTATTGGTTGGATGTTCTAAGCATTCCTTTCCCCTATAGGTTTGCTTGATTTCTTTCTTAGGCGTTTAAACTTAAGTATCTACATAGTTGAAAGCATTCAGGAATCTGGGAAGGATTGTGAACGTATTAGCGAGTGTCATAAGACTTCTTATTGTTGTTCTACTCCCTTATTATCCTCCTATTACTATCAAATTTATAGTTGGATTTTAGGAATCATAAAGTATCGCTTTGAACATTTCATAATAATGCTTTCATAAAAAAAGACCCCTATTTCTAGAGGTCTTTTTCTGGAATTACTGAGTCAAGTGTATCCTTGTTTCCACTCTTTCAGTAAAACCTCTCCTACACACATGATTAGCTTATGCCATTTATTCTCGATGCGTGGCATATGTTAGAGGTATGTAACTTAACTATCATATGTGCCAATTCCTCGAAAGTTATTAAAAAACACCCTAATTCTTATGAATCGGGGCGTTTAATAATCAGAAATTAGTGTGTGAGGAGTTTTCTGATGTAAATAATCTAATCGTTAAAGTATCAAATAATTGCATTATTAATAACTAATTAATCTTTTTATGATTGAAAGGGCAATGAAAATAGGTAGACAAGTAAATAAATTTCTTAATTCTTACGTAATGTAAAGGAACAATGCAAAACTTTTTAAAACGACTAACTTAATAACACGACAGTTCTGGTGATCAACTCGACCAAGGTTGACCAACTAGATCTTCACTAATCCATGGTCTGCAATACCAAGGTAAATTAACTTCTCTAACCTTTCAGGAAAGAAAGTTAAGTAATCAGAAATTAAACTTCCGAGATTAATTTTGAATTACTTTAAAAATAAAGTCTTTAGTAAAATCTGAAGAAGTGATTTATCACTTTTACTAAAAAAACAAATTTTTAAAAACATTCTTAATCTGATTATCAAATAGATCTCCTTCTGTCGTCACTAATAAAAAAGACTCCGAAAGGAGTCTTTTTTAATGTCTTTAATATTTGTAGAACACAAAGCAAAAATTATATTCAAATCATTGAATTAAATATGAGATATCAAGGCAGTAATATTAGGTCTTTTGTTCTTCATCTATGCTCCGAAAAATGGTGTCTTTTTTTAATAGGAGATTAATAGATGAAAGAGTAGGGAAGACCACGAGACCTAACAGAATTGGAACGGGTTCTGCATACTCAAGTAATAACTACTATTGTTTATAAAGATGGTATCTGTTATTACAAATTTTGATATTGACAGGATCTTTAAAATTAGTAGAAAGCTAATAATTTTGAAAATCAACTTTTATAAAAGTCTTTTACCTTATCTACCTTGGTTAACTTTTATCTTTGGAGTATTTCATTTAATAGGTGATTTAGGTAGGCAAAGTGGATATGGTCAACTATGGAATGTTGGCTTATTCATAGCACTCTTATCTCAACAATATTGTCAGAGGAAAGGAGCATTTAAATTTCATTTTTTATTGAGTAATTACAATCTCAATTCTGATATATCAACTGTATTTGGATATTTTCTAGGATTTCTATTATGGGGTGCAAGTTCCTAAGATCTCTTTGTAGATATCCTTTTGAAATATAGAGATGTGATTCCATCATTTATAGAACCCTTTCTATATCTAATTGGAATCTTTGTTTTATTTATTGGTTCTTTTTTCCCATTTTATGAGAGTAAAAATAAAAGGTTAAATCAATAAACTTTGCAGTGAGAACTACTTGGATGATCTATACATTCTTTATCCCAATAATCTTGCTTTGCTTCTTTAGGTAATTTGTAATTAAAATCATGCATTCTCCACATATCTGAAGTTGCATTTCTAAGGGCAGTGAACGGAGTTTTGAGTTTCATAAGACCTCCTAGATCTCTACTCTTATATTATCCTCCTTTTAATTTGAAATTCATAGGGTATTAATACCTGAGTAAAAGAGCTTTATGATTATATTAATTTGATCAAAGAATAATCTTGGCAACCCTTGATGAATTTTATGCTTCATTAGATCCTTATGTCGGGGTCAGAGGAAAGCATTTTGAAAAATTTGAAGGTTGAAAATAGGATGGTAAATCTAAATGGCAAAAAAGATTTAAGAATTAAAAAATTACTTTTTAGAAAATGGACATGCATGCCCTCCTACTAAGTCATCTGCTTTAGGTCAATGGGTTGGCATTCAGAGAACAAAATATAATAAAAATTTACTTTCTAAAGAAGAAATAAATTTGTTGAAAAATTTGAATGGGTGGAAATGGAATGGTAAGAGAAAATAAATTAAAAACCTAATGAGGATAAAATAGAAACTTTAATTTTTGAGGAATCTCTGCCAAAATTAAATCTAAAAAATATGCAACCACTAAAGACTCCTGAAGAATTAGAAGAAATGTATCCAGATCTATAACCTTGGCAAAGGGATGAACTTGAAGTTTGGCATAGAGGATGGATTACAAAAATGATGACAGGAGAAGCAAAATCGGAAGAATATAATGCTACAATTCCTCCACATTCGGATCCTCATCATCCTGAAGATGATGAATAAAATAAAGTAAAAGATTTCTAATGTTGCGACTTCTTCCTTTACCTATTTTTATTTGCATTTATCTATTCTCTTGGTGGAGATGCAAAAAAAATATTATCGCTAGTGATAAGCAACTAAAACCTTGCATAGATTGGGCATATGTAAAAAATTTACCTCTTCCAGAAAAACCTTCCTTTATCGAATTTTATATTGTTTATGTTTCTTCTTTTTTTAAGTTTCCCTTTGGGATAATTTTTCAAGCATTACCTTTCTCAAAGAAAGTAAGAAACTACGAAAGAGAAATGAAATTAATATTTGATAAATGGAATTTAGAAAAAATACAAAACTAATTTATTCGTCAAAATATTAGACCATTTTCTTATTTATTTCATTTATGTCATGAAAAATCATTTCATACCACGACATATTTTGTTAAGTGCACAACGGCCCGGGGAGTTCAATCTCGGATTCTTAAAACTTCAAGTTAATTCACTTGAGGTCTTTTTTAATGCCCTGACTACTGTTTTGAAGAAATCAGAAGATCAGATGTTTTCAGGATAACTCAAATCCACCATTTTGCTGGTCGTGATATGGTCGTGAAATTAATTTTTCATTGATTAGAAAAGGGTTTTCATAATTATGTTAAGGGTTTGTTTATGGTTTTAAAATTATATTCTTTAAAATCTTTTCAACTAAAACTGGGTTTAATAGACTAAATTTAATACTCCAATTTCTATTGATATAGACAATAGTCTATCTCTTGCTTAAAACATTTATCAATGTTCAAATATCTTTCTACCGCTTTCATTAATCCAATTTTTAATTTTTAATTTTTATTCACAATAAATTAAACAATGAATATTAGTTGGATGATCTATAAATTCTTTCTCTCAATAATCTTGATTTGCTTCTTTCGGTAATTTCAAATTAAAATTATTCATTCTCCACATATCTGAAGTTGCATTTCTAAAAGCATTCAACGGATTAGTAAGTTTCATAAAAACTACTAAATCGCTACTTTTTAATTATCCAATGTATCTTAAATTTTAACTTTCATGATTAATATAATTAATAAATCTAAATTTTTAAAATTAATTTTATAATTTATCAATGGATTTATTTATTACATCAATAAAGGGTAAGCTAGTTCAAAATAATAAAGTTTTAAAAAATACAAAACTCTTTACCCCAAAAGAAAAATATATTGAGGGAGATTTAACAACTCCTGCATCAATTAAAAATATTCACTCAATATCACAATCAATTTTGGATATTTTTATAAGACCGATGGGTCTACATATTTCTCATAGAGAAATTTTAGAACTAAGTCAAATAGATATTGGTAATAAATATACTAATGGAGAATGTCCTCCAAATAGAAACAAAGATAATTTAACTAGAGGATGGAGTTATTTGGTCGCAGGAGTAATGCATAGATTTTTTCATAAAAATTTTGATTTATATAAAGTCTTATGCCCTTTTGATAAAAATATGAGAGATTATCATTGGTGGTTAGAATCTAAATGTAGAAATTATGTTATTGATCTAACTGAAGAACAATATTTAAATGAAGGAATTGCAAATATTAGAGAAAATGGTCAAATAACAAAAAGGATGGGTCACTCTTATGGGAATAAAACAAAATATATGGCGTATATTATCGCCACTAAAAATTCACCAGATGCAGTTTTTATTAACGATATAAAATCAACTTCTTATTTAAAATAATTAACTTCTATCAATTTAAATCTTTCGAATAAATTAAACATATCCATTACTGATAGCTGGAGATTCTTCGTCACAATACATAATACAAGGATCAGATTTTAACATTTTTCTATAGTCATCATGCAATCTTTCAGTTGCAAACTTTTCTTTTGATTTCAAAGCATGTCTTATAAAATCTATCTCATTAAATCTTCTATTGAGAACGGTAAAAGGAGTTGTTAATTTCATAAATTATACTAGATTATGACTTATATTTTCGCTCAATTACTATAAGATTTGAAGAGTGTTTTTGCTCAAGTAATAATGCTTTATGGTTCTCAGGACTATATTTCTTTGTTTGATAGGAGTATAGAGAATATAGGATTCAAAAGGACTTCAAACATTTAGAGAAACGAAGTTCAAGAATCGAAAGGGGCAAACGCATACCCCTTTGTTTTTTGGAAATTTATTTATTATTTTTTTACTTTTTATCCAATCCTCACTATCTTTTTTCATAATAAATATTCTTCTGGGCGTTATTTTTACTTTTGGAGGAAAGTCTCCTTCCTTGACCAATAGATTAATTGTTGATGTAGAAACTCCAAGAAACTTAGAAAATTCCTAGATCTTGAAAAGGGGACAATTTAGTGTGTTCATTTGCAGGTAATTTCAATCTACAAGAATATCAAATGACCGATATATTAATTACTATTCTTTCTCCCAAAACAAGTAAAGATTTGAAAAATTGTTTTTAGTGTCAACAATTGCTGTACTTGTTGCGATTAATCTCCACCCAGCTGAATTCCTTTTTTTGATAATTCCTGTTATTTCATCTTCTTGCCTTTGCGTATTTGCATTTCCTGCTGCGTAATAAATATCAAGATCATTTTTTATATCTTTCATATTGAATTTTAGTTGAATACTCAACTTTTATATTACTCAATCTTTAATGGAAGTTTCGATAGATTTGATAGGGTCATTGAAAATAAGTTTTATATAATTTTAACTTCTACTCAAATAGCTATTGGATTATTGCTTATAGGTATTGGAATAATGTTAACTCGAGATTAAGTTTGATTTATTTAAAAGCAAATAGTAAGTGAATAAAGTTTGAGTGCTACCAATGTCACTAAATTAATTTGATGAAGGATAAAGTAATCAAGTTTAGATTAAAAATAAGCAACATCCAGTCAAAAAACCACTTACATGACCTAATAAACTCACTCCTGGGGAGAAAGAGAAAATAAATCCTATAAAGCAAATTACAATCAAAATTTCTTTTACATCATCATTAGATTTTAGCCCAACTTTTTTTCCTAAAAAATAACTCTTTCCATAAAAAGAAGTTAGAAGTAAAAATCCATATAAAGCATAAATTATGCCACTAAATCCTAAAGTGGCATAATTAGGATAAATATTAAAAATCTCTGATAAGATCTTTTCGTAAATCCAGATAATAAAAAAATTTAAAAAAGAACAAATTAAAATAAATTTCAAATAAAAAAATCTGTTTTGAATGCCGAGTCTAATTAAAAAATATCTAGTTATGATTATTCCAAAAAGATTATTTAGTAAATGATTTAAATCTGCATGGACCAGAATTGAAGTGAAAATTCTATATGGTTGATCACTAATTAATCTTGGTACAAAGATTAAAGATTCTTTGTCAAAAACTCCAATTAAATCAGTAAAAATAAAAAATGTAATTAAAAGGAATGCGCTGAAAATGTATTGCCAATCTTTAGATATTGAAATATTAAAAGCCATAATTATCTTTGATTGATTATCAAAAAATATCTTCTTACTGAGAAGAAAAGACAATGAAACTCCTCTTCTTTGAATTACCTGAATTTAATTTGATCAAATAAAGTTTGCAATACGAACTTGTTTGTTGATTTGTGTATTCTCTTTCAGAGTAATCTTCTTTCGCTTCTTTAGCTAATTTGTAATTGAAATTATGACTTCTCCATATATAGGAAGTTGCATTTTTTAGAGAAGGAAATGGAGTAATCATTTTCATAAAATCTCCTACTATTTAATTATCACATACTCCTTTAATTGAAATTTTATTATTAAGAGGATTAATAAATTAAACCTAATATTATTTGCATCCACTATTACCGATACCTAACCCTAAAACTGCACCTAAAGGTATACTCCAACTATATGCATCACTGTTTGATAGTGATGCAGCCAGTCCACCTCCAATTAATCCTCCTAAAGTCATACTCCCAGCGCATTTTGGTGCAGATCTATATTTTACATATGCATTTTGGTGTTCAGTCTTATTAAGGTTATGATTTAATACATTGCGAGGACTATTGCATGGTATTGAAACTTTTTCTTTGTAAGATCTGACATAGCCAGGCGATATTGAATTGCCTGGAACATATTGTTCCCTGTATGCATAACGAAAACATTTGTTTTCATATGCATACCCTTTTTGTGACTCATACGCTTCACGATTACTGCGCTCTCCTATATTCTCATAAGCATTTAGAGGTAAGGAAATACCCAATATAAGAGTTATAATAAGATTCTTCATAATTAAAATTAAACTATTTTTAGCAACTCACACACACAATTAAACATTATATTATTTATTTAAAATATAAAGTTGGAATATTATTCTTTACGAACTGTCACATGTGACAGTTGCGTGACATTCCATTCTGTATATGTTTTGGAAAATAAATAATTAAAAAAATTACAATGCTTTTGAATGAGCGATTTTAGTAAAAAGTGGAAACAAAAAAAACACTTGATTTAGCTAATCCAGAGAATGAGTTCTATCCCTTAAGCTCTTTCTTGATTTCTAATACTGGTTTGAAGAGAGAATTAGATATTCATTGTAATTTTCTAAAAAAATTGATATTAGGTATCAAGAATAGTCAATATAGTAAATTATGAGTTTTGATTGTTCATTTAATTAATTTCCAATAGTTATGTTTTGAGAAATTATTTGGATTATATTCAACTTTTGTAACTAGATAGATGAGATATTCAGAAACCCAGAAAAGATCCTCTACGGATTAGCTAGTTTTATAGGGTCTTGTATTATTTACTTCTCTGTAATCTTCTGATTAGCAAGTGATTTATAGTACTTTTCTGAAGATATCAATTTAATATTAAAATAAATTTAGAATACTATTAATTAAAAAAAGATCCTTATCTCTAAGGATCTTTTTCTGGCTTTACCTATTCTGTGTATCCTTGTTTCCACTTGTTAGTAAAACCACTCCTACACACAACTTTTATATTAAGGTATTTATTTTTTTTCTGCGAAAGGTTGAAGTGGAATGTTATTTATCTATAACATGTGCCAATTCTAAAAAAATTTATTAAAAAAATCTTTTAAAAGAAGAGTTTAGCGACCAGAAATTAATCACCAAGTATATTGAAGTTATTGATCTAAATGGAAAGTTTAAAGTTTAATGTATTGTCAATTACTAGCAAATATAGCAGAATCTTTATTTGGACTTGTTATAGTAATTAAGTTGCATCAGTGTATCAAAATATCCAAAATTATAGTGAAAGGTTTTTGTCAAAATAGATAATTAAGATATCAGAGTTGGTAAGTTTTTTGTATTATTATGTAATTTTTAATTGCATATTTTTTCTTTTAACTTCATTGAGTGTCTAATTAAATCAATCTTGTTAAAGTTTTTGCTTATGATAGTTAATGGAGTTTTAAGTTTAATAATAACTCCTAACTTTCTACTTATCAGCCCTCCCTATTCTTTATTGAATTTGTAGAGTGTTATTGTAAGATAAATGGTGTTTTGTGGCTCTCAACACTATAGTTCTCTTGTTCATTTTGTATCATAATATGAGATGCAAAAATACTTCGAATTATTTGGGATATGTCTTTCAAGACTAGAAAGGAGAAAAGACATACTTCTTAATTTAGCTTAAAATTAGGGTTATATTTTCAAAAGTTAGAGAATAATTATCGATGTCAAAGTTAGAGAAAGATATTAAAGGTAGAGAATATATTTTTTGTGAACGGAAAAATATGAGGGAGTATGCCTGTTGCAATTTATGGATTAAAGAAAAAGTTTTATCTTTTAATAAGTATGAAAGTGCAGCAGTAGAAATATTTAATAATAAAATAACTGAATATTTTACTTTTACACCCCAATTTGGAAGATTTGAAGGATTTACAGATCTTTTTAATTATGTAGAATTTTGGTTAAAAGAAAATGAGATTCAACTTAATACAGTCGATGTAAAAGTTTGCGAATTCAGTGCTCTGATTTATAAGATAGATTTAGATACTATGGAGTTAGTCGAAGAGACAGAGAGAATTAGTGCAAATGAATGTTTTACCTATGTATATAGAGAAGAAGAGCAATCATTTTTTGATCAATATAATAATAAGGATGTTACTTCAAAAGAATGGGGATGGTATGAAGTTAATGAAAAAGATGAAGAAGATGAAGAAGATGAGTACGAGGAAATTGATCCACAATTTTAATTTTTTTTATGTGTAGCTTTAGATAACCTTCTCGTAAAAGATATATTTTTTAATAATTTAAAGTTTATAGGTTTATCAATTTTTTGTTTATTTCTTTAAATATTTTGTGATTAAAGAAATAATATTTATTTAATTTGTAAAAATAGAGTTTATTTATTTATAATTGCATGGACTAAATGAAATTATTATGTTTGTTGGTCATAACAAACCAAATGTTGCCTTGTGTCTATTTTTTGAGTGAAAATAATTCGACACACAAATTAAACATTACTAATAAATTTATAGGGGTAGTCAATTTATAAAGAAATAAAATTATCAAATGGGAATATTTTCTTTATATTATTAATTTATCTAGAAGAGGTTCTTGAGTAATCAGAAATTAATTTATGCTTAGTTATGTTTGATATTTTTATTTTGATATAGTGGCACTAAATTGTCTTTATATTAATAATAAAAAATACTTTGTAAATTATTTTTGGTCTAGATAATCTATAAGTAATGAATATCATTTAATGTCCTAAAGATTACATGATTGAACTAAAAAGAAATAGTAAAAAGGAACCTATTAGAGCGACTGGCTTAAGATCAAGAGTGTCCTCCTTTTATTCTCCTAATCAAAAAGAAGATTTTAAAATTAGTAGAGGAAGATTTTCAAATTTTTTAACTTGTAAGAGATGTTTTTACTTGGATCGAGTAAAAGGTTTGGATCCGCCGGGAACCCCCGGATGGACTTTGAATGAAACAACAGATTTATTATTAAAAAAAGAATTCGATTATTGCAGAGAAAGACAAATTCCTCATAGATTATTTATCGAAAATCAATTAAGAAATATAATACCTTTTGATCATCCAGAAATTGACAATTGGAGGGATTCCCTCCATAAAGGATTGATGCTTCGTCATAAGGATACAAATATTATTTTAACTGGGGGAGTAGATGATATTTGGCAACATATTATTTCAAAGAAATTAATTGTTGTCGATTATAAATCCCAGGCAAAACTTGGAAGATTAGATAAACAAGATTATCTTGAAGATCCCTATCATGAGGCATATAAAATCCAAATGGATTTTTATAATTACCTTCTTGTTGGGATGGGTTTTGATGTTCATGAAACTTCTTATTTCCTAGTATGTAATGCAAAAAGAGATGATCAGGAATTTAATAAAAGAATGAATTTTGACGAATATTTAATACCCTACGATTGGAATATTAATTGGGTTGAAAAAAAAATTGATGAAATGGTTAACTTAATGAATAATAGTCAAATTCCCGAACCTAATCCATCATGCAAAAACTGTGCTTATTCAGAACAATATGCCAAGGTCATTAGTAAAGAATTTAAAGAAGATAAAGTCGAAATTCAAGGCAGTCTTTTCTAGATGAATTAATTATTTAATAACTTTATTTCCAATTTATTTGATCCCACCATTCCATAACTTTTGAAGTACTAAAATACCAATTCTTTCCAAAAATTCCTCCATGGACTGTTTCATGTAAAATAACTTTTTGAGAATTTTTTAAAAGTGATGAGGATAATGGAACTAATCCATCTCCACTTTCATTCCTATCTCCTGATATTGATTTATATGAATCTCTAGCGATAATTTTAGTTAAAATTGAAGTCTGTTTTGAATTAATTTCTACTTTACCTCCAATAGAAACATAATTAATATTTTTAAAAAAATTGCCTGGATATTTATCATCAACAAATCTTCTCAACTTAGTGGCTTTAACTGCTTGATGGGGACTCCCCAAGGTAATTAAATTTCCAGTGTTAGATCTTCCGTCATATATTACATTATTGAATGGCTCACTTGAAAGATAAAGTCTCAACATAATTCCTCCTGAACTATGGCCGATGAGATCAGCTTTTTTTGCTTTGGTTTCTTTTAATGCTAAAGCAACCTTATTTTTCACTTTGTTCAAAATATTTATCCATCCTTCCGCTGAATTGCTTTTAAACCAATCTTTTCTTGTAACATCTACAATATATACTTTCCTTCCAGAAATCTTTTCGATAGTATTTTTAGCAGGCTTATAAGCTTCTGAAGTGATAAGAAAACCTCCAAGAATAATTATTGGATTTTTAATTTTTTTATTCACGGAATAATTTACTTTATACATAAATTAGCCAGATAAATTAAAACTATAAATATAAGAATGATTCTTCTATGTAATTTTTAATTTTTTTAAAACAATTACATTGGGAATTACTCTTTTTATAGTTGCATATTATGCTTGCAGATTTAAATAAGCTGTTCCTCTTTAATTATGATAATAAAGAATATATGATTTTTAAAAACCTTAAATATTTAGGAAAAAGTACTTTAAGACTCAATGGGTATATACTCATACTTATTTTTCGTTTAAAATAATTTAAAAACAATTTACTTATGAATTAGTGGAATTTAATGATTGATAAAAAAATAACTCTCATCATAGGTAATGATGTTCATAACGTAAATCCGGAATTATTTGTTGATTTTAAATCTCATGAATATGATGCATTCTTTATTGATGAATTTGGTACCAAACGAACTATGGATTATTGGTCTGGGGATAAATTTTTTGGTAATTATATGGAGATTTTTTACTTTTTTGGAATAGACAAGGAGGAAGAGAGTTCAAAATGTAAAGGTTTAAAAATCTGGTTTAAAGAATGTGCAAAATTTAATAAAACGGATATAAATTTTTGGATGCAGATTGCAGAAGATTCAGGATATCCCAAACAGATTAAAACTAATATATCTTTCGGTGAAGTAAAAGATTTTGAATATGATGATTTAAAAGATTTATAGCAGAAAACCTTAAAACGTTTTTTAGTAAATGATTTCTGAAATTTTTTCTGCTAGTTAAAATTTAAAGATCTCAATATACAAATATAACTTTAATTTCATTATAAATAATTGTGTTGGTAAATTTCTTGCCTAATTGCAGTTAATTAGACAGCAATTATTCGTTTTATGCTCTAAAAATTCTTGATCCCGGTAGTTATACTTCTCGTAATTATTATTTGTATTTTAACCTGTATTTCTTTTTGTTTAATGTATTTAGGAATCTAGAAAGGCTTATCATTGGAGTAGATAGTTTCATAAGACTTTCATATATTGCTAAAGGTCAATTATCTACTAATTAATCAATAATTGATATAGTTGTTTTTTCTTAAGTAACTAAGTTTCATATTTTTATTTTTTCTAGTTTTTCATTAATATAATGGCTTTCTATATTAGAGATCTCTTAAAAATAATTTAAATAAAATTTCTTTATATCAATAGCAAATTTTTTTTAGCAATATGTCAGAAAATTTATTAAATTAATGAAAAATCAAATACTCATGACATTACCTCCTCCACAAGTGGCACTTGGCTTATTACTAATTTCTATTGGATTTATTGCGAAATTTCAAATAAAGATTGATTTATCAGATCAAAATAATAATCTTTAAATTTACTCTACGAATGCTTACCCAGAGAAGCATCTGTCTTAAGTCTTTTAAAAATACATTTACTATGAATTACCAATCCTTTATAACCTAAAAGATTTAACTTTCTTGTCCATAAATCAATATTTAAAGGGTTTTTATTATTATTTGAAATATAAAAAATGACTTCTTTGCTTTTGTGTAAAATTATGTTTGGTGGAATTTTATATTCCATGAAATTTAATTAGGGGTAAATTAGTAGATTAAAATCTAAAATTATTAAATAATTTAAATTAATAGTCTACGTTTATGTAGTGGATCTATAACTATTATATTTAATTAGCGATGAAGTTAAAATTTTTTACCGATAAATTGTTGGTATAAATTTATTTCATGTATATTAATTAATAAAAATTTCTATTAATAAGATAATCAATTAATTAATCTTTCTTATATTTCTTATTGAGTAAAATATTAATTAAGTACTAAACCTCCGTCAACTATAAGATTTTGTCCTGTTACAGCTCTTGACCAAGGAGAAGCAAAAAATAATACAGCATCAGAAAAATCATTAGTTGAAGTGACTTTTCTTAGAGGAGTAATACTTTTTATATAGTCAAAAACCTCTTCGGGTGTATCTTTACTAGCATCTGTTATCCTCAATAGCCCCCCTGAAATCATATTTACAGTTATGTTAAATTCTCCTAAATCTATTGCAGCAGTTCTCGTCATTGATAATAATCCGCCTTTCGCCGCAGTATAATCATGGTAAGGAACTACAGGATTTTGAAATAAATTTGTTCCTACTGTTATAAATCTACCGAAGAAGTCTTTTCTCATACTTGGTGTAAAAATATTTAGTAAATTTAAAAAACCTCTTTGGCTAGTTTCAATTTGATTTTGGAAATCTTGCCAATCTATTTCATCAATTTTTTTTCTTTGATCTCCGTTAAATTTATAATCATTAATTGCATTATGAACAATTGTATTAATAATGATTTTTTGATCTGATAATTCTTTACTCATGTGTTTCACTTCTTCTTTATTTCTGATGTCGCCTTTAATTAAAATCGCATTATCTCCAAGGCAATCCTTCAATCTTTTAGCACTCTCATATGATTTTCTATAATTTATAACTACTTTTGCACCTTCTCTATGAAAAGATTTAGATATTGCGGAACCTAATCCTCTTCCTGCTCCTGTAATAAGAACAGTTTGTTTATTAATTGGTAAATTCATGTAGTTGGCTTTAATTTTGATTTTTATTAAATTCTAATAAGACTCGCGAAAAAATAATCATATAATCTTCATTTTATTATTTATGAATCAAGGAAAATCTTTTATAGTAATTATAATGGTTTATAGAACGTACAGATTTTTTTGTTTGAGTTTCTTTAATTAAACTCATATAAATAGACTATAATCTAATTAATGATATTTTTAGAACATTTTTAATTGTAGTAAAAATAACAGTTATAATTACAAATTTGATAGTATTTATTTTTGCCTAGGATCATAATTTATAGAATGAAATTAATTTCAAAAATTTTTTAATATTTCTATGTAATAAAAAAATTTAGCTACTTTTCATATTTTAAGGTCAAATCTAATTCGCCCTAAAGGATCTTGTCATTTTTTTTTATTTAAAGATTAATCTTATAGATATTTACAGTATTAATTAAGTGCAGAGAGAGCATTTCGTTAGACAGTATCAATTTTTCAAGAGATTTATTTGCTGCTAACAAAAATATTTCTGTTATTTGAATTCATAATTTTTAAAAGCAAATTTAAATACATCATTATGTATCTTTAAGTATTTAAATTCTTAAATAACAATCAACTACTTTAGGTTATATGGAATCTTTTTAGATAGATGATTATGAATTTCAATTCTTCCTCTTTAGAAGAAAACATGAAGAATTTTCAAGAATATGTTTTTTCTTTTTATGGAGAGGGAGGTATTGAAGATATCGGAGCATCTAAAGAGCAAATATATCAAGCTACTTTGAAAGTATTTGAATATTGTTTGGATTCTGGCGAGTCTGATATTCAAGGCCCATTCACATCGGATTTAAATTTAATTAAAGAAATACTTGTTAATGAATTTAAATTAAAATAAATTTCATTCTTTAAAATTAATAATTCTTTTATTAACGTAGTTAAGAAATAATTATTGAGTTTTATCAACACTACAAGAGATATAAATCTCTAGATTGAAATTTACTAACTTAAAAGAAATTTAATTTTTATGTAATTTCAGATTAACTAGAATTTTTATTTATAAATTACTTTGTTAGTCTTGTAATGTATCAACTGTCACATGTGACAGTTGAACTAGATAAACATTAATAGTTTTCTTTTTTAATTAATTATTACTATAATTGATTTGTGTGTAGGAGGGAATGAATTTATCAGTGGAAACAAGGTAACACTTGAAAATTCATTTCAAAAAGACCCTTTTAAGGGTCTTTTTTTTTAGTCAAAACAAATTAAAAAATCTTTAGTCTTCCCACATATCAAGTTTTTTATCTTCTCCATTTTCCTCTACATTGGTTTTTATTAACTCAATATTTAAATTAGTGCCTTCACCGTTGTTTGATCTCAATTTAATTTGTATATCTCCTATTATGCTTTCAAATTCATTTTGAAAAAATTCTTCCATCTCATTCCAAGCTTCTAATTCCTCTTCATTTCCAATAGTATTTTTAATCTGTAGTGAAATATTTTCAGTAGCAAAATCTTTTAAATCCTTATTATTCATACTTTTTACTTTTTGATCTACATATGTATCTTTTAATAGTTCAAGCTCTTTATTGGATAAATCTGAATAATTAATTTGTTTCTTAGCCATTTTTTCGTGATTTATATCTTTAATAAGATAAATCTTTTATGTATAAAAACGATTAATCTTAATTTTCTCAAACAATAAGTATAGGATTTGTTTATTAAAAAATTGAGCTATTTTCAAATAATTAAAATTATTTAGTAACTAAATGAGAGGAGAAATTAAAAAAAATATTGTATATTATTAAGCAAAAGTTAAAAAAAACGGAAGAATTTATAAAATTTCTTTAGGTTCTGATCGAAGTAATTATGGTAAACCTATTGCTACAATTAACTTCTCAGGGTTTTTTTCTCTTAAGTGGTATTTAAGCTTTATCTGCAATAAATAAAAATTATTGAGAGAATATTAAAAATTTAAATTTTTGTAATCAATATGAAAACTACCATCCTTTTAATCGAAGACGATCGCGATATGCGAGAGTTAGTTTCAGGTCATCTTGAGCATTCTGGATTTGATGTTTTAAAATCTGATGATGGAATTAAAGGTCAAGCCTTAGCTTTACAATACGCACCGGATATCATTTTGTTGGATTTAATGCTTCCAAATGTAGATGGGCTTACTTTATGTCAAAGATTAAGAAGAGACGATAGAACATCCAGTATACCGATATTAATGATCACAGCTCTTGGTGGATTGAAAGATAAAGTTACCGGTTTTAACTCAGGAGCTGACGACTATATAACAAAACCCTTTGATTTAGAAGAGCTACATGTCCGTATCAAAGCCCTTTTGAGAAGAACTAACAGAGCTGCATTGAACTCTACAAATCAACAAGAAATACTTAATTACGGTCCACTTACACTCGTACCAGAAAGATTCGAAGTTATTTGGTTTAATTCTCCAGTCAGACTTACACATTTAGAATTTGAATTATTACATTGCCTACTTCAGAGACATGGTCAAACTGTCTCTCCATCACTAATTCTTAAAGAAGTGTGGGGTTATGAACCAGATGATGATATTGAAACTATAAGAGTACATGTTAGGCACTTAAGAACAAAACTAGAACCAGATCCAAAGAAACCTCAATTTATTAAAACCGTTTATGGAGCTGGATATTGTCTAGAGCTTCCTACAGGTAACCAGGTAGATGTCGTGAGAGATGAATTTATCAATTCGAGAGAGTCTAATCTAATAAATACATAATTTATAAGTCATTAAGTTTTGCTTTTAATAAGCCGACTTCCCAGGATATTCTTGGTTGTATATTTGAATTAATATTATATTTGATGCTCTCTAAAATTTCAGCAATCTTTTTATTTTTTGTTCTTTTCCACCATGTCCTTTGAATGTAATTCAAGAGGAATTCTTGTTGATTTAAATCAAGATGAGTAGTAATATTTTTGGCTAAAAATAGTATTTTTTCATAATTTTTGAGTGGGAATTTAATATCATTTTTTATGTTTTTAGGTATTTGATCCCAAATTTCTAAATTATTTAGTAATGTCCCTGGAGATCCATTCGATATAAGAATTAAATTTTCCAAAGTTTCACTATCTGATAAAAGTTCTGAAGTTTTATGTTTTGATTGCTCAAGTAATTGTTTTAATTCTTGTTCTGAATATGGCTTAAATCTTATTGTTTGGCATCTTGAAATAATTGTATCTAGTAATAAATTTAATTTTGAAGTTAATAAAATAAAAACTCCATTTGTTGGTTCTTCTAAAGTTTTTAATAAACAGTTTGATGAAGACTCATTTAATAGATGAGCATTTTCAATTAATATAAATTTTTTGGCTGATTGGATTGATTTTTTGCTCAAGAAAACTTTAATATTACGGATTTGTTCAATTCTTATTAAAGCTTTGTTTTTTTGATTCTTATCTTTATCTATTTCTGAATTATTAATAAGATTTCCTTTTGATAAATAGGTTGGTTCAATTTTTAAATAATCAGGATAATTATTATCTTTAATTTTAGGGTATGCATCTAAATCAGAATTATTGGTTCTGATTATTTCTGATATAAATCTTAAGGCTGTTTCTTTTTTTCCAATATGTTCAGGACCATAAAAAATATAAGCATTAGATATGGAATTTTCTTGTACAATTTTTTCTAATTTTAATTTGATTTCATTTGTACATTTAGTATCCATAAAATTAATTTTTACTCAGTTTTACGAAAATTTATTGATTAATGACATTTGAATTTGTTGCGATATAGAATTTAAATCGTCAGAAGCTTTTATTACTTCCCAGTTATTTTCTTGTGCAATTATTTTAAATCCATTATTTACTCTCCTTAAAAATTCTAAGCCTTCAGATTCAATTCTATCTGCGACTTTATTTTTTCTACGTAATATACTCTCATTCGGTGATATCTCTAAAAAGAAAGTTAAGTCTGGTCTTATGTTTTGACAAACAATATTTTCTAATTTTTTTATAATATCGATATTTATTTCTCTGCCATAGCCTTGATAAGCTAGTGTTGAGCCTGAAAATCTGTCGCTTATTATCCAATTTCCACTTTTTAATGCAGGTAATATTATTTTAGAAATATGTTCTGCTCTATCAGCAGAATATAGTAGTAGCTCAGTGAGGATTGAGGGTGAATTTAATTTATTATTGTTCAAAATCATATCTCTTATTTCTCTTCCTAAGATGCTACCGCCAGGTTCTCTTGTTTTAATTAAAGTTGCATTTTTGTTGATTAAACCACTTTTTGGTAACCATTTGTAAAGTTCATTTATTTGGGTTGTTTTACCACAACCATCGATTCCCTCAAGAACAATAAATTTACCTTCCATTTAGTCTAAAGATAATGCATTAATTACTACTGTGATTGAACTTATAGCCATTAATAATGCTGCAATGGAAGGGGATAAAAGTATTCCAAATTTAGGGTATAACACTCCTGCTGCTAAGGGAATTGCTATGAGATTATATCCAAATGCCCAAAACAGGTTTTGTTTAATTTTTCTTATAGTTTTCTTTGCAAGCCTTAAAGCATAGTGAAGACCATTTAATTTATCACCCATTAGGACAAGATCTGCGTTGGCTTTTGCTATTTGAGTCCCTGATCCAACAGCGATTCCAAGGTTGGAGGCGGCTAAAGCTGGGGCATCATTGATTCCATCGCCTACCATTGCGACTATCTTTTTATCAATATCTTTTAGTTTTTCAATATTTTTAAGTTTATCTGCAGGTAAAAGTTCCCATTTTAATTGGTTTGTTTTGCAATTAAGTTGTCTCCCTAAATCAATAACAGATTCTTTTCTATCTCCACTAAAAATATAAATGTCTAGATTATCTTCTCTTAATTTTTTTATTGATGATAGAGCATCGTCTCTTAAAGTATCTCCTAATAGAATACAACCTAAAAGATTTCTAGAGATGCTTACTCCTATAATAGTATATTTTTTCATCTCAGTTGCATTTATTTTGTCTTTAATTTCATCGCTTATTTCAACATTGTGATATTCTAACCACTGTAAATTTCCGACTTTTATTTCTCCACTAATTGAATCTAACTCTCCTGAGATGCCCCTGCCTGTTTCAGTACTTATATTTTTTATTGGAAATAAATTTATATTTTGTTTTTTTGCTTCTTCAATTAGTGATTTTGCAATCGGATGTCTACTTTCATTTTCTAAACTTGCAGATATTTGTAGAAGAAAAGTGTTGTCTTTACTACCAACGTATCCAACAACGTAAGGTGATCCTTTTGTCAGTGTACCAGTTTTATCAAAAATAATTGAATCTATTTTTGAGGCGATCTCTATTTTATCCCCGCCTTTAAAAAGAATTCCTTTTTTTGCAGCTTTGCCAGAAGCAACGGTAATTACAGTTGGTGTCGCTAATCCCAATGCACACGGACATGCAATTACTAATACCGCTATAGATAATTGTATGGCAAGAGTAAGAGGGTTATCTGCGTTACTTCCTAAAGAACTGTGCAAGGAGTGATTATTATGGATAGATAATCCAATATTTTCAGTTCTGATAAGATTTGGCCATATTCTAAAGGCTATTTGCCACCAAAAAATGAAGCTTGATATTGATGTAAATAGTACAAAATATGTAAATTTACCAGCTATTTTATCTGCCAATCTTTGAATAGATGGTTTTTGTGATTGAACAGATTCAATAAGATTTACAAGTTTGGCTAATGAAGTATCTGACCCAACCTTGATCACTTTTAAGCGTAAACTTGAGTTTAAATTCAGAGAGCCATTTAGTAAGTTGTCACCCATATTGGCTTCAATAGGTTTTGATTCTCCAGTAATATGTGAAACATCTATTAGAGAATTGCCTTTTACAACAACACAATCTGCGGGAACTCTATCTCCAGCGAGGACTTGAATTTCGTCATTAGGATTTAATGTATTAACTCTAATTTCACTAACATCATCATTTTCATTATAAATAAGAGTTTTTTCAGGCTGTAAATCTAATAATTCATTAATTGAAGATCCAGTTTGATATTTAGCTCTGTCTTCTAAAAAACGTCCAAGTAGTATAAAACCTAGTAACATTACTGGTTCATTAAAGAAGCAAGGAAATCCACTATTTGGAAAAATTAAAGATACGAGACTAGTTAGATAAGCACTGCTTACTCCTAAAGCTACAAGAGTATCCATATCTGGTCTCTTTAGTAAAAATGATTTATAACCTTTAAGTATTATTGGTCTTCCAGGGAAAAGTAGTGCAGTAGTAGCTATAGATGCATGAAAATAAATATTTCCAAGTAATGATGAATTAATATAACCTCCTTCAGCTAAGTGACCTAATACTGAAAAAAATAAAAGAATAAATGCGAAATTAAGTTTTTTCCATTTATTAACCCATTTTTCTTTTTTATCTAATTCTGCTTTATTAATCTTTTCTGAGAAATCATTTGTATAAATTTTTGAGGGAAAGCCATTTTGGGAAAGATTATCTAATATTTCTTTTATATCTAAGTTGCTATTTTTTATATCAAAATAAGCACTTTCTGTTAAAAGATTAACGGTCACATTCTTTGTCCCTTCGCTATCATTTAATATTCTTTCAACAGTTTGAACACATCCTCCACATTTCATTCCGCTAATATTAAGTTGTATGCTTTTCATATGCCTTTTAAATAGCCTAATATTCTTATAGTTTATAAATTACTATAGTAATTGTTAGTAATTTTTTTTAAATAGTTTAATCTTAATTTCCAATTTAATTTACAGAAATTTTAAAGTGCCTAGTAATCAAAACAGAGACAATTTTATTGATAAAGCTTTTACAGTAATAGCAGAATCAATTGTAAAAGTTCTTCCAATTGCTGAAAAAGAAAAAAAAGCATACATATATTACCGCGATGGTTTGGCTGCACAAAATAATGGAGATTATTCAGAAGCTCTTGAATATTATCAAGAAAGTCTAACGTTAGAAGAAAGTCCTATTGATAGAGGGGAGACTTTAAAAAATATGGCAATAATTTATATGAGTAATGGTGATGAAGACCTTGCTATTGATACCTATAAAAAAGCATTAATTGAAAATCCTAAACAACCTTCTTGCCTTAAGAATATTGGATTAATTTATGAAAAAAGAGGAAGATATGCTGAACAAAGTGGAGATTATGATCAAAGGGATATTTGGTTCGATAAAGCAGCAGAGGTTTGGATTAAAGCTGTCAGGTTATATCCTGGTGGCTATTTAGATATTGAAAATTGGCTTAAAACTTCTGGCAGAAGTAATATAGATGTTTATTTGTAGGCTTTGTTAATTTTTTAAAGCAATATTTACTGCTACTTTGATATTTTCAACTTCAATTAGAGTAATAGCATTTTTAAATTTCAATATTATTTCACTATTGGCCTTAGGAATTAACATTTTTTTATAACCTAATCTTATACACTCTTCAATTTTTGATTTCATATTATTAGTTTTTCTCACATGACCATTTAAACCAAGTTCACCAACAAATGCGCAGTCTTTTATAGGATTTTTATTCAAGAGGCTAGAAATGATTGATATTGCTACACATAGGTCTGAGGAAGGATCATTGATTTCAAAACCACCAGCTGTAGCGACATAACAATCAAATTCATATAATTTTAATTCAAGATGTTTCTCAATTACAGCAATTATTTGGTGCAATCTATTAATATTTAATCCAGTAGAGGCTCTTTTCGGATTATTGAAGAAAGTTTTATTTACAAGTGATTGAATATCAACGGCGAAAGATCTAGTTCCCTCTATGGTAATTGTTGTAGCGACTCCAGCTATATTCTCTTTATTGGTAAAGTTAGAACTTGGATTTTTAATTTCATTTAATCCATTTTCAAGCATTTCAAAAATCCCTAATTCAAAAGTCGCACCAAATCTATTTTTTATTCCTCTTAATAATCTATGACTAGCAATGTGATCCCCTTCAAAATTAAGAACTACATCTACTAAGTGTTCTAAAGTTTTAGGTCCAGCTAATGTTCCATCTTTAGTTACATGTCCAATAATGAGAAGAGCAATATTATTATCTTTTGCGAAATTTTGTAATTCAGAAGAACATGATCTCACTTGCGAAACTGACCCAGAGGTACTTTCTAAGTCACTGTTATTAATGGCCTGAATGCTATCTATGATAGCGATAGTAGGTTTAGAGTCTTTTATTTCTTGAATAATTATTGATAAATTATTTTCTGCAAAAACTTTTAAATTAGAATTTCCTTGATTAAGTCTAGACCATCTTACCTTAACCTGTTCCAATGATTCTTCAGCAGTTATATAAAGCACATTATGAATTAGAGACATTTTGCAGGCGGCTTGTAAAACAAGCGTACTTTTGCCAATACCAGGCTCCCCTCCCAGTAAAATGATCGAACCATGAACTAATCCTCCTCCTAAGACTCTATCAAATTCATTAAAACCAGTTTTAATTCTTGAGATTTCTTGAATTGTAATTTCTGTAAAGAGTTTTGATTTTTTACTTTTTTTAATAATATTTTTTTTAAAAACAGAACTTTTCTCTTCTTCTATAATCGCATTCCATTCTTTACAATTGGTACACCTGCCAAAGTATTGAGAAGTTTCATTACCGCAATTTTGACAAACATATCTTGAGAATTTATTTAACATTTTGCTTATGAAGATAAAATAACTACAAAAGTTGTTTTGGATATTGCCCCTTCACAAGTTAGATTAGGTAAAGGTTAAATACTCATGCTGATTAGCTAATAGCAACAAATGGCTGCATCAAGTCAAACAAAAGAAACAATTCTCGTCGCAGATGATGAGGCAAGTATCAGAAGAATACTAGAAACTAGACTCTCGATGATCGGTTATAAGGTAGTAACCGCATCTGATGGTAAAGAGGCTCTTAAATTATTTAGGGATTATGAGCCGGATTTAGTAGTCCTTGACGTAATGATGCCAAAACTAGATGGTTACGGTGTCTGTCAAGAATTGAGAAAAGATTCTGATGTTCCTATAGTGATGTTAACTGCATTAGGAGACGTTGCAGATAGGATTACTGGACTAGAGCTAGGTGCCGATGATTACGTGGTGAAACCTTTTAGCCCGAAAGAACTTGAGGCAAGAATTAGATGCGTATTGAGAAGAATAGATAAAGAACAAATTGCTGGGATGCCTAATTCTGGGCTAATACAAGTAACAGATATAAAAATCGATACAAATCGCAGACAAGTTTTTAAAAGTGATGAGAGAATAAGATTAACTGGAATGGAATTTAGCTTATTGGAATTACTGGTCAGCAGGTCAGGTGAGCCTTTTAGTAGGGGAGAAATATTAAAAGAGGTTTGGGGGTACACGCCTGAAAGGCATGTTGACACAAGAGTTGTTGATGTACATATATCTAGACTTAGATCAAAATTAGAGGCTGATCCCGCTAATCCCGAATTAATCCTTACAGCTAGAGGCACAGGTTATTTGTTTCAGAGGATAGTTGATATTGCTCCTTTTGAAGGTAATTAAATGGCGAAAGAAAATTATAGGAAAATTAATAAATCTAGAGCAATTAGGAGATTAGTTATTTGGTATAAGAGAAATGCCGCTGTCACATCTATTGTTGATTCTGCCGCTAATTCTGCCGCTACAGCTAGTAATGTTGCTGAGAATGTAGTATCAAGTGCAGGATCAGTTGTAAGTACCGCTAGCAGTGTAGCTGGCAATGTAGTATCAAGTGCAGGTTCTCTAGCAAAAAATACACTACAGCCCTTAGTCTTTGATCCCT
This sequence comes from uncultured Prochlorococcus sp., assembly GCA_902625845.1. Lineage (GTDB taxonomy): Bacteria > Cyanobacteriota > Cyanobacteriia > PCC-6307 > Cyanobiaceae > Prochlorococcus_A. The sequence goes on along the minus strand of CACOCT010000002.1, from coordinate 67,357 downwards.
TAAAACGTCTTCAAACTAGCGAGAACTCTAATATTAAAGATCCTATTACTACTGGTCAAAGAGTTTGGATAGCTGTTGATGGGATGGGAGGAGATCATGCCCCAGGGCCTATACTTGAAGGTTGCTTAGATGCAATACAAAGATTTCCAATTAATATAAAATTTGTTGGTCAAATTGAAAAAATTAATGAGGCTTCCAAGAAAATTGGCTTATATGAATTGATGGAGAAAGAAATACAAAATAGTCGCTTTGAACTCATCGCCAGTGGTGCACCAATTAGTATGAACGAAGAAGCAACAGCTGTAAGAAAGAAGAAGGAAGCGAGTATTAATGTAGCGATGAATTTAGTAAAAAATAATGAAGCTCAAGCAGTCTATTCTGCAGGTAATTCTGGAGCCTTAATGGCATCAGCAATATTTAGAATTGGAAGGCTTAAAGGAATAGATAGGCCGGCAATTGGTGCATTATTTCCAACTAGAGATCAAAGTAGACCAGTTTTAGTATTAGATGTTGGAGCAAATACTGATTGTAAGCCAAACTATTTGCTTCAATTTGCTCTACTAGGTAATATCTATGCTAAGGATGTTTTGCAAATAGATAGTCCCAAAATAGGTCTTTTAAATATTGGCGAAGAGGATTGTAAAGGGAATGAACTCTCATTACAAACATTTAAATTGCTTTCAAAAGAAAAAGACTTAAATTTTTTAGGAAACTGCGAAGGAAGAGATGTTTTAAGTGGAGAATTTGATGTTGTCGTTTGTGATGGTTTTACGGGTAATGTACTTTTAAAATTTTTAGAGTCAGTTGGTGGCGTTTTATTAGATATCTTAAAATCTGAATTACCTAGAGGAAGGAGAGGGAAAGTTGGATCTGCTTTCTTAAAAAGTAATTTGATGAGGATAAAAAAAAGATTAGATCATGCAGAGCATGGAGGAGCATTGTTACTTGGTGTAAATGGTATTTGTGTAATTGGTCATGGAAGTAGCAAATCATTATCTGTTGTCAGCGCATTGAGATTAGCGCATTCAGCAGTACATCATGATGTAATGGAGCACTTGATCCAACTTCAAAAACTACCAGTTTTAAATTCATAAACATATTGTGTCTAATTTATGTTTGACTTATATAAGTAATTATTAATTTTCTTGAAAGGTTCAAACTTTGCTAATATTGGAATAACTTTTAAAGGTTGCGGCAGTTATTTACCTGCTCAAATTTTGAGTAATGAAAATATTAGTGAAATAGTAGACACGAGCGACGAGTGGATTAAGTCAAGAACTGGTATATCAAATAGAAGAATAGCTGAAATAAATGAAAATGTTTCAGAGATGGGTTTTAAAGCAGCATTATCAGCAATGGATATGGCTAATTGGGCTTCTGAATCTATTGATTTAATAATATTGGCTACTTCTACTCCAAGTGATCTTTTTGGTTCTGCTCCTATAATTCAGGCTAAATTACGCGCAACGAATGCTTTCGCTTTTGATCTTACGGCTGCTTGTAGTGGCTTTTTATTCGCGCTAATTACTGCCTCCCAATATTTAAGTTCAGGTAGATATAAAAGGGCATTAGTCATTGGTTCTGATCAACTATCAAGCTATGTTGATTGGAAAGATAGAGGAAGCTGTATCCTTTTTGGAGATGGTGCAGGAGCATTAGCTATTGAAGCTTCTAATGATAAAAGTAATTTATTTGGTTTTAACTTGAGGACTGATGGAGAAAGAGGTAGTGTTTTAAATCTTTATAGTAAAAACTTAAATGGTAAGATTAATGATCAAATAAAATTTCGTAAAGGAGAATTTTCTACTATCTCGATGAATGGGCAAGAAGTTTATAAATTTGCTGTTAGAGAGGTTCCTATTATTATTAGCGATTTGTTAAAAAAAATGGATCTTGATATTGCTGATGTAGATTGGTTAATTCTTCATCAAGCAAACCAAAGAATATTGGATGCTGTTGGCGAAAGGCTAAAAATAAATAAAGAAAAAATATTAAGTAATTTAAATAAATATGGTAATACTTCTGCCGCAACGATACCTCTAGTTTTGGATGAATTCACAAGAAATCAAAAGATTAAAAAAAATGACATAATTTTAACTAGTGGTTTTGGTGCAGGGTTAAGTTGGGGTGCTGCCCTATTAAAATGGGGTTAATAAAATAAAAACTTTAAAAATGCAGACTGCGTGGTTATTCCCAGGTCAAGGTTCACAAAAACTTGGAATGGGAAAAGATATTATTGAATTGAATGATGCAAAAAGAAGATTTGATTTGGCATCAAATATCTTTAATAAAGACTTGTATCAAATTTGTGGTTTGCAAACTGATAATAAAAATTCTGAAGAAAGTCTCGACAATACCAAAAATACACAGATATGCCTCTTTTTGGTTGAATCAATACTTTTAGATTCTTTAAAGTCAAAGGGATATAAGCCTGACTATTTAGCAGGCCATAGTTTAGGGGAAATTACTGCTTTATATGCAGCAGAGGTATTATCCTTTGACGATTGTGTATCTCTAATAAAGATAAGATCTGCATTGATGTCATCAGCAGTTAAAGGTAGTATGGCTGCTTTAATTGGCTTTGATAAAGATGAGCTTAGAAAATCAGTAGAGGCTTTTGATGATGTTGTAATCGCAAATGATAATAGTTCTTCTCAGGTTGTTCTTTCTGGTAAAAGAGAAGAATTGGAAAATTTATCTAAAATAATTTCATGCAAAAGATTTATTTTTTTAAATGTTTCAGGAGCTTTCCATTCGCATTTTATGAAAGAACCTGCACAAGAATTCTCTAAATTTTTAGATGATTTCAATTTTAAAGAACCTATATTACCTATTATTAGTAATTCTAATCCGACACTCTGTAGTGATCCTAATGAATTAAAAATTCGTTTAAAAGATCAGATGTGTAACGGAGTCAGATGGCGAGAAACGATGGATTTACTTAAATTACAAGGGAATATACATCTGGTTGAGATAGGCCCTTCTAATGTCCTAGGAGGACTTGCTAAGCGACATTTAAAAAATATTATGATAAGTCAAGTTTCATCATCAAAAGAAATTGCTTATTAACTTTATGAATTACTTATCGCTTAATAAAATTACGTATCAATTTATAAGTAAAGTTATAGTCTTTCCTATTTTTAGATTTATATTTCGTGGGGAATTAAGTGGAGCTAATAATATTCCAGATCAAAACTCATTTATAATTGTTTCTAATCATGGTTCTTTGCTCGATCCTCCATTTTTAGGCCATGCTTTAGGAAGAAAAGTATCATTTATGGCAAAACAAGAATTATTTAAAATACCAATACTTTCTCAAATTATAAAAGCATGTGGGGCATATCCAGTAAAAAGAGGTTTAGTCGATAAAAATTCAATTATCATTGCATCAAAAAAACTATTTAATAATGAAATTATTGGCATTTTTATTGATGGCACTAGGCAAAAAGATGGATTTGTCAGTAAACCTAAAAATGGCGCAGCATTAATAGCTTCAAAAACAAAAAAATTATTATTACCAGTTGCAATAATAAACTCTCATAGATTAGTGAGATTTAAATTTTTTCTCCCATTCTTTAATAAAGTTATCATTAAGATAGGTAAACCAATTAATTATCCATTAAGCACTTCAAAGATTGATATAACTGAAACAACAATAAAACTAAAAAATGAAATTAATTTTTTACTAGATTAATTAAGATTAATTAACTGGTTCTAAAGGGTAAATAGGTAAAACATTTCGCCAATGATTTTGGATAAGATTTTCATGGTTTTTAGCAGATAATTCAAGTAGCTGTTTTAGCTCATCTTTAATATCATATTCGGCCTCAAAGTATGGTTCCCTTTTTATAAAATTCTTGTAAAGCTTAGGACTAATTACCTCTTCAATATACAGGTTTGAATTCTGGTCGTTCAAATAATTTATTTTGTATTGACCGGCTATGTAGCCTTTAGTTTTTAATCTTCTCATAATCCAAAAAAGTTGTTTATTTTCTAAAATTTTATTCTTAATAGCAATTCTTTTTGCCATGATCTTAAAAGAACTATATTGGTCAAGAGAGCAATTTAGCTGTTGTGATATTGCTCTTGCACAAACAACTATCTGGCGAGAAGCATTGAAATTAGCAGGTCCTATACTTATTGAAAGTCTTGCGATCGATTTAAATCGTTTTTTATTTAAAAATTCAGACAAGGTGCTAATTAAATTTTTCGATAGATCTTTATCTAATTTTTTTATAGAAAAATTAACTTTATTATTATTTTCTAAATCTTTATATCCAAAACCAAAAAAATTATTTGTGCTATGAATAGCAAGAATAAATTTATTATTATCAATATTGTGTGCTGGCAACATTTTACTTAGTGAATCTTTATCTATATCTTATTTTTAAAATGCAATTAACTTAATTTTCACTTTAATATTAGCAATACAAAAAAATTATAAATAAAAATTTTTTTTCTTTATTTTAATCAATATGCTTTATGTTGTTCTAAACTGGGTTTTAAAATAATTTTTGATGAAAATATCTTTCCAATGTTTTTAATAAATAGATTAAATTAAAAATGGAAATAAAAAGCAATTTTAATAATGAATATTTATCTATGCACTATCCTACATTAGTTTCTAAAATAAAAGATAATATAAAAACTTATCAAAATCTGGAAATAATTTTATCTGAATTACCTTATGGATCAATTCTCGTAGGCGGTTATATTAGAGATCTTATATTGGAGAGATTAAGTCCTTATCCTGATATAGATATTGTTATCCCTAATAATTCTATAGAAATTGGAAAGAATCTTGCAGAAAAATTTTCTGGCAAATTTCTAGTACTTGATCAAGATAGAAATATAGTAAGAATTATATTTAGAAATTTTACTATTGATATTGCAAATCAAACGCATGAATTATTAACTGAGGATTTAAAAAGTAGAGATTTTACAATTAACTCTATAGGCTTTTCATTTGATCAAGGAAAATTAATAGATCCAGCAGATGGAATATATGATTTAAATAATTCTTTATTAAGAAGTCTACGTAGTGAAAACCTCCTCAATGATCCCATAAGAATATTGAGGTGTTTTCGTTTTGTATCAGAGTTGAATTTTCATATTGTACCTCACATACTTGAATTCATTGAATTAAATAAATTTCAATTAAAAACTGTTTCTGTAGAAAGAATACAGTATGAATTAAAAAAAATTGTTCAAGGAAAAGAAGCTTTAAAAACTGTTGAATTTCTTAATGAAATAAAAATATTTGATTGGATTCAATCGTATGAACATAACCATGCCAATAGATTATCGTTTATCAATTTTGATAATTTTTTGCAGGATGAAATTGATGAATTTTTCCCAATAGCTTATTTAAAAGAGTTATTAAAAGAACCCGTTATCTCAAAGTTTAAATTTAGTAAATCAGATATTTTAGCTATTAACTCTTTAAGAATATGGAGCGAAAAACTTAAACAAAAGTCAATATTGCATTTTACAGAAATCGAAAGATTCCAGATGCATAAAGATTTAGAGATGATTTTACCAGCATTCATTCTCTACTTGCCAAAAAAATTTCATAAAGAATGGTTAAAAAGGTGGCGTAATAAAAAAGATAAATTATTTCATCCAAGAAATTATATCAATGGAAACCAACTAAAAAATATTGTTGCTATTGAGGATGGTCCCTTGCTGGGAGATTTACTAAATTACCTTTCTAAAGAATTTGCCTATGAGAGGCTCAATAATTTTGATGAAGCAATTTATAAAGCTAAGAGATGGTTTCAACAAAATGCGCCAAAATATGATTAAATACACTTAGTCAACTTCGGTTTATTTATTTAGATCCAAATTATTTTTAAATTTATGGGAATTCGTATTTACATTGGAAATTTACCAAAAGGTTTTAATCCAAAAGAATTTGATAGTGTAATTAAATCACTTGAAGAAGAAATAAGATTTAAACCTGTATTAGACAAAGAAACTAAAGAATGTAGAGGATTTGGTTTTGCAACTGCTAGTAATGAAAAAACTGCAAATTCATTAATTGAAAAGTTAAATGGATTGGAATTTCAAGGCTCAAAATTAAGAGTTGAAAAATCGGAAAAGAAGGATTCTGCATCTAATAAAAGAAACGCAGTTAATAATAAAAATAATAAGAGGAAAAATATTAAGAAAATTGTTCATAGCGATGCACCCAATCTTCAGTCCCCTGACCCAAGATGGGCAGGTGAATTATCAAAATTGAAAGATTTACTTGCTAATCAAAAAACACCAGCTTAATTATTTAAACCTAGAGATTAGGAATGAGATTGGGATCTCAAAAGCTTTTATAGTTTTATTAACATAAGCTCTATTATTAAATACATCATAATCTAGGTTTTCTATAGAATTTAAAATTTTTCTGTATAGTCTTAACGAAGTCCATACAGGCCAGCGGGCATCAGCTGAAAGCCATTTTATTCCCTCTTCTGAGCTTTTAAACCATTCTCTTGCCCTATTGAGTTGAAAAGCCATTAAATTTTTCCATTGGTTATTTATTTCACCTAACAACAATTCCTCTTCAGAATATCCAAATTGTTGAATCTCATCTTGAGGAAGATATATTCGTCCTCTTTGCCGATCTTCTCCAACATCTCTCAAGATATTTGTTAATTGATTAGCAATACCCAATGCAATAGCTGCTTCAGATATATCAGGAACTTCTATCCATGATGCTGCTTCATAGAATGCATCTATTCCCATCACATTTTGTGTCATCAGTCCTACCGTTCCTGCAACTCTATAGCAATAAAGTTTTAGTTCATCAAAATTTTTATATCTAAATTTTGTTAAATCCATTCTTTGTCCCGCAATCATATCTAAGTATGGGTCGATACTTTGAGGATACTTTTCTAATGTATCTAATAAAACCGCATCCAAATCTGTCTTTACGATACCCTTGAAAATATTTTTTGTATTTTCTTCCCATGAGTTTAAACTTTCTGAAAGTTCTTCTTCTGACTTTTTAAGAGCTTCTGGACTATCCATTAATTCATCAGTTCTTCTACACCAAACATAAATAGCCCAAATAGCTTTTCTCTTTTCATAAGGTAGTAATAAAGTCCCTAAATAAAAAGTCTTAGCCCATTGTTGAGTCTCCCTTCTGCATATCTCATATGCATTTTCAAGTTTATTGAATGATTTGTTCAAAAAATTTCTATTAATTAGTTATTACTTAATTTTATTTTATATTTCTTAGACATTAACATTTGACTGTTTTGAATATTCTTTATCAATTGTTTCAGCACATAATTTTCCACTTAGCACAGCTCCCTCCATAGATGCTAGATATTTTTGCATAGTGTAATCACCAGCTAAAAAGAAATTTTTAATTGGTGATCTTTGACTGGGTCTTAATTCTTGGCATCCTGGGACAGCTTTATAAACAGATTTTGGAGTCTTTACAACTTTGAATTTTCTCAATTGAGCTTTTTCATCTCCTAGAAAATGTGTAGGAAATAATTTCTTTAATTCTTCCATAGTCGCATCTACTATTTCTTGATCACTTTTAGTTATCCAATCTTTAGCAGGAGCGAATACAAGTTCAAGCATCGATCTATTTGGATCCTCATACTCTTTGCAAGCAATACTCATATCCGCATAAACACTCAGCAAAGGAGATCTACTAAACAATAGATGATCGATTTCAGTAAGTTTTTTATCAAACCACAAGTGAATATTTATAACAGGAACACCGTTTAAACCATCAAGCTTAGAAAATGTATTCAATCCTTTCCACTGATTTGGTATTAATAATTTGAAAATATCTACAGGCATTGCACTAACGTACGCATCTGCAACAAGATCTTCTTTCTCTTGATTATCTATTGTAAAACTCTTAACTGTACTGTCATTATTGAGATTTATTTTTTTCAGGGGACTATTCATATGGACCTCCCCACCTCTTTCCGTAATATAATCAACGATTGGCTGGCATAGTCTTTCAGGAGGAGCACCGTCTAAAAAAGCCATTTTAGAACCGTTTTTTTCTTGTAAAAATCTATTAAGTGCAGTTAATAAAACTGTTGAGGATATCTCGTCAGGACCAATAAAATTAAGGGCTTTACTCATCGCGATAAAAACTTCATCATTAACTCTTTCAGGAATATTTTGTTCTTTGAGCCATTCTGTCCAAGATTTTTTATCACATTTTTCAACATACTTTTGACCTCTTAACATGGCTGGCACGAGCCCTAAACCAAATAATATTTTTTCACTCCAATTAAGCATATCGTTATTACTTAGAATCGCAGATACGCCATTGGCTGGGGCTGGTATGTCTGGGAAATCAAATCTACTGTAAGTTCCTGGTTCAGAAGGTTGATTGAAAATCATTGAATGACTTTTCCATTGCAATCTGTCTTCAATATCTAATTCTTTAAACAACTGCAACATATTAGGATAAGCACCAAAAAATATGTGTAAACCAGTTTCATACCAATCTCCATCTTTATCTTTCCAGGCAGCTACTTTCCCTCCAAGGACATTTCTCGCCTCAAGGACTATTGGAATGTGCCCATGATCAACTAAATACTTAGCACATGAGAGACCTGCTAAACCAGCACCAGCAATTAAAATACGCATTAATAAATAAAAAATAAATAAGCACTTACAATGAAGTTATCCTAAAGTTAAAGCATTCTAGTTTTTTTTGTTGAATTTTTTTTAATTATGGAAAAAATGCTGATTAAATCTACAACCAGACATGTAAGAATTTTCACGGCTGATGTCATAAATAATGAATTAAAGTTTGATCCCAATAAGCTTACTATTGATGTTGATCCTGATAATGAGTTTTTATGGAATGAAGAAAGTTTACAGAAAATAAATGAAAAGTTTAACAGCCTTGTTAATGAAAGGGACGGAAAAAATTTAGATGATTATGAACTGCGTAAAATTGGTTCAGAAATTGAAGGTATAATTAAAGTTATGCTTCAGCAAGGTTTATTAAGCTATAACCCAGAATGTAGGGTAATGAACTATTCAATGGGATTACCAAAAACTAAAGAACAATTGTGAAAAGATCTTCTGATAGAGGTCCTTATAGGAACTCCCGTAGGCGTCCTTATTCCTCAAACAATTTAAATACAGATGATTACTCTAAAAGAAGTAGAAGTTTACCATCTTCTCAGAAAGAGCAATTAAATTTTAATACTGGAACTATAGCTATCCTTGCTGGGGTCTTAATATTGGGTGTAGGTATAGGAAGTGCTATTACTAGTACAACAGATGGTGGCCAAGGAAATATAGCGAGCCAGCAACAACTTGATATGGCTGTTCCAGATCCAGAATTCTGTAGACAATGGGGTGCAAGTGCATTTGTTATTGATGTTGAGATGTATACCACTTTGAATCCATCAACTAGTTTTGTTACTCAACCTGCATTACAACCAGGATGTGTTATTAGAAGGGAGAATTGGACGGTATTACAAAAACAAGGAGCTATTAGTAATGAAGATGTTAGAGAATGTAAGCAAAGGATGAATACTTTTGCTTATATTGGATCAATACGAGATAAACCCATTGTTAAATGTGTATATCAAACTGATGTAAAGGAGAATAAATTTATTATAAAAGGAGATGGTCAAGCTGAAGATGGAGGAATTGGGATTAATAAAGAAGCTTCTCAATTTTGAATTTATATCGTTTTAAAGCTGGAAAATTGAGGCAATATATCTCGCTTAAAAGCTTCTGATGCTTTAGAAGTATATCTTGAGGGATTGGTAATAAGTTTTAGCTCTCTTTTTACTCCTAAATCAATCATTAAAGGTTTATGAATAGTTCCTGAGGCTAATTCTCTTTCAATAGATACTACTGGAAGGAAAGCTGCCCCAAGGCCAGACTGAACCGCATTTTTAATAGCTTCTAAGGAATTTAACTCCATTTCGATTTTAAGCCTTTGTATTTCTATACCTGAATTTCTGAGAAGTTCATCAACAACTTTTCTAGTCGTTGATTGAGAATCAAGTGTCACAAAATTTAGTGTATATAGATCTTCCTTGGCGAGTTCTTTTTCTTTTGAAAGTCTATGTTTTGATGGCAAAACTAATGCAAGTTCATCAGTTGCATAAGGTGCTATCTGTAGAAGATTTTCTAGTTCAGAGGGTAATTGACCTCCAATTATTGCTAAATCAATTTGACCATTAGCTACACTCCATCCTGTCCTCCTTGTGCTGTGAACCTGAAGTTGAACAGAAACATCTGGATATTTCTGCCTAAAAAGGCCTATCATTCTAGGCATTAAATAAGTACCGGTTGTTTGACTTGCCCCAATTATTAAGGTACCTCCTTTAAGGCTATTTAAATCTTCTACAGCTTTGCAAGCCTCATCACATTGATTAAGTATCCTTTGACAATATTCGAGCAATATTTGCCCTGCCTCGGTTAAAAGAGCTTTTCTACCTCCTCTGTCAAAAATTGTAATATTAAGCTGCTTCTCAAGATTTTGAATTTGCAAACTAACTGCCGGTTGAGTGACGAATAATAAATCTGCAGCTTTTTTAAAACTACCCTGCTCAGCAATAGCTTTTAATATTCTTAATTGATCAAGTGTAAATGGGAGCTCAGGCATTGAAATGCCAAAATATATATTAAAAGTTTAATACTTAGCTGAAAAATTGTTAATAATAAATTATAAATAATTGTTAATCAAAAATTTTATGGAAGCTCACAAAACTTCAATAGTGGTTTTCATATTAATATTAATTTTTGCAATAATCCATAGCGGTGGAGCTGCTTTGAGAAATAAAGCTGAATCAATAATTGGGCCTAGATTATGGAGGCTTGTTTTCGTTTCACTCAGTCTACCTTCAGCAATTATCTTAATAGGTTACTTTTTGACACATAGATATGATGGGATAAGATTATGGAATTTACAGGGCAATAGTTTTGTCTTTTATATCGTTTGGGCTTTAACTGCAATTAGTTTTATTTTCTTATACCCAGCAACTTATAATTTATTAGAAATTCCTTCGGTTCAAAAACCAAAAATAAGAATTTACAGTACTGGTATCATGCGAGTTACTCGTCATCCACAAGCAATAGGACAAATAATATGGTGTATCGCTCACTCACTGTGGATTGGGACCTCTTTTACTTTGATAACATCCTTTGGCTTAATATGTCATCATTTGTTTGCTATTTGGCATGGTGATAGGAGATTAGAATTTAAATTTGGTGAAGATTTTTATAAATTTAGAGAAAGTACATCAATTATTCCATTTTTGGCGATCATTGAAGGGAGGCAAGTATTTAAATTTAAGGAGTATTTAAAATTGTCTCAACTTGGCATATTAATTGCAATCATTATAATTTGGTCTTCTCATAAATATATAAATATTGCCGTAACACAATTTAATTCATCTTTTTTGTCTGAATTTCTTGATTGGCAGTTTAAAATTAATTCATAAGTTATATTAAAAATGCCTCAAGCCTCTGAAATCGCATGGTTAATTCCTGTCCTCCCTTTAATAGGGGCAGTTGTATCTGGCCTGAGTCTGATAAGTATCAATAAAAAAATAAATAAACTGAGAGAATACGTGGCTATCGGTTTACTCTCATTTGTAGGTGCATCGGCAGTTATAAGCTATAAAGCCTTATTTGAACAAATTAATGGATCTAGATCTGTCGAAAAATTATTTGTATGGGCGAGTGCGGGAGATTTTCAAATTCCAATGGGTTTCGTCTTAGATCCACTCGGTAGTGTGATGCTTGCGTTAGTTACAACAATTACTTTGTTGGTAATGATTTACTCTCATGGATATATGGCTCATGATAAAGGTTACGTAAGATTTTTTACTTATCTAGCTCTTTTTAGCAGCTCGATGATGGGTTTAATAATTAGTCCAAATTTACTAGAAATTTATGTCTTTTGGGAATTAGTGGGTATGTGCTCCTATCTATTAGTTGGTTTTTGGTATGACAGAGATGGCGCTGCTCATGCTGCACAAAAAGCTTTTGTTGTTAATAGAGTTGGAGATTTTGGACTTTTATTAGGAATTTTAGGATTATTTTGGGCCACAAACAGTTTTGATTTCAATGATATTGCTTTAGGAATATCTCAATCTTTAGCAGATAATTCCCTACCAGGATGGGCAGCATTATTACTATGTTTCTTAGTTTTTTTAGGACCTATGGCAAAATCAGCTCAATTTCCCTTGCATGTATGGTTACCTGATGCTATGGAGGGGCCTACACCTATATCAGCTCTAATACATGCTGCGACAATGGTAGCGGCAGGCGTATTTTTAGTAGCTCGTCTTGATCCTCTTTATAGTTTATTTCCTATCATGCAATTTATAATTGCGATGATAGGAACTATTACTTGTTTCCTTGGAGCATCGATTGCCCTTACCCAGATGGATTTAAAAAAAGGGTTGGCTTACAGTACAGTGTCACAACTTGGCTATATGATGCTCGCTATGGGATGTGGAGCTCCTTTAGCAGGAATTTTTCACTTAATTACACATGCTTGCTTCAAAGCAATGTTATTCCTTGGATCTGGATCAGTTATTCATGCTATGGAAGAAGTGGTAGGACATCAACCAGTTCTTGCACAAGACATGAGATTAATGGGTGGTTTAAGAAAAAAAATGCCTTTTACCTCTATAACTTTTCTTATTGGATGTATAGCCATTAGTGGTATTCCTCCCTTAGCTGGATTTTGGAGTAAAGATGAAATTCTTGGAAATGCTTTTGTCTCTTTTCCTGCTTTTTGGTTTATAGGTTTTATGACAGCAGGAATGACAGCTTTTTATATGTTTAGATTATATTTTCTTACATTTGAGGGTGATTTCAGAGGAAATGATGAACAATTAAAGGCAACTCTAATTTCTGCTGCTGGTCTGATAATGGAAGATGATTCTCATGAGAATGAAGGCACCTCAGAAATTGATCAACATGAAGAATCTCACGACGAATCCTTTCATGGAGAGGTTCATGAGTCTCCTTGGTCCATGACATTTCCTTTGGTATTTTTAGCTTTTCCCTCAGTCATTATTGGATTTATGGGTCTTCCTTGGGATAGTAAATTTATACAATTATTAGATCCTGATGAAGCAATTACACTTGCTCAGGAGTTTGATTTAAAAGAATTTTTGCCATTAGCTATTGCCTCTGTAGCTATCGCTTCTATTGGTATTACAATCGCATATTTAGCTTATTTTGCTCATAAGATAGATTTATCTGTTATTTTTGCAGAGAGATTTCCCTCTATCAATAAATTTTTATCTAGAAAATGGTATCTAGATGAAATAAATGAAAGAATATTTGTAAAAGGTACAAGAAGGATAGCAAAGGAAATTTTAGAGGTTGATTCTAAAGTTGTTGATGGAGTAGTCAATTTAACTGGACTTGTTACTTTAGGTAGTGGTGAAGGATTGAAATATTTTGAAACTGGTCGAGCTCAATTTTATGCACTTATTGTTTTTGGAGGAGTTATATTACTTGTTGCGATATTTGGTTTCCAATCTCCACAAGTTGCATAATTGAGAATTGTGTTTCTTCACACCTATTTGGGTGAAAATTCTGAGAATATTTCTAAACTCAATATATTATTAAATTTGTCAATTGATTGATTATTTCTCAATAAATAATTTATTTACAACCTCTTTTGGACAATTAGGTATTGGGTTAACCAATATTCCTTGGTTGTCTTTATCTATTCTGTTCCCCATTATTTGTGCTTTTATTGTGCCCTTTATTCCTGATAAAGGACAAGGTAAGGAGGTAAGATGGTTCGCTCTTATTGTAGCTTTAATAACTTTTCTTATCACTGTTGGAGCATATATAAATGGATTTAATATTTATGATGAAAATGTTCAACTTAAAGAAAGTGTGAATTGGCTGCCAAGCTTAGGCTTGACTTGGTCAGTGGGTGCAGATGGTATTTCAATGCCTCTAATACTATTGACGAGTTTTATAACTGCTTTAGCTGTATTAGCCGCTTGGCCAGTAAGCTTTAAACCAAAGTTATTTTTTTTCTTGATTCTTGCAATGGATGGTGGCCAAATAGCGGTATTTGCAGTGCAAGATATGTTGTTATTCTTTTTAGCATGGGAACTAGAATTATTACCTGTTTATCTATTATTAGCTATTTGGGGAGGTAAAAAAAGGCAGTATGCCGCAACAAAATTCATTATTTATACTGCTGGAAGTTCAATCTTTATTCTTTTAGCATCATTGGCAATGGGCTTTTATGGTAGCGGTTCACCTAATTTTAATTTCGAATATTTAGCTCAGCAAGATTTTAGTCAAAATTTTCAAATTTTATGTTATGCAGGGCTATTAATCGCATTTGGAGTAAAGCTACCAATTGTCCCTCTGCATACTTGGCTGCCAGATGCTCATGGAGAAGCTACAGCTCCAGTTCATATGCTATTAGCAGGAATTCTTTTGAAGATGGGCGGATACGCTCTTCTAAGGTTTAATGCACAACTCTTACCTTTAGCACATGCTCAATTTGCACCTTTACTGATTGTTTTAGGGGCAGTAAATATAATTTATGCAGCTTTTACATCATTCGCTCAGAGAAATTTAAAAAGAAAAATTGCATATAGTTCTATTAGTCATATGGGATTTGTTTTAATAGGCATTGGTAGCTTTAGCGCACTTGGAACAAGTGGAGCAATGCTTCAAATGGTAAGTCATGGCCTCATTGGTGCGAGCCTGTTTTTTCTTGTAGGAGCTACATATGACAGGACAAAGACTTTAAAACTTGATGAGATGGGAGGAGTTGGTCAAAAAATGAGGATAATGTTTGCGTTGTGGACAGCTTGCTCACTAGCTTCTTTAGCATTACCGGGGATGAGTGGATTTGTCTCAGAACTAATGGTATTTACTGGATTTGTAACTGATGAAGTATACACTTTACCATTCAGAATAACTATGGCATCTTTAGCAGCTATAGGTGTTATTTTAACCCCAATCTATTTGCTATCTATGTTGAGAGAAATATTCTTTGGTAAAGAAAATCCTACTTTAGTTGGTGAGAGAAAATTAATTGATGCAGAACCAAGAGAGATTTATATAATTGGTTGTTTACTTTTACCTATTATTGGAATAGGACTTTACCCTAGACTAATTACAGAAAGTTATTTGGCTTCTATAAATAATTTAGTTGATAGAAATCTAAATGCAGTTAAACAAAATATTAAATCAGTTGAATTTGTAAGTGATAATAGTAATATTCTGAAGGCTCCACCTATATAACCTTAAGTAAGTTTAAAATAATTGGCTAATTAATTTATTAGCAGATAACTTTAATGTAGTTACTTTCTTTAAAATTTCTAATTCAACATCTATTGATAGTGCAGGTTTAGGACCTAGATTGTTGATTAAATTTCTCCAAGATGCTGCTGGTAGGGGGGAATTAGATCCTTGGGATGTTGATGTTATAAGTGTAATAGATAGTTTTCTAGATCAATTTGATCATAAATTTGATAATTCAAAAGTTAGTAATAATTCATATGAGAAGGATTTATCAGAGACAAGTGAAGCGTTTTTTGCAGCATCAGTTTTGGTTAATTTAAAGGCTCAGGTTTTGGAATCTGATATTTTCCCTGAAGATCAAAATGATTTTGAAGATGATTTGGAAATAACTGATCAACCTTGGATCAATAATAATTTTGATATCCCAAAATATCCAGAAAAATACCTCAGGAGGAGATCAGTAGCTCAACCTATCATAAAAAGAACAGCCACTTTAGGTGAATTAATCAGTCAACTTGAATCTATTGCAGAAACAATAGAGACTCAGGATCTACTTTTAATGAAAAGGAAAAGAAATAAAAAATATTCTGATAAAGCACTCATTGATCAAGTCAAGACCTTAGCACATAGGGAGAAATTACCTGAGACGACAAAGGCATTAGGAAATTTTATCGATAAATGGGAAAAAGCTTTGCAGTGGATTGATTTTGAATATTTGGTTGTTAGATGGAAAGAAGTAGCAAAAAAGGATCTTGATAAAGATAGATTAGGGGTATTCTGGGCTTTACTATTTTTATCTTCTCAAAATAAAATTGAATTAAAACAAGTTCACTCACTTTATGGCCCAATAAAAATTAAAAGGGTCATTCCAGAAGGTGGGTTAGCTCAATTACCTATCGAAAATCTGGAAGTGACAGATACTTCTCCGACCGCTGCCTAGAGGATTTGGAGAAAATCAAGCTAATGTTACAAAAAGAGGTTTAAAATGCCTATGAAGGCAATGATACTTGCAGCTGGTAAAGGAACACGCGTTCAACCTATTACGCATATAATTCCTAAACCGATGATTCCAATTTTGCAAAAGCCTGTAATGGAGTTTTTGTTGGAATTATTAAAAGAACATGGATTTAGAGAAATAATGGTTAATGTTTCTCATTTAGCTGAGGAGATCGAGAATTATTTTAGAGATGGACAAAGATTTGGAGTGGAAATAGCTTATAGCTTTGAGGGAAGGATAGAGGATGGAGAATTAATTGGTGATGCTTTAGGTTCCGCAGGAGGGTTAAAAAAAATTCAAGATTTTCAAAACTTTTTTGATGAAACTTTCGTTGTAGTATGTGGAGATGCCCTTGTTGATTTAGACTTAACTGAAGCAGTCAAGAGACATAAAAAGAAAGGAGCAATAGCTAGTCTAATTACTAAGAAAGTTAATAAGAAAGAAGTCTCAAGTTACGGTGTTGTCGTTTCAGATAAGGAAGGGAGAGTGAAAGCATTTCAAGAAAAGCCTTCTATAGAAGATGCCTTAAGTGATTGTATAAATACTGGAATTTATTTATTCGAGCCTGAAATATTCGATCATATTCCCTCTGGGAAGAAATTTGACATTGGAGCAGATCTTTTCCCAAAATTAGTCGCAAATAATTTACCCTTTTATGCATTGCCGATGGATTTTGAATGGGTTGATATTGGGAAGGTACCTGATTATTGGAGTGCTATAAGAAGTGTACTTCAAGGTAAAGTAAGACAAGTTGATATCCCTGGAAAAGAGGTAAAACCTGGGGTTTATACAGGTCTAAATGTCGCAGTAAATTGGGACAAAGTCAATATTAAGGGGCCTGTATATATTGGAGGGATGTCTAGAATCGAAGATGGCGCAACAATTATTGGACCATCTATGATTGGGCCAAGTTGTTGTATTTGTGAAGGAGCAACAATAGATAATTCTATTATTTTTGATTACTCAAAAATTGGTAAAGGGGTTCGACTTGTAGACAAACTGGTTTTTGGGAGATATTGCGTAGGAAAAAATGGAGATCATTTTGATTTGCAAGAGGCATCTTTGGATTGGTTAATTACAGATTCAAGAAGGTTGGATCTTTCAGAACCCTCACCTCAGCAAAAAGCGATGGCAGAACTTTTGGGTAGCGATTTGATTAATATTCCAGATTAATTTCTGCTCTTTTTAAAATCTCTGGTATTAAATGTTCACTTTTTACAGCCATGATATGAACTCCTTGCGATATATCTATAAATTCTCTTGTTTGTTCTGCAGCAATATTGATACCTTCTTCAATAGGATTTTTTGATTCTTTAAGCCTATTAAGGAGATGCTCAGGGATATTTGCTCCAGGTACAAATTTATTTATAAAAAGTGCATTTTTATAAGACTTAAGCAAGAAAACTCCAGCTAGAACTGGTAGTTTTAATGGTTTACTAATCTTATCACAAAAATCAATAAGATATTTTTTATCCATAATCATTTGTGTTTGAATAAATCGAGCTCCTGCTTCTTTTTTTTGTTCAGTTCTCATTTTTAATATTTTTAAATTTTTATAACTTGGATCTGCAGCTGCTCCCGCAAAAATTTCTGTTTTTTTATCACTTAATAATTCATAAGTGGGATCAATTCCATTATTAAATGATTGTATTTGTTTAAGAAGCTTTACTGATTCAAATTCATGAACAGCTTTTGTATTTTGTTGATCCCCAGCTTTGACTGAGTCCCCAGTAATGCACAAAATATTTTTTATACCTAAGGCATTTGCTCCAAGAATGTCAGATTGTAAAGCAATTTTATTACGATCTCGGCAAGATATTTGCATTACAGGTTCTATCCCAATTTCCAGTAGTAGCCTTGACATAGCTAAACTACTCATCCGCATAATAGCTCTACTTCCATCTGTTATGTTAACTGCATGTACCTTATCTTTTAAAAGTTGTGCTATTTTGAGAGATCGAGTGGGATCGCCACCTCTTGGAGGCATTAATTCTGCCGTTATTGCTTTAGAATGAGATTCTAAAGTTTTTTGAAGTTTTGATTTCAATTGCTAAATGTTTACTAGTTGGTTAACAACAATGATGAGATTCACAAACTTTATTACTATAAAAAAGGAACTGTTTTAATGCAAATGGTTGATGACGATGTAAACAACTTTGATATGATGGGTCTCTCTTCAAGAGAGATGGAAATTATTGATTTAGTTGCTGATGGATTAACTAATCAAGAAATAGCAGTAAAACTTACTATTAGTAAAAGGACTGTTGATAATCATGTAAGTAATATGTTTACTAAAACTGGTTCTAAAAATAGGGTAGCATTATTAAATTGGGCTATGGATCATGGAAAAATTTGTAGAGATGGATTTAATTGCTGTTCTTTGCCTGATTCTGATCAAAATTAATATTACCTAAATCTTCAATGGTGTCATTTAGTGACATCAATAAATAACTCTGTGAATTTAGATTAAAAAGTTCAGCATAAGCTATGCAAGCATCTTTATCTGAATTCACGTATCTTAATATGCCTTCCTTATCGTAAAGACCATACATTTCGGATGAAAAAAATAGACTATAAATATAAACAAAATCTAAATGAAGGGGGGGCTATTTGGCTAGCCCCGCAAGAAATTTAATATATTTTTTATCCCAGTTAGAAAAAGGTTTATTAGATAATTCAAAATTTGAGAATTCTTTTAAGCCTGTAATTTCTTTTGATAAGAAGCTTGGTAATTGAATTTGTTCATCCATTGTTTGTAATTCAACTTCAGCTATCTCTAAAGGAAAATTTTTTCCCTTAAATCTATCAATTATCCATTCTTTATCTTGAAAAAGAAGGTAAAATCTTTCCTTGATGATAGGATTTTTTATTTCTGAAATAATTTTCTCACCTTCTATTTTTGGAATTTCATATTCAAATTCGAAATTTTTAGACTTTGTAATATATTTTTTTAAGGTTAATTTAAATATATTATCCTCTGATCTTATTCTTATTATCCAACTCTCAGGACATGAGGATAAATAACCTTGAATGATATATGATCTATGATTAATTAATTTTTCCCAATCATTATTTTTTATTAGGAATCTTCTCTCAATTTCAATACACATAAAAATTTATGTCAATAATTTAGGATAAATTTCCTCTCCACTCTAATTTTTTAATTAAAGTACTGTAATAAGAAATATTATCATTTAAAACAATTATTTTAGCTGGCTTAGGGGCCTTTATAATTTCACAATAGTCATTCTCATGAAGAGTTTGGCATTTTGTTCCATCCTTCCAAAGTTGCAAACAATTTTTCTCTTTGTTGATATTCTTTATAACAATTTTGCTATCGTCTGGCACAATAATAGGCCTGCTGGAAAGACTCATTGGACATATAGCGTTGATAACAAATGCATTAATTAAAGGATGAACTATTGGCCCACCAGCCGCCATTGAATATGCAGTCGAACCAGTTGCTGAAGAAATAATTAATCCGTCCCCTTTATATTCATTAACTTTTTCATTATTGATTTCAATTCTGATTCGATTAGTAGGTGAGATATCAGTTTCTATTGATTTGAAATAAAAGTCATTCAATGCGTAAAATTTTGAAATTCTAGATTGTTTTTTATCAGTTGAATTTATTTCATAATGATTGCATTGAAGCATTGTTCTTTTATCTATCTTAAATTCATCCTTTTCTATAAGATCAATAAATGTCTTTTCAATGAGAAATTTTCTATCTTGCGTTAAAAATCCTAAATTACCTCCAATATTAAAACTAAGAATAGGAATATTAAAATTAAAAAGTGCATTTGAAGATTTAAGTACTGTTCCATCGCCACCAAGAACAATTACTAATTCTGGCAAGTAGTCGTTTATTCCTAAATTTGCATGAAGAGTTCTATTATCAAAGTTGCTTGCTAATTTTATTACGGCAATTTTTTTTGTTTTAAGTAGATTTTCACAAAAGAAGGCTTTTTCTTTAGCAATAGTGCTTTTAGATCTATAAATGATAAGCACTAATGATAATTGCATTAAATATTTTTTACCATTTGAGTAAGTTAAAGCTTTCCATGTCAACAGTGACTCTATTTCTATAAAGTGATAATAAAATAGCTAATCCTACAGCAGCCTCTGCTGCTGCAACAGTAATTACGAAGATTGCGAAAACTTGACCTTGTATCAAGTTGTTATCAATGTAAGAAGAAAAAGCCATTAAATTTAAATTTACTGCATTAAGCATTAATTCAATACTCATCAAAACTCTCACAGCATTTCTGCTATTAAGTAATCCCCATATGCCTATGCAAAAAAGAATAGATGAAACAATCAAGAAAGCTTGTAATGGAATTGAATCAACGTTCATGAGGTAAATTCGATAAAAATTACTTTTTTTGAGTCAGTAGAGGTTTGTCTGATTTTTCTATAAGTTCTTGATCTACAGGGAGACCTGTCGAAATATCTTCTGACAAAACATCTCTCCTCGCCAAAACAATTGCTCCTATCATAGCCATCAAAAGTAAAACTGATGCGACTTCAAAAGGAAGTAAATAATCACTAAATAAATGCTCTCCAAGTCTTATCGTTGATTCTTCACCGATAGATAGTTTTGGATCAGCGATTATCCAGGTATCAGTTAAGTCAACTCTAACAAGTAGACTTAGAAGTGTTATACAAATTGTAGATGAAATTAATTTTCTAGAATTAAGGTATTTAATAGGCTTTAAATCTTCTTTTTTATTAACAAGCATTATTGCAAATAAAATTAAGACATTAATCGCACCTACATATACAAGAACTTGAGCTGCAGCAACGAAACTTGCGTTTAACAATAAATATAAGCCTGCAACACTCATAAATACTCCACCTAGTAGAAAAGCAGAATAAACAATGCTTTCTAATAAAACTACACCTAATGAACCAACAATAATAATCAAGGATAATATTGAAAAACAAATTAATTGTGTAGTAACTGCAATAGACATCAAATAAGTTTACTTTCCTACAGGTACCTCTTCTGAAGATTTAGAAGTTATCATCCAATCTAACACCTCTTCAGGTAATTTACCTACTCTAGAATCCGATGGTGAAACATCATGGGGATCCATCACACCTTTTGGAAGATAAGTTAATTCTTTAAGTGATTTCACAGTTGGATCAGAGGTAACATTTGTAGGTAATCTACCGAGAGCAACATTATCATAATTTAAATTATGTCTATCAAAAGTTGCTAATTCATATTCTTCAGTCATTGATAAACAATTTGTAGGACAATATTCAACACAATTACCACAAAAAATGCATGCACCAAAATCTATTGAATAATTTCTTAATTCTTTCTTTTTGGTTTCTTTGTTCATTACCCAGTCGACTACGGGTAAATTTATGGGACAAACTCGAACACAGACTTCACATGCTATGCATTTATCAAATTCATAATGAATTCTCCCTCTATATCTCTCAGATGGAATAAGTTTTTCGTAAGGATATTGAACTGTAACAGGTCTTCTTTTAAGGTGATCGAAAGTAACAGAAATCCCATCAAATAAATATTTACTTGCTCCAAAAGCTTCCTTAACATAACTATTGACTTTTTGGAAAAAATCTTTCATTGTCGGAAACTTAACTTAACATTATTATACAACATTTTTTTAAATTTGGTAAGTAAATATACTTAAAAATTTATCCGCCAAAAAATTTGGGTAATGCTAATTTTAAACCTGCAGTTAATAAAAGATTTGCTAAAGAAATTGGCAAAAGAAACTTCCAGCCTAAATCAAGTAATTGATCAATTCTCACTCTAGGAGTAGTCCATCTAAGCAAGATTGCTATAAATACTAATAAGTATGCTTTTAGAATTGTCATTACAATTCCCAGAGTTGCAGTTATTACTTGAACAAGAGATGTATCTATTGGAATATTTAAGATTCTTGAAATAGTTTCAACAGGAATAGGGAATCCCCATCCACCCAAATATAAAACAGATACTAATAATGCAGATAAAATTAGATTTATATAACTACCAAGATAAAATAAGGCAAATTTCATCCCCGCATATTCGGTTTGATAGCCAGCAACAAGTTCTTCTTCAGCTTCAGGGAGGTCAAATGGCAATCTTTCACATTCTGCTAGAGCACATATCCAAAAAATCACAAATCCTATAGGTTGTCTCCATATATTCCAACTTAGTATTCCCGCACCACTCTGTTGCTCCACTATGTCAACAGTACTGAGAGAATTTGTCATCATAACAATTGCTAATACTGATAAGGCAAGTGGTATTTCGTAACTTATAGATTGAGCAGCTGCTCTTAGTCCTCCTAGAAGTGAATATTTATTATTAGAAGCATATCCACTCATCAATAAGCCAATTGGTTGAATGCTACTTAAAGCTATCCAAAGGAAAATACCAACGCCTACATTACTTATCAGCAAATTTTGTCCGAATGGTACTATTAGCCAAGACAATATGACAGGCACAAGTACTAATATTGGCCCTGCAGTAAAAAGTATTGAATCAGCTTTTTCTGGAATTATATCCTCTTTCACTAGTAATTTAAGACCATCAGCAATGGGTTGTAAAACACCCAGTGCACCAGCATATTCTGGTCCAATCCTTTGTTGAGCTGCTGCAGAAATTTTTCGTTCAAGCCAAACTGTTACCAAAACACCTACAACTGCTGCTACTAGAACTATAAGCATGGGAAAAGGGAGCCAAATTATATGTGCTATTTCACTAGGTACTCCAAAAGATTTCAGAGCTTCATTAAAACTAAATTCCAAATCCAATCCGTTAGTCACAATATTTTACTGTTCTGTTATATAGACTAGCTCTTCTTACAACAAAAACGCGTTTTTACAGTAAATAAAAAGAATAAAAAATAATTATCTTTGATCTAGAGGTTTCCAATTTCGACATGCAGAACCAGTATAGATTTGTGAAGGTCTAAAAATTCTATTAGCACCTAACTGTTCTCGCCAATGTGCTAGCCATCCAGCAACTCTAGAAATTGCGAAAATCGGGGTAAATAGATCCCTAGGAATCCCTAATTTCCTATAAACTAAACCAGAATAATAATCTACATTTGGATAAATTCCTTTAGCTCCAAGTATTGGTATAGCTTCTTCTTCAAGTTTTTTGGCAACTTCGTACATCTCATCTTTACCAAATCTTTCAAAGAGCTCTTCTGCTAATGTTTGCAGGATAGTTGCTCTTGGATCTTTAACTTTATATTCCCTATGACCAAATCCCATTATTTTCCTTTTAGTTAGTAAGGCCTCTTTTAAAAATGAGGCTGCGTTGTCAGGGGTATTTATATTTTCTAACATGGCGATAACATCTTCATTTGCTCCTCCATGAAGAGGACCTGCCAAAGTTCCAACAGCTGAGGCTACTACTGCGTATGGATCTGTTAGTGTACTTGCGGTAACTCTGGCACTAAAAGTACTTGCATTTAGGCTGTGTTCTGCGTGTAAAATAAGACACTTATCAAAAACTTTTGCTGCTAGTGGATCTTGCTCTTTTTCAGTGAGCATATATAAAAAATTGGAAGAATAAGATAAATCATCCCTTGGTTGAATGGGATCTTGACCTTTCCTTATAAGTTGAAATGCAGCAACCATAGTTGGAATTTTTGCAATAAGTCTTATAACAGCTTTATATACATATTTTGGGTCATCAATTACTCTCCTTGAGTAAAACAAACCTAGTGAGGCGGCGCTTGACTGTAAAGCATCCATTGGGTGCCCTGAAGAGGGGAAACATTTCATCATATCTCTTACTCTGAAGCTTAATCTTCTGTGCATTTGTACTTCGGCTTCAAAGTTTCTGAGCTCATTGACTGTTGGTAATTCTCCCCAAATTAGAAGGAATGCAGTTTCTAAAAAACTACTTTTTTGTGCAAGTTCTTCAATATCATATCCCCGATATAAAAGTTTTCCTTGTACACCATCTATTTCGCAGATTGAAGATTTTGTGACAGGGATACCTTCCAGACCTGGTTTAAAATTTATATTTGAAATATTCAAGAATTTAACTGAAATGAATTATTGAGTTTAAAAAATAAAATAAAAAAATTTATTTTTAATTCATAAGTTATAATAAATCCTCAATGATAAAAAATCTTTAAATATTAATTTGTTTTGTAATTTTAAAGTATTTTGAAATTTGATTCTAAATACACTGTTTCATTCCTTTCAGGGATAGTTTGACTAATGTGTATATTTATATCCTCAAGTGAGAATAATTCAGAATTTATAAAGTATTGAAGATTTTTAAGTGATTTGTAATACTTAACAAGTTGCCCATTATTAATGTTCTTTATAAAAAACATATCATTTAATATATATTTATAAGGGTTAATCTCATTGTTATTATTTAAATATTGATCATATAAAGTATTTTTTTTATTAATATTTAGTAATTCATCAAAATTATTACTTAAATAAGTATTAACGTCGTCCTTTACTCTAAAAATAGGATTTTTATTTTCATAAAATATATTATTTTCTTTTATTTTTAAACTATCATATGTATAAATTGAATAATTTTGATTATTAAAATCTAAGTCTTCTTTTTTATATTCTTTCAGAAAATTAAGTTGATCAATTGAATTCTTATTTGATAATTTATTATTAAAACTTAGTATCCAATTATTATTATTTGTTATGAAAAGAATCTTTTCATTTAGTTTTGGAAAAATTTCTTCTAAAACTTCTTTCTGATTGATATCTTTATATAAAAAATTAAGATTCTCCTTATATATAGAATATTTATTAGTAAAAATTATTTCTTTAATATTATCGATTTGTTTATTAAGAATTTTAGTATTAATTTTATTAATATTTGGGGAAAATGATCTCAACTTTATTTTATTATCTTCCGAATTAATAATAGTAATTAATGTATTTATTTTTTGTTGTTCTTCCTTAAAATTATTTTTTGGAGAAATATATTTTGAAATTGATAATAATTTAATTTCTTTTAAATTAATATCATCTGGCATTAAATTTCTAGATAGAATTTTATCATCTTGTTTTGAATTAATTGAACTATTAATTAGTTTTTCATTTGATGAAGCTATTATATAATTATCTTTTGTAAGGAAAATATGGCTAATATAATTAAGCTTCCCAAGTCTTTTTAATTCAATAATTTCATCAGTTTTATTTAATTCTTCAATATTAATAATATCATTTATGTTCTTATTTTTTTTTAATTTAAAAATTAATAGAATATCCTTTCTACTATCATTATCTCCAAAAAAGGTTATTGCAAATTCATTATCATAGATATCTTTAATTTTTTCCTGTATATTAAATCCTAAATATGAAATAATACTATCTTTAATTATATTTAGTTCATCTTGTCTCTTTTCTGAGATATTTTCATTTATATATTTTTTGATATTATTATTAGTTGAGTTGGATAGGATAGTAAGCTCATAATTACTTGGAATATAATTAAGGATATTCATATTTGTGATATCTGATTTATTAGTTTTAATATCTTTGAAAAAAATATTTAATAAAAATATCGAAAATAGAAATGTAAAAAATACAATTATTAATTTGTTCCCTTTATTATTCATTTTTTATTTTTATTCTTAACAAATTAATTATTCTTGCAACTCTTATTATTAAATTGTTATAAGTATTTCTATTATTTATGAATAATGACTAATATTCCTAAATCTTTATCAGTTCATTGTTTGAATGAATGGTTAACTTCTAAAAATGAAAATCCTGTTATTATTGATGTTAGGGAGGTTCTTGAGATTGATATAGCTTCACTTTCTTTTGTTGACATATATATCCCTATGAGTAAAGTTTCTTGTGAATATGTTTCTTCAATAATTTCAAAATATATAAATAAGAAGTTTGTTATTTTATGTCATAGAGGTATAAGAAGTTATAATTTTGCCCAATGGTTACTTGACAATGAATTAGTGAATCAAGTGTGGAATTTAGAGGAAGGAATTGATGGATGGAGCATTCATATTGATTCAAGTATCCCAAGGTATTAGTTAATCAATTTCATCAATTCTTGAAGACACTGTATTAACATCCTTATCTCCTCTTCCTGAACAGTTAATAACTATTTCACTATCTACATTTATGGATGGACATAACTTCTCAAGCCACGCAAAAGCATGAGCTGTTTCTAGTGCAGGGATGATACCTTCTAGTTCACTAACAAGTTTTAAAGCCCTTAAAGCTTCTTTATCTGTAACTGCTCCATATTCAGCGCGACCAATTTCTTTTAGAAAGCTATGTTCAGGACCAACCCCTGGATAGTCTAGACCTGCACTAATAGAATGTGCTTCTTGGACTTGCCCTTCATTATTTTGTAAAAGAAGGCTCATAGATCCATGAAGAATACCAACTGTTCCTTTTGTAATTGTCGCAGCATGTTTATCAGTATTAATTCCATTCCCAGCCGCTTCAACTCCAATAAGCCTTACATTTGTATCATTCACAAATGGATGAAAAAGTCCCATTGCATTAGAACCTCCACCTACACATGCAAGAAGTATGTCTGGCTTTCTTCCAAATGATTGTAAGCATTGTTTTTTGGTCTCTTCTCCAATTACTGAATGAAAGTCTCTAACAATCATTGGGTAAGGGTGTGGCCCTGCAACCGAACCTAAAATGTAATGTGTATTTTCAACATTAGAAACCCAATCGCGAATAGCTTCACTTGTAGCATCTTTTAATGTGGCTGTGCCTGAAGTTACAACTTTAACTTCGGCTCCAAGAAGTTTCATTCGAAAGACATTTAGAGATTGTCTTTTAATATCTTCTTCTCCCATATATATTACACATTTAAGTCCGAACCTTGCGCAAACTGTTGCTGTGGCGACACCATGCTGTCCCGCACCTGTCTCAGCGATAATTCTGCTTTTACCCATTCTTATGGCTAATAATGCTTGTCCTAAAGCATTATTAATTTTGTGAGCACCTGTATGATTTAGATCCTCTCTTTTAAGCCAGATCCGAGTTCTAATATTTTTCTTTTGATAACGTTTGGTTAATCTTGTAGCTTCATATAGAGGTGTTTCTCTTCCTACGTATGTTTTTAATAAATGGTCTAATTCATTAGTAAATTTTTTGTCAACCCAAGCTTCTTTTGCCGCTTTTTCTAATTCGAAAAGAGCAGGCATTAGCGTTTCAGGAACGTATTGTCCTCCGTATTTTCCATATCGACCTGATTTGGTGGGACGATCAAAAGAATCGTATTTATTATTTTGTTCTTCAAGAGAAATTGAACTTACCAATTTTCTATAATGTAATAATTAATTTAACTATAGATTATTTAGAAAATAATGCGAAATAAAAATTGGATCGAATTTAATAGTAACAATATTAAAAATAAAGACATAGAAGATCAAGCTTGTGAAAGCAAATTAATAAAGCTAAAAATTCACAAAGAAAAAAAAGGGAAAAAAGGAAAAACTGTCACTGTTATTTCAGGCTTCGGACCAGAAAAAACTGCCAAAATCGTTGAATTATTAAAAAGACTTAAAGTGTATTGTGGAACAGGTGGATCTTTACATCAGAAAGGGATTCAATTGCAGGGAGATATGCAAGATAAGGTAAAGCTTTTTCTTAGTAAAGAAGGCTATGGAATTTGAAGTATTCCGTTTACAATAATTAATTAGTAATTCTTTGTTCGCAAACTAATGAATAATCCTAATTTAGAAAATAAAAAAAATATAAAGTGGCATAACTCTTCAATTAATAGAAAAAATCTTGAAAGCCTCAGAGGCCATAAGGGAATGGTTATTTGGTTTACTGGCTTATCAGGATCAGGTAAGAGTACTCTTGCTAATGCTTTAAATGAATCTTTGCATACGAAGAAAATATCTACTTATTTATTAGATGGAGATAATATTAGGCATGGCTTGTGCAAAGATCTTGGATTTTCAGATAAGGATAGAGAGGAAAATATAAGGAGGATAGGAGAGGTTGCAAATTTATTTATGAATGCTGGGATTGTAACAATTACAGCTTTTGTTTCACCTTTTAAGTCTGATAGAGAAAAAGTAAGAAAGATAATTGGCAAAGATTTTATAGAAATATTTTGTGCAGCCAATCTTGATATCTGTGAGAAGCGTGATGTTAAAGGTCTTTATAAAAAAGCACGATTGGGTAAAATCAATGATTTTACAGGTATCTCTAGTCCTTATGAAATCCCAAATGATCCAGAGATTATTGTAGAGACTGGTTCATTAGATATTAATTCTTCAGTAGGACAAATTTTGAAATATTTACGCGAAAAAAAATTATTAAATCTAGATCCTTAAGATTTATTTTCTCCCAGAAAGTGATTAATTCCTTCTGCTTTTAAATTTTCATTTTTTGCACATACTTCATTATGAATCTTTTCTCTAAATGCTTTAACCTTTTGATTTACGGTTTTATCACTTAACGCCACTATTTGAGCAGCTAGTAAACCAGCATTTTTACTACCATTAATTGCAACTGTAGCGACAGGAACTCCTGCAGGCATCTGAACAATAGATAAAAGAGAATCAATACCTTTTAGAGATTTACTTTCTACAGGAACACCTATTACAGGGATAATTGTCATTGCTGCAATCATACCAGGTAAGTGGGCTGAGCCTCCTGCTCCAGCAATAATAACTTTGACATCATTAAATTCAGCCTCTTTAGCAAAATTCATCATTTCCATTGGAGTACGATGTGCAGATAAAATGCAAACTTCAGTTTCTAATCCAAATTCTTCTAGTATTTCAACTGCAGCTCTCATAGTAGGAAGATCTGAATCACTTCCCATTACCACGGAAATTCTAAAAGAAGTACAATTATTTAAAGATGGCAAAATAACAAAACAATTCTTTTCTTATGATGACGTGCTATTAGTTGAATGCTAGTTAGTTAATATGAAAAAGTTAAGATTAGAAAAATTTATGATTAATAGTAAAAATCTTGAAAAAAATGAAGTAAAAGATTACTTCAATGGGACTGGTTTTGATAGATGGAATAGGATTTATAGCAAATCTGATGATGTTAATAGAGTTCAGAAAAATATAAGGATAGGTCATCAAAAAACTGTTGATGATGTAATTAAATGGATAAAGAAATATCCAGAACTCTCAGAAATGAGTTTTTGTGATGCAGGTTGTGGAGTAGGAAGTCTTACAATTCCATTATTAAGGTTGGGAGTCAAAGATATACAAGTTAGTGATATTTCTGATTCTATGATTGATGAAACAAAGTTGCGCATTAAAAATTCAGGATTAATTACAAGGGGAATTACCTACAAAGTAAGTGATCTTGAAAAATTAACAGGAAAATTTGATTTTGTGATTTGTTTAGATGTATTTATTCATTATCCACAGTCTGTAGCTGAAGAAATGGTTAAGCACTTATGTGATTTAAGTACATCAAGATTAATAGTTAGTTTTGCTCCATATACTCCATTGTTGGCAGTACTAAAAAATATTGGAAAAATGTTTCCAGGGCCAAGTAAAACCACAAGAGCATATACACTCAAAGAGGATGGAATTATTTCCGCTGCGAAAGAAAAAGGTTTCGTTGTAGTCCAAAAAAAATTAAATCAAGCACCCTTTTATTTCTCGAAATTAATAGAATTCCAAAAGATTAAATAATTTATTTTACAAGATTATTCTCAAGTGCATATCTAACCAACTCAGTTCTACTTGAAGTACAAGTTTTTATAAATAACCTACTAACATACTTTTCAACATTTCTAATAGATGTTTCTAGTTTTCTAGCAATTTCTTTATTCATAAGTCCCTCTGCAACAAGTTGTAAAACACTTGCCTCTCTAGGAGTAAAACTTGGAATATTAATATCACTTTCTTGGTTATTAGAATTATTATTTGTGAGCATCGATTTGATCTCAGTAATTTGTTTGGCCATTTTGCTAACATCTGTATCTGCAAATCTTGCGGCTTCTTTAAGTAATCTGTCTTGCCTTTTTATTACATTATTTACTCTTGCCGCTAATTCATCTGGATCGAATGGTTTAGAAATATAATCATCAACCCCTGCAATATATCCTTGTGTTCGATCTAGAGTCATACCTTTAGCCGTAAGAAAAATTACTGGTGTTCCGCTTAATCGTTCATCCTCTCTGATCTTTTCTAAAAGTGCATATCCATTACATCGAGGCATCATAATATCACTAATGATTAGATCTGGAAATAACTTCTGGGCTTTTTCCCAACCATCTTCTCCATCTACTGCAATAGTGATCTCAAATCCTTCATCTTCAAGAAAAGTTTTTACAGCATTTCTTAAACCAGGCTCATCATCAACTAATAAAATTTGAGATTTCTTTTTTTCATTGTTAGGTGTAGTTTCATTCATTTTTATTTTTATAAATTATTAATGATGTTAATAAAAATTCTATATACTAAAAATTATGGTTTCAAGTCCTATACTACTCGATTTTCAATCTTCAACACCATGTTTGAGAGAAGTTGTTGAAGAAATGAGTTCTTATTGGATAGAAAATTTTGCTAATCCATCAAGTAAAGGAAATTTATCAGGGTTATATGCAAGTGCTGCTTTAGAGGTCTCAAGAAATAAAATTCAAGAGAACTTAAATTTATTAAATAAAAAAATAATTTTTACTAGTGGAGCTACTGAATCTAATAATTTAGCATTATTCGGATTTGCTAGAAATTTTCAACAAAGAACTGGCCGATATGGCAATATTATTACTTTGAAGACTGAACATAAAGCTGTTTTAGAACCATTACGTCAATTAAAAAAAGAAGGTTTTAGCATAACTGAATTAAATCCTGAATCAGATGGGTTAATTTTGGAAGAAAATCTTATAAATGCTTTAAGAGATGATACTTTTCTAATTAGTATAATGCTGGCAAATAATGAGATTGGAGTGATACAGCCTATAGAAAAAATCTTTAAAATTTGTCAGAAAAATAATATTAAATTACATACTGACGCTGCTCAATGTCTTGGATATATACCAATTAAGAATTTTGATTTATTGGCTAATATGATCACTTTAAGCTCGCATAAAATATATGGACCTAAAGGTATTGGGTTATTAATTATAGATGAAGATATTCAATTAAATCCTTTAGTTTATGGAGGCGGCCAAGAATTTGGATATAGATCTGGAACAATACCCTTACCATTAATTGTTGGCTTTTCAAAAGCAATTGAATTAGCGAATAAAAATCAATTAAAAAATTCAATTCACCTTGCTACCCTTAGAGATCAACTTATGAATGGTTTATTAAAAAAGAATTCTGAGATTATTATTAATGGATCAATTATCGATAGGTTGCCACATAACCTAAATTTGACTGTACTAGATGTAAATGGTTCCATGTTTCATAAATACATAAAGCATCAAATTATATGTTCTAGTGGTTCGGCTTGCAGTAATGGCAACGTTTCTCATGTCCTACAATCAATAGGCAGATCATTTAAAGAGGCTGAATCATCAGTAAGATTGAGTATTGGTTTAAATACAACAGCTTTTGAAATAGAAAAATCTATTAATGTAATAACTGAGACTATAAATAATTTAAGAAAATAATTATTTTAACTGTGCTATTCTCAATTTTGCACTTCTAGATCTTTTATTATTTTTTACTTCATCTTCTGAAGGCACCACCGGTTTCTTTGTTAAATTAATAAATCTTTCATCATTTCTAAAATAATTTTTCACTTTTCTATCTTCAATAGAGTGAAAACTTATTATTGATATAATCCCGCTTGGAATAAGCCATGAGGAAGCATTGTTAAGTAATTTTTCCAAAACTTCAATTTCTTTATTAACTGCAATTCTTAATGCCTGGAAAGTTCTAGTAGCTGGATGAATTTTTCTATATCTTTGCTTTGGAGGAAAGCATCCTCCAATAGCATAAGCCAATTCTTTTGTACCAGAATAGGAACCTTTGATTTGAATATCATTTTTGATTTTTCTTGCTATTTTCCTTGAAAGTTTTTCTTCTCCATATTTATAAATTATGTTCGCTAATTCATTTTCCGTTAAATTTTTTATTAGATCTTCTGCCTTGTTTTTTTGAGTTGGGTTCATACGCATATCTATTGGACCATCTTTTTGAAAACTGAATCCTCTTTCAGCTGTATCTATTTGATTACTATTAAATCCTAAATCTGCAATCACAAATGATACCTTTTCTTTTGGCTTAAAATCTGAAAAATTAGTTTTGATAATTTTGATTCTATCCTTAAAAATATTAAGTTTACAGGAAGCAGCTTCAATAGCATATGGATCTTGATCTAATCCAATCATTTGCAAATTAGGAAATTTGTTTAATAATTCGAAAGAGTGACCACCACCACCCAAAGTGGCATCTATTCCTACAAATTTTTTATTTAATTGTTGCGGGAAATTTTTTACAGAACTAATAATTTGATCAACCATAACTGATTTATGATTGAAAAATGATGAATTTTTGGAGTCAATTTCCATAACTATCTATTAATATTTAATAAGTAGGAGAATTTTAATGGCTCAGCTAGAGACTAGAACAGAACCAATGGTGGTCAATTTTGGCCCACACCATCCATCTATGCATGGTGTTTTAAGATTGGTTGTGACTCTAGATGGTGAGAATGTAATTGATTGCGAACCGGTCATAGGTTATTTGCATAGAGGTATGGAAAAAATTGCTGAGAATAGAACAAATGTAATGTATGTACCTTATGTGAGCAGAATGGATTATGCCGCAGGTATGTTCTATGAAGCTATTGTAGTTAATGCTCCAGAGAGATTAGCAAATATTCCTATTCCAAAAAGAGCTAGTTATATAAGAGTATTAATGCTCGAACTTAATAGAATAGCTAACCATCTTTTGTGGCTTGGACCTTTCTTAGCTGATGTGGGAGCTCAAACACCTTTCTTCTATATCTTTAGGGAGAGAGAAATGATATATGATCTTTGGGAATCTGCTACAGGCCAGAGATTAATAAATAATAATTTTTTTAGAATTGGTGGCGTAGCATGCGACTTACCCTATGGTTGGTTAGATAAATGTATCGATTTTTGTAATTGGTTTGCTCCTAAAATAGATGAATACGAAAAATTAATTACAAATAATCCAATTTTCAGAAGGCGTATAGTTGGTCTAGGAAAAATTAACAGAGAACAAGCAATTAATTGGTCTTTATCTGGTCCAATGCTTAGAGCCTCAGGTGTCTCTTGGGATCTTAGAAGGGCAGATGATTATGAATGTTATAGTGATTTTGATTGGGAAATTGCTACAGCTGAAGAAGGCGATTGTTATGCCAGATATAAAGTAAGAGTTGAAGAGATGAGACAGTCTCTGAGTATAATCAGGCAAGCATGCGAGATGATTCCTGGTGGTCCAACTGAAAATTTAGAAGCTAAAAGAATGGCAACTGATGATAAGAAAAGTGATATTTTTGGAGTTGATTATCAATATATTGCAAAAAAAGTAGCACCTACTTTCAAAATTCCTAATGGAGAATTATATACAAGACTTGAATCTGGCAAAGGTGAAATTGGTGTTTTTATACAAGGTAATAATGAGGTTACCCCATGGAGATTTAAAATTAGAGCAGCAGACTTAAATAATCTGCAAATTCTTCCTCACATCCTTAAAGGTGCAAAAATTGCTGATATTATGGCTATCCTAGGTTCAATTGATGTAATTATGGGATCAGTTGATAGATAACTCTTATAATGAAATCAATTCATTGGTTGAACTTAAAAAGGAAAGTGAGGTTTGGTGATTGTGATTCTGCCAATGTTATACATTTTCATAATTTATTAAAATGGTCACATGAAGCTTGGGAAGAAAGTATGGATAAATATGGAATGCCCTTAAACGAAATTTTTCCTGATAAAGTTTCTGAAGAAAAATCTCTTCTACCAATAATAAATTGTGAAGCCAAATTTTTAGGGCCTATTAATTTTGGAGATTTATTATCAATTCAAATTTCTCCACAAAAAATTAATAATCATTTATTTCAAGTAAAAACTATATTCTTTAAAGATTCCATGAAAGTTGCACAGAGCACTATTATCCATTGTTCAATTCATCCTATTACAAGAATAAAAACTAACTTATCAGAAAATGTAGAAAAGTGGATAGAGGCATCAAACTTAGATAATATGGTTAAAGAATGCTAGTAAAATTTACTTTTTATTTTTCCAATCTTTTGTGTAATTATCTGAGACTATATCTTTTTCATTAACTATCCACTCAAAAGGTTTTTCAAATTTTTGGAAGGTTTCTGAAAAATCTTCTAATTTTTTAAGAGATTTAAATAAATTTTGGTTATCTGTATTTTCCTTAAATTTTAATAATATTCTATACTTTTGTCCCCATGTAGTATCAAATATTTTTTCAAATTTAAAATTTTTAATAGGTAATTCTTCATTGCTTATAAAATTAATTATTCTTCTTTCTATTAGATCAAGAAATACAATTTCACCACCAGAATTAATTGTATTATCAGCTCTGCCATAAACAATTAGATATTCCTTATTATTTTTTGTAAATTTTTTGCCAATATCTCCACTCTCCCACCATCCATCTATATTTTTAAAATCTTTTATTTTGGAAGATTGACTTACTTCTTGACCTATCCTTTCAGTTTTAATTTCGATTAAATTTTTTGCATTAATTCTTAAATTAATATCTTTTAAGATTTCCCCATCATTTAGATTTCCATTTAGAAATTCTCTAGGCTTTAAGCTTGAAATCATAGCAGCTGTTTCTGTAGCTCCATAACAAGGTGATAAATTAATTTTTTCTTGAATACATTTTTTTAAAATATTTTTAGATACTCTCGCTCCACCAACCCATATTAAATCGAATAAATTGAGCCAATTAATCCCATCTTTATTTAATAACAGCCTATATAACTGAGTTGGAACTAATGAAGTTATTAATTTTTTAGAAGACTTACCTTTTAATATTAATGTTTTTTCCAACAGATATTTACTCTCTTTTATCATCTTTGGGGAAATATTAAAATATTCGCATTCCCAAATTTTACTTCTCCACAAAGGCATGAATCCACTGATATGACTTAGAGGTAATGTATTAAAAATAATAATATTACTTAGGTCAAAATTTTGCTCCTGAAGCCATTTACCACAGTATTTGGCCGATTGATTTAAATTTGCTAGTGAATGATAACATTGCTTTGGTATGTTTTTACTGCCGCTACTATTTATAATTATTCCTGGGCTCCCCAAATTTATGGGACTTAATCGATTAGAACTAAAATAATTATTTTTTATTTGTATTAATTTTTTTTCTTGTAAATATTGAATAATTAAATCTGAAGATAATTCATCATTATGTTCAACTATAATTTCTATGATTTTGTTATTCATAAATTATTCCATATTATTTTTGGATCATTTTTAAAAAGGAAAGTATTAGGCATTTGCTGTAAGGCTAAACCAGGTACTTTTGGAGTTGATCCTAGTAACTGTAAATATGACAAATGAAATAAAAATCTTTTCCCTACTCCAGTTTCGAAAGAGGAACTAATAGATATATGCATATTCTTATTATTCAACTCTTCTAATAATTTTAAGGGATTTTTTTCTTGAGATGGTCTTCGTATTTGCCATCCATCCCAAGAATCGATTAATTGGGGATATTTTAATAATGATTCATCTAAAGCTACAGGAATCTTTTTGTTTAATTCATATAATCCTTCAATATCATCAATTCCGAGTGGTTGTTCAATCCAGTCTAAACTTGTATTATCAACAAGTATTTCTGACCACCTATTTGCACATTTTCTACTCCAAGCACCATTTGCATCAATTCGTAATTTAATATGATTTTCATGTTGGTTAAGTATTTTCTCTAATATTTTTTCTTCTACTTT
Organism: uncultured Prochlorococcus sp.; assembly: GCA_902625845.1. Taxonomy (GTDB): domain Bacteria; phylum Cyanobacteriota; class Cyanobacteriia; order PCC-6307; family Cyanobiaceae; genus Prochlorococcus_A. The sequence goes on along the minus strand of CACOCT010000002.1, from coordinate 31,257 downwards.
ATTTTCCTTTGTAGCTACTTTCCATTTGATCGTAAAAGTTTTAGGTTTAGATTTAAATCTTTTTTTTAGTTCGTTTAATTTTTCAAGTATTGAATAAGAATCCACTAAAATTGCACTTTGATGAATTTCGTTAAATTGATATTTTTTCTTATATTTAATTATTCCCTCTATTTCTCCTAATGCAGAATTAATTCCAGATTGTATACATGGATGGAAATTATATATTTTTTCAAGAAGCTCATCCTTATTAATATTTTCTGGTATCATATCTAATTGTTTTTCGCATATAGATATATGTTCATCAAATAAAGGTACTATTTCTCCAAAACCATCATTATGAAAATTATTAGCATTTAATTTTATAATCCATCCTTTTTTATAATTAAATTTCCGTTTTGAATTTAAAATAGATTTTCGAAATTTAAATAAAAAGAATTTTTTTTTTAATTTTATTTCCATTTGTTACGATAGAAGTCCATAAAGCATCCCTATTGTTAATCCTACTCCATTCATTGTTTGAAATTTAATAGCGATAAACTTGCAACTTTTTAGATAAGCAGGTTTGTCACGATATTTATTTAGAATCTTTATTAACTTTATTGCATATGGAAAACTTATAAAAAAGAGAAAACATGATGGTGGTAAAATCCAATTAATAATTGCAAAAGATTGAAAGGCATAAATTATAAAGATAGTCCATGGTATAAGTGCAGCAGATCTTCTTGCTCCTAAAATAACTAAAGGTGAATTTTTTCCATAACTTTTATCTTCTTTAATTTGGTGAAAATGTGAACAAAATAAAACAAGGGTGATTGCTAAGGATGGTCCACTTCCTAACAAGAAAGCTTCTTTCCAGGGAATGCGTGAGTAATAATTATTATTAGGATCTAAAGCAATTAATGCTGCTGAGTGTGCTAATGGGCCAAAAGCAATCCAACATAATGGCTCCCCAAAACCAAAATAACCTAATCTAAAAGGTGGCCCTTGATACAGGTAACCTAAAATACAACAGCTTAATACTAATATAAATACATTAAGGTTAGTTGATCTAGAAATTAAATAAACAATAAATAATCCCATTATTAGCGATGAATATGCTGTTAAAGATATAATTTTTTTATTTTTTACGAGATTTACTACAGAATGAAATTTAAATTTATCAATGCCCGTTTCTGAGTCAAATAAATCATTTGTAAGATTTTCCCAAAAAAGTATCAAAATAGAAGCAAATATAAATGAGAAAAAATTAAAAATATTAATATTTTCGTACAAAAAAAGATTAAATGCCCCTGATATGAAAATAGGTATAATTGCTACTGAATATAGAGGCCATTTTATTGCTTGCACCCATAGATTTTTTCTATCTTCTTTAATCATCAATATCTTCAAAAAGTTAACATTATTATTTAATATAAATGATAAATTAATTTATATTCCTTGATTAAACTTATGGGTTTATTTTTGCACTAATTTTATGGATGATAAGATAGCTTTTCTAAATTTTTCAGATGATATTTTTAAAAAAATTGAAAAAACTCGTCTTTCAATTGGAATAGTTAGTTTTTGTATTGAGTTACCATTTAGGGATTTAATTGATATTTACTCAATTTTTTTAGAGAAATATAATTTTTCTATTTTTTGGGAAGAAAATAATAATATTTCATTTCTAGCTCTGGATAAATGTAAAAGTATCCAATTAAAGGGGCCTAACAGATTTCAATTAGCGAAAAATTTCAACGATAAAACACTAACTAATATAATAGATTTAGGAAGTCAAAATAAATTTTCTTCTCTTACAAAGATATTTTATTTTTTTAATTTTAGAGAAAATCCTAACAAGTTTAAATTTGATAAAGATTTTTCTATTTTAATGGGAGTTTTGCCAAAGTTTTTAATTATTAATGATGGCAAAAAAATTATAATTAGAATGAATCTCAAAATTGATCCAAGAATATCTATTAGAGATAATATTCATGAATTTTGGGATATTAGAGAGAAAATAATTTCTTCAAAAAGTCAAAATTATAATTACGGAAATGGAAATATATCTTTAGATGATTTTTATAAATCCTTTTATAAAAACTATCCATTATTAAATAAACAAATATCTGCAGCTATTAAATTGATTAATGATGGTTGCATTGAGAAATTAGTCTTAGGATCTAGATTGCTATTTCAACTAAAGAACAAGTTAAATATCATACAAATATTAAATAAATTAAGGCTCAGCCAAATTAATGCTTGTAGATATCTTTGGAAAAGAAATAAGGAGAATATGATTTTTGGTGCATCTCCCGAAAAATTATTTTCGTTAAGAGAAAAAGTTTTGCAACTAGAGGCGATTGCTGGAACTGAAAAAATTGGATTTGATATGGATACTTTTCTTCGAAGTGATAAGAATTTAAGAGAGCATAATTTTGTTATAAATTATTTAATTGAAAATTTGAAATTTTTAAATATTAGAAACTATAAACAAGAGGAAATAAAGGTTAAAGAATTCGGTAACATAGCTCATCTATGTACCTTAATAAGTGCAGAGGTTAATAAAATATGCCCATTTTTATTACTCGAAAAGTTACATCCATCGCCTGCAGTTTGCGGTTTTCCTAAAGAAAAAGCTTTAGAGTATATAGATAGCATTGAGAATTTTGATAGAGGAAATTATGCTTCACCCTTCGGCTGGGTAGATGTTGAAGGTAATGCAGATTTTAGAGTAGCTTTAAGAGGTGCGACGATAGTTAAAAGTGGTATACAGTTTATAGCTGGATCAGGTTTAGTAAAAGGATCCAATTCTGAAAAAGAAATTAATGAAATTAAACTAAAATTATTATCATTAGCAAATCTAATTTTTGATTAAAATTTAATTAATAATATTTAGCAATTGACTAATTACTTCTTCTGAAATATTTTTATTGGATAATTTTTCAATTTCTCTTAGACCCGTTGGACTTGTTACATTAATTTCACTAAGCATTCCATTAATAACATCTATACCTACAAAAAATAGTCCTTCTTCTTTCAGGTGTTGAGATAATTCAAGACATATACTTTTTTCTGCTCTACTTAGGGAGGTTTTTTCAGCTTTTCCTCCCATTGCTAGGTTACTTCTAAAATCTCCTTGATTTGGGATTCGATTTATTGCTCCCAATGGTTTTCCATCTACAATAATTATTCTTTTATCCCCATTTTGCACCTCAGGAATAAATTTTTGCATCATAACTGGCAATTGTTCTTGTGAAGTAATTAGTTCAATGATTGCTCTAGAACCAGGAGAATTTTTATTCAATCTAATTACACCCTGACCTCCTTTGCCACCTAAAGGTTTAATAACAACTTCTTCGTTAGCTTGTGCAAAATTAATTAAATCATTGACTTTGCTAGCTACAATGGTTGGAGCCATGAGATGGCTATATCTTAATGCTCCTAATTTTTCATTCCATGCCCTTAGAGATGATGGTTTATTGACAACTTTGACACCTTTTCTTTCCGCTACTTCAAGCAGATGTGTCGCGTATAGATAACCTTCGTCAACAGGAGGATCTTTTCTCATCCAAATACAGCTAAATTTTGCAAGTGGAATACATTTATTTTCTTTTAATTGAATCCATGGAGTAGGTTCTATATTGATACAGGATGCCCAAACCTCATCTCCTCTCGCCTCAAGATCTTGTGGAGTGCAAACCCAAACTTCAACTTTTTTTTTGTGGGTTGCCTGCATTAATGCAGCAGATGAATCTTTATCTGAATTTATATTCTTTATTGGATCAATTACAAAAAGAAATTTCATATAAATTATTTAATAAGTGAGTCTAATTTATTTTCTTCCTCCAATGAATATAGATCATCACATCCTCCAATACTATTATTATCTATAAATATTTGAGGAAGAGATCTTTTGCCATTAGCTCTCTCGCTCATTTTTTCTCTAGCTAATTCATCGCCATCAATTTTATATTCGATAAAATCTATATTCTTTTTATTAAGTAAAGATTTAGCTCTAATGCAAAATGGACAGTATTGCCATGTATAGATTTCAACTTTTTTCATTTTTTTTTAAATATTATTTACTTTATACTATTAAATAAAGTTACTTGTTAGATTATATATAAGAAATTTGTTTATTTTGATAGATCTTACAGAATTTAGAAAAGACCTTTCCTCATGTAAAGAGCGCCTGAGCAAAGCTCAGGAGTATCTTTGACATACCTAAGCTCAAGGCACAAAAGATTGATTTAGAACAACAAGCTGCTGTGCAGGGATTTTGGGAAAATCAAGAAAAGGCAAAAATATTAATGAGAAATCTCGATGACGTTAAAGAACAACTAAATCAATTTGACAAATGGCAATCTTTAATTGCTGATGCGAATGCTTCCCTAGATCTTTTTGCTCTAGATCCAGAGGAAGACTTGATAGAAGAATCTCGGATAGGATTAGATATACTCAAAGAAAAATTAGATAGGTGGGAACTTCAAAGATTACTTAGTGGAGAATACGATAAAGGTAATGCAATTATTTCAATTAATGCAGGTGCTGGTGGTACAGATGCTCAAGATTGGGTTGAAATTTTATTTAGGATGTACTCCCGATGGTCAGATGCTCACTCCATGAAATTAACTATTAATGAGTTGTCAGAGGGTGAGGAAGCTGGATTTAAAAGTATTACTTTTGAAATTGAAGGTAAATATGCGTATGGATATTTGCAAAATGAAAAAGGTACCCATAGATTGGTAAGGATCTCTCCTTTTAATGCGAATGGAAAGAGACAAACTAGTTTCGCTGGTATTGAGGTTATGCCAAAATTAGATGAAGATATCTCCTTAGAGATTCCAGAAAAAGATATAGAAATAAATACAAGTAGATCAGGTGGTGCTGGAGGACAAAATGTTAATAAGGTCGAAACTGCTGTGAGAATTACTCATTTACCAACAGGGATATCTGTTCGATGTACACAGGAAAGATCACAGTTACAAAATAAAGAGAAGGCAATGCTTCTTCTTAAATCAAAGTTACTAATTATTGCTAGAGAACAGAGAGCAGAGGAAATAGCAGATATAAAGGGTGATATTGTTGAAGCCGCTTGGGGTAATCAGATTAGAAATTATGTTTTTAATCCTTATCAATTAGTCAAAGATCTTAGGACTAATCAAGAGAGTACAGATGTTGAAAGTTTTTTGAATGGTAATATAGATAATTTCATATATGGATTATTGCGTCTAAAGGTTTCTTCAGAAAAGATATAAAATTTATGACTAAACAAGGAAATACGGATAAGAAGGTAGCACCTCCCAGTTTCATTAAATTAGCAATGAGAAATATGGTTAGAAAAGGTTCTAAAAGTTTGCTTCATTTTGGTGTGACTTTTTTAATCTTATTTGGAATTTTAATATTATTGGCAACTCTTGGTAAACCAAATATACCTATTTAATAAATATGATTAATCAATATAATTATATAAAATACATTGAATTGGTATTTAAAAACTCTTGTGAAATAAAGCTAAAAAAGCTTAATGTGAATGATAACAAACAATATATTTTTGAACATGATTTTTGGGAGAATACTTTTTTGAGGTGGATTAATATCTTATTGAATGAATTTAAGCATTTTTTGCCAAGTTACTTATTAAATAAAAAATCTGCTTCATTAAGTTTTGAAATTGTTGATGATCTAAAAATATCGGATTTAAATCAAACATGGCTTAATAAATCAGGGCCCACTGATGTTCTTTCTTTCCCTATCCTTTCTAAAGAGGATTCAGTAAATGATCTTAATTCTGTAGAATTTGGAGATATTTTTATATCTTTGGAAATGGCACTGAAACAATCAATAAAATATAATAATTCAGTTGAACAAGAAGTGATTTGGTTAGCTAGTCATGGATTCTTACATTTATTAGGATGGGATCACCAAGATCAAACTCAATTAGAGAATATGCTAAAAATCCAAGAATATTTGATTTCAAAAATAAATATTGAATAAATAAATTATGGGTAATCAAAATAATAAAATAAAAGGAAGAAGAGAGTCTTATCAAACCTCGATAAATATTTTTGCTAGTTTTAAATTTGCTATTAACGGATTAATTTATTGTTTCCAAACTACTCGTAATTTTCGAATTCAAATTTATTTTGGAGCTTTAGTATTAATTTTATGTTCACTTTTTAAATGTAGTCTTAATGAATATATTATAATTATTTCTACAATTTTTTCTGTTTTAATACTTGAATTATTAAATACTTCAGTTGAATCTATAGTTGATTTGCATGTTAAAAATAGGTTTAATAAACTTGCAAAGATATCTAAAGATTGTTCAGCGGCATCTGTTTTATTAGCATCTTTAAATTCAATTTTTGTTGCTGTATTTATATTTTTTCCTAAAATTAAATCAATCCTTTTTAGTTAGAAAAAAATGTTTTTAGTAATAGATAATTATGATAGTTTTACATATAATCTGGTTCAGTATTTAGGAGAACTATCTTCAGAATATTCTATTACAAAAAATATTTTAGTAAAAAGGAATGATCAAATTACTTTGGATGATATTTTAAAGCTTAAACCTAAAGGTATTCTTTTGTCTCCTGGTCCTGGGAATCCAGATCAGTCTGGTATCTGTATACCGATTTTAAAAGAGATTTCGAAAGATATTCCGACTTTAGGTGTTTGCCTTGGGCATCAAGCATTGGCTCAAGCTTATGGGGGAAAAGTTATTATTGGAAAGGAATTAATGCATGGTAAGACTTCTAATATATTTCATAAAGGTAATGGTTTATTTAAGGATATACAAAGTCCATTTCTTGCTACTAGATACCATAGCTTGATAGTCGATACTCTTACATTACCAAAATGTTTTGAAGTTACAGCTTATTTAAAGGATCAAACCATTATGGGTATTAGTCATAAAGAATATATTCATATGCAAGGTATTCAATTTCATCCTGAAAGTGTATTAACAGAATTTGGTCATAAAATAATTGGCAATTTTCTTAAAATCGCTCAAGAGATGTAAAATTATAAATATATAGGATATCAATCTTGAAACTTAAAAGATTACTATTTTTAATATTGTTTTCAATAATACCTTTTCATGCAAGTGCAGAGGAGTTGATATTAAAAAGTTTTGGGCATAGTCAATTTTTAATAAAAGGTAGTGGTAAATCTATCCTAATTAATCCATTCAAAGCTGTTGGTTGTGCTAGCCAATTTAAAGAGTCTCTAAATATTGAAAAAGATTTAATACTTGCAAGCTCAAGATTAGCTGATGAAGGCTATAACCCAAATAATCATTTAATGTTTGTTGATCCTGGCACTTATGAATATAATGATTTAATTTTAAATGGGATATCAGTACCTCATGATCGTTTAAATGGAAGAAGATACGGTAATGCAACTGTATGGACTTGGAATCAAAGTGATTTTAAGATTGTCCATATGGCTGGTGCTGCAGGTGATATAAATTTTGAAGACCAAATAATAATTAATAGACCAGATATTTTATTTATTTCTATTGGAGGAGGTATTAAATCATATACAGGCAAAGAGGCACTTAAAATTATAGAAATATTAAATCCAAAAATAATTGTTCCTGTTCATTTTTTAAGTAATAAAAACAATATTGATGATTGTGATCTTTCTAATAAAGATGAATTTATAGAAAATATATCTCAATATGAAATCAAATATATTGCCAAAGAACTCAAATTAAATTCAAAAAATTATAAAGATAAAATTATTTATATTTTTAGAAATTAATTTATTGTTGATCTAATTTATTATAAATTTTCCAAAAAATTTTCATTTGTTCAATAACGCCTATACTAACTCTCACTGATTGATCAATATCTTTTTTGTTTTGCATATTTCTAATTAAAATTCCATTATTTTTCATTTCTTTTTCTAAAACTTGAGGCGTTTTATTAGGCCAAATTAAAAAATAATTTCCTCCTTTGAAGTTATGTCTTATATCTAGTGATTCAAATTTCCCCTTAATCCAATTTCTTGCTTCCTTCACTTTTGAAACATAATTATCAATATATGCTTGATCATCTAACGCTGCATTAGCTGCTGCGACAGCTAGACTATTAACATCGTAAGGCCCAGTAACTTTATTAATTTGTTTGATAATTTGCTCATTACCAAAAGCGAAACCTACTCTTAAGCCTGCTAATCCTGCGGTTTTAGAAAGTGAGTGAATAATGACTATATTTTTTATCTTTTTAAAGTCAATTATTGGTAGCAGGCTGTCTCCATAGAATTTTTCATATAATTCATCAATCACAATTAAAGATTTCTGATTTTTATTCGCGATCTCCATAATCTTTTCAGCACTTATTACTGATCCTGTTGGGTTATTTGGATTACAGATAAAGATCAACTTTGGATTATATTTTTTAATGCTTTCGTAAAATTTTTCTAAAGGAAATTTGAAATTATTACCAATATATGAACAACATTTTACTATCATTCCATTCATTTCCGCACATGGGAAATAGTATCCAAAGGTTGGATTAGTAGTTAAAAATACTTTATTTTTTTCGCCAAAAGCTCTACATATAGCATTAATTGCCGCATCAGCACCATTAAAGATACCAATTTCATTAATGTCAAAATTTCTATTTTTATGATATTCAAGACAAACTTTATTTTTTAATAAATCATATTCTGGATAGATAGAAATTTCATTTATTTTTATATTCTTAATTGCATCATAAACTTTTTGACTTGGTCCAATAGTATTTTCATTAAAATCTAATCTTAATAAGTTTCTTCTATTCTCTAATGGAGCAGAATAAGATTTTAGATTTTTTATGTATTCATTTGGTTCAGGGTTTGAGTTATTAAATTTATTTAATTGTGACATTACATCCTTTCTAAAGTTTCTATTCCAAGAAGATTAAGACTTAATCTTAAAGTCTTTTCAGTTAGAGAACAAAGCGCTAATCTTGAATTCCTAATTTGTTTATCTGCTTTAAGAATGGGTAATTGATCATAAAATCTATTAAATGTTTGACATAGTTCAAATAAATAATTACATAGTCTATTTGGCATTAAATCACTCTCAACAGACACTATGACCTCATCATACTTTAATAACTTTTTAAGAAGTTTCCATTCATATAAATTCTTAAAAGTAATATAGTCAGTATTAAAATTGTCCTCTTTAAAGTCATTTTTTCTATTTATTCCAGCAATTCTGACAAGTGTATATAAAAGATAAGGAGCTGTATTACCATTTAGTGCAAGCATTTTGTCATAGCTAAATTGATAATTTGTTATTCTATTTTGGCTTAGATCTGCATATTTGACTGCTCCAATCCCTATCACCTTAGATGTTTTATCGATAAAGTTATTATCTTCATTCCTTTTCTCTGACTTTATTCTTACCATTAAGTCTTCCTTAGCTCTGTTTATAGACTCTGTTATTAAATCTTTTAAACGAATAGTTTTTCCTTCTCTCGTTTTAAGTTTTTTACCATCATTCCCCTGTACTAATCCAAATGGGACATGTATGGCTTCACAATTTTCTGGAATCCATTTGGCTTTATGAGCCACTTGGAAAACACCGTAAAAATGATTGGATTGACCTTGATCTGTTACATATATGATTTTTTTTGCTCCATCCCCTATGTCTTTTTCGCTAAATCTATATTTAATTGCAGCTAAATCTGTTGTTGCATAATTATAGCCCCCATCTTTTTTTTGAATAATTAGAGGAAGAGATCCTCCTTCTTTATTTGTTAGCCCGTCTAAAAAAACGCATTGTGCCCCATCATCTTCCTCCGCGATATTTTTTAATTTAAGTTCTTCAACTATCGATTTAAGAAAAGGATTATAAAAAGATTCTCCTCGCTCCACTATCTTTATTTTTAAGACTTTGTATATTAAATCAAACTCTTTTCTGGATTGATTACATAATAATTTCCATGCAGCTATTGAATCATTATTACCGGTTTGTAACTTAACGACTTCCTCCCTTGCTTTTCTCTGAAATTCAGCTTGATTATCAAACTTTATTTTGGACTTTTTATAAAAAGATACAAGATCACCAATATCTATTTCTGAAATGTTATTTAAATATTCTGGATATTCATCTTTTAGATACGCGATGAGCATGCCAAATTGCGTACCCCAATCTCCTACATGATTTATTCTCAAAACATCATAACCTCTCAATTCGTAAATTCTAGATATTGAATCTCCAATAATTGTTGATCTTAAGTGACCAACATGCATTTCCTTAGCGATATTTGGACTAGAAAAGTCAACTATTACTTTTTTATTAATATCTTTATCATTTTCTGAAAAAGCTAGTGGAATACCTAATCTTTGACATTTTAAATTCTCTATGAGTTGATCTACAAAAATATTTTTTTTAACTGAAATGTTAATAAAACCTGGACCAGCGATTTCCAAACTTTCAACTATATCAATAATCTCTTTATTCTTTTCTACTAACTCTATAATTTCTGAAGCAATTATTTTTGGATTCTTTTTATAACACTTAGATAAAATCAAGCTAATATTTGATTGATAATCACCAAACTCATCTTTTGAGGATTGTACGATTATGTTTTTTTTAAAATTATCAAATTCTGAGATTTTTTTATTCTTTTCAAGGCTTTCTTTTAAAGAAGAAATGAAAAATCTTTTTAAAATATTAAAGGTTTTGAGCATAGAGTAATATTTGAAATTTAATCTAACAATTTAATCAATATAACGCATACTAAAGTCAATCCATTTACTTTTTGTAGTTGCAGAGCTTGTTGATATTAGGTTAATGCCATCTATTAAATAATTTTCAATTTCGTCTGGATTTATTCCAGATACTTCAATGATTAAATTTTTTCTTTCTTGTTTACAATTATTATTTAACCTAATTTCTCTTAATAAATTAATATTATCTCTTAATATATTTGGTTTGATTTCATCCAATAAAATACTGTCTGCACCAGCTAATATGGCTTCTTTCGCTTGAGCTATATTTTCTGCTTCTACTATTATGTGGGTCGTAAAAGGCGTATTTAATCTTATCCTCTCAATTGCATCTTTTATATTTTTACTCCAAGCAATGTGATTCTCTTTGATCATTGCTGCGTCGTATAGCCCCATTCTATGATTTATTCCACCTCCGCATTTGAATGCATACTTTTCTAAATTTCTCAGGCCTGGTGTAGTTTTTCTTGTGTCAGCTAATTTGATTCCCGTATTTTTAAGTTTTTCAACAATGTTATAAGTATGAGTTGAAACACCAGAAAGATGCATAGCAATATTTAAAGATATTCTCTCACTGGCTAATAAACTTCTAGATGGACCATCTAATTTTATTAATATTTGATTTTTTTTAAAGTTTTGACCATCTTTAATTAATGGATTAAAATTTATATTTTGATTAATTTGATTAAAAATTATTTTTAAAAGTTCAATTCCACAAAAAATTCCATCTTCTTTAGCTATCCAATAAGCTTTTCCAATATTTTCTGTAATACATGATTGTGTTAGATCGCCACTTCCAATATCTTCATAAATCCATTCACTTATTTTATGCCTCAATTGTGGTGAATTCCAGTCCAAAATCAAATTATTTATTTCAAGTATTATTTTAACTTTTAAAGTAAACTTAATTCATTATTATTTAGTTTTACATTCACTTACCAATACAAAACTTCGAAAAAATATTATCTAATAATTCTTCCGTTAATTCTTCTCCAGTTAATTTAGCAAGATTTTTAATACTATCTCTTAATTCAATTGCTAAAAAATCAAAAGGTAATTTTTTATCGATTATGTCTGAGGTGTCATATAAGTTTTTTAAAGAATCTTTTAAGTTAGACATTTGTCTTTCATTAAGTAATACCTCAATATCTTGGTATTCTTTACTTCCACATTTTTCTATTATTTTTTCTATTAATAAGTTTTCACCCTTTTTCTCTTTTATACTCATAAAAATTGTTTTTTTAGAGTATTTTTTATTCGTTATTTTTTTTAAATTCATAAGATCTATTTTATTACCTAATATCGATATAAGTTTGTTATCTGGGATTTTTTCGATTATTTCATCATCATCTTTATCTAGACCAATTGTAAGATCAAAAATATAAATAATATAGTCACATTCTTTGATCATCGCTAAACTTTTTTTTATACCAATTTTTTCAATATAATCCTCAGTATTTCTTATCCCTGCAGTATCGATAATTCGAACAGGTATATCTTTAATAATCAAATTAACTTCAATAATATCTCTAGTTGTTCCTGGAATTTCAGTAACAATTGCTTTATTTTGTTTAGAAAGTAAATTTAATAAAGAACTTTTACCAACATTTGTTTTGCCAATTAAAGCTATTGAAATTCCTTTTTCTATGTAACGATTTCTATTTGTAGTCTCGATTAAATAATTTATTTTTTCTTTAATTATATTTAAATCTTTTGAAAACTTGTCATAATCAAATTCTTGAAAGTCTTCCTCAAAATCTACTCTCGCCTCAATTTCCGCTAATTGATCAATAAGAGAGTTTTTAATAAGATTTATTTGATTATTTACTTCTCCTTGTATTCCTTTAAATGCAATTTCTGCAGCTCTAATATTATTAGAATGAATTAATTTATTAATTGATTCTGCTTGAGTTAAATCAATTTTTCCATTTAAAAAAGCTCTTTGACTAAATTCTCCTGGATTAGCCAATCTAACATTCGAGCTTTTCAAAAGAATATCTAATATTCTATTAACTACAATAATTCCTCCATGACAATGAATCTCAACAATGTCTTCACCTGTAAAGCTATTTGGAGAGCGCATTACCAGTATTAAAATTTCATCAACTAATTTTTCATTCTCAATATCTTTTGCATAACCATGAAAAACTCTATTTGCCTCCCAAGCATTTTTTGATTTCGTTTGAACAATTCTTCTACATGCATTTATTGCATCTGGACCTGATACTCTTATCACTGCAATTCCTCCTTTACCTAAAGTAATTGCTGAAGCTATCGCTGCTATTGTGTCATCTAAAGGTATTATCGGACTCATTTCTCACTGTGTAAAAAAAATTTATGTAAGATAAAAAAAATTTCTGCGTATAGAATTTTCAGAATGAATTTAATTAAAGAATTTTCCAGTAAAAAAATTCTATCATTAATTTGGCAGCAAGATGGTACACCATATTTTAAAGCGAAAGGCACTGCAGCAGGAGTCTTTAGTGGCTGTTTCCCATTCTTTGGTTTTCAAACAATATTGGGAATATTCCTCGCGAGAATTATAAGAGGTAACTTAGCTTTAGCCGCAATTGGAACATGGGTAAGTAATCCTTTTACCTATATTCCTTTATATTTTTTAAATTATAAAATAGGTTCTTTCCTTCTACAGGATGATGAAAATATAATAATTCAACCAAGTTTGATAAAAGAAGAATTTTGGCAACAAGGGTGGTTTATAATTTCAAGATTAATACTTGGTTCTAGTGTTATAGGATTGCTTTTGGGTTTTATAAGTGGTTTTTTAACTTACTATCTAGTAAAAATTATAAAAAAATAAATCTTTAATAAATCTTCTAATTGTTTTGATTTGATCATTTTTAACTATGTTAATTCGACTCTCGCAATTTCAATAACATCAGCCATTGACTTTATTTGATCTGTTGTTTTATTTAATTGACTATAACTTTCAAGTTCCACGCATAAATTAATAATTGCTGGTTTATTGAATGCAGTCTTAACACTCGCATCACTCACATTTATTCCCTTATCAGATAAACGCATCAAAATATCTTTTAATACCCCAACTCTATCTATGACTTCTATTCTTAATTGAATTGGAAATTTGTTGTTATTTATTTTACTGGTTTGATTCCATCCTACTGGTAATCTACGCTCTATTGGAATAGGATTAACATTTTCACAATCTCTTCTGTGAATAGTAATACCATGATTGCCTAAAGATATTGCCCCCACAATTTCTTCTCCAGGAAGTGGGCTACAACATTTGCCAATGCGATAATCTAAACCTTCAATGCCAGATATTGGAGATTTATGTGCTCCTTTTGCATAATTTTTTGTTGCATGATTTTGATCCTTTATAATTTGAGCTATTTGATTGTCAGTTTCATTCTTAGTTTTAATATTTTTGATATTTATTTCCTCTCTAAATCTATTTAAGACTTGCTGGAGAGTAGTTCCTCCGTATCCTAGAGATGCCAAAAGATCTTCAGTATTTTTTAAATTGCATCTTTGAGCAACTTTATTCATTTCTTCACTATTCATGAGTGATTCAAACCCATTCTTTCCAATCTCTTTTTCTAATAAGTCTCGCCCTCTCTTGATAGTCTCTTCTCGATGACTTTTTTTATACCATTGTCTTATACGATTTTTGGCAGTAGGTGTGACAGCAAAATTTAACCAATCTAGACTTGGATTAGAATTATTACTTGTAATTATTTCAACAAAATCACCGTTTTTTAAAATTGTAGATATCGGCGATAATTTTTCATTTATTCTAATGCCGTTGCAATGATTACCAACTTCAGAGTGAATTCTGTAAGCGAAATCGATTGCAGTAGAACCTTTTTTCAGGCTAACAACATCACCTTTTGGTGTTATTACAAAAACCTCTTCATCAAAAAGATCAGCTTTAATTGATGCTAAGTAATCATTATGATCTTTTTCATTTTCCTCTTGTTGCCATTCTAATAGTTGTCTAAACCAATTAAATTTTTCAGCTTCTGCTAATGCAGGAGAACCACCTTCTTTGTACTTCCAATGAGCAGCGATACCAAATTCAGCAACTTGGTGCATTTCAGTTGTTCTAATTTGAACTTCAACTGGTCTATATCTACCAATTACAGATGTATGTAAAGATTGATATCCATTAGGTTTGGGAAGACCTATATAGTCTTTGAATCTGCCCGGTATAGGTCTAAAAGTATCATGTACTACTGCTAATGCTCGATAGCAGCAATCTGTATTTGAAACAATTATTCTGAGTGCAGCGACATCATAAATCTCATTAAATTGTTTTTGCTGCCTCTCCATTTTGCTCCAAATCCCATATAAATGTTTTGGCCTCCCACTAATTTCAAATTGATCTAATCCAGCGGCTATTAGATTATCTTTGATAAGAGTTAATGTATTATTCAACCTTTGTTCTCGATCACTTCGTTTGATTGCAATTTGGTCTTTCAAATTTTCATATTTTTCTGGTTCAAGAAATTTAAAAGCTAGATCTTCTAATTCCCATTTAAATCTATTAATTCCTAATCTATTTGCTAAAGGGGCATAAATTTCTCTAGTTTCTCTGGCAATTCTTCTTTTCCTTTCTTCACTAAGCCATTCAATAGTTCTCATATTATGTAAACGATCAGCTAGTTTTACTAAAACCACCCTTATATCTCTAGCCATTGCTAAAAACATTTTTCTAAGATTTTCAGCTTGAGCTTCTGTTCTATTCGTAAAGTGAATTCCACCAAGCTTTGTTACACCTTCAACAAGTATTTTTACTTCTAATCCAAAATTATTTTCAATCTCAGTTAAAGAAATAGAAGTATCCTCTACAACATCATGTAAAAGTCCTGCTGCAATTACTGATGGGCTAGCACCAATTTCTTTTAAAAGATCAGCGACTGCTACTGGATGAATTATGTATGGTTCACCGCTCGCTCTTAATTGTCCATCATGCGCTTTAAATGCTAACTTAAATGCCTGAGCGATTAAAACTGAATTTTTAGAATCATTATTATTTTTATTTTCGCAATTTATTAAGCTATCTATAAGCCATTGAGGTAATTTTATTTGATATTTTGATTGATGACTTTCAAAACTTTTATTTTTAGGCAAAATAGTATTTGAAACAATTTGTTCCTTTTTTTTGTTTGAATTTGTCTTGGCTTCAAACATTTCTTTTTGCTTTTAATTTATTTTATTTATTACTGGTTAAATTTGCTACAAAATTATGAAAATAAATTCCAGCAAAATTATAGAAATTAATAATTTAACTGTTTCTTACAATTCTAATCAAAACCCAGTTTTGAAGAATTTGCGATTAGAAGTAAAGAAAGGAGATCACCTCGCATTAATAGGACCCTCAGGTTGTGGTAAAACAACGCTTGCTAAATCAATTGTTAATATGTTGCCAAAGAATTCAAATTGTAATGGAGAGATATTTGTTAATGGTAAAAATTGCAAAGTTATGAGTAATGAACAATTACAAATTTTCAGAAGGGAAAATTTTGGTTACATATATCAAGATTCAATTAAAAAATTAAATCCACTCATGACTGTTGGAGCTCATTTATATGAGTTATTAAAGATTCATAAACCTGATGCTTCAGATCTCGAAATAAAAAAAGATGTAGATGAAATTTTCTTCAAAGTTGGAATAAATACAATAAGATTGAATTCATACCCTAATGAATTTAGTGGAGGTATGCGCCAAAGAGTTTGTATAGCTTTGGCTTTAGCATTGAGTCCCTCGATAATAATTGCGGATGAACCAACTACAAGTCTTGATTCATATACAAGTTATAAAATAATGGATGAACTTTTAAATTTGTGTAAAAAATTTGATATTACTCTAATTTTGATTAGTCATGATATTAAGCTTGCTTCAAAATGGTGTAAAAAAATTGCTATTTTTGATCAAGGAAGAATTAAAGAGTATGGAGAAATAAAAGAAATTATTAATTCTCCAAAATCTGATATCGGTAAAAAATTAGTCAGTTCTGCTTTTTATGAATTACAATCAAATACCTTATTCTCTAGGGAAAATCCGGCCATATTAGAAGTTGAAAATTTAAGATGTTGGTATAGATTAAATTATTCTTTTTTTAGTTCAAAATGGAATAAAGCTATTAATGAAGTCAGTTTTAAATTATTTCGTAATGAAACTTTAGGTTTCGTAGGTATTTCAGGGAGTGGAAAAAGTACTTTAGGAAGAGCATTAGTTGGTCTTATAGATCAGCGAGGAGGAAATATAAAAATTAATATTGATAATGAAAATTTTAATAGAAATATAAAAGCGCAAAAAGCTAGGAATATTCAAATGATCTTTCAAGATCCATTCTCAAGTCTCAATCCGAAGATGACTGTTCAAAGAATTTTAGAAGACATATTGTCTTTACATAATTCTTCTAATAAGAAAATCATGAAAGATAAGCTAAAATTAATCTTAAATAAATTAGATTTACAATCTGATAATAACTTTCTTAATTCTTACCCTCATGAATTATCTGGCGGCCAATTACAAAGAGTAGCAATTGCGAGAGCCCTTTTAATTAATCCCAAAATACTCATTTGTGATGAGAGTGTAACGATGCTTGATGCAACAGTAAAAATAGATATTTTAAAACTATTAAGACAAATTCAAGAAGAAATGACTTTATCAATTATTTTTATTACTCATGATTTAGGGCTGGCAAAAAATTTTTGTGATAGGTTATTGATAATTAATAAAGGGTCAATTGTGGAGCAAGGTGATTCATCTCAAGTATTCAATAACCCTAAACATATAGTTACTAAAAATCTTATCAGTAGTAGTTTAAATATTAATTAAATTTTTTGATAGCTTTTAGAAGTTTTTGAAATTCGTTTGGTAATTCAGCTTCAAAAATCATTTCATTACCATTAATAGGATGAAATAAGCCTAGACGATTTGCGTGTAGAGCTTGTCCAGATAAATTACAAGGAAGTTTCTTACATCTGCCATATAGAGGATCTCCAAGTATTGGATGTTTAATGTAGGAGCAGTGAACTCTAATTTGATGAGTTCTCCCTGTATCTAATTTGAAGCTCATTAATGAATAATTACCAATCTTTTCAATTAGTTTCCAATGCGTACATGCATATCTACCTGAATTTTCCTCAACAACAGCATATTTTTTTCTATCATTTGGATTCCTGCCAATATTTCCAATTATTTTACCTTCTTTTTGTTTAGGTGCTCCATGAATAACTGCTAAATAGTTTCTTGAAGCAATTTTATTTTTTATTTGTAATTGAAGATTTACTAATGCTTCTTGACTTTTAGCTACAACAATACAGCCTGAAGTGTCTTTATCTAATCGATGAACGATGCCAGGTCTTAACTTCCCGTTTATGCCAGGTAAATTTTTGCAATGAGCTAATAGTCCATTAACTAAAGTCCCTGATTTATGCCCTGGAGCTGGATGAACAGTTATACCTGATGATTTATTAATCACTATTATATCTTTGTCTTCAAATAAAATATCCAGGTCCATTTGCTCTGGTTTTAGATAAGGTAATGGCTCAGGTGGAGTTAACCAAATTTGTATATTATCTCCTTTCCTTAGGGGGGTTTTAGCTTTTGCTGGTTTGTAATTAATCAAAATTAATTTTGAATTGATAAAATTCTGAATACTTGTTCTGCTCTGCTCTGGTCTTTGACTTACTAGCCATCTATCTAGTCGCATTGGCAATTCAAACTTATATTTAATTTCTATTAGCTCTCCTTCTCCTATACCAAATAATGAATTATTCTCAGAATTCATTTGGCACCTCAAGACAAATTTTACCTAACATTTGAGTTCTGAAATCTTCAAGCAATCTATTTGCCATTCTCCTTTGATTTCCGGAGGTATGTTTTTCAGAAGCTAGTTTAATCCATTGATCTAGATTTCTAAAATCCTGATCAAGATCTATGCCATATCTTTTAGATATCTGCTCTAAAGAAATATTAGAAATTGGATTCATATTCAATCTTAATATTATTTTTAGAAATTCTTTTGCAACACTATCAAGATCATAGGCTGCTTCTCCAATATCATCGCAGATAGCAAGATTTAAGGCAGATTTTTGATTATCAAGATCAGGTGGAATTATTCCTGGGGCATCTAGTAAATCAATGCCATTGTTTAATCTTATCCATCTCAGAGATCTTGTAACACCTGCCTTTCTTGCACTAACTACTACTCTTTTTCTTGCAATTCTATTAATTAAAGCTGACTTCCCTACATTTGGGAAACCTAGTGTTAATGCTCTAATAGATCTTGCCTTCATACCTCTTGATTCTCTTCTAATATCTATTGATAATCTTGCGTCTGAAGCTGCTTTACATATTTCTTTAATGCCAAATCCTTTTTTTGCATCACACCAAAGGGGATTTTTATTTCTTTCCTTAAACCAATTAGTCCATTTATTAATTGCAAAATCTGAAATCATATCTACTCTATTGATAACTAAAAGATGTTTTTTATCTTGTATCCACTTATTAAGATGTAGATGACTCGTTGAAAGTGGTATTCTTGCATCTCTAACTTCAATAACAAGATCTACTCTTTTTATGGTTTCCTTTAATTTCTTTTCAGCTTTTGCTATATGACCTGGATACCATTGAATTTTAGGTATGTTCACATTAATAAATTGTTTGGAATTGAAAAATCTTGAATTAATTATTGATGCCTCATTAAATATATTTTATTCTATTTTAATAAATTAAACTTTTCACAAACAAATTAATTAAAAACTTTTTTAAATTTTATTAAGGCATAACTATTTGATACCAATTTTTTACCCAATAGCAATTTATAAACGTTAGGGTTTCAAAGTTATTAAGCAGTATCCATGTCAAAGTTGTCTCTTTCAAGTTTAAACAAATCATCTCTAGAGGGTAAAAAAGTATTAGTTCGTGTTGATTTTAATGTTCCACTTAATGATGAAGGAGAAATTACTGATGATACTCGCATAAGAGCAGCTATACCAACTATTGAATATTTGATAAATAATTCATCTAAGGTTATATTATCAGCCCATTTTGGAAGACCTAAAGGTAAAGTAAATGAGAAGATGAGACTAACTCCAGTAGCATCAAGATTAAGTTCAATTCTTCAAAAGAAAGTTACTTTATCAAGTAGCTGCATTGGAGAAGAAGCTAATTCATTAGCCAATGCACTTAGTAATGGCGATGTTCTGTTGCTGGAAAATGTAAGATTTTATGAAGAAGAAGAGAAAAATGATAAAGATTTTGCAAAAAGCTTAGCCTCTATTGCTGATATGTATGTTAATGATGCTTTTGGTGCTGCACATAGAGCTCATGCCTCTACACAAGGAGTGACAGAATTCTTAAATCCATCTGTAGCAGGATTCTTGTTAGAGAAAGAACTTAAATACTTACAAGGTGCTATTGATAATCCTCAAAGACCATTAGCCGCTATAGTAGGTGGCTCTAAAGTAAGTAGTAAGATAGGAGTTTTAGATTCTCTCTTAGATAAATGCGATAAAATAATTATCGGTGGAGGAATGATATTCACTTTTTATAAAGCAAGAGGTTTAAATGTTGGAAAAAGTCTAGTAGAGGAAGATAAATTAGAGTTAGCAAGAAATTTAGAAAAGAAAGCACAAGATAAAGGTGTTGAATTACTTTTACCTTCAGATGTAGTTCTTGCTAGTGAATTTTCACCAACTGCAGATAGTAAAATTTCTGATATCAATTCTATAAGCGGTGATTGGATGGGATTAGATATTGGACCAGAATCTATTCAAACTTTTCAAAAAGCTCTCATTGAATGTAAATCAATTATTTGGAATGGTCCGATGGGTGTATTTGAATTTGAAAAATTTGCTAATGGCACTAATGCCATTGCTAAAACTTTAGCTGATTTAAGCTCTTCTTCTGATGTTTGTACCATTATTGGAGGTGGAGATTCTGTAGCTGCTGTAGAGATGGCAGGATTAGCAGATAAAATGTCTCATATCTCAACTGGTGGAGGGGCAAGCTTAGAACTTCTTGAAGGAAAAATATTACCAGGTGTCGCAGCTCTTAATGATTGTTAGCACATTAATCTTCAACGATTTTCACAGTTTTTGTAAATGATACTAACCCACTTGGATGGGCGATAATTCCTGTCCAAATTTGAGTACCTGGTATTAGTGGAGCTCGAGATACTTTAAAAATGCCACCTGTAGCTAAAGGTTCCAGTGGAATTGATTGATTTAATAATTTCCCTTCTTGATACTCTTTAATACCTCCTGCAATGATTGTTTCTTCTAATGGTTCATTTAAAATTATATCTATATCATATTTTGAACCTGTTAAAACTTTATCTGGAATGGAGATTTTAATATCAATTTGATTATCATCACTCCTGATAGTAGTCAAATTATTTTCGATATTACTTCGTTTTATTAATCCATTATCTAAGTTAAATACAAAATTAAAGCTGGATTCTAATTTAAATTTTTTTCCATTTAAATTTTTACTACCATAAAGCTTCATATGAAGTTTATGTTTATTAGCGTCAATTGATTTTGACTTGATTATTTTCCATTTAGCATCAGGGAATTCTTTGATTAATTTGAAAAATTTATTTTTGAAATTAATTTTTTCATTTTCATCAAAATATTTTTCTAGTTTGACAAAATCTCTTTGATTTAATTCAGTCTCAATATTTTGAAAATCTTTTTTAAATTTCTCCATGCAAATTGCAAATCCTGATGATGTGAGATAAAAAAAGATATAGATAACGCTTATTAATTTTGAAAAAGAATTAAATTTGATCATTTTAGATTAATTTTATTTACTATAGATGATTAGCCCATTTTTATGAAAAGAAAAATAAAAAATTTATTAGTTGCGGCTAGTGGCACGGGTGGACATATTTTTCCAGCACTAACAATTGTCGATAATCTTGATAGGAATTGGAAAATCAATTGGTTGGGTATACAAAATAGATGCGAAATTAATCTAGTGCCAAAAGAATATAAATTATTTACCTTAGATATTGATTGCCCTCAAGGGAATAATTTAGCTCTACTGATTAAGTATTCACGATTATTTATTGCAACTATTCCAGTAATTAGAATAATGATTAGTAGAAAAATTAAACTAGTTTTTGCGACTGGCGGATATATATCAGTACCATCTATCATCGCAGCAAAATTATTAAAAATACCAATCATCATTCATGAATCTAACCTGGTTCCTGGTTTGGCCACAAGGTACTTTGGTAGATATTGTAATTTTGTTTTAACAGGTTTTAAAGAAACAGCCTCTTATCTAAAAGGATGTAATGTTGTTTTTACGGGGACTCCACTTCGTAATCAATTTTATATCGATAATGATATTCCAAGTTGGGTTCCAGTAGGTAACCAACCTTTGATAATTATCATGGGAGGAAGTCAAGGAGCAAAAGTTATTAATGATGTAATCTATAACTTATTAGATTTTTTAAGTGATAATAATTTTAGAATTATTCATCTATTAGGTGACACTTTAGATCCTAAATTTAGTCATAAAAAAAATAAAAATTATATTCCAATAGGTTTTACGAATGAAATTGCTCCATTAATGCAAAATTGTGATTTAGTAATTTCCAGAGCAGGATCTGGAGCAATAAATGAAATTGTCAAAACGAAATCGCCTTCAATACTTATTCCATATCCAAATGCTAAAAATAATCATCAAGAAAAAAATGCCTTAGTTCTTTCTTCAATAGGTTGTTCAATAATGATTAAGCAAAATAAAAATCTAGAGAGAAATTTAAAAGAAAATTTGCAGAGGATTTTTAATATGGATTCTCATAAATCAAAAAAACAATATAAAATTTTAGATATCATGAAGAATAATATTAGTGAATTTGATTTAAAAGATCCTAGGAAAGAAATTAAGAAAATTATAAATTTCTATAAAAAAAATTTATAAAGCTCAAGAGCTATGATTTGATTTTTCTCGTGAGTTTGTAAACTAATTCTCGCCCATCTATCATCTAAAAATCTAAATGAAGAACATTCTCTAATAAGTATTTTTTTTCTAGATAAATAATTTATAACCTCTATGAGAGAATTTTTGCTCTCTATTAAAAAAAAATTTGTCGATGATTCATGCACTTTTATTTTCCTAATTTTTTTCAGTTCATCAGTTAACCATTGTTTTTCAATATTTATCCAAGTATGAACTTTCATTATCCATTTTTTATATTCTTCTTCACTGCTTAATAATTTTATTCCTGCTTGAATTGCAAGTGAGTTTACTGGCCATGGATCTCTTAAATTATTGAGATTTTGACATAATCTTGAGGAACTAATCATATAACCTAATCTTAATCCAGGAATACTAAATAATTTAGTCAAACTTCTTATTACTATTAAATTATTAAATTTCTTAGTAAGAGGTATTAAAGATTCATTTTCACCATTTGGTGTTAAGGATAAGAATGCTTCATCACAAATTACTAGTTTATAATTCTCAATTAATTCTACTAGTGATTTTCTATCCCATAGTTGCCCAGTAGGATTATGAGGATTTGTAATCCAAAGGACGTCGCATTTTGGTTGAATAGGAAAAGGTTGTTTTATTTTTTTAAAATTATTTTTAGGGAGTTTCTTAAAAAAATAATTTGCTTGCCAACAATTTAATGATCTTTCATAATCTACAAATCCTGGAGCGGGCAAGCAATTTACTTTATAATTTGCTGCTTCACGTCCTACCCAAGTAATTATTTCTGAAGCTCCATTACCAGGCATAATGCAGCTAGGGTCTATGTTATGAAAACTTCCTATGGTTGATTTAAGCTGATTCAAATTTCTTTCAGGATAATATCTGAAACTTTCATTTTTTATTTGAATACATAATTCATCTTTTATAAAATCAGGTATTGAAAATGGAACTATAGATGCACTTGCATCAATTATTTCTGATAATGACAAGTTATATTTCTCTGCAAAATCATATATATTGCCTCCATGTTTAAATTCTAAATTTCTCAAAATATCAAATCTACTGTGAGCTTATTTAAATATACTTTTAAATTTTTAAATTTTAATTTTGCCATAATAAACCAGAACCAATAGCTTCTTTAATATTAGATAATTGATAATAATTTAGTTGTTTGAGAGTACCTCGTAATATATCAGGCACTAATCTAGGTCCTTTATAAATCCAACCAGTATAGATTTGTATTAATGATGCTCCAGAAGTTATCCTCTCCCAAGCAGCTTCTGGAGAATCTATCCCTCCTACACCAATTAAAGTTAATTTTTTATCAATATTATGGATATGTTTAATAATTTGATTAGCCTTATTTCTTAAAGGTTTTCCACTTAAACCACCACTTTCTTCTGATAATAAATTACCTGTTTTTTTTATAAGGGTATTTTCGAGACCTAGCCTGTCAAGACTAGTATTTGTTGCAATAATTCCATTGATTTTTTCATCATTTATGAGTTGGCAAATCTTATCAATATCTTTGTAGCTTAGATCTGGAGCAATCTTTACAAAAAGTGGTGGACAATCAGGTATGTTTTTGATTTCTTTAAGTAATTCTCTAAGAAGGATAGGATCCTGTAATTTTCTTAGGCCCTCAGTATTAGGAGAACTTACATTTATTGCTGCATAATTACAATATGGGATAAGTAGTTTTAAAGATGAAATATAATCATCAGTTGCATTTGAAATTGACGTTATTTTTGATTTTCCGAAATTTATCCCTAAACAATTATTCTCTCTATCAACCTTTTTTTTGATATTTTGTCTTATGAAATTCTTTAAGAATAAGTCAGCTCCATTATTATTAAAACCCATTCTATTTAAAGCAGCTTGCTCATTAGAGATTCTAAATAATCTTGGTTTTGGATTTCCTGGCTGAGCATATTGAGTAACTGTTCCTAATTCAGAGAAACCAAAACCAAAATCTTGCCAGATATTTGCAGCTATCCCGTTTTTATCAAATCCAGCCGCAAGCCCCACTGGATTAGGAAAATTTATGCCACAAATTTCTTGAGTTAACTTTTTATCTATTACGCATAATTCGTTTCTTATCTCTTCGAGATAATTTGATATCAAACCTAATTCTTTTTGACTTGAACAAAATGCTAAAAGCTTTAAAGATATATTTGTTAAACATTCTGCATCAGCGCCTTTATCCTTTTTCAGGATTGGCTTGATTAATCTTTCATAAATATTTGTAAGTGAATATAGATTTTTTATCATTGAGAATTTTGATTATTTTCTTGAATTAACCATAGTTTTTTACTTGTTGGTTTAATAATCCAATTTCGCCAATTAAATTCTCTTATTTCTTTTATATATTTATTCTCTTCAATAGAAAGTAAATTACACAATTCACTAGTTGTTAATAAAAATCCTTTTTGTGCAAATTTGCTAACTAATTCAATACGAGAATATAAATTAATTATTTCTAGGGGTGCTATATCACTTTGATCTATATTTTCTTGTTTGATCTTTTCTGATTTATTAATACCTTTACTATAGTTAGTAGCTATTAGATCTACTCTTTCATTATATTCAT
Organism: uncultured Prochlorococcus sp.; assembly: GCA_902625845.1. Classification (GTDB taxonomy): domain Bacteria; phylum Cyanobacteriota; class Cyanobacteriia; order PCC-6307; family Cyanobiaceae; genus Prochlorococcus_A. The sequence goes on along the minus strand of CACOCT010000002.1, from coordinate 6,013 downwards.
CTCCACTATGACCTTTCACAAATTCCATTCTTACTTCATTAATTCTTAATCCATCAATCTTTTGCCATAAATCTAGATTCTGAACTGGTTTACCAGTACTGGTTTTCCATCCATTTTTCTTCCAATTATTGATCCAGTTACTATAACCATCAATTAAGTATTTACTATCAGTTCTTAGCTTAAAATTTTTTTTAACTTTAAATTGTTTTAATTTTTCTAAAGTCTTTATGGCGGCCGTAAGTTCCATCCTGTTGTTTGTAGTATTTCTCTCAAAACCTCCAATCTCTAATTCACTTCCATCTTCAAATAAAATTATTCCTCCCCATCCCCCTTTTCCAGGATTGCCACTGCAAGCTCCATCAGTAGCAGCTTCAATTGCAATATTTTGACTACTATCCATAGATTTAAAGCCGATAATAGAAACTATCGGCTAATAATTTGTTTATTACTTAAGTGTAACTTTTCCTCCAGCTTCTTCAATCTCTTTCTTTAAAGCTTCTGCATCTGCTTTGGCTACAGCTTCTTTTACAGTCTTAGGGGCTGACTCTACAAGAGCTTTGGCATCCCCTAAACCAAGTCCAGTGGCATTTCTAACAACTTTAAGAACTTTTATTTTTGCAGATGCATCAAAACTTTCTAAGATTACATCGAATTCGCTTTGCTCTTCTGCAGCTGCAGCATCTCCATCACCACCAGCTGCACCTGGAGCTGCCATAACGACTCCTGCTGATGCTGCGGCAGAGACCCCAAAAGTTTCCTCTATTTGCTTGACTAGCTCAGAAGCTTCTAAAAGTGAAAGAGATTTGAGTGATTCAAGAATTTCTTCGGTTTTTGCAGACATTTGTTTTTGATAAATAAATTGGAATTTAAGATTCTGAACTTTCAGAATGTTGCTTTAGTGATCTCGCAAGTCCAGATGGAATTTCGTTGATACCAATAGCTAGTTTAGTTGCGACACCATTTAAGGCACCAGCAATTCTCGCTATTAATACTTCTCTTGAAGGAAGATTTGCTATTTCTTTGATTTCAGCTTGACTGAGAAGTTTTCCTTCAAATAAAGCACCTTTTGTTTCGGATTTATTTGTTTCTTTTTGAAAAGATTGGATAGCTTTTACGGCTCCTCCAACATCTTCTTTTATTAAAACAAAAGCATTAGTACCTGTTAACAAAGAGTCTAGATCGGACCAGTTACTTTCTCCTTCAATTGCTCTACGCATTAATGAATTTTTTGTAACCTTGCAAATCCCTTGATTTGCATGCAATTTCTTGCGCAAATCAGACATTTCTTTAATTGAAAGACCTTTGTAATCAAGGACTACTGCCATTTCCGATTCTATCAAGAGATTTTTAATCTCTTGAACGATTTTTTGCTTATTCTCTAGTGTTCGGCCCATTCTTTTTTTGGATCGTATTTTAGGAAGAGCAGGAAATGCGACTCAGGGATATTTGGAGGTCGCTTTTATTAGATCCAAAAAAAGGATGAAAATGAAAAACAAACCTAGGTGGAACTTACAATTTAGTTAAACTAAATTAGCCCACTTTCTCTGGTCGTATTATTGCAATCTATATTGTACTACAAAGAGTTAACTTTCTTGTTGATAGTCTTGTAAATCACCAATATCAATTTGAATTGAAGGTCCCATTGTTGAGGATAAATAAAGTGTTTTCCAATACTTACCCTTTGCACCGCTTGGTTTGTTTTTATCAATTGCTTCTTGTAAGGTTTTTAAATTTTCAAATAATTGATTGATAGAAAAGCTTGCTTTGCCAAAACGAACGTGAACTATACCAGCTTTATCTGCTCTAAATTCCAACTTTCCAGCTTTAAATTCTTTAATTGCATTCGCAATATCATTCGTTACCGTTCCAGCCTTTGGATTAGGCATTAAACCTCTCGGTCCTAAAACTCGTCCAAGCTTTGCAACTTTTGGCATCATATCTGGAGTTGCTATTAATAAATCAAAATCCATATTACCTTTATTGATACTATCTACTAAATCTTCTTCACCAAATAAATCTGCACCTGCAGTTTTTGCTTTTGAAACGTTTTCCCCGCTAGTTATAACTGCAATCTTTATAGTTTGTCCTGTCCCATTCGGCAAAGCAACAGTGGTTCGAAGTTGTTGATCGGTATATTTTGGATCAATACCTAACCTAATATGAGCTTCGATAGTTTCGTCAAATTTTGCATTTGCATTTTCTTTTACAATGGTTAAAGCTTCTTGGGCTTTATAGATGCGGTCTTCAATCTTTTTAGATAGAAGTTCCATTCTTTTTGATAATTTTTTCATAATTTGTTTGGGTTCTAGCGGTTAGAAGTAACCTCCCCGGTAAATTTTATTTTAGATGTTGTATTAATCTGATATTGATACGCCCATATTTCGAGCAGTACCTTCAATTACTTTCATTGCAGATTCAATACTAGTACAGTTTAGATCAGGGAGCTTAGTTTTGGCTATTTCTTCTAATTGAGATTTACTTATTTTGCCAACAGCACCTTTTGCAGATTCGCCAGCACCTTTTTCAATGCCCGCGGCTTTTGTAATTAAAACTGATGCAGGTGGAGTTTTTGTAATAAATGTAAAACTTCTATCTTCAAAAACTGATATTTCCACAGGAATGACAAAGCCAGATTTGTCTTGTGTCCTTGCATTATATTCTTTACAGAAAGCCATGATGTTAACACCGTGCTGACCTAATGCAGGACCAACGGGAGGGGCTGGATTCGCTTTCCCCGCCTGAAGAGCTAATTTAATTAATGCAACAACTTTTTTTGCCATTTTTTTTAAATTTGAAATGAAATTACAATACTCACTTAACAATACAATAAATCATGTTTAGTTTAAATTAGTTTTGTTTATTGATTTGAGAGAATTCTAATTCTACAGGAGTCTCTCTACCAAAAATTGAGAGTAATGCCTTTAATTTGCTTCTTTCTCCTGATACCTCTATTACTTCTCCTTGAAAGTCTTTAAAAGGACCGCTTGTAACTATAATTCTGTCTTTTTCTTCAATATCTAATTTGACAATAGCTTTTTTCTCTGAGGCTCGCTTGAAAATTCTATTAACTTCTTGTCTTGATAATGGCCTAGGTTTTATATGACCTCTTGACCTTCCACTCCCTCTACCATCTTCTGCTCCCACAAAATTAATAACATTAGGCGTACTTTTCACTGCCATCATTGTATCTTCATCTAAAATCATTCGAACTAAAACATACCCTGGGAATACCTTTTCTTCAGTTGTTTGCCTTGAGCCATCTTTTTTTAGCTTTATTCCAGGTGTTTGTGGGATTTCAATCTCAAGAATTCTATTATTAACTCCTAATGTTACTGCTCTCTGTTCAAGAGTGGCTTTTACTTTATTCTCACAGCTTGAGGCAACTTGAACTGCGTACCATCTCGCTATACCAGTATTAGCTTTAGATGAAATTAAACTACTATTAGAATCGTTACTCATGATAGTTTTAAACTGAAATCCTGAAATAAATAAATTTTAAATTAATAAGATAAACATTATTAATTTAACTGAAAGATTTGTGAAGCTGCCCATCCATAGAATCTACTAACGGCAGCAATGGCTGCTGCAGAGAAAGAAACCATTATGATGACAGCTACTGATTCACTAAATAGCTGCTGTTTATTTGGCCAAACAACTAACTTTAGTTCATCATAAGTAGAGATAAAAAAGTTTTTCTTCTTTATTTCAACATCACTATTTGAAGAGATTTCTTCTGAGAGATCTTGTTTGGAAGAGGGACTTGTCACAAATTTAGGTTTAACAACTAGCTTTATCTTATTTGTATATTAACTTATTGTTTTGCTCGTGGGCTAGGAGTAAATAAAATATCTTCCGGATTTTTAGAATCAACTTTGATGGAAATTGATTTTTTGTTTTTGAAATTATTTTCTAGAAGTCGTGTGGCAAGCGGATTCTCTATTTGTCTTCTAATTTCTCTACTTACAGATCTTGCTCCATATTTAGGCTCATAAGAATCGTTAGCTAATTTTATTATTACTTTTTTATCAACCTTAATATATATTTCTTGTTCCATCAGTAATTTTTTAAGATCATCTATTTGAAGCGTAATTATAGTCTGTAATTGTTCTTTAGATAATGGTTCGAATTGAATAACTTCATCTATACGATTTAAAAATTCTGGTCGAAAAATAGATGAAAGTGAATCATGTATAGCTTTATCCAACGTTTTATAAATTAAATCTTTATTAGCATCATTATGTTTTAACTTAATTTTATTTTCTAATATCGCTTTGCCTGCTAAATTACTAGTCATAATTATTACAGCATTTTTAAAATCAATGGTGCTCCCTTGAGAGTCTGTCAGTCTACCTTCGTCAAGTACTTGTAGAAGAATATTAAAAACTTCTGAATGCGCTTTTTCTATTTCATCAAGGAGTATTACAGAATAGGGCTTTCTTTTCACAGCTTCAGTTAATTGTCCCCCCTCTTCGTATCCAATATATCCTGGAGGTGCTCCTAATAATCTTGCTACAGCATTTCTTTCCATATATTCGCTCATATCTAACCTTAATAAAGCTTCTTCTTCATCAAATAATGCTGCTGCTAGAGATTTAGCTAATTCAGTTTTCCCCACTCCAGTTGAACCCATAAACAGAAAAGAACCGATTGGTCTTTTTGGATTTTTCATCCCTGCTCTAGCTCTTCTTATTGCTGCAGATACAGCTGCAATTGCTTTTTCTTGTCCTATAACTTTTAAACTAATTTCTTTCTCTAAATTTATCAATTTTTTACGTTCGTTAGAAACTACTTTTGAGATTGGAATACCTGTCATTTTAGATACAACATCTGCAATGTCTTCAGGAAGTACTTTAAATTTCACTTCGAAATTTTCATTTGTAGTTAAAAACTTCTCTATTTCATTTATATCTTTTTTTACTTCTGATAAGTAGTTTTCAAATTCATTTAGTTTCTTGAACTTTGAATGATCATGAGAATATGATTCAATTGTTTTGAGTAAAGCATCTTCTTCTTCAAAAAGCTTTATCAATTCAGATAGCTTATTTTTTAAACTGATCCATTCATTATTTAAAAAATCTATGTCTTCAGATATCAGTGCAGATTGATTTAATAAAGATTCTTTTGTTTCATTTTCTTCAAAAGATAAATTGCTAATTAAATTATTAATCTCTCCCAGTTTTTTTTCTTGATCAAGTATTAACTGCGGTTTCAGATTCGTTTCAATTTTTAATTGAGCAGCGGCTTCATCAATTAGATCAATTGCTTTATCAGGGAGATATTTATCACTTATATACCTGTCAGAAAGCTTTGCTGCATAATTTACAGCTTCTTTTGTGATTTTAATGCCATGATGTATTTCATATTTTCGTTTTATTCCATTGAGTATCATGGAACTTAATTCTAGTGATGGTTCATTAACAAAAATTTTCTGAAAACAATTATTTAACACTTGATCCTTTTCAATACTTTCACGAAATCTTTCTGGTGTAGTTGTGCCAATACATCTTAAATAACCAGCATCTAGTAAAGGCTTTAAAATACTACTTATATCAATAGTAGACCTATCAGAATTTAATATTGTGTGTATCTCATCAATTAAGAGAATCACACCTTGCCCATATTCTTCTAATTCATTTAGTACAGATCTCAATCTTTCTTCTAATTGTCCTCTAAATTTTGTGCCTGATACCAATGCGCCGAAATCTAGTGAAATAAGTTTTAAATTTTTTAGAGAATCTGGTACCTTTTTTTGAGATATTAATTGGGCAAGTAAAAGAGTAATTGCTGTTTTGCCTACCCCCGTATGACCAATAATTATTGGATTATTTTTATTTCTTCTGGATAAGACTCGCATTAAATTATTAATTTCTGTTTCTCTACCGATTACAGGATCAAAGGATCCTTTTTGAGCCTCAGCAGTTAAATCCTTACCATAGATAGAAAGAGCTGATTGTTGACTTGAGTCTTCTATGACTTCAATATTTTTATTTTCATTCTTAGAAAGTACAAGATC
>CACOCT010000001.1 GCA_902625845.1 uncultured Prochlorococcus sp. | reverse complement strand
TCCAATTTAGTTCTTCATTTTCTGTAGATGGTATTGAATCATTTACTATGCCACAACCAGCAAATATTTTTATTCTCTTTTTTTTAAGAATGAATGATCTGATCAAAATATTACTATCTAATTCACCATTCCAATCTAATTTAAGAAATGAACCACAATAAGGTCCTCGATCAAATCCCTCTAATTCATATATTCTTTGACATGCTCTTACTTTTGGTGCTCCAGTTATTGAACCTCCTGGCCAACATGCCTTCAGGATATCAATCCAGTTTTTTTCCTTTTGTATTTTACCCCTAATAACAGATGTTAGATGATGCACTTTGGGATAGCTTTCTAACTTTAATAATTCAGTGACTACTATACTCCCTATCTCGCAAACCTTTCCAAGATCATTTCTAAGAAGATCTACTATCATGATATTTTCGGCTCGGTCTTTTTCATTAGTTATTAGATCTATTGCATTCAGAGCGTCAATTTCTTTATTTGTATTTCTAGGTCGAGTGCCCTTTATTGGTCTTGTCTCTACAAAGCCATCATAACTTGTTTTCAGAAATCTTTCTGGAGAGGTTGATAAAACTCCTTGTTTTTCTCCACCTATATTACCTATAATTATTCCCCCAAATGGAGCTTTTAATCTACTACGAATCTTTGAGTAGATATCAAGATAGTTATATTCTTCAGAAGTCTCTATTTCAACTTGTGTAGTAAGATTTGCTTGAAATATATCTCCTTGACTTATTAATTTTTTTATTTTAAGAACATTTTCTCTGAATATCTCACCCTTCTTGTCTAGATTTAATGAGGAGAAATCAAAGATTAAATTTTTATTTAGACCATCTTTTATCTTTTGTATATTAATCTCATCTATTAATTTTTTATATTTTTTTATATCGTTAAGATTAGTACCTTCTATGGTTATTTCTTTTCTTAAAATATTGAATTTAATAATTGGATCATATGAGGCAATCCATAAAGTAGCCATTTCTGATTCTCGCCATGAATTGTTTGGTTCTATCCAAGAACCTGCTTCATAACTAAGCCATCCAATCCAAAAACCTTGATCAATTTCCGCAAGTTTCTCAAAAGGATTATCATTCTTTGAAGAAATTATTGTTTTGGGATTGACTCCTAAAAAAGAATATTCAGCATTTTCATAACCATTGCTATCTAACCAAGACAACCCTTTCTCGCCATATCTTGAAGCTAAGAGATGAGCAATAAATTCAGGTTCTATCCAATAATTAAATTTTATTGAATTTATGTTCATTTTTTCTTCTTTTTACTCAGCCAACTTTTATATGCTTTTATTCTAATTCTGCAACTATCACATCTTTGGCATGGTTCGGCTCCTCCTACATAACAACTCCAAGTGTCTTTTATTGGAACATTATTATTAAAAGCTAAATCAATAATTTCTTCTTTATTCAAATTTAAAAGAGGTGTCCATAATTTAATAGGTTTATTTTCTCTCCCTCTTTTATTAGATAAATTTGCCAATTTTTGGAACTGTTCAATATAATCTGGTCGGCAATCTGGGTATCCTGAATAATCTAATGCATTAACTCCTAGGCCAATACAATCAGCATTAATTGCCTCTGCATAACTTAGTGCTATCGAAATAAAGATTGTATTTCTTCCTGGAACATAAGTATTAGGGATAATATTTGGATTTATACCTTCTATTGGGATTTCTCTATTGATATCTGTTAAAGATGATCCTCCCCATAGAGATAAATCAAGTTTAATTGTTTTGAATTCTATAAATTGAAAATGGCGAGCTATTTTTGTCGCCGCCTTTAATTCTTTCTTATGTCTTTGTCCATAATCAAATGATAGACCCACAATTTTTGCATTAGAACTATTGGCTAATCCCGCAACGGTTGCGGAGTCAAGTCCTCCAGAAATAAGTACAATAATTACTTTATTTCTTATTTCCATCTTATTGAATACTTAAGTATTTATGTGTTTGAAGACTTAAAGTCCAATCAGGATTTTTTTTTGCAAATTCAATTGCCAGTTTGTATCCTCTATTACTATTCCAAGCTGGTTGAACAAAGAATTTTTTTTCATTTTTGCTATGTTTTTTAATATCAAATATTTTATTTTTAATATTTCTAGCAAATTCAATATCATTCGTATCATTGATAATAATTTTTACTTCATTGCACTTTTCTAAAAAAAAGTCCTGAGGAGGGTTATGTCTCTTTGGAGATAAAGTAATCCAATCAAAAAATCCTGAGAAATCATTAACTCCACTGGTCTCGATATGTATTTTTACTGGATTTAACTTTGTAGTTTCTGTTTTATTTTTTATTATTTCGCATAATTCATCTAGATTATGCTGAAGTGGTTCTCCTCCAGTTAAAACGATAAAAGATGCTCCTTCTAATCTAGCTTCTTTAATCTCAGAAAGAAGAGCTTCAATTGATATCAAAGGATATTTTTTACTATCCCAAGAATGTTTTGTATCGCACCAAGGACAACCAACTTCACAACCAGCTAACCTTATAAAAAATGCGCTTTTCCCGCAGTGAAATCCTTCGCCTTGAAGTGAATGAAATTTTTCAACAACGGGTAATAATTTCGTCATTATTTAATAAATAAAATAACCTATAAATTGCTTTCACTTTGTGCTCGTGATGCTTGTATTAATCCTTTAAATAAAGGGTGAGGTTTTCCTGGTCTAGATAAGAATTCAGGATGATATTGACATGCAAGAAAATAAGGATGATTACTAAGTTCTATTAATTCGACTAACCTGCCATCAGGCGAGGTACCACTGATTTTATAGCCAGAATTTATAAAATCTTGTTTATAAGAATTATTAAATTCATATCTATGTCTATGTCTTTCGTATACAACATCTTCATCATACAAGTTCTTACCTATTGACTCTTTTTGTAATCTACAGGGGTAAACCCCTAACCTCATTGTCCCTCCAAGATCAACTATGTCTTGCTGTTCTGGTAATAAATGTATAACTGGATGATTAGTTTTAGGATTTAATTCAGCGCTAGATGCATCTTTTAATCCCATAATATTTCTGGCCCATTCGATAACTGCACATTGCATCCCTAAGCATAATCCTAAGAATGGAATTTTTCTTTCTCTAGCAAAGCCAATAGCCGCAATTTTTCCGTCAACTCCTCTATTCCCAAATCCTCCGGGCACTACAATCGCATCTACATCGTTTAAAAATTTTTCTGCGGAGTTCTCTTCGATTTGCTCTGCACTTACCCATTTCAAGTCTAAAAGTGCATTTTTCTCTATGCATGCATGTCTTAATGCTTCTACTACAGATAAATAAGCATCTCCAAGATCAATATATTTCCCTACTAATGCAATCTTTATTGTCTTTTTTGGGTTGCGTAGATTATGAACAAGGTTTTCCCAATCACTCAAATTACATTCTTTATCTTCTAGATTCAGATATCTCAAAGTCTCTTTACATAAACCTTCTTTTTTTAGAGATAAAGGAACGGAGTAAATGCTATCTTCATCTAAGGCTTCAATAACTGATGTAATATTTACTCCACAAAAACCGCTAATTTTTTTCTTTAAACTTTCGTTTATCTTTTTATCACTTCGACATACTAATAAATCTGGTTGTATGCCAATAGATCTCAACTCTTTAACAGAGTGTTGAGTTGGTTTTGTTTTTATTTCTCCAGATGTTTTTATATATGGTAGTAAAGTAACGTGAATATAAGCTATATCATTTTTATCGACATCATTTCGAAACTCTCTAATGGCTTCTAAGAAAGGGAGTGATTCAATATCACCAACAGTTCCACCGATTTCTGTAATAACTACATCTGCATTACTATTTGCAGCTACTCTATGAATCCGTTCGCGAATTTCCCTTGTTATGTGAGGAATTACTTGAACAGTTCCTCCATTATAGTCTCCTCTTCTTTCTTTATTAATTACTGCTTGATAAATTGAACCTGTCGTGACACTATTTAATCTAGACATTGCAGTATCAGTAAATCTCTCATAGTGACCTAAATCTAAATCAGTTTCAGCACCATCTTCCGTGACAAAAACCTCTCCATGCTGGAATGGACTCATTGTTCCAGGGTCAACATTTAAGTAAGGATCTAATTTAAGTATAGAAACGCTATACCCTCTTGATTTTAAAAGCCTGCCTAGACTAGCAGCTACAATACCTTTCCCAATACTGGAAACTACTCCTCCAGTAACAAATACAAATTTTGACATTAAATATTTTTAAATAAACACTACCTCCCTTTGTTTATTTTTACCAAAAAAATCTTTGAACATCCATAAATATTATTATTCATCAATTGTTATTTCGATGTCCAATTCTTTTAATTGTGACTTGGCAACATTTGATGGAGCTTTTGTCATCAAGCATTTAGCTTGTTGATTTTTAGGAAAAGCTATAGTTTCTCTTATCGAATCTGCTCCAATAATAAGCATTACGATTCTGTCTAGGCCAAATGCGATTCCACCATGTGGAGGTGCACCCATCTCTAATGCTTCTATTAGGAAACCAAATTTTTCTTTGATTTCTTCTTTTGATAATCCTACAGTTTTTAAAACTTGTTTTTGTAATTCTGATTGATGAATTCTAATCGAGCCTCCCCCTATTTCTAATCCATTAAGTACTAAGTCATACGCTTTTGCTGTTGAAATCTCTAAATCGTTTTGTAAAGATTCTTTTTTATTTAGATCTAATTTTGGCGCGCAGAAAGGATGATGTAAGGCCTCTAATCTATTTTCTTCTTCATTTTTCGCAAACATAGGGAAATCTGTAATCCATAAGAAATTCCATTTTTTATTAGCACTTACATCATCGACTAAGTGGAGTTCTTTTGCTATATATTGTCTTACTCTATCTAAAGATTGATTGACTATCTCAGTTTTTCCAGCTCCTAAAAGTATTAAATCCCCTTCTTCTGCATTGGTTTTTTGCAAGAGTTGCTTGATTAAAGACTCGTCTAAATTATTTTTGATTGCTCCAATAGTATCTATGTCATTATCTTTTACTCTAATAAAAGCCAATCCTCCTGCACCAGCATCTTGTGCAACTTGAAAGATATCTCCTCCAGGCTTAATTCTCACATTACTTATACTTGTATTCCCTCCTTTTACATTAATACACTTAATTGATCCTCCAGATTTTATTGCTTTAGTAAAAATATTAAATCCTATATTTCCTAAAATATTTCCAACATCTTTTAGAGTCATTTCATATCTTGTATCTGGTCTATCGGTACCATAATTATCTATTGCTTCTTGCCATGTCATTCTTGGGAAATCTTCTTTGAGATTAATGTTGAGTATCTCTTTCCAAATCTTTTTTATAAGTTGCTCATTAAAACTGATAATTTCTTCTTCGGTTATGAAACTCATTTCCATATCTAACTGGGTAAATTCAGGTTGCCTATCTGCTCTTAAATCTTCATCTCTAAAACATTTGGCAATTTGATAGTAATTATTTAAGCCACCAACCATTAATAATTGTTTAAATAATTGAGGAGATTGAGGGAGCGCAAAAAAATCTCCTTTTGATATTCTTGATGGGACCAGAAAATCTCTAGCGCCTTCAGGGGTTGATTTTGTAAGTAAAGGAGTTTCTACTTCAGTGAATTCGTGTTGATCTAAATATTGTCTTACAACTTTTAAGATGTTGTGCCTTGTTTTTAAGTTTTGGATCAATTTTCCTCTCCTTAAATCTAAATAACGATATTTAATCCTTAGTTCTTCTTTAGTATTTTCATAATCATGAATTGACACAGGGAAAGGTAAATTATTTTTTACTTCATTTAAAATCTTTAACTCTTTTACATTTAATTCAAGGCTTCCCGTAGAAATATTGTTATTAATTGATTCTTCTGGCCTCTTATTTATTACTCCTCTCACAAAAATTACAGTTTCATTTCTAAGTTTTTCTGCCTTATTAAATAGATCTATTCCATCTTCAGGATTAAACGTTAATTGTAAAAATCCACTATGGTCTCTTAAATCAAGAAAAATTACTCCACCGTGATCTCTTCTTCTGTCAACCCACCCACAAAGATCAACTGATTGTCCAATATCAGAATTATTTAGATCATTACAAATTTTGTTTCTCATTTAAGTTTATTATCTAATGTTTAATTACTTATGATAATTCTTTAAGTGTAAATTTAGAAATCTTTTTTGTAGAAAGCCTTTTTAGAAATAATTCCTCTAAAAAATTTACCTCTGATTGAAATTTCAACTTCTTGATTCAATTCAGAATATTCAGTTTTTATATAGCCTAATGCTATAGGTTTCTTTATTGTTGGCGACCAACTACCGCTTGTGATATTACCTATTAATTTGCCTTTCTGAAATATTTCATATCCTTTTCTTGCAATAGCTTTCCCTATTATTTCTATTCCTACTAATTTTTTTTCGAATTTATAAGATCCAATTTTCTCTAATGATTCTTTACCATAAAAATCATGGCCGTTTTCTAAATGTACAACCCAACCAAAACCTGCTTCATAAGGATTGATCGACTCATCTAGATCTTGGCCATATAGAGGAAGACCTGCTTCCAGTCGAAGTGTATCTCTTGATCCAAGACCACAAGGTGGTATATTTTTCGAAATTAAAAAATCCCATAAATTTAAAGCTAATTTTTTTGGTAAAAGAATTTCTAATCCGTCTTCTCCCGTATAACCAGTTTTTGCAAAAAATACTTTCCCTGAATCTAAAAATTTATCTAATTCTCTATATTCACAGCCGAAACTTTTCAGATGATCTATTGCATAGCCAGACCACTCAGTGAAATATTTGAAGGCATTTTTACCTTGAATAGCCATAAGAGCTTTTTCTTTTTTTGCATTTAATAATTCAATTGGTTCCTTCTCTAAATTCATTTTGAGCCAGTTAAGATCCTTTTCATATCTACTAGCATTAACTATTAAAAGTATTTCCGAATAATTATTATTTTGTATACCTAAATCGTAAATAATTAAATCATCAATAATACCTCCATCATTATTTAAAAAGAATGAGTAACAGCCCTGCCCTGTCGCAATTGAATATAAGTTTGTAGGAAAAAATTTTTGGATATATTCTTTAGGATTAGTTCCTCTTACAGAAATTACACCCATATGTGAGATATCAAAAAATCCAATTGAATTTCTCACAGATTCATGTTCTTGGATTAGCCCAGAAAATGAGATTGGCATTTCCCAACCAGCAAAATTAACTAGTTTTGCATTGGATTCGATATATTTTTTATGTAAAGGACTCTTTTTTAATTCCATATTAGAGCTTACTAATTAGATCAATTATTTTCTTAAAATAATTCTTTTGGAGTATTTTTGTCTAAAGTCATAATTAAGCTTCTAGTCGTTTTTGCTGCCACTATGGAACTAATACCGCTACTGTCTATGTCTGGGGAAAGTTCAACAATATCACAACCTATTATTTTAAATGTATTTAGTAGTCCAATTATATTTTCGAAATCATGCCAGAAAAGCCCTCCAGGCTCTGGTGTTCCTGTCCCAGGTAGTAAGCTTGGATCAAACCAATCTAAATCAATAGTTAAATAGATCGGGTGATTTTTGAAAGGTTCTAATAATTTTTGTATTTTAAGAATTGAATCTCCCGTATTAAATTTAATAAGTTGATTATTGTTTTTCATTAATGCAAACTCTTCTTGGGTTCCGCTTCTGATCCCTATTTGGATAACTTTTTTACTGGGTAATAATTCTAAACATCTTCTAATTGTGCAAGCATGACTATATTTATTATCTTGATAAGAATTTCGAAGGTCAGCATGTGCATCTAATTGAATCATTATTAAATCTGGATATTTTTCAACAAATGCTTCTATTGCTCCAATTGTAATTGAATGCTCACCTCCTAAGATAATGGGTTTTAAATTATTATTGATTAGAAAGTTAGTTCCTGATTTAACTTTTTTGATTATTGAATGAGTATTACTTGAATTTAATTTTAGTGATCCAGCATCAAAGTAATTAATTAAATTCAAATCCTTATTAAGAAATGGACAATATGTTTCTAAACTCTCGCTAACATTTCTTATAGCGGTGGGTCCAAATCTTGTACCTGGTTTAAATGAAGTGGTACCGTCGTAATTCACTCCAAAGATTCCTATATTGCAATTACTGAAATTTTTTTTAGAACCCATAAATACCGGTCCTTCATTATTAAATAAATTTTTATATATCATTTTTTTAACATTGAAATTTCTTTAATTATTTTGGATGGCATCATTTTGAATGCCCCTTCTTGAAATTTTAAATTCCAAATTTCACAACTTTTTTCTATTGAATTAATCTCTATGCAATTTTGCTTGAGAAAATAATCTTCAGTATCTGAGGCGAATGTCCAGCTCCATATTCCACTTGGGTAAAAAGGAACAAAAGAATACATCGTTGCACTGTTTTTGAACATATTTTTTAATGAAAAATATATTTTTAAATGAATTTCTTTGAATGATTCTGGTGATTCACTTTGGGTCGCTAATATTCCATCTTTTTTAAGAACCCTTTTGCATTCTTTATAAAATTTTGAACTGAATAGAGTATTTGCAAAGTCTGATGGATCTGAAGAATCAATAATAATTGCGTCATAATAATTATCTTGAGTTTTTTTTACCCATTGGAATCCATCATCAATATTGATATGTAATCTTTTATCTGACCAACATTTACCTCCTATATTTGTAAGATATTTTCTTGAAATATTTATAACTTCTTCATCTATTTCCACTAAATCTAAATAATTTACTTTTTTATATTTAAGACACTCTCTTACCGTCCCTCCATCTCCACCACCAATAATAAGAACTTTAGAGTAATTTTTTAAACTACTTAAAGCTGGATGTACTAGGCATTCATGATAATACTTTTCTCCTTGATCAGTAGTCATCCAACAACCATCAAGCATCAATGCTTTACCATACTCTTTAGTTTCTAAAATAATTATTTCTTGATATTTACTATTATGCTTAAAGATGATGTCGCCTTCTAGTCCATATCTTGAATTATTGCAAATTTCATCTATCCAAATTTTATTTTTTGCCATTTTGATTATTTTTGTTTAATTGTTCTTTGGCTAGAGTCCAAAGTTCTCGAAATTTTTGATTGCTTTGATTAAATATTTTATCACCAAGAATTTTTTCAATTATAGAAAATCTTTTTTTGAATTTTTCATTTGCATATCTAAGTGATTTATGAGGATTTATTTTCAAATACTTTGATAAGCTTATTAAGGTGAATAAGATATCTCCAAATTCTTCTTCAATATTTATATCATCTTCAATTTTTATCGCTAACTTAAGTTCTTCTATCTCTTCATGAAGCTTATCTAATATTTCTTTTTTGTTATCCCATTTAAATCCATATTTTTCAATTTGAAAATTAATTTGTTCTGCTTCTTCAATTGGTGTTAAATATTCTGATTGTAAATTTGATAACACGCCTTTTTTTGTTTGATTAGATTTATTTTTTATTTTCATATCTTTCCAAATTTGTTCTGCTTCTTCAATTGAAACTTTTTTTCTTTTTTTAAAAATATAAGGATGTCTTGATTTAATTTTATTATTTAAAGAATTAATTACATCTTTAATAGAAAATAAATTTTTTTCTCTTCCGATTTCACTATGCAACATAATTTGAAGCAATAGGTCTCCTAATTCCTCTTTCATATTCTCATTGTCATTATTTTTTATCGAATCTATAAATTCGTGACTTTCTTCAATTAAATAAGGTATAAGTGTTTCATGAGTTTGCATATTTTGCCATGGACAACCATATTTTTTGTTTTTAAGTAAATTTATGTTTGATATTAACTCTGCAAAATTCTTTAATGATTCATTTTGATATAAATTTCCTTGTGTTTGTTGTTTGATCATTTTATTCCTAAAGCAAGTTTTTATTAATTAATTCAATTTTGCCTTAATCATGAAATATTTGAAAATTATATTTAAAACTTTTCACTTGATCTATTAGAATAGGATTAAGAGGGCGATTAGCTCAGCGGTAGAGCGCCTGCCTTACAAGCAGGATGTCCCTGGTTCGAACCCTGGATCGCCCATTCGTAAAAAACTCTAAATTCCTAAAACTTAAAAAATCTCAATATTAGGCAAACTTTAACTTCAGGATTATTTAAATAACCTTCTTTTTCCTGTATTTCGTTATTTAATCCATTTAATTGAATTAGTCCTTTCTAATATCAACTCCAATTACTTAAGTTATTTATTCTTAAGATTCATGTTTTTATCTATTAAATTAATTGTTTTGATTTAATTGGCATTGATCAATATAAAATATTAATTAAATGCTACAAATAGTAATTAAAAGATGAATAATCCAAAAAGAGAATCCAGTTTAAAGAATTATTCTCCATTAGAGATAGAGCAAAAATGGCAAAAAAAATGGCAAGATTTAGATGCTTTTAATGCAAATGTAGATAAGGATGGAAAACCTTTTTGTATTGTTATTCCTCCCCCAAATGTTACTGGATCATTACATATGGGACATGCTTTTAATACCGCCTTGATAGATGTAATTGTTAGATTTCAGCGACTTATAGGAAAAAATGTATTATGCTTGCCTGGCACAGATCATGCTTCAATTGCTGTACAAACCATATTAGAGAAACAAATTAAAAAAGATGGTTTAGAGAAAGAGGTTATAGGTCGACTTAAATTTTTAGAGAAAGCATGGGAATGGAAAGAAAAAAGTGGTGGGCAAATAATTTCTCAGCTAAAAAGCTTAGGTTATTCCGTTGACTGGTCTCGTGAACGATTCACTTTAGATCAAAAATTAAATGATGCGGTTGTAGAAGCCTTTGTGATTTTACATAATAAAGGGTTAATTTATAGAGGAGAATATTTAGTAAATTGGTGTCCGGCTTCCCAATCAGCAGTAAGTGATCTAGAAGTTGAGATGAGAGAAATAGATGGAAATTTATGGCATTTTAAATATCCGCTTTTAAACGAGAATGGTTCTACTTCCGCAAACTATCTTGAAGTTGCTACTACACGACCAGAAACTTTATTGGGTGATACCGCAGTTGCTGTAAATCCATTGGATAAAAGATATCAGAATTTTATTGGAATGAAAGTAAAGGTTCCTTTCGTTGATCGGGATATTCCTGTCGTGGGTGATTCGCATGTAGATATGGAATTTGGGACTGGTTGTGTGAAAGTTACTCCAGCACATGATGCTAATGATTTCGAAATTGGTAAAAGAAATAATTTAAAACAGATCAATATTATGAATAAAGATGGTACCTTAAATGATAATGCAGGTAAATTTCAAAACCTAGATAGATACGTAGCCAGAAAGCAAATAATTAGTGAATTAGATTCAATCGGACTTTTAACTAAAATTGAAGAATACAAACATACTGTGCCTTTCTCTGATAGGGGGAAGGTCCCAATTGAACCTTTATTATCAACACAGTGGTTTTTAAAAATGGATAATATTTCTAGAGAATGCTTAGAAAAAAATAATTTAGAACAACCCAATTTTATTCCTAAGAGATGGCAGAAAGTATACAAAGATTGGTTAGTAAATATTAATGATTGGTGTATTAGTCGTCAATTGTGGTGGGGGCATCGAATACCAGCATGGTACGTTTTACAAACTCCTGATGAAACAATAACTCAAAATACCCCTTATATAATCGCACGTAATGAGAAAGAGGCTTTAAACAATGCGAGTGAAAAATTTGGTTCAGAATTTAAATTAGTTAGGGACAAAGATGTATTAGATACTTGGTTTTCAAGTGGTTTATGGCCTTTTTCAACATTGGGCTGGCCAAATGTTGATGATGAGGATTTTAAAAAATGGTATCCGAATAGTGTCTTGGTAACAGGCTTTGATATTATTTTTTTCTGGGTTGCGAGGATGACGATGATGGGTAATGTATTTACTTCAAAGATTCCATTTCATGATGTTTATATCCATGGCTTAGTTAGAGATGAAAATAATAAAAAAATGAGCAAAAGTGCAGGTAACGGCATTGATCCACTTTTATTAATTAATAATTATGGCTCAGATGCATTGCGCTTCGCTCTTGTGAGAGAAGTTGCAGGGGCAGGTCAAGATATCAGGCTTGATTATGATAGGAAAAATAAAACATCTTCTACTGTTGAAGCATCAAGAAATTTTGCAAATAAACTTTGGAATGCTACTAAATTCGTACTAATGAATAGTTCTTCTTCACAAGTTGAACTCAAGAAAAGTGATTATGTGGATGGTCAACTCGATCTAACTGATCAATGGATATTATCAAAATCAAATAGGACCAAAAAAGAAATGTATAACCTTTTATCTAACTATAAACTAGGTGAATCCGCAAAATTGATATATGAGTTTGCTTGGAATGATTATTGTGATTGGTATCTTGAGTTTCAAAAACTCAGATTTAATAACCCAGAATTTAAAAATAGAATATTATCTGAGAATTTGTTAAAAGAAATGTTAGATAATATTCTTACTATGATGAATCCTTTTATGCCTCATTTAACAGAGGAACTTTGGCATTCTTTGCATGTGGGAATTGATGATAAATTACTATCTCTTCAAAGATGGCCAAGTATAGATGAAAAATACTTAGATGATAATCTTGAGAGATCTTTTGATAAGTTATTTGAAATCATTAGATTAATAAGAAATCTAAGGGCTGAACTAGGACTAAAACCTGCCCAACAGATTTCAATTTTTTTAGTTTCAGATGATATCAAATTATTAGAATTTGTTAAAAAGATGAGTGAAGATATTAGGTTGATTACTAAAGCATCAGATATAAATATTCTTAAACAAGATGAGTTTCGCAAACAAGATTTTGCAAAGTCTTTCTCAGGAATAGTTGGGAATCTCGAAGTTTATTTACCATTTGAAGGTATTATTAATTTGGAATTTTTAAAAGAAAAACTTTTAAAAGATCAGTCAAAAGCTAATGAAGATATAAAAGTCTTAAATAATAGAATTTTGAATAAAAATTTTATTAATAAGGCACCAAAAAATGTTGTAGATGAATGTAAATCTAAATTAAAAGAGGCAACAGCTAAGTCAAATTCAATCTCCAAAAAATTAGAAATGTTGAGTTGATGTCTTTTTTTGAAAATATTTTAGATATTCTTATTTATCTCGATTCTGGATTTGGAATTTTCTTTTTTGTTCTTATTTATATATTTATAGTACTTTTGATTCTTCCAGCTTCATGGCTCTCCATTGCAGCAGGATATTTATATGGAACATATTTAGGTTCTGTGATCGTATTTATAAGTGCTTTTATAGGAGCCTCTATTTCTTTTTTTATTTCAAAAAGATTTCTTTCCAAAAAAGTATTGGATATGATTAATAAATATCCAAAATTATCTTTATTAGAAAATATTATCCAAAAAGGTGGTTTGAAATTAATTGTTTTGACAAGGTTATCTCCTTTATTTCCATTTAGCATCCTAAATTACTTTTATGGTTTAAATAATATAACTTACAAAGATTTTTCAATTAGTTTAATTTGTATAATTCCAGGAACTTTTCTTTATTGTTCTGTTGGATCACTTTTGAATGATTTAAGCGATATCTTTAATTTAAGATTAAATAATAACCTGTTTACTACTTTTATTAGTATTATTTCTACCTCTTTGATCATTTATTTTCTATCAAAATACTCCAATGAAATTATCAATGAATCAAAGTAATATTTAAACTTTAAGGTTAAAATCACGTATTGTTGCAAAAATAATAAACCAGTATAATCTTATTTTTCCAAAGAATGTTTTATTTAAACTTAATTTTTCATATTTTGCCTGTCCACAAGGACTTTTTATTAATTTATAAATTCTTTTTTGAGTCATGTTTCTTGATTCTTTGATAATAGGTTAAGAAGCTCTTCTTCTTTTAATATATTAGTTCCTAATTTTTTTGCTTTTTCTAATTTATTTCCTGCTTTATCTCCAACTATTAAATAATCAATATTCTTACTTATTGAATTTTTAACTTGTCCACCATATCCTTCAATTTTAGTGATTAATTGTTCTCTTGAAAATGATTTCATTGTTCCTGTAAGGACAAATACTTTTTTATTAATTTCATTATTTTCAATATGAGTTATTGAATTTCCATCAATTTCATTTTGAAAGAAGAAACCTCTTTCATGAAGCATTCTAATTAATTTAATATTTTCTTGAGATTTAAACCAAGTTTTTAATGATTCGATTATTTCATCTCCAATTCCATTTATTTCCATAAGTTTATTTGGATTATTTAGGCTTGCTTCTTTTAAGTCTTCAATGCAATTAAATTTATTACATATATTTTTAGCTGTAACTTGTCCAATATGATTAATCCCTAATCCATATAATTTCTTTTTCCATAATTGATTTTTTGAATTTTCTATTCCTTGTAAAAGATTCAGAATTGATTTCTCACCCATTCTTTCAAGCTTTATAAGCTTTTCGTAATTAAGAGTATATAAATCTGAAATATTTCTAATTAAATTTGCTGCCAGTAGTTGCTCAATGATTTTGGCACCTAATCCATCAATGTTCATTGCAGATTTACTAACCCAATGTTTTAATAGTCCTTTTAAGATTGCTTCACAATTTCTATTGATACATTTAATTGTTGCTTCTGCAGGTATTTTTTCAAGCTTGCAGCCACAAGAGGGGCATAATTCTGGAAATTTGATTTTTACTGAATTATTTATTCTTAATTCTTTTATTACCTTTACAACTTCAGGTATTATTTCACCTGCTTTTCTAACAATTATAGTATCAGAATAATGTATATCCAAATATTCAAATCTCTCAATATTGTGTAAAGTTGCTCTCGAAACTTTTGTACCTGCTAATTGTACTTCCTCAAAATTTGCAACAGGTGTGATAGCTCCAGATCTGCCGACTTGAAAGCTGAGACTTTGAATTTTTGTAGTTATTTCCTCTGCTGGAAATTTTAAGGCGATAGCCCATCTTGGAGCCTTTTGTGTATGCCCTAAAATTTCTTGATTTTTTATATCGTTAATTTTGATAACTATTCCATCTGTATCAAAATTAATTTTATTTCTTTCTTTTTTCCAGAACTCATAATATTTTTCAAGCTCTGCAATGTTATTTATTAATTTTGAATGTAAATTTATCTTAAAACCGCAATCTTTCAAAAATTCTAATCTAGCCCACTGATTATTATACTTTTTTTTAAATATAGGGTTATTGGGAAAGTGTACTTGATAAGCATAAAAATCAAGATTTCTTTTTGAAACGACCTTAGGGTCTAATTGTCTTAAGGAACCTGCGCAAGCATTTCTTGGATTAGCAAATAATTGTTCTCCTTTTGATTCTCTGTAAGCATTTATTTCCTGAAAGGAATTATTAGAGATAAATGCTTCTCCTCTGATTTCTAGTATCTCAGGAGGATCATTAATTCTCAGTCTCAAAGGAATTGATCTTATCCTCTTCGCATTTATTGTTATATCTTCTCCTTCTTGCCCATCTCCTCTGGTGGCTGCACTCACTAAAACACCGTTTTGATATTTTAAAGCCAAAGCATTACCATCAATTTTTAATTCAGCAACTAAAAGATTTTTCGTAGCAGAGCTATCTCTATCTTGACTTAATAATTTTTCTATTTTTATTAGCCAATTATTTACTTCCTTAGAATTAAAGGCATTATCCAAACTATATAAAGGAATTGTATGGATTAATTTTTCAAAACCATCAGAAATTTTTCCGCCTAATCTATTTGTTGGACTGTCTATAGTTTTTAAGCTTGGATATTTTTCTTCAATTTTTATTAATTCCTTATATAAACTGTCATAGACTGAGTCTTCAATCTCTGGCATATCTAAAGTGTAATATGCATAGTTGGCATTATCTATTATCTTTTTTAATTCTATTATTCTTGATTTATTAATTTCTAAGTTCACAATTAAAAAATTATTTATTTTTTTGCTTTAGATATTCGATCAATTTTCCAGTCATTATCAATTTGAGAAAAAGTAAAATCTAAAGGTAATTCTTCTTTTTTATCTTCAGATTTTAAATTCAAAGTAATAATTATTTGATCTTCTTGGATTCTAGGTGTGCCAGATTTAAGATTTCTGTATTTATTTAAATTTAAACTAGCCAAGAATTTTAGGAAATCTTGTCTCTTGACATGGGTTTTGTATGTCTTGCTAGTTAAACCATAAGCCGCATCAATCCTTCCTGCTGCTATCTGATCAAAAAATTTTCTAACAAGAGGATTAATACCTCTTGCTTTTATAACAAGTTTCACTGCATTAAAAGTCCAAAATGAAACAAGTACAGCACCGCCAGCTAAAAGTGCTTTAACTCCAATATCTTTTACTAAAGTTGCATCCATAATTAATGTTTTTATTTACTTTAAGAAAATAAATCGATTTTGTTGGTTTTCTTTGTCAAAATAAAATAAATTATATTCATAATTGCTGTTATACCTCTTTTACCACTATTTCATAACTTTAATAAATCACTTTTTTGCAAATTCTTTAGCCATCGATTTTGAGCCACTTTTAAAAGTTAAATGGAGTGATAATAGATTGAAAACGACTGCAGGATTTTATAAGCGAAGTAATGTTAATGGCCATATCTCTTTTGAGATTGTTTTCAAAGCTAATTCTAGAATCTTTGCCTTTGAGCAATATTCAAATTACACTTTGTCACGAAATGATACATGCTTGGATAGATATAATTTTAAAAACTAATGAAATTCATGGCATTAATTTTGTTAATAAAATGAATGATATAAATTATTAGGTAGGGTTTTGAAATAACTATTAAACATACTTTTCCTGTTCAAAGGAAAGAGTTGCATATCAAGGAAAATGTCTTCAATTGTGGTTTAATTTATATGTATCGACGGAGAATGAAAAATATTGCTTGTAAAAATTGTTGCAATTTATCTTTTATATAGTAAATGGAATGAAAAATGTTTAATAGTGTTTGAGAGATGATTAAATATTTTTATTTTGTTTATAAATTTGAATCTTCAAATCTATTGAAGTAATTTATGTTTAAAATATGATTAATATGAGATCATCAAGAAGAAAATTAAATAATAGATTTGATGGAGAAAGTTTTGATAAGAAAATTGATCAGTTTTTTGAAGCAGGAAAACAAATTGCTGATGGCTTTTCTGGTGCCAGACCTGGGACAAGAAAGAAATCTAGTTTTAGAGAGTTTTCTCGAAGAAATGTTAGGAATGTTGGTAATTGGGTGACAGATAAAATGGATTCTTTTTTTGAAGATGATTTTGAAGAAGGGAACAACTACGATATTAATATGGATGAAAAAGAATTTAAAACATTCAGGAGAGGAGGTGATGCTGAAGAAGATTTTTCATTCCATGTTAAGAGGCCTTTAGAGGCAATATCTTTAAGATTAAAAGATAAAATTATCGATCAACAAAAGAAACTTGCTCCTTCAAAGGATCACTCTAATCAGGATTGGGAAGAAGACTCATTTTTTCAGACAAATAAATGGAAAAGACCTGTTCAAAAGGAAGACGAATCTCATTTAGATCAGAAATCCTATAATAAAAGAATTTCTGTAACAAGGAATCTTCCAAGATCAAGACGTAGTAGATTATAAATTTAAATACCCTTCAAGTCCGGAATCTCCTAACCATTTTTCTATATAAGGATTAAATACTTCACGAATTATTGTTAATGGCTTTTTATTTCTGAAAAATCTATAATTTCTTGACCAGAAAGGTCCTTTTAATGAAAATTCTTTTTGTAACCAGTGAGAATTTACAATTGAGATAGCATCAACCTCTCTAAATAGCTCAGAACGATCTTTTGTGAGGTTTTTCCAAATAGGTTCTTTTTTATTTGGAAGATTCATATTAACTGCTTCATTATTCCACCAACTTTCAGCCCATGCGAGAGTAATATCATTATTTTTAATCCAAACTTGCCTTCTTATTATTGGTTTTGTTAGTTGATAAATTTCTTTGGGAGTTTCTTTTGATAATTGGTTATCTAAGTTCATTCCAATTAATTCAACCTTTGTTTCTTTTTTTGTAAGTAATTGTAAATGTCTCGTAGGACTTCCATCACCAAGGAGCATTAGTTTCCATGCTCCTGGAATTTCAGGATATTTATTTTCATTTAGAAAAACAGATGCACTTTCTTCCCATAAGATGTTTGGAGAATTAAAGAGATTATTATTTTCCACTATTTAGAAATATTTATTAAATCTTAACTATTTTTTGGAAATATTGAATTTATCTTTTTTAAGTTCTTTGATCTTTAACCAAACGAGCAACGCTGTTAAATCAGCTTTGCTTACTCCTGGAATTTGTGAAGCTTCTCCAATACTATTTGGTTTTAAAAGATTTAATTTTTCTCTGGCCTCCAACGATAAAGTTTCAATTTTTGAATAGTTAATTTCTTTAGACAGTATTTTTAATCGCTGCCTTTCTATTTGAGCGATGTTGTTTCTCTGTCTTTTTAAATAACCTTGGTATTTTATATCTATTTCAATTCCTTCTCTTATTGCTGAAGATATATCTTCGTTCATTAAGCCATAACTAATAAGACCTTCGGAGTGGAAATTCGTTTTTTTAAGAAGCTCTTCTAATGTTGCCGAGCCTTTTATTTTTATTCCATAATCTTGTTCCAAGGAAGTTGATATTTTATCTGTGCATTTTATCCGTGTGTTTTTTAACCTTTCAGTCTCTTCTTTCATGATTTTAATTTTCTCGGTAAAACATTCCCATCTTTGTTTATCAATCAATCCAATTTCATAGCCTAAAGGTGTTAATCGGCGGTCTGCATTATCTCCTCTTAACGTTAATCTATACTCACTTCTACTCGTTAAAACTCTATAAGGCTCCTTTAAGTCTCTTGTAATCAGATCATTGATCATTGTGCCTATATAACTACTTTCACGCGAAAATATAATGGGATCTAAACCTCTTATTTTCCTTGTCGTATTGATACCTGCAACTAATCCTTGTGCTGCTGCTTCTTCGTAACCAGTTGTCCCGTTAATTTGTCCGGCACAAAATAAATTCTCAATTGATATTGTTTCTAAGGAAGGTTGTAATTGCGTTGCAGGTATATAGTCATATTCGACAGCATATGCAGGACGAAGCATAGTGCAATTTTCAAGTCCAGGAAGTGTCTGCAATAATTCTAATTGAATATTTTCTGGTAGTCCTGTTGAGAAACCTTGTACATAAATTTCAGGAGTATTTATTCCTTCAGGTTCTAGGAAAATTTGATGCGATTCTTTTTCCGCAAATTTAACAATTTTATCTTCTATCGATGGGCAATATCTAGGACCTTTACTATCAATAAAACCTCCATAGATTGGTGTTAAATGTAAATTATTTCTAATTAATTCGTGTGTTTCTGCAGTAGTTCGAGTTATATGGCAACTAACCTGCGGCATTATCGTTTTAACGGAAGGATCAAAGGAAAAATTTTTGTCAATTGCTGTACTAGGTTGAATATCAAGTGCATTAAAATTAATACTTTTTTTATCTACTCTTGCAGGGGTACCAGTTTTTAATCTTTCTGTTTTAATCCCAATATTATGAAGGCAATCAGTTAGCCCTGTTGCTGCTTGCTCCCCTGATCTCCCCGCAGACATAGATTTATTACCTATCCAGATTCGCCCCTCTAAAAAAGTTCCTGCAGTTATTATTATCGCTTTAGCAGAATAGCTGCTTCCAAAAAATGTTTTTACTCCTTTGATTTTTTTTCTTGTATTTTTTTTGGTAGCAGATGATTCTATTATTTCTTCAACTTCCAAGTCAGTAATCATTGCCTCTTTAAGAGTAAGATTCTCAGTATTCTGAAGAATGTCTATCATCCTCTTTGAATATTCTCTTTTATCTGTCTGTGCTCTTAGAGCCCACACTGCAGGTCCTCTGCTAGCATTTAAGACTCTTTTCTGAATAGCTGTTTCATCTGCTATTTTTCCGATTATCCCTCCTAAGGCATCTACTTCATGCACTAATTGACTTTTAGCAGGCCCACCTACTGCTGGATTACATGGTTGCCAAGCAATTCGATCTAAATTGATTGTAAATAATGCAGTTGAGAATCCTAGCTTTGCAGATGTAATAGCAGCTTCACAACCAGCATGGCCTCCACCAATTATAATTATTTCGAAAGATTCATTTATCGAGGAGTCGGCTTTCATGAAATTAAATTTATTAATTTGCTAAGTTTCTAAATCTTGTATATTGAGGCTCAAATAATAACTTTACAGTTCCAACTGGACCATTTCTATGTTTGGTCACAATAATTTCAGTAATTCCTCTATCCTCTGTCTCATGATTATAATATTCGTCACGATAAATCATCAAGACTAAATCGGCATCTTGTTCTATAGATCCAGACTCCCTCAAGTCACTTAGCATAGGCCTTTTATTGGTTCTGGATTCCACTCCTCTGCTTAATTGCGATAGTGCAACAACTGGTACTTTTAATTCTCTTGCCATTCCTTTTAATCCTCTAGTTATTCTTGATAATTCTTGTACCCTATTGTCAGGGGTAGTTCCCTCCATTAATTGTAAATAATCGATTACGATCAAACCAAGTTCTTTCCCTTGTTCTGCTATTAGCCTTCTACAAAGTGATCTCATTTCAAGAACACTTGAATTTGGTTTGTCATCAATAAATATAGGAAGTTGACCTAATGAATTAATACCTTCTCCTAATAATGGCCATTCATCTTGTTGCAATCTTCCTGCTCTTAATCTTCCACTTTCTATCCCTACTTCCATAGAGAGTAATCTATAAGTTAATTGTTCCTTGCTCATTTCTAAACTAAATACACATACTGGCAAATCTTGAGATTGCGCAACATTTTTTGCAAGGTTTAGAACCATTGAGGTTTTGCCCATAGAAGGTCTTCCGGCCACAATAATAAGGTCGCTTCGTTGAAACCCTTGAGTCATCGCATCTAGATCATAAAAATTCACAGGAATTCCTGCTACAGATGTTCCTAAAGATCTAGATTCAATTTCATTAAAAGTGCTTGTTAATATTTCTGCTGCTTGTGTTAGTCCTTTAGAAGGCTTTTCTTGACTTATTTCAAATATTTTTTGCTCTGCTTTGTCAAGTATCTCATCAGTGCCTTGAGATTGGTCAAAACCAAGTTGAACTACTTCATTACCTGAGCGTATTAGTTGGCGTCTCAAGAATTTATCACTGATTAAGCTTGCAACTTGTTCAATTGAGGCTGTAGAAGATACTTTTTCTACTAATTCAACTAATTTATTATTGCCTCCAATGAAGTCTAATGACCCATTATCAGCAAGCCATGCACTCATAGATGTAAGATCGGTAGGTTTCCCCTGGGAGTGAAGTGTTATTGCGGTTTTGTAGATTTCTCTATGAGCATTTATGTAAAAGGCTTCAGGTCTTAGTAAGTCTGCAATTCTGCCGATAGCATCCGGGTCAAGTAATATGCCTCCTAACACAGACTCTTCAGCTTGAATATTCTGAGGAGGAACTAATCCAGAGGCATCGTTACTATTTCTTTTTTTAAACTTATTATCCTCATAAGATCCATTATTTTGAAACGGGATTGAAACCATATTTTTAAATTACTTAGATATATACTCTGACTAATTTTTAAAAATATGCAACAAATATTTTAACTTGTTACTTCTATATTTACTTCTGCACTCACTTCTTTATGTAGTTTTATTTGAACTGTGTAGGAACCAAGTGTATGAATATCAGGAACTTGTATATCCCTTCTGTCTATATCTTTTTTGGTTGAAGCTTTTATAGCTTCTGCTACATCTCCATTCGTAACTGTTCCAAATAGAACGGCATCTTCCCCAACTTGTTTTTTAATTGTAAATCTTCCAATAGTTTTTAAAGCTGTCTTAAAGTCTAAAGCTTCTTGTTTGATTTTTTCAGCGGCAACTTTTTCTTTTTCTCTCTTCCTCTCTATTTGTTTAAGTACTGATGGAGTCACACTAACTGCTTTACCTGTAGGAAATAAGAAATTTCTTGCATAACCAGGTGCTACCTCAACTACATCTCCATCTTTTCCTAAGCTGGAAATACTTTCAGTTAATACGACACGAACTCTTTTCGCCATAATTTTAATAATGAATATTTTTTAATAATAAGTCCTTGAGGGTAATTTTATTTTTTTTGCAAAACCTAATCTAGCAAGAAACTTTATATGCTCCCATGTTAAATCAATTTGTCCCTTAAAAAGTCCTTGTCTGGCAGAGTTTGGGAAGGCATGATGATTATTATGCCATCCTTCCCCAAAAGTTAGGGCTGCTACCCATGCATTATTTCTGGACTCATCACCACTGTCAAATGCCACAGTTCCCCAGCAGTGCGTAGCAGAATTAACTAACCATGTGATGTGATATACAACTACTAATCTTAGTGGTATACCCCAAAGGACAAGTGACCATCCTCCAACTCCTAGCTTTTCTCCAATGGCAAATAAAGATAATCCAATAGGGATTTGAAGGAATAAAAAATATTTATTCAAAAATCTATAGTATGGATCTTTAATAAGATCTCTACTAAGTTTTGGTACTGCTTTTAGGGCTTCCACATCTTTAAACATCCAACCCATGTGGCTATACCAGAATCCCTTCTTGCTATTGTGATGATCAACTTCAGTATCTGAGAATGAGTGATGATGTCTATGCAAACCTACCCAATCAATTGGTCCATGCTGACAACTAATAGCACCACAGGTGGCAAAAAATCTTTCTAGCCAGAGAGGTACAATAAATGCCCTATGTGACAACAATCTATGATACCCAAGAGTTACACCTAGACACGCTGTAAGCCAATAGAAAAAAAGTAATGTGACAATAGATGGTGTACTCCAGAATTTTGGTTGTAATGCTACTACAGACAATATATGAATAACCAGCATGAAGAAGATTGTTCCCCAAGTTTTATGCAATTTTGGTGGGTATTTGGAAGATTGCTTATTTGGAGCAAGAAATTTTTTATGTAAATCAATTACTTTTTCTGGTGGAACAGGTCGTGAAAGTTTAGCGGTTTCTTGGAAAAGAAGTTTATTCATAATATTAAGCTGTTTTCAAATATGCCGATATGGAATATTATCATACTATACTATTGATCGGTTTACTTATCCGTGAGTCAAGGTTATCGCGATAAATTATCAAGTGGTCGTAGAGCAATGGCTCATTTGATACATGTCTGGCATGAAAGGAATGCTTGGTCACATAAAGTTTTACCACTTCTGTCTGAAATACTTGATTTAGGTAGAGTTCATAATTCTCAAATATCAAATCTAAGGAATGGGAAGTTATCTTCTCCAGGGCCTGAGGTTTTTTTGGCGCTAGCACAAGTTAATACGATTTTATATCAGGGAGTTGAATCGATAAGGGATCAGTTAGAAGACTCTTACCCTGATCTGTGGAAAATATTGCAAGAGTCATCTTTTCCTCTTAAGAATGATGATGGCAATCCCCTTTCGGCTGGAGAATTATTTGAGATCTTTTCAGGTTTAAGGCAATTACCATCGACTTTTGATTGGTTTATTGAGGATGAAGAGGCTTCCCATCTAAGTGAGGCTTTATCAGATCATTTCTGTATGAATCGTCCATGGCGACATTGCAAGGATGACATAATGAATGCTTATTCTGTTATAAAAGTTTCTAGAAGAGAGAGATTTGCAGAGGTTATTGCGGGACTTAAAGATTATACCGCTGAAGAATTAGATGGTGAGTTATTAGATCTTTATGAAGCATCCCGAAAATTATCATTATTTGTTAGTGGAGGGCCAAATTCGTTTCTTAATGAATTGAGAAATATGGTTTTATTAAAAGAAGGAAATACTCTCAAGGATGAATAAGAACTTAAAAGATTACGAACTGGTTAAAAACTTTGTTTTTGAATCAGAAGTCGAATTAAATACTTTATTTAGAAGTAGATCTAACGATCTTTATCTCAAATTGCAAAATATTCTTAATATTTTTCATGATGAAAAATTATCAACAACACATTTTAATAACTCTACAGGTATGGGACTTGATGATATTTCTAGAGAAAAAATTGATAATGTTTATGCAAAATTGTTTCAAGCAGAAAAAGCTGCTGTGAGGATGCAATTTGTTAGTGGTACCCATGCGATAAGTTCTGTATTATTCGGAATTCTTAGACCAGGAGATACATTGCTTTCTGTTACTGGTAATCCCTATGATACTCTCGAAGAGGTCATAGGTTTAAGAAAGAAAGGCCAGGGATCTTTAATTGATTTTGGTATAAAATATAAACAAATAGATTTCAGTAATAATAATGCTTTTGAGAATCAATTAAAAAAAATGATTTCGCAGACTAACTGTAAACTTGTGTTTATTCAGAAAAGTTGTGGCTACACCTGGAGGCGTTCATTAAATATGAAAGAAATACACAATATTTGTAAAATTGTACATAATATTGATAAAAAATGTATTTGTTTCGTTGATAACTGTTATGGAGAGTTAGTAGAGGATAAAGAACCTACCTCTTATGGGGCAAATATAGTCGCTGGATCTTTAATTAAAAATTTGGGAGGTACAATTGTTCCAAGTGGTGGCTATGTGGCGGGTGATCAAGAATTAGTTGAACTTGCATGTTGTAGACTAACATCTCCTGGGATTGGTTCTAAAGCAGGTATAAATTTCGGATTGAGTAGGACTATACTTCAAGGCTTATTTCTTTCTCCACAAATGATTTATGAATCATTAAATTGTGCGGATCTTATAGCTGCTGTATTTCAAAAAATTGGTTTTAAAGTCTTGCCTGAACCGGGTGATTATAGATCAGATATTATTCAAGCTATTCAGTTGGAAAATCCCATACTTATACAAAAGATTTGCCAGTCATTTCAATTCTCTTCTCCTGTAGATTCTTTCTTAAATGTAATTCCATCTTGTATGAATGGTTATGAATCGAATTTGTTGATGGCTGGAGGAACATTTATTGAAGGTAGTACAAGCGAATTTTCGGCAGATGCACCTTTAAGAGAACCTTATAATATTTTTATACAAGGAGGTACTCATATTGCTCATGTCAAATTTGCTTTGATTCAGTTAATATCAAACTTATTAGAAGAAAATCTAATTAAAAAAGCATCATTAATCTAGTGTTTAAAATTTTATGCCTTATTTATTTCCTGAAAATTTAAAATATGCTGATACACACGAATATATCAAACAAGAGGGAGAGCTTTTGAGGATTGGAATTAGTGAATTCGCTGTTGACCAACTTGGAGATATTGTATTTGTTGAATTAGCAGAGAAAGGGGAAGTTTTAAAGAAAGGCCAGACTTTTGGGACAATTGAATCCGTAAAAGCAGTGGAAGAAGTATTTTTACCTTTTTCAGGGGAAATTATTGATAGAAATGAACAAATAATTGATAATCCAGAAATTTTACAGAATGATCCTATTAACTCTGGTTGGTTAGTAATTTTTAAACCTAACGATAATTTTTCCTTGAATGATTTGATGACTTCAGATGAATATAAATCAAAGGTTGTTCCAAATTAAAACATTTTTAAAAAAATCGGCTATTTTAAAAAAAATAAACTAAAAGCATGAATCTTTATAATTCTGATTTATTCGAAAGCAGGCATCTAGGACTTAATAATAATGAAGAAAAAATTATGCTTAATAAGTTAGGTTTTAATTCACTTCAAGATTTTATAAATCAAGTTGTTCCTAAAGATATACAGATAAAGGATCAACCAACAACCGATTTTCCAATAGGATGCTCTGAAAGAGAAGCCACGGAGAAGATTAATAAAATTGCTAACAAAAATGAATTGAAAAGATCTTTGATTGGGCTTGGATATTATTCTACACATACACCGGAGGTGATTAAGAGACATGTTTTAGAAAACCCTCGTTGGTATACCTCATATACCCCATATCAAGCAGAAATATCTCAAGGGAGATTAGAGGCTTTATTTAATTTCCAAACTTTAATTTGTGAATTAACAGGATTTTCAATCGCTAATGCCTCATTACTAGATGAGGGAACTGCCGCTGCGGAAGCAATGACTGTTGCATATGCAGCTAGAAAAAATAAATCTTCAAATATTTTTTATGTAAGTGAATCCGTTTATAATCATACTTTTAATGTTTTGTCTACAAGAGCAAAACCTCTTGGAATTACTTTAAAAACTTGTAAAAATAATAGTTGTGATTTTGATGAATTAGCTTTTGGATTATTAATACAGTTGCCTGCTCAAAATGGAGATTTATTTAATCCATCATTTTTAATTTCTAAAGCACATAAACAAGACATATCTGTATGTGCCTCAATTGATCCTCTTGCTCAAGTTCTCATAAAACCAATTGCGCACTTTGGTGTAGATATAGCTATTGGCTCTATGCAAAGATTTGGAGTTCCTGTCGGTTTTGGTGGTCCACACGCAGCATTTTTTGCTTGTAATGATAGATTTCGTAGATTAATTCCTGGAAGAATTGTAGGTGAAACAATATCTAAAGATGGTGAAAAATCTTTGAGATTGGCTTTGCAAACAAGAGAACAACATATTAGGAGAGAAAAGGCTACTAGTAATATTTGTACAGCTCAATCATTACTTGCTATCATCTCCTCATTTTATGCTTTATACCATGGTTATGAAGGATTAAATAATATTGCTAGAAAGATTGTAATTTTAAGAAGGTACCTAGAACAAGGTTTACAAAAGCTTGGATTTACATTAAATCAAGGTATAAGGTTTGATAGCTTTGATATATATTCTCCAAAATCTGTAGCTATACATAAATCAGCAATTGAAAATGGCTATAACTTAAGAATTTTACCTTTGGGAGCAGAAATCGATAATGCTACCGGATTTGGGATCTCTCTTGATGAGCTCAGCGATATTAATGAAATATATAAGATCTTAAATTTCATAGCAGATGTTATGGATAAAAATATTCAATTTTCAGAGATTTCAAGAGACAATCTTTTTAATTTAAATGGAATTCCACTCAGGGAGGAAAAATTTCTTCAACAAAATATATTTGAAGATTATCGTAGTGAAACTGATTTAATGAGGTATATATTTTCTTTGGCTGAAAAAGATTTTTCGCTTGTAGACGGAATGATTCCTTTAGGCAGTTGTACTATGAAGTTAAATGCTGCAGCTGAATTAAATCCAATATCTTGGAAAAATTTCTCTTCTATTCATCCTTTTGTTCCACAATCACAAATTACTGGTTATCAAGAAATTATTTGTGATCTTGAAAACTGGATAAGTGAAATTGTAGGTTTAGACGCAGTCTCTTTTCAGCCTAATGCAGGTTCTCAAGGAGAATTTGCTGGATTATTGGCGATAAAATCTTATTTTTTATCTAAAAAAGATTTTGATCGTAAAAAATGTCTAATACCTAAAAGTGCACATGGAACTAATCCTGCTAGTGCAGTCATGGCAGGCTTTGAAGTTGTCTCAATTGATTGTGATGATGAGGGAAATATAGACTTTGATGATTTATCGCAAAAGATTAAAGATTTTGGTGTCCAAATTGGAGCTTTAATGTTAACTTATCCATCAACTCATGGAGTTTTTGAAATTAATATTAAAAAAATCTGCGACTTAGTTCATCGCATAGGAGGATTGGTATATCTAGATGGAGCTAATCTTAATGCTCAAGTTGGCTTATGTAAGCCTGGAGAGTATGGAGTAGATGTTTGCCACTTAAATCTTCATAAAACCTTTTGCATTCCTCATGGAGGAGGAGGTCCAGGAGTGGGTCCAATTGCTGTTTCTAATAAATTAAAGCCATTTTTACCAATCCATAGCCTAACAAAAAAAGTATATCTGGATAATTTAGATTTTTCAGTTTCATCTGCAAAATTTGGAAGTGCAAGCATCCTTCCCATAAGCTGGATGTACATTAATATGATTGGCTATAAGGGATTATGTAAAGCAAGTTCGCACGCAATTTTATCTGCTAATTATATTGCTAGTTCTCTTAAAGATAAGTTTAAAATTTTATATAAAGGAGAAAATGGTTTCGTCGCTCATGAGTGTATTTTAGATTTTAGAAATTTAAAACAAAAGATTGGACTAAGTGTAAATGATATTGCTAAAAGACTAATTGATTATAGTTTTCATGCTCCGACAATTAGTTGGCCTGTTGCTGAGACTATTATGATAGAACCAACAGAGAGTGAGGGTCTAAAAGAAATTGATAGATTTTGTTCTGCAATGTTATCTATCGCAAATGAGATTTCAGAAATAGAAAGTAATGTATTCCCTAGGGACAATAATGTGATTATTAATGCGCCTCATACTTTGAACCAATTAATTTTGAGAGAATGGGACAAGCCATATACGAAAGAAAAGGCAGCATATCCTGATAAAAATCAAATGAACTTAAAGTTTTGGTCTCCAGTTTCAAGGATAAATAATGCGTATGGTGATAAAAATTTAATATGTTCTTGCAGTTTTGAAGATGAAGATTTAATTGAAGAAAAGAAATGTGCTTAAAGACTGGCTTTCTTTCTTAATTTTCGATATCTTGAAAATAGATTAGAAAAATTAATTTTTTCTTAAACTAATTTTTCTTTATTTTTTATTATTATTGTCAAGCATCAAATTTTTTTGGGGTATTTGAAGCTATGAAAAAGGATTCATCTAAGGATCGTAAATATTTATCTATTAATTCTGTGAAATTACCAGAATTTAACAATCATGAAGAAATAGAACTAATTCCTCTTCAAAAAACAAATGTTATTAGAGTTCCTTTTGGAAGAAGATTATCTAAAAAGAAAAGGCCAGAAAAAAATCAACATATTGCGACCCTAATACTTCCTATCACTTCAATAAATAGTCCTACTCCACCTCCAAATGTTGCTTAATAACAAATTAATTTTTATTTAAAGTTTTACTGTAAAATTCCTGTAGCTGAATAGTTGCTTGATTCCAATCCCATTTTTCTGCTTCTGTTCGAGCAGCGATTCTCATCTTTTCTTTTTTCGCACTATCTTGTAATATTTTTTTTGTTGCAGCTATTAAACTTTCTTCGCCATTGTCCTCTTCATCAGGATCATATAGACATCCGTTAATACCATCATTGATTATGTCTGGAATACCTCCTTTATTTGCTCCAATTACAGGACATCCTGCCGCCATAGCTTCTAACAAGACAAGGCCTAATGTTTCAGTACTAGATGGAAATAAAAAAATATCACCTGAGGCATAAGCACTAGCTAATTCTTCTCCGGCTAAATAACCAATAAAATTTGTTTTTGTATTTTCAAAAATTTTTTCTAATTGATTTCTATATGGGCCATCTCCCACAAGAGCTAAGCTAGCCTCAGGTATTTTTTCTAACACAGGTTTGATTCTTTCAATTTGTTTTTCTGCTGATAATCTTCCAACATAAATAAGCAATGAACCTGTGTCAGGATAGTCCCCCAATAATTTTTTCCTCATAGTTTGATTCCTATACTCGGGCTTAAAGCTATTAGTATCAACGCCTCTTTGCCATAAGGCAGTTCTTCGAATGCCTTTACTTTCCAATTCATTTACCATAGCTGTTGAGGTGCAAAGATTTAGTAAAGCTTGATTATGAGCAGCTTTTAATAATTCCCATAAGAGAGGTTCTAGCATTCCCATCCCATAGTGCTCAAGATATTTTGGTAGGTGTGTATGATAACTGGCAATTAGTGGAATATTATTTGTTTTAGCTAACCATATACCCCCTAGTCCTAATACGGCAGGATTTACGACATGTATTAAATCAGGTTGAAAGGCTTCAAGTGCTTCTGATACAGTAGCTCCAGGCAGTCCAAGCTTTAATTCTGGATATAAAGGGAGAGGAACTGCTGCTACACCAACAATTTTTGCTCCTTTGTAGCTATTTGGCGATCCTTCAGGGCAAAAAACTATTACATCATCTCCATTCTTAACAAGATATTCAATAGTTTTTGTCAATCTAGTAACTATGCCATCAACCTTGGGAAGAAAAGTCTCTGTAAAAAATGCAATTTTCACGTTCTTAAAAAATATTCAAAATCTTTAATCTGATTTTATAGCTTTTTCTTGATTTTTTGTCCAAGCAGAAACGCAAGGGATTCTTTTTCTATCGCATCTATTTGCAAATTTTTTAGCTACCTCTAATACTTCTTCAAGTAATCCATTATCAAGTGTCGTTGGATTAAGTCCCAATTCAATAAAACATTTATTATCAACAATTAAGTCATTCTCTACTGCCTCATTTCTTGGGTTAGGTAGATAATTAATTTTAGCGCCAGTTAGATCCGCAACTTTTTTTGCTAAATCACCTACCTGATGACTTTCTGTCATTTGGTTAAATATTTTTACTCTATCTCCTTTATTAGGAGGATTTTCTAAAGCTAGCTGTACACATTTTACTGAATCTTTTATATGAATAAAAGCTCTCGTCTGACCTCCTGTACCATGTACTGTTAGAGGATAACCTATAGCAGCTTGCATTAAGAATCTATTCAGTACTGTTCCATAATCTCCGTCATAGTCGAATCTATTAGTTAATCTTGGGTCTTTTAAAGTGGCCTTAGTATTTGTCCCCCAGACAATTCCTTGGTGTAAATCTGTAATTCTAATAAGATCGTTTTTATTGTAGTAGAGAAATAATAATTGATCTAAAGTTTTTGTCATATGATAAACACTACCTGGGCTGGCAGGATGAAGTATCTCTTCTTCAAATCTAGTCCCATCAGGTTGGGGGACTTCAACTTTTAAATATCCCTCTGGGATAGTAGCTCCTCTATGAGAACCATATCCATAAACACCCATTGTCCCTAAATGGACTATATGTATATCCAGATTGCTTTCAACAATAGCTGCTAAAAGGTTATGAGTACCATTAACATTGTTATCTACTGTATATCTCTTTGTATAACTTGATTTCATTGAATATGGAGCAGCTCTTTGTTCGGCAAAATGTACAATTGAATCAGGCTTTTCATTAATTAACATATTTAGTAACTTTAAATATTGTTTAGAAATATCCATATTAATAAATTTTATTGGTTTGCCTCCTGTCTCTTCCCATGCTGTTAATCTCTCATTTATTGATGAGATTGGCGTTAGAGACTCTACTTCAAGATCAATATCTATTTTCCTGCGGCTCAGATTATCAACAATAATTACTTCATGATTTTGTTCGGATAAATTGACTGCACATGGCCAACCGCAGAATCCATCTCCTCCAAGAACAATAACTTTCACTCAAAACTCCAGATTAATTTTTCCAAATATCATTATTAAACTACTACAGTGACCCATCACTATGGGTATAAATATTGAAAAAAGTTTCAAAACTTTTTTAAAAAACACTAATTAAAATGAAATTAACTTACTTACAATTGACCTTAAGGTTTGAATCAAATTTTATATATTAATTATTTTGAAATATTATCCTCAGGCGAACTTGGATTAGCATAAACAGCCTTTTGTATTCTCCCTGATAAGAAAGACATACGCCCTGCATTAACTCCTAAATTCATCGCTTGTGCCATTTTTACAGGATTATCAGCTAATGCAATTGCACTATTAATCAGAACTCCATCAGCCCCCATCTCCATAGCTTGACACGCTTCACTGGGAACTCCAATGCCTGCGTCTATGATTACTGGTATTTTTGAGTTTTCTATTATAATTGAGATATTTGAAGAATTTAAAAGACCTCGACCAGAGCCTATTGGTGAACCTAATGGCATAACAGTTGCACAACCTATCTCCTCCAGTCTTTTTGCAAGAATTGGATCAGAATTTATATAAGGTAAAACAGTGAAATCCTTTTTAATTAGAATTTCTGCTGCTTTTAAAGTCTCTATTGGATCTGGTAGAAGATATTTCATATCAGGGATTACTTCTAATTTTATGAAATTATTATCTTCTTGGCCTGATAATTTAGCAAGTTCTCTTCCAAGAAGTGCAATCCTGATTGCTTCCTCAGAATTTTTACAACCAGCAGTATTCGGTAACATCCAATATTTTGACCAATTGATGTGTTTTAGTAAATTTGTATCTTTATCCATATTTTTAATTCTTCTAATAGCAACTGTAATAATTTCAGATCCAGAGCTTGCTAAACTATTAATCATAATTTTGTGCGATTGATACTTGCCTGTTCCTATCATTAATCTGTTGTTAAAGATCTTTCTTCCAATTTTTAACTTATCTTTTTGCTCCATGATTTTTAGAAGCCTCTGTTATTAACTTCTTTAAATGGCTCATATTTATTCCTTTTATTCAATTCTTTGGTTTTTTTTATTGCTGTTTTATTTTTTGGATCAATCTCTAAAACTTTTTTATAGGTTAATAATGCTTGTTCATAATCCAATAAACTTTGTTGCGCCGCAGCAAGATTATTAAGTGCTACTGTATACTGCGGTAATGTTAATAATGCCGATTTATAATGTTTGATTGCTTTTTTAAAATCCTTTTGAGCAGCATATGTAAAACCTAAAGCATTTTCAATAATTGCCTTACCTTCATCTGGCTCATCTTTCGAGTTTTTCATTGCTTTTAAAAAAGTTTGAGTAGCTTGAGAATATAGTCTTTTTTTTATTTGAATAGATCCGAATTCATAAAGTTCAGTGGCTGTCTCTAATGATGCAATTCCTTTCTGTTCATATTTAACCAGATTTATCTCCTCATTTCTTGTTTTTAAAAATTGTCGAAATACGAAAATTGCGATTATCGTTAATAAAAAAAATAATATTAATAAATATGATTGGAATGAAGAAATTACCATAAATTATTAATTATCCTTTTTTTATAATAGTAATTAAATATTTTATTCTGATGCTGAAGAGACTATCTTTTCGAAACATTGAGGTTCGTTTAGCGCTAGTTGAGCAAGCATTTTTCTATTTATAAGAATATTTGAAGATTTAAGATTATTAATTAGCTTACTGTAGTTAGTACCATTAATTCTGGCTGAAGCATTTATTCTTGCAATCCATAACCTTCTGAAATCTCTTTTTCTTCTTCTTCTATCACGATAAGCATTGCAAAGAGCTTTCATTACTCTTTGATTAGCTGTTCTAAAGAGGTTTTTATTACCCCCTCTAAAGCCTTTAGCAAGATGTAGGATTTTATTTCTTCTTTTTCTTGCTACATTTCCTCTTTTAACTCTTGCCATGATTTTCTTATTTTATTTAAAATTAAGCGTAAGGGATCATTAATTTTACATTATCAGCGTCTCTTTCATCAACCACTGCTTTTGTAGAAAGATGTCTTTTTAATTTTGAACTTTTATGATCAAGTAAATGATTATGAAACGCTCTTCTTCTCATGAATTTACCAGAAGCTGTTGCTTTAAATCTTTTTGCTGCTGATTTACGCGTCTTCAACTTTGACATTTGGAATCTTTTTACTATTAGTTTATTAATCTAAACCTAAAAATGCATTGATGCAAATCAAATGCCCCCAAATTACAATATAAATTTTTAAAGTAAGCAAAGAACTATGAAATATTTTTACAAACCTATTTATGTATTTTTCATAAGCCTAACTTTTTTTTTAAACTTCAGCTTTAAAAATAATTCAATTTATGCTGAACAGATTATTGATATTAATCTTGAAAAAGAAATTAAGAAAGGAAATTTTTTAATAGGCTTAAAACAATATTTAGGAAAAAATAAAATTAATGAAGACACTTTAATTCTTCAAGCTGATGATCAATTTCTAAGAGTGGAATCGGCAAATGGATTACAACATCAATCTAAACAAGTAAAAATTGTATTTAAAAAAGTACCTTTAGAAAAACCATATACTATAAAAAAATTAGTATCTCAACCTTTTTCTAGTTTTGAATCAGCAAAAAAACAATCTGAAATTTTGTTAAAAAAAGGATTAAAACCTTTAATTACAATGCCAA
Organism: uncultured Prochlorococcus sp.; assembly: GCA_902625845.1. Classification (GTDB taxonomy): domain Bacteria; phylum Cyanobacteriota; class Cyanobacteriia; order PCC-6307; family Cyanobiaceae; genus Prochlorococcus_A. The sequence goes on along the minus strand of CACOCT010000001.1, from coordinate 113,472 downwards.
GTCATTGGGAAATATGGTTGCCTATTGAAAATAGAGATAAAGTTAATCAAAATTTTAAAATTAGGCGAAGAAATATTAATTATGAAATCATTCCTTTCCTCATAAATAAATATACATTTCAGAAACTTGATGGACCAATTTCTGTTACATCTGATGATGTAATTAAAATCAATAATGTCAATTATGGAAAAAATTTTTATTTGATTAAAGACTCTTATGGGACATGGACTCTTGTTCAAAAGCTATCATTTAAAGAATATTTAAAAGGAGTTTTACCTTATGAAATTGGTGCTAATTCACCATTGGAAGCTTTAAAAGCTCAAGCTGTAATTGCTAGGACTTGGGCAATTTATAATTCAAATAGATTTAAAGCAGATAAATTTCACTTATGTGTGACAACTCAATGTCAAGTTTATAAACCTTCAATTACTAACGAAAATATTGAAAAAGCAATTTTAGATACCCAAAATAAAGTTTTAGTTTTTAAAGGTAAACCAATTAATGCTTTTTATCATGCCTCCAATGGTGGAATCTCAGCATCTGCTAGCGAATCGTGGAAAATTAGTGATTATCCGTATTTAACGTCTGACTTTGATTTGATAAATTTTGGAAGAAAAAATTTATATCCCTCAATCAAAAGTAGAGAAGAATTAAAAAATTTTTTGCAAAGTGATAAAAATATTTTTTTTGGTAAAGATCATCATCTTTTTAGATGGGAACGAAAAGTTTCTGCTAAAGAAATTTTTAATTTATTGCAAAAAAATGATTTGGTAAATAAAAATTCAGAAATTCTTGATTTAAAAATTATTAACAGAGGAACTAGTGGAAGAGTTAGCAAATTAGAAATTAGTCATGGCAATCCAATTCAGAAAATTACTTTAGTTAAGGATGATATAAGAAAATCTTTAAATTTTCTGCCAAGTAATTTATTTATAATTGATAAAATAAATGATAATTTATGGGTTTTTACTGGTGGTGGTTTTGGCCATGGTGTAGGTTTATCTCAATCTGGAGCAATTGAAATGGCTAAAATTGGTTACTCTTATAAAAAAATTTTAAAGCAATACTATAAGAAAACAAAAATTTTAGATTTTATGAATCTAGTAAAATAAAACTATGAAAAGTAAAAGTATCTTAAATCAAGAAAATTTTGAAAATAGTTTTTCTAAAAATCGTAGATTAAAATCTTTCATCTTTTTAGTTTCATGTATTGCTATAGGGATATATCCTCATTTTTTTAGTAAAAAACCTCCTATTCTTATAATCTACGCAACATCATTAGTCGTTTTGGTCTATGGGATTTGGGTTCTGTCAAAAAATATGAAAGTTACTGATAATAATATTTATAATCAAAAATTAATAAAAAATATTCCGACTTTAGATATTCTTGTAGCAGCACGAGATGAGCAAAACGTTATTGCTCGGCTCGTTGAAAGATTATTTAATTTGGATTATCCATCTGAAAAATTAAAAATACACATTATTGATGATGGGAGTGTAGATAATACTCCAATTATTTTAAAAAAATTATCTCAAAAATATGAAAAATTAAATATTATAAGTAGATCTAAAAATGCTGGTGGAGGAAAATCAGGAGCATTAAATCATGCTTTGAAATTTATTTCTGGCGAATGGGTATTTATCTTAGATGCAGATGCACAATTAAAAAATGATACGCTCCATAGAGTTCTAGGTTTTGCTCAAAATGGTGATTGGTCTGCTGTTCAATTAAGAAAATCAGTAATTAATACAAGTAAAAATTTTTTAACTTCTTGCCAAGGTATTGAAATGGCTATGGATGCTTATTTTCAAGTAGGCAGATTATATTCTGCAGGTATTTCTGAATTAAGAGGTAATGGACAATTAGTAAGAAAGGATATCTTACTAAGTTGTGGTTCCTTTAATGAGAATACTGTAACAGATGATTTAGATCTAAGTTTGAGATTAATACTATCACAATCTAAAATTGGTATTTTTTGGGATCCCCCAGTAATGGAAGAGGCAGTTGAAGATATTTTCGCCTTATTTAGGCAAAGGCAAAGATGGGCAGAGGGAGGCTTACAAAGATTTTTTGACTATGGAAGAAATTTAATATTTAGTAAATTAACATTTATTCAGAAGTTTGATTTAACTTATTTTTTTATTTTGCAATATGCATTACCGATAATTGCTTTAGTAGATTTAATTGTTTGCCTCTTATTTTTTAAATCATCTATATATTGGCCTGTCTCAATGACAGCATTCACTCTTTCAGCTAGTGCCTCTTGGCTTGGATGCCATAAAAAACATGAAGGACCTGTATTGCCAAACAACTTAATTAAAATAATTTTATATCTATTTTATTTATCACATTGGTTTATTATTATTCCTCTGGTTACTCTAAAAATGTCGATTTTCCCTAAGAAAATAATTTGGAAAAAAACAACTCATTTAGGCTAATTAATCTTTATCAGTATCAACAATTTGTCCATTAAAAAAATCTGCTAAATTTTTTGAACTGTTTTTTTCTATATCTAAAGTATTTTCAGGTAATCCCTCTTGACTTATTATTTTTGAATCTGTCACTTTTAAATTATTATTTTTTTGTTGTACATTTTTTAGCTGACTAGAATTTATAATTTTTTTGTGAGTATCATTTTCTTGATCAAATTTTTGATTTTTATTATTAATTGAATTTATATTATTTGTTTTTGATTTAAAAATTATAGTCATATGTTCACCAAATATTTTTTTTACTGAATCTTCAATAACTGCTGCTCTGCTTTTAATCATATTTTCCCAATTTGGAGCTAAGTCTATTTCTACTATGTTAGGTTGAATGCCTACAAGTTCAGCTTGCTGAGATAGAAGCATCCTTGTGGATGGTAATTCTATTTTTGAAAGTATTAAGGACCATTTTTCTTTTAAATTAATTGATTCATTGTCGAGATTTTTATCATTTTTATTGATCTCTTGATCATGATCATGAAAAGCAATTTTTTCTTTTTGAACAATAGGTTTAAAATTTTCTTTTTTAGAAATAATGTTTTTATCTTCATTGATGCTTTCATTACGAACAATTTTTGTATTTTTTATTGAAGGTTGATCCTTTATCTTTAGTAGACTCGTTAAATGAATTTCGAGCCATAATCGTGGTTGGCTACTATTTTTGATCTGATATTCAAGATTTTTAAGATAATGATGCCATTCAATTATTTTAGATTTGTTTATTAATTTAGAAATCCTTTCTAACTCAGGTTGAAATTCTTTTGAGGTATAGAATAGATCAGAATAATTATTATCTACGGTTTTAAGTAATAAATCTCTAGTGATATTTAAAATACCTTCCAAAATAGAAATGGGTTCATTACCTGAATCATATAAATTAATACAAGATTTGATTAAAGAGTCTGGAATATTTTTTATTAATGAGTTAATTAAATCTAAAAGATCAGTTTCAGAAACTTCTCCAAGCAATTCTTCAACATTTTTTTTAGTAATACCATTTGGAAGTAAACTTAATTGGTCCAATAGTCGCTGAGCATCTCTCATCCCACCATTTGATCTTTTAGCAATAAGTCTTAAACCATCATCTTCAAAATTGATTAATTCTTTATTTGAAATTTCCAAAAGATGTTTATAAATATGTTCTGAATTGATTCTTTTAAAGTTAAATTTTTGACATCTACTTTGAATGGTTTTTAGTACTCTTTCAGGATTTGTGGTTGCAAGTATAAAAACAACTCTTTCAGGAGGTTCTTCTATGGTTTTTAATAAAGCGTTAGAAGCCGCTGTAGAAAGCATATGACATTCATCGATTACATAAACCTTCCACCTGGCTTGAGTGGGTGCAAAATTTGCTCGTTCTATAATTTCTCTTATATTCTCAACTCCAGTATTTGATGCAGCATCAATTTCGATTATGTCTAAAGCAATTCCAATATTAATATTTTTACATAATTCGCATACGTTACATGGATATTGACTTGGCTTGGTATATTTTTGGCAATTTAATGATTTAGCAAAAATTCTTGCACTAGATGTTTTACCCGTACCTCTAGGGCCACAAAATAGATAAGCTGGAGCAATCTTATTCGTAATTAAAGCTTGTTTTAAAGTTAATGAAATTACCTCTTGTCCTATAAGTTCATCAAAATTTATTGGTCTATATTTGAGATGAAAAGGTTGATGAATATTTACCATTAATTAGTATATGAATATCGTAAGATTTTTTCAATCATAACCAAATAATCTTAAGCAGATTCTTTTCTTATTCTATTTTTGCTAGATCTGAGCTTCACAATTTTTGATGAAAATAGATTTTCAACCATTTTTCTTGTAACTGTAAATTCTTTAACTTCCTCTTGGGATGGTAATGAATACATTAAATCAAGCATAAGTTCTTCAATAATAGATCTCAAAGCTCTCGCACCTGTTTTTCTGGAATATGCTTCTTTGGCTATTGCTGAAACTGATTCAGGTTCAAATTTTAAATTAACATTGTCCATACTTAATAAAGCTTTAAATTGTTTGACTAAAGCATCTCTGGGCTCAGTCAGAATTGATTTTAAAGTGTCTTCATTAAGTGGGTCTAAAATAGCACATACTGGAATTCTTCCAATAAATTCAGGTATTAATCCGTACTTAACTAAGTCATCAAGTTCTAAATTCTTAATTGAGTCTCTAGAGTCCAATGTCTTTTTTGGTTCGACGTTTTCAAGATCTGATGACATTGTAAACCCAATACTATGTTTTCCTAATCTTTTTTGAACAATATCTTCAAGCCCTATAAATGCACCACCACAAATAAATAGAATTTGACTTGTGTCAATTTGGATACAATCATGATAGGGGTGTTTTCTTCCCCCTTGAGGAGGAACATTCGCGATTGTTCCCTCAAGCATTTTTAATAAAGCTTGTTGTACGCCTTCTCCCGAAACATCTCTCGTAATCGATGGGTTTTCACTTTTCCTAGCAATTTTATCTATCTCATCTATGTAAATGATACCTCTTTGTGCTAGTTCAACATTCATTTCAGATTTTTGTAAAAGCCTTAAAAGAATATTTTCGACATCTTCTCCTACATAACCAGCTTCTGTAAGAGTAGTTGCATCAGCAACTGCGAATGGCACATCAAGGAATTCAGCAAGTGTTTGTGCTAATAATGTTTTTCCACTTCCAGTTGGCCCAATTAGTAAAATATTAGATTTTTGTAATTTAGTGGATTGTAAATTATTTTGCTTGCTTTCATAATCATTGTTATTATCTGTATTTTTCCAAGCAAGTCTTTTGTAGTGGTTATATACAGCTACTGAGAGTATTTTTTTGGCAGCTTCTTGTCCTACAACTTGTTTATCGAGAAATCCCTTTATTTCTATTGGTTTGGGAATTGTATTTATTTTTAAGGGGTCATAGGTTTCATTATGAGGATGTGGTAACTTTTTCTTTGATTGAGGGACGTTTGTATTTGTTTTGGCTTGCGATTCCAATAATTCTTCATCAAGAATTTCATTACAAAGATCAATACATTCATCACAGATATAAACCCCAGGACCTGCTATTAGTTTCCTTACTTGGTCTTGTGATTTAGAACAAAAAGAACATTTAAGATGGGCGTCGAATTTAGCCATCGAAGAATAAAACCTATTTTAATTTATAAGGGTATTTGTGCCCTTCTTCAAGGATTGCTTATAAACTATAATTCGTCATCAAAATCTTAAGCTAAATTATCTAGTTGTCATTTTTTATAACTTTATCAATTAATCCATAATTAACTGCTTCATCAGGAGATAAAAAGTAATCTCTTTCTGTATCCTCAATAATTTTTTCAAGGGGTTGGCCAGTGTGCTCTGAAAGTAGGTTATTTAAAGTTTGTTTCAGAAATAAAATTTCTTTAGCTTGAATCTCTATCTCAACTGCTTGTCCTTGGGCACCACCAAGTGGCTGATGAATCATGATCCTTGAGTTTGGCAGAGCTAGTCTTTTCCCTTTGGTCCCTCCCGACAATAAAAAGGCACCCATACTAGCAGCAACACCGAAGCAAATAGTAACAATATCTGGAGATATTTGTTGCATCGTATCGTAAATTGCTAATCCTGCAGTAACAGATCCTCCTGGAGAATTTATGTAAATCTGTATATCTTTAGTAGGATCTTCTGCTTCTAAAAATAATAATTGTGCAACTAAGGAATCAGAGACTTGATCATTTACTTCAGTGCCTAAAAATATGATTCTCTCTCTTAATAATCTCGAATAAATATCGAAAGCCCTCTCTCCTCTTCCAGATTGTTCAATGACTGTTGGTAATGCACCCATGAAATTATTTTTATATAATTTTGATTCAGGAATATTGAGAAATTGATTATGTTTTATTGATTGGATCAAAACAAAAAGTATTACTTTTTATAATCTAAAAGTTTTTTTCAAGATTAGTTAGTTTTATCACAAATTATTTTTTTCTCATTTATCTTTTCTTGTCTTTTTTTTTGATGTTTTTGTATTGACTGAAGATCTCTCTTTAGTTTCTTGTGTGACTTTTTTAGGATTAGTTTTTGTTTTTGCTACTTTTTTCTCAATAATTTCAGAATTATTTTCTAACCAATCTATTAATTTATCTTTAATAAGATCATTTCTAATAGCTTCTCTTAGTTTATCTATATCAATTTTGTTTTTAGATTTTTCAATTTCTTTTTCAAATTCTTTATATTTTTGATCTATCTCAATCTCTGATACCTCAATATTTTCTTTTTCGGCAAGAGCTTTTAAAGCTAATGAGGTTAATACATTTTTTTCTGCTTGGGGACGACTTGACTCTGCAAGTGATTTTATTAGCTCAGGTGTAAAAGTAGATTTTACATCCAAGCCTTGTTGAGCAAATCTTTGTGCAGTTTGCTCGATATTACTCTGCACCTCTAAATCAATCATTGATTTTGGAATCTCTACTTCAAGTTCTTTAGAAAGAGCATCAATTAATGCTTCAATTTTTATATTTCGTTGATTTTTTTCAAAATTATCCTTCAGCTGTATTTCAATATCTTTTTTTAAATCTTTTAATGTTTTGTTATTTCCTGATTGCTTTGCAAATTCATCATTTAATTCAGGTAGCTCTTTAGTTTTTAAATCTTTTAGGTGAATTTCAAAAATTGCTTCTTTCCCTTTTGATTCTTCATGAGCATAGTCTTTTGGAAATACAAGATTAAGTTCTTTTTTCTCATTAATATTCATGCCTATAATTCCTTCTACAAATCCAGGAATCATTTTATTTTTTTCAAGCTCAAGATCCATTGATTCGCTAGATCCTCCCTCAATAGATTTCCTTGAATTTTTATATACACCATTGAAGCTGATTACTGCAATATCTCCCATTTGTGCAGGCCTATCAACTACAGGTATAATATTTGCTAGTTGATTTCTTGATTTTTCTAGTTCTTCATCAACACTTTTGGGATCAAATTTGTTTTTCTGAATTTCAACTTTTAGCCCTTTTGACTTTTTAAGCTTTAATTTAGGTTCAATATCAGTTTTAAGAATAAATTTTAAATTTTCTTCAGGATTAAATCTCGCTAAAAGAGATTCAAAACCATCTTCTAATTCAGGTTCGCAAAGAGGGACTATTGATTCAGTTTGTAAAGCTTCTTTCCAATATTTATCAATTATTTTTTCGAGTGCAGACGCATATAGCTGAGACAAACCAATTCTTTGTATTAAAACTTGTTTTGGAATTTTCCCAGATCTAAATCCAGGTAGCTTCACTGATCTGCTTATAGTTTTAATTGTATCTTCAACAATAGAATTACATGATGAGGATGGTATATCAAATTCAATAGAAATTCTACTTTTAGGGAGTGAACTTGTTTTTACTTTTAAAGATTGTTCTTTCATTTTTAAAACTTAAAATTCTTACGAATAGAAAAACTTAATTATTTCACATTAAGTGTTTTACTTGAAAGTTATCTTTTTTGATAAAGTTAAGAAACATATTTTTTATTAATTCCATAATTTTTTTATAATTTTGGCTAAATCTTCACTATTACCTAACAGATCTTTAAAAGTAGCAATTTTAGGTTCATCTGGAGCAGTTGGATCTGAATTGCTGAAAATCTTAGAAGAAAGAAATTTCCCTATTTCTGAATTAATTTTACTTTCTTCCTCTAGATCAGCTGGTAAAAAAATAATATGGAAAAATCAAGAACTTATTACTCAAGAAGTTCATGAAAAATCATTCTTAAATGTTGATTTGGTGTTTGCTACCGCAGGTGGATCAGTTTCTAAAAAATGGCTCCCCATAATAAAAAATCAAGGTGCGATATTGATCGATAATTCAAGTGCTTTTAGATTAGATAAAGATGTTCCGCTAGTTGTTCCAGAGGTAAATCCTAATGCTGTACAGCATCATAATGGAGTAATAGCAAATCCAAATTGTACGACGATATTACTTACTTTGGTTCTTGCCCCTTTAAATCATATTTCCAAGATTAAAAGAATTGTTGTTTCTACTTATCAATCGGCAAGTGGAGCAGGTCAACTGGCGATGGAGGAATTAAAATTTTTATCAACAAGATTTTTAGAGGGTAATCCACAAAAACCTCAAATATTACCTTATTCATTAGCTTTTAATTTGTTTTTACACAATTCTCCTATGCAGGAAAATAATTATTGTGAAGAAGAAATGAAGATGATTAATGAGACAAGAAAAATTTTAAATACTCCAGAACTCAAATTATCTGCAACGTGCGTCAGAGTACCAATCCTTAGAGCTCATTCAGAATCAGTTAATGTTGAATTCTTTCAAAGTATCGATCTTTTTGAAGCTATTTCTAAATTAAGAATTGCTAAAGGTGTAGATGTAATTGAAGATTATAAAAACAATAGATTCCCTATGCCTGAAGATGTTAAAGAGAAAGATAATATTGCAGTTGGAAGGATTAGATCAGATTTAAGTAATCCTAATGCATTAGAATTATGGTTGTGTGGTGATCAGATTAGAAAAGGGGCAGCACTTAATGCTATTCAAATAGCGGAAATTTTACTTCAAAACAATCATGAATAATCTTCTCGGACAATATCAGCCACCTTTTGGGAAGATTCTTACTGCAATGGTTACACCTTTTGATCAAGATGGTGCGGTTGATTATGATTTGGCTATAAAACTTGCAAACTACATTATTGATAATGGTTCTGATGGATTGGTTTTATGTGGAACAACAGGAGAATCTCCCACTTTGACTTGGAACGAGCAACATGATTTATTTTTGGCAATAAAAAATTCCTTGAGTACAAAAGCATATATTCTTGTTGGAACTGGTAGTAACTCAACCTCTGAAGCGATAGAGGCTACAAAACAAGCATGTAAGTCCGGTGCGGATGGGGCGTTGGTAGTTGTCCCTTATTATAATAAGCCACCTCAAGAAGGGTTGTATGAACATTTTAATATGGTCGCTAAAGCAGCACCTGATATCCCCTTAATGCTCTATAACATTCCTGGGAGAACAGGATGCAATCTATTACCTAATACTGTAAAGAAACTTATGAAATGCTCAAATATTGTAAGTATTAAGGCAGCAAGCGGTAGAATAGAAGAAGTGACCGAGTTGAGAGCCAAATGCGGCTCTGAATTTGCAATATATAGTGGCGATGATTCATTATTGCTACCTATGTTATCTGTTGGAGCTGTAGGTGTTGTGAGTGTTGCAAGCCATATTGTTGGTTTGCAGTTGAAAGAAATGATTTTATCTTTTCAAAATGGGCACATCTCAAAAGCTCTTGCAATTCATGAAAAACTTCAGGACCTTTTTAATGCACTTTTTGAAACAACTAATCCAATTCCAATTAAGGCAGCTTTAACCTTATTGGGTTGGAATGTTGGTTCACCCAGGTATCCGTTAACTAAATTAAATGATGAAAAAACAAAAAATCTTTTAGAGATTATTAACAAATTATCTTTATAATGAAAAATTTAATTTTGTTTTTAATTATTTTTTAGTTAATAAATCAAATTGTTCGTTTTAATACTTAACAAATGAATTCCAGTAAATTAAATTCACAAAATAGTCGTTCAAATAACACTTCGAAAAATCCTAAAGAACCTTGTGTAAAAATAATTCCTTTAGGAGGTTTACATGAAATAGGAAAAAATACTTGTGTGTTTGAATATGGTGATGATTTAATCCTTATCGATGGTGGATTAGCTTTCCCTACAGAAGGAATGCATGGAGTGAATGTTGTGATGCCTGACACTACATATTTGCAAGCGAATTTAAAAAGATTTAGAGGAATGATAGTTACACATGGTCACGAAGATCATATAGGAGGAATTTCACATCATTTAAAAAAATTTAATATCCCTATTATTTATGGTCCTCCTTTGGCAATTTCAATGTTGAAAGGAAAAATTGAAGAAGCCGGTGTGGCTGATAGAACCAATCTCCAACCTGTGCAACCCAGGCAAGTAGTAAAGCTTGGTCAACATTTTTCAATAGAATTTGTAAGAAATACTCACTCAATATCTGATAGTTTTGCTTTAGCATTAACTACTCCTGTTGGAGTAATCTTTTTTACGGGTGATTTTAAATTTGATCATTCTCCTCCTGACGGAAAATTAGCCGATATTGAACGTATGGCTTTTTATGGAAAGCAGGGAGTCCTTTGTCTTCTTTCAGATTCAACAAATTCAGAGGTTCCTGGATTTGTTCCATCTGAGAGTTCAGTTCTTCCTAATTTAGATAGATTAATAAGCGAGGCGGAAGGAAGAGTATTAATTACAACTTTTGCAAGTTCTACACATAGAGTTGCTATGATTATTGAAACGGCAATGAAACATGGACGAAAGATAGGCTTGTTGGGTAGGTCAATGCTAAATGTTGTAGGGAAGTGTAGAGAACTAGGTTATATTCGAGTCCCAGATGATTTATTTTTTCCAATACGAACTATAAGAGATTTACCTGATAAAGAAACCTTACTTCTGATGACAGGTAGTCAAGGTGAGACAATGGCTGCTCTAAGTCGTATCTCAAGGAGCGAACATCCTAATGTTCAATTAAAAACTACTGATACTGTTATCTTCTCATCTAGTCCAATACCTGGGAATACGATATCGGTTAGTCATACAATTGATAAACTTGTTTATCTTGGAGCAAAGGTAATTTATGGAAAAGAACATGGTATCCATGTTTCTGGGCATGGTTGTAGAGAAGATCAAAAGATGATGCTCGCATTAATAAAACCAAAATTCTTTATACCAGTGCATGGTGAGTATAGAATGCAAGTTTTGCATGGAAAGACAGCAGTCTCTATGGGGGTATCTCCAAATAATATTTTAATACTAGATAATGGTGATTCTATTGAGCTCAGAGCTAATTCAATGATTCAAGGTCAGCCTGTTAAATCTGGGATTGAAATGCTTGATAATACTAGAACAGGCATAGTTGATGCTCGTTCCTTGAAGGAAAGGCAACAATTAGCTAATGATGGAATAGTTACTGTTTTGATACCTATAAGTACTGATGGTTATATGGTTGCCCCTCCAAGGGTAAGTTTGAGAGGTGTTGTAACTTCTGCAGATCCTAGAAAGATGTCATTATGGACTGAAAGAGAAATTAGCTGGGTTTTAGAAAATAGATGGAAGCAACTCTCAAGACAAACTGGTCCAAAAACTTTTGAAGTAGATTGGATAGGTGTACAAAGAGAAATTGAGTCAGGGTTAAGCAGAAGAATGCGACGGGAACTACAGGTTGAACCTTTAGTACTATGTCTTGTTCAGCCGGCGCCAAGTGGCACGCCTACATATAAGCCAAGAGCTAATAGCGATCATCAGAATAAGAAAAATAGAAGTAATACTCCTCAAGTTAGTAAAAATCAAAATAATGCTCATAATGGGAGAGAAAATACTAAGCCGAATATTAAAAATCAAGAAGAGGAATTAACTGGTAGAACTCGCAGAAGAAGATCTGCTTTAACAACTTAGAAAATAATTCTAATAAAATTTTTATTCCAAATTACTTCTACTCCATCTGAAAAATATTTCTGTCCAGAATGTTTGTTAAAAATTTGTTTAGATAGCTCATCAATATTTTTTGAACTAATTTGCTTTTTGCATTTTGTACTTAATAGAGTATGTAAAATTGTTGCTCTAGCTTGTTCACCTAAATCATTTAAAGTTATCCTTCTTATCCCATCTTCACATAGGCATGATTTTATAGCTAGTTCGCATAATTCAGATCTCTCTTGGCTATAGCTTTTCATCTTTTCTATAAATTTGTTGATTCTATTACTACAACCAGGATAGATTTCTTCTAGTTCACCGATGACTTTGTGCCTTATTAAATTTCTTTTTAATTGCGTATCAGAATTTGTAGGATCTACCCAAAAAGGAATTTCTAATTTTTTACATATAGAGGTAGTATCATTTCTACTAAAAATCATAAAAGGTCTCACTAAAAAATAATCTTTATTTAGTAACCGTTTTTTAGGAATACCACCTAATCCACTAATGTTGCTTCCTCTTGCAAGATTCAAAAGAAATGTTTCGGCATTGTCAGTACTTGTGTGTCCAGTAACTATGTATAAGTTGCCATTAATTTTGTTTTTGGTGCAAATTTTCGAAGCTTTTTCATATAATTTTTGATATCTCCATGTTCTAGCTTTTTCTTCTGTTGATATATCAATTCCATCTGCAGAATCTTTGTAGAAAATAATCTTTTTTCGACAACAATAATTTTGTAACTCCTTTGCAAATTTGTCCGACTCATTGTGCCATTTATGATTTCCATGCCAAACATTTAAAGACCAATTATGTTGTTCTTTAATATCATCTATTAAAGTCATCAATGCCATTGAATCTTGTCCACCTGATACACTAATTAGTAAATTAATTCCATTTGGCATAAAATTTTCACTATTAAGAATCGACCGATGAAATATATGATGCCAATTTGTCCAGTTACTTTTTGATTTATTAGTCATATTGTTGAAGTCAAATAATATTAAAAAAAAAATATGCTTTTTTATAAAACAATGTCACAATCAGGGAGTAAATACATCTAGTCAATGACTCTGATTAATCAATTGCCACAAAAAGTTCAAAAAGAACTTCATAATAAATCATTATTAAAAATAATATCAGGACTGAATAATTTTGATATTGAATCTGTCAAAATGATTGCGAAAGCTGCTTCCATAGGTGGGGCAGATGTTATTGACATAGCGTGTAAACCTTTATTAGTGGAAAAGGTTTTAGATATAACTTCCTTGCCAATTTGCGTAAGTGCAGTAGAACCTAGATTATTTATTGATTCTATTAGAGCTGGTGCAACATTTGTAGAGATTGGCAACTTTGATTCTTTTTACGAAAAAGGAATAAATTTTTCAGCTAATCAGGTATTATCTTTAACAAAAGAAACTAAAGATTTATTGCCTAATATTCCTCTTTCAGTAACAGTACCGCATACACTTTCTTTGGATAAACAAGTTGATCTTGCTCTACAACTAATCAAAGAAGGTGCTGATATTATTCAAACAGAAGGAGGCAAAAGTTCTAAGCCATATAGTTCTGGGATACAAGGATTATTTGAAAAATCTGTTCCCACACTAGCTGCAACATTTGCTATTAAACAGGAATTTATAAAGAATGCAATAGATATTCCAATTATGAGCGCTTCTGGATTGTCTCAAATTACCTGTCCTCTAGCTGTTTCCTCCGGTGCTTCAGCTGTAGGTGTAGGCAGTGTAATCAATAAATTAGATAATATGGTGGGAATGATTGCAGCGATAAGAGGTTTAAAAGAATCTTTAGATAATTCATTAAACACTCAAAAAATTTCTTAGTATATTCATAACTGATACTAGAAAGTGAATAGTTATCAACTTAATTCACCATATGAGCCAAAAGGTGATCAACCTAGTGCAATTAAAAGTTTGGTAAAAGGAGTAAATCTTGGTGAGAAGTTCCAAACACTTCTTGGTGCGACAGGAACCGGTAAAACTTTTACAATCGCAAATGTAATTGCTCAAACAGGGAGACCTGCATTAGTTCTTGCTCACAATAAAACATTAGCCGCTCAATTATGTAATGAGTTAAGACAGTTCTTTCCAAAAAATGCCGTCGAATATTTTATTTCTTATTACGACTATTATCAGCCAGAAGCATATGTTCCCGTAAGCGATACATATATTGCGAAAACAGCATCAATTAATGAAGAGATTGATATGTTGAGACATTCTGCAACGAGATCATTATTTGAGAGAAGAGATGTTATCGTTGTTGCTTCTATCAGTTGTATTTATGGTCTTGGTATCCCTAGTGAATATTTGAAAGCAGCTGTAAAATTTAAAGTTGGTGAAATAATTAATTTAAGATCTTCCTTAAGAGAATTAGTAAATAACCAATACTCTAGAAACGATATTGAAATAAGTCGAGGTAGATTTCGTATTAAAGGTGATGTTTTAGAAGTCGGTCCAGCTTATGAAGATAGAATTATCAGGATTGAATTTTTTGGTGATGAAATTGAGGCTATTAGATATGTAGATCCCTTAACAGGTGAAATATTGGAAAGCTTAGATCAAGTAAGTGTATATCCTGCAAAGCATTTTGTTACTCCTAAGGAAAGACTCGAGAGTGCAATTTATGAAATTAATCAAGAATTAAAATCACAAATTGATTTTTTTGTTAATAATGGTCAATTACTTGAAGCTCAAAGATTGGAACAAAGAACTAAATATGATTTAGAAATGCTTAAAGAAGTTGGATACTGTAATGGAGTTGAAAATTATGCAAGACACCTAGCTGGGAGAGCCGCCGGTACTCCTCCAGAATGTTTAATTGACTACTTTCCTGATGATTGGTTATTAGTTGTAGATGAAAGTCATGTAACGTGTCCACAACTTCATGCTATGTATAACGGTGATCAAGCAAGAAAAAAAGTTTTAATTGAGCATGGTTTTAGATTACCTAGTGCTGCTGATAATAGGCCATTAAAGTGTGATGAGTTTTGGCATAAATCTAAACAGACTCTTTTTGTAAGTGCAACTCCTGGTCAATGGGAGTTAGATCAATCGAATGGCGATTTTGTTGAACAAGTTATCAGACCTACAGGTGTGCTAGATCCTTTAATTGATGTCAGGCCAAGTAAGGGACAGATAGATGATCTTCTATCTGAAATTCGGGCTAGGTCAGAAAAAAATCAAAGAGTTCTTGTGACAACCCTCACAAAAAGGATGGCAGAAGATCTTACTGATTTTTTGTCAGATAATAAAGTCAGAGTTAGATATTTACATTCAGAAATTCATTCGATTGAACGAATTGAAATTATTCAAGATCTCAGGTTAGGTGAATATGATGTGTTAGTTGGGGTTAATTTATTGAGAGAAGGATTAGATTTACCTGAAGTATCTTTAGTAGCAATATTAGATGCAGATAAAGAAGGTTTTCTAAGGGCAGAACGCTCATTAATTCAAACGATTGGAAGGGCTGCTAGGCATGTTGAGGGAGTTGCTTTACTCTATGCAGATAATTTTACAGATTCTATGAAAAAGGCAATTTCTGAGACTGATAGACGTAGAGCTATACAAGAAGAATATAATCAAATTAATGGGATCACTCCTCAAGCTGCAGGTAAAAAAATTCAAAATTCCATATTATCTTTTTTAGAATTATCGAGAAAATTAGAAACTGGTAAACTTTCAAAGGATTTTATAAACCTAGTCAATAATAAAACAGATGATATTTTAAGCTCGAATGATGATTTTTGTTTATTTGAGGAGATGCCTGATCTAATAGAGAAATTAGAATCGAAAATGAAAAATGCTGCTTCAGATTTAAACTTTGAGGAGGCTGCAAATTTAAGAGATAGAATAAAAAAATTAAGACAAAAGTTAGCAAGAAATACTTAAATTATTCGCCTAATCTAAAATAATTATGAATAGAATTTACGGCTTTATTACAATTTTTTTCAAGAACAATACATGATGTTCTAATTTCACTTGTTGCGATCATTTCAATATTAATATTTTCATTTGCTAGCGCTCTAAATATTTTTGCTGCAGTTCCCTCTTTAAAAGCCATTCCTGCACCGACGGCACTAATTTTAGCAATAGCTTGACCATCCTCCAGTCTTGATTCAGGATATTTTTTTATTAATAAACTTAAAACATTTTCTGCATTCAGTCTGTCTTCTTTGTTCATCGTAAAACTAATATCTTTTGTATTTAATTCACTATTTCTCTCGGATTGAACTATAGTATCAAAAATTAAATTTGCTTCAGCCAGCGCTAAGCAGATTGAAGCAGCAACTCCTGGCTTATCTGGTAAATTTCTAAAACTAACTTGTACTTGATTCTTATCTAAAGCGATTCCTCTGACTTCAGGTTTATCTTTTATTTCTGAAATAGGATTAATAAAAATTTGTTTAGTACATAATTTAAATTTTTCCCCTACAAATCTGATTGCTTTAGAGATATCTTTTAAATCTATTACGCAACTTACTTTGATTTCACTTGTTGCTATAAGTCTTACATTAATATTTGCTTTTGAGAGAGTATCAAAAAATTCTGCAGAAATACTTGGTCTCCCCATTATTCCTGCACCTTGAATACTTAATTTAGTCATGTTTTGTGTAATACTATATTTCCCTCCTATTTGAGCGATGATTAAATCACATTGTTCTATGGTCTTTTCTAAAAACTTTTCTGAAATAGTAAAAGTAATATCGTTACGGTTTTCTTCTCGCGTAGCTTGAATTATTAGATCTACATTTATTTTAGCTTTAGATAATTCTTCAAAAATTTGAGCAGCAATGCCTGGTTTGTCTGGTAGTTCATGTAAGCCAAAAACAACTTGTTTTTCTAGAATTTCAAGACTATTAACTGTTTTTGTTAATTCTAAGCTACCTCTGGATAATTTTAGAGGCTCGATCTCACTTTTTAAAAGTGTTCCTTTCTGATCTGTTTCACTAGATTTAACATACAACTTTATTCCGTAATTTCTTGCTATTTCAACTGCTCTAGGATGTAGTACAGAAGCACCGACGCTGGCTAATTCAAGCATTTCCTCACAGCTAATAGCATCTAGAAGTTTTGCATTAGTGACTATTCTTGGATCGGTTGTTAATACGCCTGGAACATCTGTATATATTTCGCACGTTTCTGCTCCTAAAGCTGTAGACAGAGCAACAGCAGAAGTATCTGATCCTCCTCTTCCTAATGTTGTTATTTCCATTGAACCGTTATGACTTAAACTTGAACCTTGAAATCCTGCAACTACTACTACGTAGCCTTCAGCTAAATGATCTTCAATTCTACTGGTTTTGATTTCCAGAATTCTTGCTTTTCCATGAATTGATTCTGTAATTATTCCAACTTGACTACCAGTCATAGAGATTGCTGGGATCCCGATTTCATTAAGAGCGATAGATAGTAGAGCAATAGTAACTTGTTCTCCAGTAGAAAGAAGCATATCTAGTTCTCTTCTGGGAGGATTTTTGCTTAATGAGTAAGCTAAATTATTTAAATCATCAGTAGAATGTCCCATCGCTGAAACTACTACCACAACATCATTACCAGCTTCTTTACTTTTACTTATACTTTTTGCAATATTTATGATTTTATTAATATTTCCAACTGAAGTTCCGCCAAATTTTTTTACTAATAATGCCATATTTAAATAATAATAAAATACTTAATCAAACTTTCATTAAGTCAGTGAAGCTAAATTTTCTGTAAATACATTTATAGGCTTGTTTCCTCTCTTTAAAAAGAATTCAATATCAAGTAATTTAATCATTAAATTAATTAAAAACTTTGGATCACAATTTTTAATTTTCTTTCTAATGAAAAATATTCTTTTTGGATTAGTAATGCCTGCAAGTTGACTTATTTTAGATAAGTCATTTTCATCTCCAAGCAATAAAACTATTGTATGAATTCTTATTTGACTAATTAATCCGGCGATTAATCTTAGTGGAGGTTCTCCTTGCTTTATTAAATTATTAATGTCATTAAGACTTTGAGAGATTTTTTTTTCAATTAAAGAATCAATGATTTTAAAAATATTTGATTGTTGTTCAAAGAATATTAATTCAATATCTTTTACTGTTAGTAAATTTTTCTTTTTTGCGGATAAGTAAAGTAAAGCTTTCCTTAATTCATTATCTAACTTGGTACTCTCAGTTCCGATAGATTCTATGATTGCTTGTGCTGTATTTTTATCTAAATTGATATTTAAATTTCTTGAAATTTCTTCAACATATCTGACTTGACTCTCATAATCCCAAATATCTGGAAGAATATAAGACGATTCAAATGCTTTGTTTGAATTGATAAGCTTCTTTAAAAATTTAGTTGTTTTCATTCTTGCATCAGGCTTATTTGCGCAAAATAATATTAAAAAAGTAGTATCAGGGATATTTTGTGTAGAAGATTCAAACTTATCTGCAAATTTATCATTTTTAATGTTAAATATTGGATTATTTTTTAATAATATGACTCTTGATCCATCTCCAAAAGGGGCATTTTGCATCTCTTCTAATGCTTTAAACACTTGATTTTCATCACTACCATCTAATTTACTTAGATTACAAGATTCCCATTGTTTTGAAATATTTGAATTAATAATTTTTTCTATTTCATTTTCACAGGATTTTGTGTCATTACCCCATATAATTTGTATTGGCATATAATTTTCCTTTTATATAACTTCTCTTGTTAATGAATTTTTATTTGAATGGTTAAAGATCATCCTATTTTCTTAGAGAGTATTAAATTTATTAAATCTAAATTAACTAAGAATAATTTTAATTGCTTAGAATCAAAAGTTTTAGAAAGACTAATTCACACTTCTGGTGATTTTCAAATTCAAGGGCTTTTAGAATTCAGTAAAAATGTATGTGAAAGAACTTTAGAGTCTCTAAAATTAGGCGCACCAATACTAACAGATACAGATATGGCTGCCGCTGCCATTAGAACGATGGCAAATAAATGTCATAATAATAGGGTCTTTTCGGCTAAAAATTGGATAGTAGATAATGTAGAAATTAAGAGTACAAAAACTGCTTATGGGATAGAGCATGCTTGGTTGGAACTCTCAAAAAAATATTATGGTAAAATATCACCTATAGTAGTTTTTGGAAGTTCTCCAACAGCTTTAGAAAGATTATTAGATATTTTGGAAGATTGTGATAATAAACCAAGTTTAATTGTTGGTATGCCAGTTGGTTTTATTGGGGTTGAAAAAAGCAAAAAAAGGCTTTTAACTACAGATTTCCCTTATATAGTTATGGGCTCAACAAGAGGAGGAGCAGCAATGGCTGGTGCAACAATTAATGCCCTTTTAAGAGAATCAATCCTATAAATTTCTAAGCAGCCTGATTTCTAATTAGTTTGATATTTAACTTGTCTTTAAATTTATTACTTTCTTCTAGGTGATTTAAAATAAAATTAGCTTTTGTTATGACTTGATGTGGGACGCCTGCAAGTCTGGCAGCTTCAATACCATAACTTTTATGTGATCCACCTTTTTCAATCCTATGACAAAAATAAAGTTGATTTTTTAGCTTTTTTACTATTACTTGAAAATTTTCGACATTTTTTAATGTATTTTTTAAATAATTCAATTCATGATAATGTGTAGCAAAAATACATTTGCAAATAATTTCTGAGGCAATATATTCACTTACAGACCACGCTATTGATAATCCATCAAAAGTTGATGTCCCTCTACCTATCTCATCCAGTAATACAAGTGAATTTCTTGTGGCTTGATTTAAAATTGAAGCCGTTTCAGCCATCTCCACCATGAATGTGGACTGTCCTGTCGATTGATCATCAACAGCTCCAACTCTCGTAAAGATTCTGTCAACTACTTTTATGATTGCATTCTTTGCAGGAACAAAACTTCCTATTTGAGCTAATATTTGAATAAGTCCTATTTGTCTAATGAAGCAACTTTTGCCACTAGCATTGGGTCCTGTTAATATAATTAAACTTTGTTTTTCATTAAAGATAATATCGTTCGGTATAAATTTCTTTTCATCTAATAGTTGCTCAACTATAGGATTTCTTCCCTCCTGGACTTGAGTTGAATTTAAAATTTTATCTTCTATCGGAATTATTTCGGGCTGGATAAAATCATTTTCGATTGCAGCTAATGCTAGTCCTAATAATGCATCTAGGCTTGCAATCGATTTCGCTATTGATCTTATTTCTTTAGTCTTTTCTGCTACTGAAATTCTTAAATCACAAAAAATCTCATATTCTTTTGAAGCTGCGCGGTTTTTGATCTCAAAAATCTTACTTTCTTGAGATTTTATTTCTGCGGTGATATATCTCTCTTCATTGGTTAATGTTTGTCTTTTAATCCAGTGATTTGGAGCTAGATTGACTTTTGATTTATTAATCGAAATATAGTAGCCAAAGTTTCTGTGAAATTGAATTTTTAAATTAGCAATTTTACTTAATTTCCTTTCTTTTATTTCTTCATTGTTTAGCCAGTTACCGTAGTCATCAATGACATTTCTTAAACCATCAAGAATATTATCAACACCATCATGAATTAATCCCCCTTCACTAATATTTAATGGAGGGTAATTAACAAGAGTGTCAGAAATTGTATCGGCTAATTTAATAAGTTCATCATTAGGTTTTGTTAATTGTTCAACCCAATCTGGTAATTCATAATTAAAAGATTCTATGGTTGATTTTAGTCTTGGTAATCTTTTTAATCCCTCCGATATAGCTATAAGATCTCTCGGACTAGCCTGTCCTGCCCATGCTCTGCCTGCAAGTCTTTCAAGGTCTCCCATGGCTCTTAGGAGGTTCTGTGCATCACTACGAATTATTTTTGACTCTATGAAATTTCGTATAATATTTTGTCTCTTTGAGATTTCTTTAGTACTTATTAAAGGAAAATCTATCCAACTTCTTAAACATCTTGCACCCATGCATGTGTAAGTTCTATCTATACTCCAAAGTAATGAGCCAACATATTGATTTTCTCTTTGGGTTTGAATAATTTCGAGATTTTTTTTGGTTTGATAATCAATAACTAGATGATCACTGGGGAAATTTATCTGAGGAAAATCTAGTGAAATTTTAACTGAAGATTCTTTTTCATATTCTGATGGATTTATTGTCAATAGGTAAGTTATTAACCCACCTAAAGATTTGGTAGCATTATTCAAATATTTTAATCCTAGTCCCTCTAATGTCTCAACTTTAAAGTATGATTTTATTGCTTTTGAAGATTCATTAATACTGAAATGTGTTTTCTTAGTAATAGTAAATTTTATTAATTTACCTTGAATTGAAAGAAGATTCTTTTCTTCTTCGCTACCTACAATAATTTCTGAGGCATCTAGTTTTGTTATTTCATCGCAAAGTTTATTTAAAGATTTACCTTCTAGAGAAATTAATTCACCAGTACTTACATCAGCTCTAGAAATACCCCAACATGAGTCTTCAGGTAAATTTGCTTCTTCAATATAAATAGCTGTTATCCAATTATTTTTTTTTGCTACTAACATTCCTTCTTCAATTACTGTTCCTGGAGTAATAATTCTAGTAATAGCTCTTTTGATGGGACCACCATTCTTCCCTAAATTTTTTTCTATTTGGTCACAAATTACAATTGAGTGATTTTTTTTGATTAATTCTGAACTATATCTCTCTAATGCGTGGTGTGGGATGCCTGCCATTGGGACCCTACCAATAGCTTTACCTCCATCTTTACTTGTAAGAGTTATTTCCAGTGTCTCTGAAATTAAAATAGCATCTTCAAAAAAACATTCAAAGAAATCTCCTAATCTATATAACAAAAGATGATTATCATTCTCTTCTTTTATTGATACGTAATGCTTCAGTACAGGAGCTAATTTTTCTTTATCTACAGTTTTAAAACTATTTGACTTGTCGCTTACTAAATCTTGAGTATTTATGTTTGAGAAACTGCTTTTGTTACAATTACTAACTATGGGATTTTTTCTAGTTCTTGGCCTGCTTTCTCCATCATTAGCTAAAGCTTCATTAGTTAAATTTTCGTACTCAGAAATGTTACTGCGTGTAGTTATTATCTTAGTTTCATCGCTAAATAAACTTTGTTGAATCAGATTATCATGAGTCATCTTTTTTTGAACGCTAAATAGATATTAGAGACATATTTTAATTTTGCATTTTACAACTCACTAAGACTATGTAAATTTTTCCCAAAAAATGCTTTTTTATGAGAATATAATATCCTTATAACTTTTAATCACTAAATCATGCAGGCTGTAAATTTCTTTTTTGTAAATGCTCTTCTTTTCTCATCTTTAATTGCAGTAGTTGGGGTACCTGTGTTGTATGTAACTCAACCTTCAACTGAAGAAGGTCAAAAAGAAAACAGACGAAAAATTTATTCAATTGCTGCTGTATGGGTTGTTTTAGTATTCATAACTGGAATTGTTTCCTCTTTAGTTTGATCTAATACACTTTACGTGAGAATCTAGATATATATGCAAAATTTAAATGACAATTTATGAGGGTTCTTTTACTAATGCTTCATCTTTAAAAGTTGGCATAGTAATTGCTAGATTTAATGATCTAATTACCAATAAAATTCTAGCTGGATGTCTTGACTGTCTTAAAAGGCATGGTTTAGATATCTCGGATGATAGTGATAATTTAGACTTGGTTTGGGTCCCAGGTTCATTTGAATTACCAATAGCTGCAAAAGCTCTCATTCAGAAATCTAACTATGATGTTATTATTTCACTTGGTGCAGTAATAAAAGGAGAAACATCCCATTATGATGTCGTTGTCAATGAAGCTAGTAAGGGTATAGCAAAAATAGCATATGAGAATAATGTTCCAATTATTTTTGGCGTTTTAACAACTGATACTATGCAGCAGGCATTAGAACGGGCAGGAATAAAAAATAATCTAGGTTGGAATTATGCATTGCAAGCTATTGAGATGGGATCTTTAATAAAAACTCTAAAATAGATTTGTAATTTTTTTAAATTTTTTACTTTAGTAAGATAAAATAAATAGTATGCGGATGTAGCTCAGTGGTAGAGCATCTCCTTGCCAAGGAGAATGTCGAGAGTTCGAATCTCTTCATCCGCTCTCTTAAAACCTTTTCTCTGACAGGGTTTTTTTAATGCCTTGGGATAATTCTAAAATAAGTGTTGGTATGTATTGGTTGGAGCATAATATCGATCCTGCACTAAAATCTGCACTTATTGCACTTATTAAGATGGCATGCAGCAAAAGGGGTTCATGGAGACTGTTACTAAGAAAACAAATTAGTGCAGGTTTTGGTCGAAATTGGAGAGCAATGGAAAGGTAAAAGTGCATTAGGAAAAATTTTATTTGGTGGTTATTACGGCTCAGGTATCAAAAAAGGTTTTGGGGTTGATGATGTAACCAAACTCGAACGAATGTGATGCTGTGAATTAGCTGAATTAGATGGATTAATTAAATTTTCTGATATTCAAGCGTTTAATGATTTTGTATCTAGAACGCATGATTATGACCGCAGAAAATATAGAAGTGATACTGAAGCAATTCCTCGACAATTATTCAAACTAATAAAAATTCCCCTATTCTTACAACAAAATTAAGTGAAGATGAAATTGTAGAAGTTTATGTAATAGTAATTTATGCAACAAAAATAAAAATTTGTGTAAACGGCGAACAAATTGGTGGAGATTTTTTAAAATACTACTGATCTTTGGTAATTGACGGTTGATCTACAAAAAGTGGTAGTTAGCTATCCCTATCATTTTACAAAGTAGAACATGAGATGAAATTAGAAAATGATTTTGAAAAAGGAATAGTTACGGGATTACTCATTCTGTTTTTTATTTTTGTTTTTAATTATTACCCAATAAGTTGGAGAATTATGTTTCCTTTTTTCGGAGGAATAGTATTAATTAAAAATATTTGGAAAAAGTAAAACAAATGAAAAGCTTACTACTTGTATAAAAAAAGAGTGTTAAAACTGCACCAAAACCTCAAAATATATTTTTTTAGTTCATAACTGCCGTATTGAATAACTGAAAACATTTAAGAACAAATAAGAAAAATCATGCAATTGTCGGTAATTTGTCGGCTGAAGTAACCGACATAATTTCTAATAAAAAAGCGAGTTTGGGCAACTCGCAGGTATCACTTGGTTTTGAAAAGTCTGGGCGACAGGATTCGAACCTGCGACCTAGTGCTCCCAAAGCACCAGCTCTAACTTTTTATTTATTCAATAAGAAAACATATCGCCAAGATTAGCCAGTTGAGCTAGAGCATCAAGTGTAGTAAGCATTTGAATTGATGTAAGAATAATACTTATACAAATAATCAGTAAAGGTAAAATATTTTCTTTTCTTATCGAATAACTATCTCTAACAATATAAGCAAAGAATGATATATTTAGCATATATATTATGCTTAAAAAAAGGTTAGTTAATCCAGTAAAGATAAACAAAACGCTTAGTAAAAAAGAAATAGGAGGTAAAATATAAATTTTTTTTCCTTTTTTAATTGATGATATAAATCGATCAAATTGAGAACCTAGGTTTTCGAAATAAGACATTTTTTTTGATTGGTTTTAACTAACTTAAGAAAAGTAATATTCATTTTTAACATGTAAAATGAATAAAAACTAGAGTTAGAAGGTTTGCATTTATTAGAACTACTACTATCTCAGCCGCAATACTAATTGTTTATTTATCCGTCATAAAAGTTTTTTTTAATTAGGTAAATGAAAAGCTTACTTGCGCCGCTTGTTGACGGCTGATCTAAATTAGAGGGATAAAATCCTCTGTTTTAAATGGTTATTAAAGAAGAAGAAAAAGATTATAAAAAACCCAAACTAAGTAAAATTTGGAATTTTCTTATTTATGGAAGTACAATTGCAATTGGTGTTTTGTTAATCTGGTTATATTCCGCCTATATATTTATAAATAAATGAAAAAGGTAAAGAAGAGCTAGGTAATGAGCTTGTTACTCATTATGCAAGTGGTTTATATGGGCTAGCAGAAAGAGTCGGAAATTAAATAAAAATGGTAAAAGAACAGAGAAGATTTTCAGATGTTGGAAATATACTTTCGCAGCAATTAAAAAAAACTACTATTTGGAAGTAATTAGTTAAGGAAATAAATGACTTGCTCCATATAGCTTGCGACATATATGGGATTTTATTGCTAATAAGGCAAAAAAAGTTTTATTTCCAAACAGGATGTAGCTTCAAACCGAAGTCATATAATAAAGAAATGATTATTCTCACAAAGCAGTGAATGATTTAAGTATTAGTTGAGGGTGCTAATGCTAAAAATAAAGGTGCGATTTTAATATTGAGATTTAATTTATAATAAAAATATGATTAACAAATAAATACTAATTATTAAGTTTCTTAAGACCTTATTGTTTCTTTTAAATTCAATTTATCAACTTTTTGTCTTTGGCATTCAGTATCGCCTTCAGCACAGTCAATATTAGCTGATTTGTTGTAATTACCGCTGCAACCACCTGCAATAACTGGTAGTCCGCTAGAAGCTGTTAAACCAGTTAAGCAGGCAAACGCAATAAATGGGATGATTTTCTTCATCTAATTGTTACTTTATGTAAACTTATTATGGAGGATCAATGAGAAAAGTGTGGAAAATTAAATTTCAATAGTTTTAAGTCTGGGTAAGTGTTGTTAACCACTCAAAAGAGATAGAAATAGTTGTTGTTTATTTACAAATTAGAGCTACCACTCTTATAAGCAAGCATTGTTCCCTGCATTAACCTTTAGAGTTAAAATTCTTTTGGCTTCTGGTGTAGGTGACTTGATCCCTAGTTTAAAGAAACAACGCTTATATAAAACGTCAATTGTGATTTTTACATAGCTATTGTATTGTCGGAAATCTATATTGTCGGAAATCGTTAGATTCAATTATCCAAGGGAACTTCTCAGGAAGAGGCTAAAGCTGTTATGGAATTTTTTGAAAATCTTTAATGGTTAGAAAATATCTAGAAGGAACTAACTCTCAAGGAATCGAAGAGATTAATTTAGAAAAATTGTTCAAGAAGCATTAAGTCATATTTCATAGGTTTTCAAATGATTACTCTTTTTCTCACGAGTAACTCTGTTCGATATCTTGGTATTTCAAATGATTTTTTAAAGATTCTTCTAGAATCTCATGGTGGTTTTCTTATTCAAGGAGAAGATTACTTCCTTGGTGTTAGTCTTCCTGACTATATTAGTTGTGATGTTAATAAGAGCCTCAAAAAAACCACGATAAAGGTCGGATCAATAGAGCAGGCATAAAGGACGTAAAATTATCTACAAAAGTGGAGTAAATACATGGGCAGGATGGTAAACCCTCTCCTGGCCTAGGAGACTTTTTTAGTTTTAATGTATTAATTTAATACTTTTTCGATTGGCACATATTAGTGCAAGTATTGGTGCAAAAAGGCTAAAAAAGGACATTAATATTTGGACTAAAGACAATATTACTAAGTATACTTCTGACCTAAGCGAGGCAAATGATAAAAATATCCTAAGGAATTATAAGTAGCTCGAAATGTATAAGGGAAGAAAATCAATTCGCCCAAAAAGATGGAAGAACTTTTGATTGGAATGATTTTTTAAGTCGAATGGATTGGATTTAATATTTGATAACCGATTAAAATTAAAGGTATCAAAACTCTTTTTATATGCAGTTACCAAAAAATAAATTTGTTCGGCTTGGAATAAATATTTTTATTATCGTTTGTTGGTTTTTACTATCAGCTATTTTATGGCGCAATTTAGATAATTATGCAATAAATAATTTATCTTTTTTTGCATTTTTGGGTGAATATTATGCGGGTACAATGTCTTTGCTTTATTTAATACTATTTCTCATTCCAAGTTTTTTAATATCTAGATCTATTTGGTTTGGAAGAATAAAACCTAGACAAAGAATTACGAGATCAAAAGATTAAAGAAATGACTTATATGTCTGGCATAGCAATTACATATGGTGTAGTTAGTTTGTTATTACTTGGTGGTTTTGCATATATAACCTTTAAGCTGACTTCTAAGAAATAGCAAAAATGAAACGCTTACTACTTGCACCTCTTAAAATTTGAGCTGTAAACTTAGAAACGATGCTTGGATTAGAGGAATGAAACGCTTTTCAGGTCTTACGTTATTAATTTTAGTTTCAATATTTGGTTGTGGATTTATAAAAAAACATGAACCCAATATTAAAGGTATTATTTGTGGCAGTGATACATACATGAAAGTTTTGAAAAATAATTTTAGCTTAGAAGATATTTTTACAGATAAACCTCAAAATAAAATTAAAGAGGAATTTGAGAGTGATTATTTAAATTATTTTTATTCATTCTTTATAGATATAAAAAACGGAAATATGTATAAAAAAGATTATTCAAATGAATATGTTACTTATATGGTTCCTATTACTAATTATTCAGATATCAAAAAAAATTTAATGGTTGTAAGGAGGATTTCTCTTGAGGAATTGAGTTCCGTTAACCTTAATGGGGCTGTTTCTCTTACTAATTACTATATTGCCCCAAATAAACAGGCTTATTTTTTAAGTGATAATAGTGGGAATAAATTATTAGTAAAAACTAATGGCTCAATTTCGCCTATTGATATTATAGAAAGGTTAAATGAAGATATTGAATTGATATCAATGAATACTGGTGGGATAAAATATACTAAATTAAATTCAGAGAAGAAAGGCAATTTAATAAAAATATCTTATTTTCTTATAAGTGACTTGGATTTTAGGTTAGCTACAGATTTAAAAACTTTAAATCTATCAAAATTATATGTTGCTTATACGAGAAATGGAGAAAAAGTAAAAGATAAGTGTCTATATTTCCCTTTATCAGGAATTATAGAGGTTAAAAATAAAAACCCATAATAATCAATTTATAACAAAATTTATTAGATTTAAAAATTGATAATTAGCTAAATATTAATTGTATGATCTCTCATTTATGTCACTTGTTTGAAATTCATAAGCCATTTCAATATCTTTAAGATCCTCTTTTGTTAGCTCATAACTTGAACCCTCTCTTTTTAATTTATCTTTTACCCAACTAATGCATTCTTCTAAATTTGGATACAAAGGTTTTTTACTTACAATCCAATCTTGGAGTTGGCTTGAAACATACCAGGAAAATTCAAAGTTCATAAATTTATTAAGATTAATAAACAAAAATGATAATCATTTTCATATTATATAAAATTTGTCTAAGTGTCAGTTTCTTTAAATTATGAAAGTGAGATCCTCTATCAAAAAAATTGATCAAGATGATCAAATAGTAAAAAGGAGGGGCAAGCTATATGTAATCAATAAGAAAAAACCTAGAAACAAGCAGCGGCAAGGCTGATTTAGTTACCTCTTCGCTCTTAACTCTATCGTTATTTCTTTAATTAATATTGTGTTCTTTTATTGGGTATAAGAGATTATCAAAAAAGAAAAAGAAATTTTATTTATCTCTATCAATTAACTATCTCGTTAAGTAAGCACTTTAGATCAAGGTACTCCATTTCATTTCCTCTTACACCTTCCTTTCTGAGCCTGAGACACTTTAGAAATAAAAAAGCAAAAGATTGGATTTCTCTATTAAATGCTCATGGCTACAGGATTCTAACCTTCGGCCAAGTACTCCCAAAGCACCCGACTTTCAATTTGAGACAGTAACCCAAATAAACAAGTTTGGCTATGGCAAGTTAGTTGCAATATCTGAGGAGTTGTGAGTCTCAAAAATATGTCAAAGACATACAAAAATATCCATAAATATACAAATCCTCGTCCGTTTGTCGCCCTTGTAATATCTGATGAAGCTAAGAAACTAGATTATCTCAATTTATCCCTAGTGGTATCCTATAGGGATAGGCGGACCATTAATTTATTTTTCTTATAAAAAATGAAGAAAGTAATCTTTATACTTTTTTTTACTTCATTTCTTGTTTCTTCTTGTGTAAATGGTAAAAAATACAATTCATATTTACAAGCAAAACAAGCTTGTGAAAGATGGACAGAAGAAGATCGTATTCAAATTATAAGACAAAATACTTGGACAATAAATAGAAGGTGGTGCATAGAAGAGGAAAAAACGTCACAAATTTTGGGTCTTCAAAACACTAGAAAAAAGGAAGGTCTAGTAAAAAGAAATTTCAAATACTAATAGAATTAATTTTCTTAACAATAAATCTTTAATTCTTTTCCACAGAAATAGCGGGCGATACACCCTCCAAAGTTATCCAAAGCTATACAAACCCTTGCCCATTCCTCGCTCGTAGAGATTTTAAGACAAATGAGAAATAAAATAAGCGAGTTGGGAGACTCGCTAGGATGACTTGGTTTTTATGAGTCGGGGCGACAGGATTAGAATCTGCGACCTAGTGCTCCCAAAGAACCCGCAAAAATAAGGCTATAATTGAGACTTATAGCTATACCAATACTTTTTAAGTTTAGAATGTGGACTAGTTCGGACTAAGAAAGAATAATTTGAGGGAAATATGAGGGAACTTTTAAAAGTATTAATTAAAATTACGTGATTAGTATTTTTTATGGAGACTTGCTTTTAATCCATCCATTTCTATCGCACCAAAAATGATATCGATGATTGTGTTCATTCCAATTATGATTTTCTTCAAGAAGTGACAAAATAACAGAAGTCTTACACCAATAAGATCCGTCCTTTTTTAACTGAACCACTTCTTCAGATATCGGAGTATTTATATAACCATAGAATAAATATGGATCGGGACATCCTTCTGGGTTTCTAGTTAAGCAAGACTTATATACTTTTCCATTTTTATCTACAAGAATAAAGTTATCTGTATGACTTATACGTGCATAACTTGTAAATGAATCTACATCAACCTTGCTTTCATTCAATATTTTTTCAGATGCTTTTATTTCTTGAGAAAATACCAACTCACAAAAAATGAATATTAATAGTGCTTTGACGAAGAATAAGAATTTTGAAAAATTAAAAATCAAATCAATAAATTCATGCTTATTTTAAATAAATTGAATTTTTAATTAAGTAACTTGACCACAAGTTCTTAGTTTTTAAAACTCAAATATTCCCTTAATATTTAAAAGATACATTTATCTTCTTGGGATATCAATAACCCATTTGAGGGAATTTTGAGGGAAGGTATTTTTGAGGGAAATATATTATTAGCTGAGACTTATTGCTATAACTGATCGGGGCGACAGGATTCGAACCTACGACCTAGTGCTCCCAAAGCACCTGTAAGATCGAAGCTATAAGTCAGACTTATTTTGCTATCAGTAATTTTAGAGAAAAAGTGTGGCCTAATTCGGACAAAGAAGTTGTGATTTGCGTGAGCCAAAAGATTATGATGTCTTTAAAATTAATTACTATCATTAAACTTCTTTATCAAAGACCAAGCCTCATCAGCACTATCAGCATATTTAAAAATTGATAAATGCTTTTCCTCTATTAAACCCATATCGCATAGATATTCAAAATTAATTACTTTGTTCCAATAATTTCTTCCAAATAAAATAATTGGTATATTCTTCTTCATACCAGTTTGTCTCAAAGTTAATAATTCAAATAATTCATCTAAAGTTCCGAATCCACCAGGGAAAAAAACTGCGGCCTCAGATCTCATAACAAAATGAAATTTTCTCATAGCAAAATAGTTAAACTTAAAACATAATCCGGGCGTAATAAATGAATTTGGATGCTGCTCATTCGGTAAAGATATATTTAATCCAATAGATTTACAACCCGCGTCAAAAGCCCCTCTATTAGCAGCTTCCATAATCCCAGGTCCACCACCAGTTACTATCACATGAGCATGAGGACGTTCTAATTTAGTTTCAATTGATATTAACTTAGATAATTCTCGAGCTGAAGAATAATAGTGAGACATTGAATATAGATTCTTGTATCTTTCTACTTTTTGCTTTAACAAAGTTGATTTTGGATCTTTTTCAAGAAGATTTAAAGTCTCGTCCAATTTTCTCTTTGAAGTGATGTCCTCTGATATGTGAACACCACCAAAAATAATAACCGTAGAAATAATATTTTCCTTCTCAATTGCTTGTTCAGGTTTCGTTATCTCAAGAAGCATCCGAACGCCGCGCATTTCATCAGTATTTAGTAATTCCAAATCTTCATGCGCAAGTTTATAAGAGTTAGATTTTAAAATTGCTTCTAAATTACTAGCTACGACTTGAGCCTCATTACTTCGTTCTTTTGCAAAATCACAATTTAATTTTTTTTTCATGAAGTTTCTCCATTTTTTTACTGTTTTAAGTTTGTAATTACAAGAGATTTGCCGCTAATTCAGCTAAATCACTTCTTTCACCTTGTGACAGGGTAATATGGCCAACTATTTTTTGACCTTTAAGTTTTTTAGCCAACCAAGTAAGACCATTACTATCAGAGTCTAGATAAGGATGATCTATTTGATTTGGATCCCCAGTGAAAACAATTTTTGTACCTTCACCAGCTCTGGTAACAATTGTCTTGACTTCTAAAGGCGTTAAATTTTGAGCCTCATCAATAAGAATAAATTGATGAGAAATTGACCTCCCGCGAATATAATTAATTGCTTCAACCTCCAAAAGTCCCATACCTTTGAGATCTTCCCATGAATTTCTTGCATTATTGTCTCTCTCTTTAAGTGCGACTTTTTCACCTTTTTTATTAAATTTAGAGCCTGTTAAATAATCCAAGTTATCAATAATAGGTTTCATCCATGGAGCTAATTTCTCATCTAAACTGCCGGGAAGAAATCCTAGTTCTTTCCCCAAAGAAATTGGAGGTCTTGAGACTAATAATCTTTCATACATATTTTCATCTGCTACTAGATTTAATCCCACAGCTAATGCCAATAAAGTTTTTCCCGTTCCTGCTTTTCCTATAAGAGTGACCAACTGAATATCTGGATCAAGAAGTAAATCTAAGGCAAAACTTTGCTCTAAATTTTTTGGTTTTATTTTTCCCAAATTAGATCTTCTTAACCAATTTAAAGAAATCAATTTTTTTTCTACAGGGTCATATCTGCATAAATATGTATGATTTTCTTTAAGATTATTTCGAAGAATTACACCTTCGTTAGAATATAAGCTTGTCTTTAAATTGAATTTAATATCTTTTAAAAAGATGAATCCTTCTTTTTGAATTTTATTAATTTCATGTTGATCAGAAATAATTTCTCTAAATCCTCTATTTAAATTATCTAAAGAAACTTTGTTGTTGCTATAGTCTGCTGCTTTTAATCCTATTGCATCAGCCTTTATCCTTAAATTAGTATCCTTAGAGATGAGAATCACATCTGGAGAATTTGCCAATACTTTATTAGTTTTATGTTCAAGAGCGACAGCTAAAATCTTGTTATCTCCACTATTATCATTTAACTCAGAAGGTAGCCTATCAGTAGTTTCTTTTCTACAGAAAGCAACTTTTATTTGACCTACATCTTTATTATTTATTCTCACACCAGCAGATAAATTCCCCCTCTCTCTAAAGCTATCCAATAATCTAGAAACTCTTCTAGCATTCCTTCCTTTTTCACTTGGATCTCGCTTAAACCTATCGACCTCTTCAACAACTTGAATTGGAATAACTACATTATCATTAGCAAAATGAAGAGGAGATTCTGGATCATGTAAAAGAACGTTGGTATCTAAAACTATGACTCTTTTTTTCATAACTAATCCTCCTTAATTAAGGTGGAAAAACTATATCTCAGATTTTATAATTTGCTAAATAAAAATATAATTTTTATCATTATGTAATGATATTAAATATTACATATATTAAGAAATTAATATCTAATAAAAAAATATATAATTTTTATTTTAATGTTTAAATTCTCTGTGTAATTATTCTGAACCATTTATTTATCAATTTTATTTATTCATAATATATAAGTAGATATACTTGAGTATTTATATTTAATTTTTAAAAATTAATTTTAATTTAAGTCTTTCTCCTCATATATTAATCTTTTAAAACTCCTTGAAAGAAAGTAGTAATGATATCTAATTTAAGAATGATTATCTAATCTCAATAAGATCGATTTTAAATGGTAATTAAAGTATTTCGTCTCGAAGCTAACTATTACCATTGAAATTAACTTAAAGAAAACAATTAAAGTCTTTATCTATGAAATTATCGTTTTATTTATATTGCTTATACTTATTTCTTTTTCATGAGCATTAGCATTATGACGATTTTTCTTGATTTATATCTAACTTAACATTCACCTATTAAACTAACTTTTGCTAAAATTTTGAATTAGTTTATTTGTTTTAATCAATCATTATTTTTACAATTATGGATAGGAATATTACTGAAGAAGAATTGCAAAAATTATTCAATAAAACTTTTGGAGAGGAAGCACCATCAAAGGATGTATGGGCATCTTTCTATGAAGATGATGTCTTGTTCATAGATCCTACACAAGAAAAATATGGATTAGATGCATATATTGAAGCTCAGGAAAATCTTATTAATCGATGCAAAGATGTTTCTCTAGAAACTCATGCAATTGCAATTAATCAAAATATTGGTTTTATTGAGTGGACATTGGTGTTAAAAATACTTAATAAGGAATTTATATATCCAGGCACAACAAGAATAACTTTTGGCGAGAGTGGGAAAATAAAAGAACATAGAGATTATTTTGATTTTTGTGGACCAACTTTTTCTCCAGTGCCAGTATTAGGGAATTTTATTAGATGGCTATATAGCAGATTCGTTAATTAATGCATATTTAATATTTGATAAGTTAATTCAAAATCATAAATTTTCATGAATATGAAGAGAATTGTTTAGCATAATGAATAAATATCTTCGCTACAAATATTAATTATTTGATAATTAATTTAAATATTTTTTAATTAGAAGATTTTGAGATAAAACTTCTTGAAAACCTATTTGACAATAAAAATCTTTTTGATTTGATGTCATTAAATAAACTTTTTCAGATTGTTTGATCCTTTTTGACTCTAAAATTGCATTCACAATTAACTTACCATAGCCTTTCCCTTGATGATTATGATCGATCACAATATCCCAAAGAACACTCCTATAGGTTCCATCACTTAAGGCTCTTCCAAAACCCAGGATTTTATTATTTGACCAGAGACTAACTATGACATCACTATTAGCGAGGCAATCTTTTAAGTCTTTAATTTTTCTATTTTTAGCCCAACTAGTATTGTTATCTAATAAGATTTTTAATTTATATAATCCCTTGCAAGGAAGAAAATAAGGACCTATCCCAAAGGATCTTAAGCCAGGAGCCCCCTTAAAATGTTTTATTAATATTATTTCTCTATTTAAAAAAAAAGTTTTATTCAATACTCAATTCTTGAAAATTCAAGTAATAATTTAAGCTATTTTGGATTATTTGTCGAAAACTTTATTGTTCTCACTAGTTATTGCTTAATTACATTTATAATATTGAATAATGATATTTTGTGATAGAGAAAAATTATGTTCAAGCTATTGTTTGGAGATCCAAATACTCGAAAATTAAAGAGATATCAACCCTTAGTCGAAGAGATAAATCTGCTAGAGGCTGAAGTAAATAATTTAAGTGATGAACAATTACGTGTTGAAACTAGTGACCTTAAATCAATTATTACTGAAGAAAAAAACTTAATAAAACAAAAAGATTTAATTAACGATAACCTTCCAAAAGCTTTTGCAATCGTAAGGGAAGCGAGTAAACGAGTCTTAGGAATGAGACATTTTGATGTTCAATTAATTGGAGGTATGGTTTTACATGAATGTCAAATTGCTGAGATGAAAACTGGTGAGGGTAAAACCCTTGTAGCTACATTACCCTGTTATTTAAACGCTCTATCGGGGAGAGGAGTTCATGTGGTTACGGTTAATGATTATCTCGCCAGAAGAGATGCTGAGTGGATGGGACAAGTTCATAAGTTTTTAGGTTTAAGTGTAGGTTTAATTCAACAAGATATGAGCCCTGCACAAAGAAAGAAAAATTATGCATGTGATATTACTTACGCCACAAATTCTGAATTAGGTTTTGATTATTTAAGAGATAATATGGCAACTGATATTGAAGAAGTTGTTCAAAGGGAATTTAACTATTGTGTGATTGATGAAGTTGATTCAATATTAATCGATGAAGCTAGGACTCCTCTAATAATTTCTGGTCAAATTGAGCGTCCACAAGAGAAATATCAAAGAGCAGCTGCACTGACCTTGCAATTAGAGCGAGCAAAAGAAATGAGTAAGGATGGGATTGATCCAGAGGGAGATTATGAAGTGGATGAGAAACAAAGGAGTTGCATACTAACTGATCAAGGATTCGCAAAATGTGAAGAATCTCTTAAGGTAAAAGATTTATATGATCCCCAGGATCCTTGGGCTCATTACATTACAAATGCTTTGAAAGCTAAAGAATTATTTGTTAAAGATGTTAATTATATTTTAAAAAATGGTGAAGCAGTAATTGTTGATGAATTTACGGGGAGAGTAATGCCTGGGCGAAGGTGGAGTGATGGACAGCACCAAGCTATAGAAGCTAAAGAAGGTTTAAAAATTCAACCTGAAACTCAAACACTGGCTTCGATTACTTATCAAAACTTTTTTTTACTTTATCCAGGTCTTGCAGGAATGACAGGAACTGCGAAAACAGAAGAAGTTGAATTTGAGAAAACATATAAATTACAATCAACCGTTATCCCCACAAATATGACTAGGCAACGACAGGATTGGCCAGATCAGGTCTTTAAAACAGAAATTGGAAAATGGAGGGCAGTTGCTTATGAAACAGCTGATATTCATAAAAAAGGTAGACCAGTACTAGTAGGAACGACAAGTGTCGAAAAGAGTGAACTCCTTAGTTCCTTATTACATGAACAACAAATACCTCATAATTTACTAAATGCTAAACCAGAAAATGTAGAGAGAGAGGCAGAAATTGTTGCTCAGGCTGGAAGATCTGGAGCAGTAACCATAGCAACAAATATGGCTGGAAGAGGTACAGATATTATTTTAGGTGGAAATAGTGATTATATGGCGAGACTAAAATTGAAAGAAACTTTACTACCTCTTCTTGTAAAACCAGATAATGAACATAAACCACCAATTCCAAAGCAAAGAGATTTGAAGTCTAAAAGTGGTTTCTCATCATCATCAAAAATTAAATTAAAACAATCTTCTGATAATTCATTAAATAATGTCAAAAGTCTTTTTCCTTGCAGGCTTGGGGAAAATATAGAAAAAGATCTTAATGCCTTGTCAAAAAAACTTGTAGATAATTGGGGTAAGGGTAAACTTACTCTAATTGAATTAGAAGATAGAATAGCAACTGCTGCAGAAAAGGCACCTACAAAAGATATTCTTATAAAGTCACTAAGAGAAGTATTAGCATCAATTAAAGCTGAGTATGAAACAGTCCTCAACCTAGAGGAAGAAAATGTTAGAAATGCTGGAGGGTTACACGTTATTGGTACAGAGAGGCACGAGTCTAGGAGGGTAGATAATCAACTAAGAGGAAGAGCCGGAAGACAAGGCGATTTAGGAAGTACAAGATTTTTCTTGTCTTTGGAAGATAATTTATTAAGAATATTTGGAGGTGATAGAGTCGCTAACTTGATGAATGCATTCAGAGTTGATGAAGACATGCCTATTGAATCTGGAATGCTCACTAGATCTCTAGAGAGTGCGCAGAAAAAAGTTGAAACTTATTATTATGATATTAGAAAACAGGTATTTGAATATGATGAAGTAATGAATAATCAAAGAAAAGCTGTTTATTCAGAAAGATTGAGAGTCTTAAAAGGGGTAGATTTAAAAAAACAAGTTATTGGATATGGAGAAATAACCATGGAGGAAATAGTTGAAGCTTATGTCAATCAAGACTTGCCTCCTGAAGAATGGGATTTGAAACAATTAGTATCTAAAGTAAAAGAATTTATTTATTTGTTGAATGATTTAGAAGTGAAAGATATTTTTTCATTATCCATTCAAGAATTAAAAAATTATCTTAAAGAACAATTAAGAGCTGCTTATGACTTGAAGGAATCTCAGATAGAAAATAATCGACCTGGTTTGATGAGAGAAGCAGAGAGATTTTTTATTCTTCAACAAATTGATAATCTTTGGAGAGAGCATTTACAATCTATGGATTCTCTGAGAGAGTCAGTAGGTTTAAGGGGGTATGGGCAAAAAGATCCTCTAATTGAATACAAAAATGAAGGTTATGACATGTTCCTTGAAATGATGACAAATATGAGGAGAAATGTTATATATTCAATGTTTATGTTTCAACCAAAGATAGAAAAAGAAGTTGATGAGAACAATAATAATTAGTTTCTATCATCTCCTAAAAACTCGATAATTTCTTTATCTTTTAGATTCTGAGCTTCTCCTAATTTTGAAGTGTCAACTACTTCATCATTGACTAAATTTTGAAGAGCTTTTTGTAATCTATTTAGTTGATTTTCCAAGATATCTATTCTATCCATTAGATTTCTAATGACATTTGCTTCTGCGTCTGGTAGAGCTGAATGAGCCAGGGGATTAATTTTCACTCCACTTTGATGCACTACTCTCCCAGGAATTCCTACGACTGTGCTGTTCCCTTGAACGCTACGCACTACAACAGATCCTGCTCCAATTCTCGTATTTGCTCCAACAATTATTGAACCTAATACTTTTGCGCCTGCTCCTACAACTACATTTTCTTTTAATGTTGGATGCCTTTTTCCATGATTTTTCCCAGTGCCTCCTAAAGTTACACCTTGATATAGTAAGCAGTTATCTCCTATCTCAGCTGTTTCACCTATTACAACTCCCATCCCATGATCAATAAAAACTTTTCTACCTATTTTAGCTCCTGGATGAATTTCAATTCCTGTTAAAGTTCTATTTATTTGACTTAAGACTCTAGGAATTAATGGTAATTTTAGCTTCCATAACTTATGAGTGAATCTATGAAGGAAGATCGCTTGAAATCCTGGGTAACACAGAAATATTTCTAGGATACCCCTCGCGGCAGGATCTCTCTCTTTAATTATTTCTATATCTGACTTTATTGTATTAATCATTTGAATTAATTTGATATCCCAATTTCTTTTTTTAGTTGATTAATGGTTTCTTTTGTTAAATAATTTGCGGCACAATGGACATGTGGCATCCTCATTAACTGAGAACGATTTTTTGTAAGAGTGTCTTCAACAGCTGATAAGCTGGGACTATCACATAGTACATGGTTAGTAGTCCTTAATAGTGCTAAGAGTCTACTACTATTTTCAGGATTAGCTGTCATAAGAAGTATATCATTGCCTCTAATACTATGTAAGATTACTTCGGCAGCTCGAAGTAGTCCTGGACTAATACTTACAATGCCTACGCAGCTTCCAGGTTTTAATTCTGTTAACATTTTTAATTCTTTTTGAAAATCACTTAAATCTACTGCTATAGCCCGAATTCCATATTTCTTAGCAATCTTCTCTAATGGTTGTAAAAAATATCGGCTAGTTACAAGTGTGCCATTATTTGAATTAGATAGAACTTTCTCCAACTCTTCCATTGGTATAACTTCTACTGGAACATTGATTCGTGGTGCTAAATCTTCTGCGATTAACATTGAAGCACCAATATCCTCTCTAGGCGTGCTAACTAATACTCTTGCACCACATTTTATTCTCCAATCAACTTCATTGGTTAATATTTCTCTAGCCTCTTGTAAAGAACATCCAAAATTAATTAATTGGTCAATAGCTTTCTTGGCTTCAAGAGATGGGTCTCCTACTATTTTCTTTGACTGAATTGAATCTTTAATGTTTTTCTTTTTTAATTGATCTCTTACGTAAATACCCGAGCCGGCAATAGCTTCAACTACACCATCTGTTTCTAGCTGCCTATAAACTTTACTTATGGTATTTCTATGTAGGCCTGTCTGCATGGCTAATTGCCTAGTGCTTGGTAATCTATGACCAGGAGGATAATGTCTTGAGGCTATTGCGAAGCAAATCTGATTATATAGCTGACTTGATGCTGAAATATCGCTTTCTGACTGAATATGGAATCTCACGCTATTTTTTAACCTTATAATATTAAGATTTATAGTGCCACTTTAACATTTGTCATAGACTTAATAAAACAAATATTATAAAATTTAAAAATTTTAGTTTTCTTCTTCTTTTTTTATTAAAGGCGTTTTCCTAGGGCTAAGGAACATAATCATATTTCTTCCTTCTCTTTTAGGAGATTGTTGTACTTCAGATTGTTCTTCTAAGTCATTAGCCATTTTCAGGAGAAGTGTTTCTGCTAAATTTGAATGCTGAATCTCTCGACCTCTGAAAATAACAGTACATTTTACTTTATCACCTGCTTTGAGAAATCTTAATGCTTGCCCTATTCTAACATCGTAATCATGCTTATCGATCTTATATCTCATCTTAACTTCTTTAACTTCTGTTTGATGTGATTTTTTTCTCGCCTCTTTTGCTTTTTTTTCTTGTTCAAATTTATATTTTCCGTAATCCATAATTCGGCAAACTGGTGGAGTGGCCTTTTCACTTACTAAAACTAAATCTAATTCTCTTTTGGAAGCAATTTCTAAAGCTTTCAATCTGTCAATTACACCTAGTTGTTGCCCATCTGAATCAACTACTCTGAGTTCAGGATAATTTATCCTTTCATTGATATTGGGTAGCTCTCTTACTGGAGCGCGGCGATCAAAGCGTGGACGTGGTGGCATTCAGTTTGTTTGTGGAAAATAATTTTGAAATTTAATTTTAAATTTAATTTTAATCTAGCAAAATGTAGATTCTATTTTAATTATTGCATCTTTTAGAGGGTTTTTGTTATCAAGCCAGTAGGGATTATTTTTATTACGAAACCAAGTTCTCTGCCTTTTGGCAAAATTAATTGTTTTTTTAGAGGTAATTTCTATAGCATCATTTATTTTATGATTATTTTTAATTACATTTATTGCCTCTTGATAGCCAATAGTTTTGAGTAAAGGTAAATCTATTCCGTATTTATTTATAAGATTTTTTGTCTCTTCTACAATGCCATTTTTAAACATTTTTTCTGTTCTTTTAAAAATCCTTTCATTGAGGTCATCAGAATCAAGTCCAATTTCAAGAACTTTCCAAGGTGGCGGATTAATTGACTGTTGAATAGATATGGGTTTGCCTGTTGTATAAAAAACTTCGAGAGCTCTTATAGTTCTGATTTTATCTTCAGCATTTATTTTTTGAGCTGAGACAGGGTCGCAGATTTGTAGTATTTCCCAGCATTTTCTTTGACCTAATTTAGATAATTTATTTCTGAAAAATTTTTGAGGAGGAACTTCTGGAGTGATAAATCCATTGATAATGGAATTCATATAAAGCCCGCTACCTCCCACAAGAAAAGGATGCACACCTAGGGATATCTGATTATTAATTGAGTTTGTCGCAATTTTTTGAAATTCTTTTACATTGATTGCTTGGTCTGGGTTAGCAAGGTTTATTAAATAATGTTTAATTACTTTTTGTTGAATCATGGTGGGTTTAGCTGTTCCAATATCCATTCCTCTATAAATTTGTCTTGAATCAACATTATGTATTCTCATATTAAAATGTTTTGCAATTTCAATTGCTAAATCAGTTTTGCCACTAGCAGTAGGTCCTATAAGAACTATTACTAATGGTTTTGAAGAATTCATAAATGAAATATTTACTTCTTGAGTTTAAATAATAGTAAATAAGTAATTAAATTATTCATTATATTTGAAGCCTTTCTTGTTGACCAGTGGTAAGTTTAGATCGATACCTTACTAAATGAAAATTTTGTAAAGGTTTTATTTATTAATTTTTGGTTTAAATGAGTGAGGAAACAAGGCCTAATAAAGTCTCTAACGAATATGGTGCAGAGCAAATACAAGTTTTAGAGGGTTTAGAACCTGTACGTAAGCGACCTGGGATGTATATTGGATCGACCGGTCCAAGAGGACTTCATCATTTAGTATATGAGGTTGTTGATAATTCTGTAGATGAAGCTCTTGCAGGACATTGTGATCATATTGAAATTGTTCTTAAAGCTGATGGATCTGCGTTGATCTCTGATAATGGGAGAGGTATTCCTACGGATACTCATCCAAGAACTGGTAAAAGCGCTCTAGAAACTGTCTTAACTGTTCTTCATGCCGGTGGAAAATTTGGGAGTGGTGGCTATAAGGTCTCTGGTGGATTACATGGTGTTGGTATATCAGTTGTTAATGCTTTAAGTGAGTGGGTTGATGTTACTGTTTATCGTGAAGGTAAGCAATTTAATCAAAGGTTTGAAAAGGGCATTTCAAAAGGTGATTTAAAGGTTAAGAATCAAACAGAACAAAGCAAAAGAACTGGAACAACAATAAGTTTTAAACCTGATCCATTAATTTTTACGACTGTAATAGATTTTGAATATTCTGTATTATCTTCTAGATTAAGAGAATTGGCCTATCTTAACGGTGGGGTAAAAATTATTTTTCGTGATGAAAGACAATATTTAAAAGATGATACTTTTAGGGAGGAAATATATTTTTATCAAGGTGGTATTAAAGAATATGTGCAATATATGAATTCTGAAAAAGAGTCATTGCATCCTGAAATAATATATGTTGATTCGCAAAAAGAAAATGTATATGTAGAGGCTGCTCTTCAGTGGTGTTCAGATGTTTATTCTGATAATATTTTAGGTTTTGCAAATAATATCAGAACTATAGATGGTGGAACTCATATAGAAGGATTGAAAACAGTTTTAACAAGGACTTTTAATAATTTTGCGAAGAAAAGATCTAAACGTAAGGATGGAGATAAAAATTTAGCAGGTGAGAATATTAGAGAAGGCTTAACTGTTGTACTTTCGGTAAAAGTGCCGGATCCTGAATTTGAGGGCCAAACAAAAACAAAACTTGGAAATACTGAAGTAAGAGGTATTGTTGATTCTTTAATAGGCGAAGCTTTATCAAAGTATATGGAATTTAATCCATCCGTCCTGGATCTAATTTTAGAGAAAGCTATACAGTCTTTTAATGCTGCTGAAGCTGCAAGGAGAGCAAGAGAACTTGTACGAAGAAAAAGTGTTCTTGAGAGCTCAACTTTACCAGGTAAATTGGCAGATTGTAGCTCTAGAGATCCATCAGAATCAGAGATTTATATTGTAGAGGGCGATTCAGCGGGTGGTTCAGCTAAACAGGGTAGAGATAGAAAGTTTCAAGCTATTTTACCTTTAAGAGGAAAAATATTGAATATAGAAAAAACTGATGATTCCAAAATTTATAAAAATACAGAAATTCAATCTTTAATTACAGCTCTTGGTTTGGGGATAAAAGGTGAGGAATTTGAGATTAAATCATTGAGATATCATAGAGTTGTTATTATGACTGATGCTGATGTAGATGGAGCACATATTAGAACACTATTATTAACATTTTTTTATAGATATCAAAAAGAGCTTGTTGAAAAGGGATATATTTATATCGCATGTCCTCCTCTGTATAAAGTTGAAAGAGGTAAAAATCATAAATACTGTTATAACGAAAATGAGTTAAAGTCAACTATTAATGAATTTGGTGAAAAAGCAAATTATAATATACAGAGATTTAAAGGTTTAGGAGAAATGATGCCAAAGCAATTATGGGACACAACTATGAATCCAAAAACCAGAATGATGAAAAGAGTAGAAATTGAGGA
Organism: uncultured Prochlorococcus sp.; assembly: GCA_902625845.1. Taxonomy (GTDB): domain Bacteria; phylum Cyanobacteriota; class Cyanobacteriia; order PCC-6307; family Cyanobiaceae; genus Prochlorococcus_A. The sequence continues at coordinate 70,819 of CACOCT010000001.1, read as the reverse complement.
TGCTTTAGAGGCAGATAGAATATTTAATATCCTTATGGGAGATAAAGTGGCACCTAGAAGAGAATTTATTGAAACACATAGCCTTGATTTAGATTTAGCCACTCTGGATATATGATTAATAATTATATAAAAAATATTTGTTTAATTTCTTTCGCTTTATTTGCACCTATTTATTTACCTGCAGGCGGGATTCAAAAAAATTTAAATAATCTTTCTTGTTTTAATAAATCTAAAGAAATAATTCTCGAATCGAATTGTAGTGTTTATATTATGCCGGATACATATTCAAAAAAATTGAGAAACTTAAAGACTGGATCAACACTGTTAGTATTAAGAGATTGGACAACTTCAAACAATGATAGATGGTTTAGAGTGCAAACATCAAAAAATATTTTTGCAGATAATTCAAATAAACCAATGAGAGGCTGGATTAAAGTATAATTATAGTTCTCAAATTATATTTATTATGTTTAATTATATTATTAATTTGTATATAAATATAATAACTATTTAATTCATAAAATAAATAATTATTTGATAATTTACATCTTAAATAATATTTTTAGATTTATTTTTCTTACGTTTATGTAATTTTTTTGTTAAAAATTTGACCCTGATATTTAAAATAAAATAATGAAATAATATAAATATCATATTTATATTTTCAAATAATTTCTTAAAATAAAATTATGAATGATGATATCAGTAATTATAATTATTCCTCATTTTCAGGGGAACTAACTTCAAGCGAGAAAATAGCGATAGAATTACAAGAGCTACTAGTAGCTGGGAATTATGATACTGCAAAGCTTATCTTGGATCCCTCGCAGCCTGTTGATATAGCAGAGGCTATTGGAAGTTTACCTCAAATTTTACAAGCCCTAGCGTTCAGGCTCCTTAAAAAGAATGAGGCTATTGAAGTTTATGAATATTTAGATCCAACAGTTCAACAAACTTTATTAGATAGGCTTCGTTCAGGTGAAGTGTTAGAGATTGTTGAGAAAATGTCACCTGATGATCGTGTACAGTTATTTGATGAATTACCTGCGAAAGTTGTCAGGAAGTTTTTGTCAGCACTTAGTCCTGGAGAAAGGAAAGTTACAGCGGAGTTATTAGGTTATCAGCCAGAAACCGCTGGGCGATTAATGACTACTGAGTTTATAGATTTAAAAGAGATGCAAACAGCAGAAGAAGCTCTTTCTCTTATTAGAAAAAGAGCTCCTTTTACTGAAACAATTTATAGTCTGTATGTTATTGATAAAGAGAGGCATTTAACTGGCATCCTTTCTTTAAGAGATCTTGTTACTGCTGACCCTCAAATGCAAATTGGCGAAGTTATGACAAGGGAAGTAGTTAATACTACAACTGATACCAATCAAGAAGATGTAGCGAGGGCAATACAAAGATATGATTTTTTGGCACTTCCTGTTGTAGATAAAGAAAATAGGCTTGTAGGAATAGTTACTGTTGATGATTTGATAGATGTTATAGAGCAAGAAGCAACAAGAGATATATATGCTGCTGGAGCAGTACAGGCAGGAGATGAAGATGATTATTTCCAAAGTGGATTGTTTACTATCGCCAGAAGGAGGATAGTTTGGTTATTAATTCTTGTCCTTGCCAATGGTATTACAACTAAAGTTATTGCTATGAATGATCAAATTCTAAGCGAAGTAGTGATTTTAGCGGCTTTTATTCCTTTATTAATTGGAACAGGTGGAAACGTGGGAGCGCAAAGTTCAACTGTGGTCATTAGGGGTTTAAGTACTCAAAAGATAAAATCTCTGGGAGCTTTAAAAGCTATTTCAAAAGAAGCTGTTACAGGTGCACTTCTTGGAATATTAATGTTAATTGTTGTAATACCATTTGCATGGTGGCAAGGAGAGGGGTTAGTAATCGGTTTAGCAGTTGGTATTAGTTTGCTTTCTATTACAACACTTGCTGCCACTGCGGGAGCGATGCTTCCACTCCTTTTTGACAGAATGGGCCTGGATCCTGCACTGATGTCTTCGCCTTTCATAACAACTGCAACAGATATAGCCGGGGTTTTTATTTATCTCAATACAGCAGCTTGGCTAATGAATAACTATAAATTTTAGAATGAGTAAATATACTCAATTATGTAAAATTGTGGATTTTTAGGTTTAACTTTACAATTCTTAATGGTATTGTTTACAAAAGTATATTTTATTTATGTCTACGGAAACTCTAGTTGAAAATAAATTAAGTTCGATTTCAGCTCTTAAGACTGGGAATGAAGTTGATTTAGTAAGATCTTATTTGAGAGATATTGGGAGGGTTCCTTTATTAACTCATGAGCAAGAAATAACTCTTGGCAGACAAGTACAAGAGCTGATGCAGGTAGAAAGACTTGAATTAGAAATAATTGATTTAACAGGAGAAAAACCATCTCTTGAAGTAATTTCAGAAAAATTAGATTTAACAATTCCCCAAGTCAAAAAGAGATTAAGAGCTGGCCAAAGAGCAAAAGAAAGAATGGTTGCAGCTAATTTAAGACTTGTAGTTAGTGTCGCAAAGAAATATACAAAAAGAAATATGGAATTACTAGATCTTATCCAGGAGGGTACGATTGGTCTTGTGAGAGGAGTAGAGAAATTTGACCCAGCGAGAGGTTATAAATTCTCTACATATGCATATTGGTGGATTAGGCAGGGCATTACGAGAGCTATCGCTGAAAAAAGTAGAGCGATTCGACTTCCTATTCACATAACTGAAATGTTAAATAAGCTAAAAAAAGGTCAAAGGGAATTAAGTCAAGAGATGTCAAGAACTCCTACTATTAGTGAGCTTGCTAAATATGTTGAACTTCCTGAAGAAGATGTAAAAGATTTAATGTGTAAGGCTGGTCAACCAGTTAGTTTAGAAACTAAAGTTGGTGATGGTGAGGATACTGTACTCTTAGATTTATTGGCTGGTGGAGAAGACTTGCCTGATGAACAAATTGAAATGGATTGTATGCGAGGAGATCTGCATTCGTTATTACATCAATTACCTGATTTACAATGTAGAGTTTTAAGAATGAGATATGGCATGGATGGAGATGAGCCCATGTCTCTTACTGGTATTGGAAGGGTATTAGGTATAAGTAGAGATAGGGTAAGAAATTTAGAAAGAGATGGTCTTAGAGGTTTAAGAAGGCTTAGTGATAATGTTGAAGCTTATTTCGTCTCTTGAATAATTTTTAAAATCAATTTATTTGTTTCCTCTGGATTTTCATCATGAGGGCAATGACCAGCACCTTTTATAACATTTAAACTTTTAATTACTTTATATTCATTTAGCCATTGTTGCGCTTCATCAAGTGATTCCCATGGGTCCTTTTCTCCCCAAATAAGATGTATATCAGTTTGAATTGTTTTAAAAAGATCTGTTGCTAAATAATCATCAAATAAATTGATAAAACCACGAAAAGCTTCCGCAGAACCCTTTCTTTGGGATGGTTTATATAAAATTTGAACCAACTCATCATTCACATTTTTACCAGATGGATAAGCTTGATCAAGTATTTTTTTAATAGTATTAGGATTTGCAGCTCTATTAAAAATGCTATGACTTATTAACCTATTTCTGACAAAAGTTTTAATTAACGGCCTCAAAAAACTCATTAAAATATCACTTTTTTTGAGCCTTTTATCATCCATAGTTCTTTGAGCACAATCTATTAAAATTAATCCTTCGCAATTTTTTTTTAAGATTTCTCCTGATTTTAATGAAACTATTCCACCAATAGAGTTCCCTATTAAAAAGACTGGGCCTTTAATTATTTCTTCACAAAAATCCTTAATTTGATTTGCCCATAAATCAAAGCAATATTTTACTTCATTATCTTTTGGAAATTCATAATCTAAAGTTGCAGTTGGCTGACTACTTTCTCCAAAGCCTAATAAATCTATTGCATAGCAATTGAAATAATTTCCTAAAAATTTTTGGTTATTTCTCCAATGATTTTTTGAAGCTCCAAAGCCATGAATCAATAGTATATTTATTTTAGAATTTTGTAATTGATTATTTGCTAAGGACCATGATATATCCCAATTCCTCCACTTCCATACATGGCTCACTTTACTATTCATTAAAACATTACATTATTGTCCACATTAATTGATAAATTAAATAATTGCAGATAGTTGATTTTTGTAGTTTGATTAAAGTAATTTGATGGTTATGTCTAAGTTGCAAGTTATTTGTATAGGGGAAGCATTAATAGACAAAATAATAAATAGATCAGATTCTAACTCTAAAAATTACTTAGGAGGTGCGCCAGCAAATGTAGTATGTGCATTGCGAAAACTCCATGTACCAGCAACTTTTATAGGGTGTTTAGGAGATGATGATTTCGGGAGAGAATTTGTTGAACTATTTCACCAATTAAATGTAAATATTGATTTTTTGCAAATTGCTAAACAATATCCTACAAGAATTGTAAAGGTTATTAGAAATGAATCTGGCGATCGATCATTCTCTGGATTTGAATCAACTAAATCTAATGCTTTTGCTGATGAAATGTTAGATAAATTTTTGATAACTAAGAATATAAAAAATTTGAATAAGCAATTTTTAAATACTAAATATATCGTTACAGGAACAAATTTATTAGCTTTTACTAAATCTGCTGAATCTTTATATTTTATTTTAGATTTTGCAAAAAATTTTAGAATAAAAGTTATTATTGATGTAAATTGGAGAGAAATTTTCTGGGAAAATTCCTCTATCAATAAGGGTATACATATTAAAAAAGTAAAGAATTTTTTACATTATGCAGATATCTTGAAGCTAGCAAGCGAAGAGGCCTTCTTATTTTTTGATACAAATGATCCATCTGAAATTTCGAAAGTACTTGCAAAACAACCAGATGTAATTATTACTAATGGTGCGAATCCCATTAATTGGTATATAAATGATAAAAAAGGGTCTAATGAGGTCATTAGACATTCATCTAAAGTTATCGATACGACTGGGGCAGGTGATGCTTTTTTAGCAGGTTTAATTTCTAGGTATTACTTTGATTCAAATCCAAATGATCTATCTAAAATTAAGGAATATATAGAATTTGCTAGTGTTTGCGGACTTTTGACTTGTTTTGGTGAAGGCGCAATTGAGCAACAACCTCATGAAAAATCTGTTTATAAATTTTTGGATGATTTTGGTTGGTAGACATTGAAGTTTCTCCCTTTTTTATAAGCGTAATTAATTTCGATCTCCCAATATATTTCAAGAATTGGTTCAATAAGTTCAGGCCACTCAATAATTAAAAGTCCATTATTTATTTCAAGTTCTTCTTCTTCTTCTATAAATAATTCCCTAGCAGATAAGCTATTTTCTATTCTATAAAGATCCATATGGATTAGATGCATGGATCCTGATGCATAGTGGTGAGAGAGAGCAAATGTAGGGCTTGTTATTGATTCTTTTATTCGTAATCCTTGCCCAATACCCTGAACGAACGATGTTTTGCCAGCCCCTATAGGTCCTTTTAGAATAATAATTGATTTCGGTTTCAAATTTTTAACAAAATTTTTTCCGAAAGAAATAGTCTCAGATGTACTTTGAAGAAACACGATTACAACATAAAATCATTTATAGTTTACTTGTTAGTTCTATTCAAAATATGACCATCGCTAATTCAAATAAAATTTCAATCCCGAATCATGTTATTGCTGATATTTCATTGGCAGACTTTGGGAGGAAAGAATTGAATATTGCAGAAACTGAAATGCCTGGGCTTATGGCTCTAAGGGAAAAGTATAATTCTTCAAAGCCTTTAGAAGGGGCAAAGATTGCTGGAAGTTTACATATGACAATCCAAACTGCAGTATTAATAGAAACTTTAGTAGAATTGGGAGCCTCTGTTAAATGGGCTTCATGCAATATTTTTTCTACCCAAGATCATGCGGCAGCAGCTATCGCGAAGAGAAACATTCCTGTATACGCTAAGAAAGGTGAAACATTAGATGAATATTGGAAGTATACACATTACATATTGGATTGGGGGGATGATTCACCTAATATGATCCTTGACGATGGAGGTGATGCTACTGGTCTTTTGATCTTAGGTAGTAAAGCTGAAAAAGATTATACTGTGCTCGATAACCCACAAAATGAGGAAGAAATAGCGTTATTCAATTCCATAAAAACTAAATTAAAAGAAGATTCAACTTTTTATTCACGAATAAAAGCAAATATTATTGGTGTTACTGAAGAAACTACAACTGGGGTTGCTAGGTTATATCAACTTCAAAAAGAGGGTAATTTACCGTTCCCTGCAATTAATGTAAATGACTCAGTTACTAAGAGTAAATTTGATAATTTATATGGATGTAGAGAATCTTTAGTCGATAGTATCAAAAGAGCAACAGATGTAATGATTGCTGGTAAGGTTGCACTCGTTATAGGTTTTGGTGATGTTGGTAAAGGTTCGGCTCAATCCTTAAGAGGCCTTGGAGCTATCGTTAAGGTCGCTGAAGTCGATCCAATTTGTGCTCTCCAAGCTTCAATGGAAGGTTATAGTGTGGTTACTTTAGATGATGTTGTTGAAGATATAGATATATTTGTCACTGCAACTGGGAACTATAAAGTTATCACCCATGATCATTTAATTAAGATGAAGGATGAAGCAATAGTATGTAATATTGGTCATTTTGATAATGAAATAGATGTAGCTTCGCTTAAAAATTATGAATGGGAAAATATTAAACCTCAAGTTGACCATATCTCTCTTCCAAGTGGTAATAAAATCATTCTTCTAGCAGAAGGTAGGTTGGTTAATTTAGGATGTGCGACTGGTCATCCTAGCTTTGTCATGAGTAATTCTTTTACAAACCAAGTTTTAGCCCAGATTGAGCTTTTCAGTAAAGGTGATGACTATTTAAATGAAGTTTATGTATTACCTAAGCATTTAGATGAAATGGTAGCAAGACTTCATTTAGACAAAATTGGTGCTAAATTAACAACTTTGACTCAAGAACAAGCAGAATACATCAATGTATCTGTAAATGGCCCTTATAAATCTGAATTATATAGATATTAAATTTGGATATCTTATTTCTAAACATTATCAGCTCTGTCCCTGAAATAATCTCAGATTCAGTGAAGAATAATCCTAATTTTGCATATTTGGTTATTTGTTTTGCAATGTTTTTAGAAAATATAATACCTCCAATACCCTCTGAAATAATAATGCCTTTAGGGGGGTTTTTTGTTTATCAAGGTATTTTAAATTTTTATATCTTAGTCATTTTTGGTTTGATTGGAACAGTATTTGGAGCATTACCTTGGTATTATTTAGGAAGATTTTTGAACGAGAAGAAACTTGCGAATTTTGTTGAAAATAAAGGCAAGTTCTTAGGCATTACTTCTAAAGATTTTAATAAAAGCAAATTATGGTTTGATAAATATGGTGTTTCTTTAGTTTTTTGGGGAAGATTAATACCAGGAATTAGGACTTTAATCTCAGTACCTGCCGGTATCAAATTGATGCCTCTAAAAAAATTTCTTATATGGACAACTTTAGGTAGTTTGATATGGGTAATTTTATTGTCTTTTTCAGGTTATATTTTTGGTGAAAATTATAGAATCATAGAATCATATGTAGATAAATTTAAAATTTTTATAAAACCGATATTTATCATATTTATAATATTTTTTATTTTCAAATACTTAAAAAATATCAAGGTTAATTCCTAAAATGGAATATTATTCATATTATTATTCCCATTTGTGGAATAGTTATTATTGGTTTCACTATCTTTTTTTGAACCCAATAAGTTTAATTTATCAACTCTTATAACTGGCTTGTATCTATTTTCACCTGTATTTTTATCTTTCCAAGAATCAATTTTGAGACTTCCTGTGATTCCAATTAATGAACCTTTTCGAACATAATCAGCCGCAATTTGAGCCTGCTTACCCCAAATCTCTAAATTAAACCAATCTGGTTCTTCATCTCTGCTCATCCTATTGACTGCAAGAGTAAAATTAGCGACTGTACTTCCTGATTCAAAATATCTGACATCAGGCTCTCGACCAGCTCGACCAACTAAACTTACTGTGTTAATTTCCATAAGATATTTTTTTTTATATTACACATGATTTTTAATTTTGCTTGAATAATTGCAAGCTGTTCATAACTTAACTGAATAACTTATAGAGTTTCATAGAAAATTAATATATTATCTGAATAAATTTATAATTTATTAATATGATTTTTAATCGATTTAAATTCTCTAGAGATATTGGAATTGATCTAGGCACTGCTAATACTTTAATTCATGTTTCAGGTAAGGGAGTCGTTTTACAAGAACCATCAGTAGTTGCTTTAGATCTTGAGGAGGGTATTCCTTTAGCAGTTGGAGAAGATGCTAAGTTAATGCTTGGTAGAACACCAGGAAATATTCGTGCTGTGAGACCACTTAAAGATGGAGTAATAGCTGATTTCGACGCAGCCGAACAAATGCTGAAAATGTTTATTCAAAAATCTAATGAAGGGAGAGGTATTATAGCTCCTAGATTAGTTATTGGTATTCCTAGCGGTGTTACGAGTGTTGAAAGAAGAGCTGTCCGCGAAGCTGGTTTAGCTGGAGCAAGAGAAGTTCATCTTATAGACGAACCAGTTGCAGCAGCGATAGGAGCTTCTTTGCCAGTTACTGAACCTATTGGAACTATGATTGTAGATATCGGAGGTGGTACTACTGAAGTTGCTGTTCTTAGTTTAGGAGGAACGGTTTTAAGCGAATCAGTTAGAGTGGCTGGTGATGAAATTAATGATTCCATCGCTATGTATCTTAAAAAAATTCATAATTTAGTTGTAGGAGAAAGGACTGCGGAGGATATCAAGATTAAAATTGGCTCTGCATTTCCTAATGATGATTTTGATAAAACTTCAATTGAAGTTAGAGGTTTACATTTGTTATCTGGGTTACCAAGATGTATAAATTTAACATCTGGAGAAATTAGAGAGGCGATGACAGATCCGTTAAATAAAATTGTTGAAGCAGTGAAAAGAACTCTTGAAAGAACACCTCCAGAATTAGCTGCAGATATTGTGGATAGAGGAATAATGCTTGCTGGTGGAGGAGCATTAGTAAGAGGGGTGAGTGATTTGCTGAGTCATGAAACTGGGATTTTTACACATATTGCAGAGAACCCATTGTTATGTGTTGTCAATGGTTGTGGAGAAGTTCTTGATGATTTCAAAAAGCTGAAGAGAGTTGTAGATACCCCTGATTTTGCCAGAAATGCAGTAAGAGACTAAATTTAGTGGTTAAGTTCCGACGTCTCTCAAATTCTCGTTGGTGGAATAACAGAAAATATTGGACTATAATACTAATTTTTTCAATATTATTGATTGTTAGATTCTCAAAAACATTTATTTTTAGAGATGTTTATTACTTTATAACGAAACCTTTTTGGCCAGGAGAATACCAACAAGAAATTCTCAGAAAGAGTGCAAATCAAGAATTAAATATTAAATTAAGTCAACTTGAGAGGGATAATTTGCGTTTGAGACAGCTTTTAGATCTTCAGAACTTTTCCGAAGCTAATAAGCTAAATTCATCAGTGATATCTAGAAATACTGGTAGTTGGTGGAAAAAAATTATTCTAAATAAAGGTTCACAGAATGGTGTTAGTACTGGAGATGCAGTAATCGGTCCTGGTGGGTTGATTGGGATCGTAGAGAATACTTCTATGTTAACTTCTTCAGTTCAACTACTTACGGCTCCAAGTAGTAAAGTAGGTGTTTGGAATCAAAGAGCAAATCTTCATGGATTATTGATTGGTGTAGGAACAAAAACTCCAAAATTATTTTTTTACTCTAAAGACGTCGATATAAAAGTAGGTGATTACATATTATCTTCTCCTGCAAGTACAATATTGCCGCCAAATATACCAATAGGTATTATTCAATCTATAGATAATGAATCAAAGCCTAATACAGTAGCTACTGTCCAGTTAACTGCGCAACCAGAAGCTATTGATTGGGTGCAAATTTTTAGAATGAGATTTTGAATGAAGTTTGACTTAAATCAGTATCTATCTCTAATTTCTTTTTTAATAATACCTTTAGTAATTTTTTGGAATCCTTCTTGGCTCTCATTGATGGGACATCAAGCTTATTGGCCAATATTTTGGTTATTACCTTGGGCTCTCATACATGGACCATTTAAATCTATGTTATTAGGATTTTTATTAGGTTTTATTTTGGATTCTTTTAATGCTGATATGTATACTCAAATACCAGGTTTAATGATTTGTGGATTTTGGTTTGGCAAAATTGAGAGTTCAAATAAATTTAATAATAATCCAATTCATTTTGGGTTAACTGCTGGGATTGGAAGTTTAATCTGTGGTGTAATTTATTTTTGTCAAATTGTGCTTAAACTATTTTTGGGCAACAGTCCCTTATGGGTTTTTTCATATGGTATTCAAAATATCTTTTCTCAAGTTTTCTTGACAAGTTTATTGGCCCCGGTTTTTTGCAAATGGCTTTATTTATTTTTTATAAAAGAATATAAATTAAAAATGTGAATATTTTTAAGAATTCATTAATGTTTTTAAAGTTATTTCAATAATAAAAAAAATTTGTAGATATAAAAGATATATCTTTTATGGGACTTAATGTTATATTTTAACTTGTTAGATTATATTAATTAATTATTCAACTCACATTCTGTTTTGAATTAAATCCTTAAATTTCTTTTTATCGATGTCAAAAGCAAGTATTCTAGTTGTTGATGATGAACCAGCTGTATTAAAAGTTTTGGTTACAAGACTACAACTAGCTGGTTATGAAGTTTTTTCTGCAACTAATGGAGAAGAGGCTATAGAAGCTTTCCATAAGGAAGATCCAGATTTGATAGTACTTGATGTTATGCTTCCTAAAATGGATGGTTTTGCAGTTTGTAGAAGGATTAGAGCAGAGTCTGTAGTTCCAATAATATTTTTAACAGCCCTTGAAGCAATTTCTGAAAGAGTTGCTGGTTTAGATTTAGGAGCGGATGATTATCTTTCTAAACCATTTAGTCCTAAAGAATTAGAGGCAAGAATTGCAACTATTCTAAGAAGAATGGGGCCAAGCGTTTCCGTTACTGAAACTAAAGAAGTTCCTTCTGGAAAAGGGGTAATGAAGTTTGGCAATTTAGTAGTAGATACAAACAGGCGCCAAGTTTCGCGTGCTGGAGAAAGAATAAGTTTAACTTATACTGAATTTAGTCTTCTCGAATTATTGTTTGATGAACCAGGGAAGGTTGTTCCAAGAGCTGAAATTCTTGAGCAACTATGGGGTTATCCTCCAAGAAGAGCCGCTGATCTTAGAGTCGTTGATGTATATGTAGCTCGATTAAGAGGAAAGTTAGAGCCTGACCCTCGAAATCCAGAGTTAATACTTACAGTCAGAGGGATTGGATATGCTTCTCAACGTGTAGGAGAAACTGCTACATCTTTGGCAAGTTGAATTTTATTTTGATAACTTAATTAAATAAAACTTAGGTAAAAAAATTTTGTCAGAATTTAGAGAAGCCCGCTTAAGTAAAGCCCAAATTCTAATTAGTAAGGGATTTGATCCATATTGTGAAAATTTTAAAGTTACTCATTCAACAAAATATCTCAATGATAAATTTAGCTACCTTAAAAGTGGAGAGGAGTTTGATCTTGATGTTTCTATAGCTGGAAGAGTTTTAGCCAGACGTGTAATGGGAAAGATTGCTTTCTTTAGTATTAGTGATCAAGAAGGTTCAATTCAACTATATCTTGAGAAGTTAATCATTGATTCGGATATTAATAACAAAAAATTATGTTTTGAGGACCTCAAAGAATTAGTTGATATTGGTGATTGGATAGGTGTTCATGGAAGTATTAAAAAAACTAACAAAGGTGAATTATCAATCAAGGTTTTTAGATGGCAAATGCTTTCTAAATCTTTACAGCCTTTACCTGATAAATGGCACGGTCTTACAGATATTGAAAAAAGATATAGACAAAGATATCTTGATCTGATTGTTAATCCTCGTTCCAAAGATGTATTAAAAACTAGAGCCTTTTGTATTGGCTTAATTCGAAGATGGCTTGATGAAAGAAATTTTCTAGAAATTGAAACTCCTATTCTTCAATCTGAAGCTGGTGGTGCTGAAGCAAGACCTTTTATTACGCACCATAATACATTGGATATACCTCTCTATCTAAGAATTGCTACGGAATTACATCTTAAAAGAATGGTTGTAGGAGGGTTTGAGAAGGTTTATGAATTAGGGAGGATTTTTCGTAATGAAGGTATCAGTACAAAGCATAATCCTGAATTTACTTCAGTAGAGATCTATCAAGCGTTCGCTAATTATACTGACATGATGCAATTAACAGAAGAATTAATTTCACATGCTGTTCAAACAATTTGTAAAACTTTGGAAATCAATTATCAAGGTGAACAAATTAATTTTGCGCAACCATGGGAAAAAATATCCATGAAAGATTCTGTGAAAAAGTTTACAGGAATTGATTTTGATTCATTCAATGGAGACGTTAGTAAAGCGAGAGATACTTTAAGAAAGCAAAATGTTCAAATTTCCTCAAAAATCAATACTCTTGGTAGGTTATTAAATGAGATTTTTGAGCAGAAGGTTGAATCTAATTTAATTCAACCTACTTTTATTGTTGATTATCCAATTGAAATTTCACCCTTAGCAAGAAGACATAATAATAATAAAGATTTTGTACAAAGATTTGAATTGTTTATTGCAGGAAGAGAAATTGCAAATGCTTTTAGTGAGCTTATTGATCCCTTAGATCAAAGAAGAAGGTTAGAACTGCAGCAATCTTTAAGAGATGCTGGAGATCTAGAGGCACATTGTATTGATGAAGATTTTTTACAAGCATTAGAAATAGGTATGCCTCCTACCGGAGGCCTTGGGATTGGGATCGATCGCTTAATAATGCTTATAACTAATAGTGCTTCAATCAGAGAAGTCATTCCTTTCCCATTACTCAAACCAGAACATACTTAAAATAAATCTTAAAAATTTACCTTGGATGAAGTAAAATAAATTAATTGATCCAATACGAAATTTTTAAATGAGTGGTGAACGTGTTGGTTTCCGCTTCAAGCACACAGATGCGGTTGTGAAAAGAAATCCTCAAGGCCGATCTAGAAGAGGCTGGGTAATGGAACCTGTCGAACAAACTACGAGCAGAGGTACAAAAATGCCTGCTTATAAAATCAGATGGAGAGATAGTGAAAGACCAGAAATTGTCTTGCAACACATGCTTATAGCTGATCCAGATCCTTCTCCTCCCCCTGAAACTGTTAGTTTAGATCCTGATTAACTTTTGTGGCTAGCGTATTAATGCTGATCTAATTTCTCTTCGAACAGTTTTTGCTTTATCAGCTTGTCTTTTATCGTGAAGTTTTTTTCCTTTGCCAACGGCTAGTTTTATTTTTATCCATGATCCTTTTAAATAAATTGATAATGGAATAATTGTTAATCCTTTTTTTTCAGTACTGTTTTTTAATTTAATTATTTCGTTTTTATGTACTAATAATTTTCTATCTCTTAAAGGATCATGATTAAAAAATTCTCCTGTATTTTTATGTGGTGAAATGTGAACATTCTTTAGTAAAATTTCATTATTCCTAAAAGTACAATAACCGTCTCTTAAATTTGCTTTTCCATTTCTTATCGCTTTAACTTCAGTCCCTAAAAGAGCAATGCCAGCTTCAATTGTATTAATAATTTCATATTGAAATTTTGCATACTTATTTTGTGCAAGTGGTCTGGCTATTAAATCTTTCTTAGAATTTTTTTTCATTTTAATCTTAAAAACAGTTTCTCCTATGAGTAAAAGCTATTAATCTTGCATTATGGCAATAATATCCTCAAATATAAATGAATCTGATTCTCCTCGCTCAAAAAAAGAGCTAAGGATTGTTAAGGCTGAAATCCTTTCGGAAGATAAATCAGATTCCCAAGTAATTTCAAATCGACCTAAATTTTTTAATGACTTTGTTGGCCATGAAAAATTAAAAACTTCATTAAAAATATCTATTGATGCTTCTTTATACAGGAAGGAATGCTTAGATCATATACTTTTGTATGGTCAGCCAGGATTAGGTAAGACAACTTTAGCTCTTATAGTGGCGAATGAAATGAATACTAAATGTAAGGTTATTAATGCGTCTTCTTTGGAAAGACCTCGTGATATCGTAGGATTGCTTTTAGGCATTAAAGAAAATGAGATTTTATTTATAGATGAAATTCATAGATTAAGTAATTTAACAGAAGAAATTTTATATCCAGCATTAGAAGATTTTAAGTTGGATCTTACTATTGGAGCGAATAGAGGAACTAGATGTAGGTCTATCAATTTACCAAAATTTACTTTAATTGGAGCGACAACTAAGCTTGCCTCTATTAGTAGTCCATTGAGGGATCGATTCGGAATTTGCCAAAAATTATATCTATATACACCTGAAGATTTACAAAAGATAATTTTTAATTTTTCAAATCTCATAAATATCGTAATCGACGAAGAAGCAAGTCTTAGATTAGCTTTATGTTCTAGGGGAACACCTAGAATCGCATTAAGGTTACTTAAAAGATCAAGAGATTATTCTCAAGTTATAAAAAAAAATAATATTGTGTCTATTGAAATTGTTGAAAAAGTTTTAACTAATCAGAAAATTGATCACAGAGGCTTAGACGAAATCGATAGGAGTTTTTTGAATTATTTATATAAAAATAATTGCGGGCCCGTGGGATTAGAATCAATTTCTGCAGCTTTAAATGAAGATTCAACAATGTTAGAATTTATAGTCGAACCATATTTAATTCAATTAGGTCTTATTTCTAGAACATCTCGAGGAAGAGTCCTTACACCCTCTGGCCAAATTTATATAAATAAATATCATGATTTCTAAATTGAGTATTACATGAAAAATTTATTATTTATATCAATTTTTTTAATTTTATTTCTCCGAATAAATCCTGTTTTGTCTCTTGATGATAGAGAAGTATTATTTAAAGATGCATTAACTGCAAGTTCTAATGGTCAATTTGAAATTTCATTAGATAAATGGAATCAATATTTAGAAAAATTTCCAAATGATGCAGCTGCTTTTAGTAATCGAGGTAATGTGAGACTAGTTGTTGGAGATCCTAAAGGCGCAATAAAAGATCAAAATAATGCTATTAATTTAGATGCTAATGAACTAGATCCTTATATCAATAGAGGCATTGCGAAGGAAGCACTAGGCCTTTGGTTAGATGCTAAAGATGACTATTCTCTTGTTATTTCCCGTGATAAGGATAACTTTTCAGCAATGTATAATCTCGCTAATGTTGAAGGCTCCTTGAATAATTGGGAAAATGCTCGAAAATTATACGATAATGCAGCTAAAACAAATCCTGGTTTTGCAATGGCTAGATCAAGCTTGGCTTTAGCTGATTATGAATTGGGCAACTTTAATAAATCTGAGCAAGAATTAAGAAAATTAATAAGGAGATATCCCACGTTCGTAGATGCTAGAGCGGCTTTAACTGCATTGACATGGTCTAAAGGTAACTATGGGGAAGCTGAAAGCAATTGGGTCGCAGTAAAAGAATTAGATCCACGCTATGCTGAAGAAGATTGGCTATTAGAAGTAAGGAGATGGCCTCCATCTCCTGTTAGGGATTTGATGAAATTTATTGCTTTAAAGTAATTTTATTAATATGGATAATTTAGATGTAAAACTTGATTTAGTTATTAATGAAATTATTGATATAAGAAGGCATATTCATGCACATCCTGAACTTAGTGGCTTAGAACATCAAACTGCAATTTTAATAGCTGGTTATTTAAGAAACATTGGTTGGCAAGTTAAGGAATCAGTTGGCAGAACTGGGATAATTGCTGAATTTGGTCCAAGTGATAATGGATATGTTGGATTGAGAGTTGATATGGATGCTCTTCCAATTCATGAAAATACTAATCTAGATTTCTCATCAACCGTTGATGGTGTAATGCATGCTTGTGGTCATGATTTGCATATTAGTATTGGTTTAGGAGTCGCTCAGTTAATTAAAGATTTTAAACTCAAATTTGGAGTAAGAATAATATTCCAACCAGCTGAAGAGATAGCGAGCGGTGCTAAATGGATGATTGAAGATGGAGCTACAAAAAACTTAAGGAAAATAATAGGAGTACATGCCTTCCCTGAATTACCAGTTGGGAAAGTTGGTATAAAGGAAGGTAGCCTTACTGCGGCAGCAGGAGAGCTTTCTATAGAGATTAATGGTAAATCTGGTCATGGAGCTAGACCTTATGAAGGTATTGATTCTATATGGGCAGCATCAAAAATTATTTCTGGAATACAAGAAGCAGTTACTAGAGAATTAGATGTATTAGATCCACTAGTAATTACTTTTGGAAAAATCAATGGAGGCAAAGCATATAATATATTAGCCGAACAAGTTAAAATTCTTGGAACAGTTAGATGTACAAATGTTGATCTATTTGACAATATAGGTCATTGGTTGAATTCAACAATCTCTGCTTTAGGTAAAAGCTGCGGAGCTGAGTGTGTAATTAAATTTAGAAAGATTACACCTCCAGTGAATAATGATTTAGAAATTAATAGAGTTTTAAGGGAATCTGCTTTAAATTTGTTTGGATATGAGAATGTAATTGAACTTCATAAGCCTTCAATGGGAGCAGAAGATTTTGCTGAATTTTTAAATTATGTACCTGGCTCTATGTTTAGATTAGGTGTAACTAAAAATGATAAATTTTCTCCATTACATAGTTCTGAATTTAATCCTGATGAAATGGCAATCCGTGTAGCAATTAAGTTGATTACAGATACTATAATTAGGCTAAACGATGGAATAGATAAAAATGAGGTCAAAAAATAATTACTATTACACATTAATAACACCATTAATGCTATTAATTGCTTTTTTAGGATTAACTTTTAGAGAGAATAGTAAAAAGCATTTTTATTTACCCATAGGCATTATTGGAGTCTATTTAATTGCTGAAAGAGAATATACTAGAAAAACTAATAGAGAAGATATTTTAAATAAAATTAAAAAATTTTCAAGAAAATAAATAAAATCTTATTTTTTTAGTTTCAAAGTAATTTTTGGATGTTTTATTTATTAAAAATAGCTATTAATGAATTAATACTAGGGGTGCTTGAATATAATTCTTCAAGCTGAGATCATACCCTTTGAACCTGATTCAGTTAGAGCTGACGAAGGAAAGTGGATTTTGATCAAACTTTAGTAATAAACTTTTAAATTTTTAGCTATGAGAAATTCTTGGATAAAACCACGTCTAGGTAGGAAAAATATTACGCAAATGAATTTTGCACGTGATGGTCAGATTACTGAGGAGATGTTTTATGTCGCGAAGAAAGAAAATCTGCCTGCATCTTTAATCATGGAAGAAGTTGCAAGAGGAAGGTTGATTATACCAGCGAATATAAATCACTTGAATTTAAAGCCTATGTGCATTGGGGTTGCTTCAAAATGTAAGGTTAATGCCAATATTGGAGCTTCTCCAAACGCAAGTAATATTAGCGAAGAAGTCGAAAAACTTAATCTTGCTGTTAAGTATGGTGCTGATACAGTTATGGATTTATCTACTGGGGGAGTGAATTTAGATGAGGTTAGAGAAGCAATTATTGAAGCCTCTTCAGTGCCTATTGGGACAGTGCCGGTATATCAAGCCCTGGAAAGCGTTCAAGGTTCAATCTCTCGATTAACTGAAGATGATTTTTTACATATTATTGAAAAACAATGCCAACAAGGTGTAGATTATCAAACTATTCATGCAGGTTTGTTAATTGAGCATTTACCAAAAGTCAAGGGTAGGATTACAGGAATAGTGAGTAGAGGTGGTGGTATTTTAGCTCAATGGATGCTCCATCATTTCAAGCAAAATCCACTCTTTACTCGTTTTGATGATATTTGCGAAATATTTAAAAAATATGATTGTACTTTTTCTCTCGGCGATTCCCTCAGGCCTGGTTGCTTGCATGATGCCTCTGATGAAGCACAATTAGCTGAATTAAAGACACTAGGCCAGCTTACAAAAAGAGCATGGGAACATAATGTACAAGTTATGGTTGAAGGGCCAGGACATGTACCTATGGATCAAATAGAATTCAATGTTAGGAAGCAAATGGAGGAGTGCTCAGAAGCACCATTTTACGTTTTAGGACCTTTGGTAACTGACATTTCTCCTGGTTATGATCATATCTCTAGTGCAATTGGAGCAGCCATGGCGGGATGGTATGGAACTGCAATGTTGTGTTACGTTACTCCTAAAGAGCATTTAGGTCTCCCAAATGCTAAAGATGTTAGAGAGGGCTTAATTGCGTATAAGATTGCAGCACATGCTGCAGATATTGCTCGGCATAGGCCTGGAGTAAGAGATAGAGATGATGAGTTAAGCCATGCTCGTTATAATTTCGATTGGAATAAGCAATTTGAATTATCACTTGATCCAGAGAGAGCAAAACAATTTCATGATGAAACATTACCTGAAGAAATATTTAAAAAAGCAGAATTTTGCTCAATGTGTGGTCCTAAGCATTGTCCTATGAATTCAAAAATCTCAGATGAAACACTTGATGAATTAAATAATAAACTTACGAAGTGTCATAGTAATAGCACTTCTTAGTAATTGTGTTACAAAATTTCTTTTGTTTTATTAACTACATTCTCAACCGTAAAACCAAAACTTTCAAGGCATTTTCCTCCAGGTGCAGAGGCTCCAAATCTGTCCATAGTAATGCAAGCCCCATCAAGGCCAACATATTTATGCCATCCAAATGAATGCGCAGCTTCTACTACAACTCTTTTTTTGACATTACTAGGTAGAACACTTTCTTTGTATGATTTATCTTGCTCTTCAAAAAGTTCAACGCAAGGCATTGAAACTACTCTAGTCTTTTTACCTAAAGAAGATAATTCTTTGCTTGCTTCAATGCAAAGGTGAAGCTCACTTCCTGTACCTATAAAAATGATATCTGGAGTCCCTTCGCAATCAGAAACGATATATCCACCTAATGCAACTTTATCTATAGATGTATTTTCTTGATTGGGCATTCCTTGGCGACTTAAACATAAAGCAGATGGTCTATTTCTATTCTCAATAGCAATTTTGTATGCTCCACTTGTTTCATTACCATCACCGGGTCTAAGAACAAGCATATTCGGCATAGCTCTTAGAGAAGGGATTGTCTCAACAGGCTGATGAGTTGGTCCGTCCTCTCCTACCCCAATTGAGTCATGAGTTAATACATATATTACTCCCAATCCACTTAGAGCTGATAATCTCATTGAACCTCTCATGTAATCCGCAAAAACTAAAAATGTTCCTCCGTAAGGAATTAGACCACTATTATGGTACGCAATTCCATTTAATATGGCTGCCATGGCATGCTCTCTAACTCCAAAATGTAAATATCTTTTTTCTGGAGAGTGAGCTTGAAAAGATCCACTTTCGCCTTTAATATCGGTGTAGTTAGAGTGAGTAAGGTCAGCAGATCCACCTATTAACTCTGGAAGATTTGGCCCAAGGGAACCTAAACAGATCTGGGAGTGCTTTCTTGTAGCCAAACCCTTATCTGTGGGTGTATAAGAAGGTAAATCCTTATCCCAATTATCTGGTAATTCTCCATTTAACATTCTGGATAATTCTGTTCCTTCTTCAGGAAATGATTTTTTATATTCATCAAATTTTTGATTCCAGTTGTTTTCAGCTTCCTTACCTTTTGTTATTGCTTGCCTGAAATGTTCATAAACTTCATTTGGTATCTCAAATGGAGGATATTCCCAATTAAGAAAATTTCTTGTTAACTCTGCTTCTTCTTGCCCAATTGCAGCTCCATGAATACCTGCAGTGTCTGATTTATTGGGAGATCCATATCCAATTGTTGTAGAAATTTTAATTATTGACGGCTTATCTTTAACTAATTTTGCAGCCTGAATAGCTTTTGTTATTCCTGCAATATCATGATTACCATCTTCTACATGTTGTACATGCCATCCATACGCCTCATATCTTTTTAAAACATCTTCAGTAAAAGAAACATCTGTTCTTCCGTCTATAGTGATCTGATTGTCATCATATAAA
Source organism: uncultured Prochlorococcus sp. (assembly GCA_902625845.1). GTDB lineage: Bacteria > Cyanobacteriota > Cyanobacteriia > PCC-6307 > Cyanobiaceae > Prochlorococcus_A. The sequence goes on along the minus strand of CACOCT010000001.1, from coordinate 50,689 downwards.
GCTATTAATTTGCCTAGTTTAAGGTGCCCCGCTAGAGAACAAGCTTCAGAAGCGATTCCCTCTTGATTACATCCATCGCCCATTATCACATATGTGTAATGGTCAACAATATCAAAATTAGGTTTATTAAATTTTGCAGCGAGATGTGATTCTGCGATTGCTAACCCTACTGCATTTGATATGCCAGCCCCAAGTGGGCCAGTGGTTACTTCTACCCCATCAGTTTCGAAAGTCTCAGGATGACCTGGAGTCTTAGAACCCCATTGCCTAAATTCCTTAATATCATCAATAGTTACTGATTTATATCCTGTTAGATGTAATAAAGAATATTGCAACATACATCCATGCCCCGCAGATAATACAAAGCGATCCCTATTAAACCATTTTGGATTATGCGGATTATGGTTCATTATGTTATGCCACAAAGCATAACCCATAGGAGCACAACCCATTGGAAGACCGGGATGACCACTATTAGATTTATTTACTGCATCTACAGCCAGCATTCTTATACTATTAACACAGAGAGATTCTAATGAAACGGTTGCAGAGACCATTGTTTTAATTGAGGTAAGTTGAATAGAAAGGCTTTGTTGTTATGTAAGTTTGCTAAAAGCTAGACAAACATTGTGACCACCAAAGCCAAAGGAGTTTGAAAGAGCTACTCTAAGTTGAGCATCTCTAGCATTATTTGGTACATAATCAAGATCACATTCTGGATCTTGATTAACGTAGTTAATTGTAGGAGGGATAAAATTATGTGTCAAAGAAAGTACACAAGCGACAGCTTCTATTCCTCCAGATCCTCCTAACAGATGACCAGTCATCGACTTAGTTGAGCTTACAGGAATAAGGTAAGATCTGTCTTTAAAAATTGATTTAATTGCTGATGTTTCATTACTATCGTTTGCTGAAGTACTAGTACCATGAGCATTTATATAATCAACTTTATCAATTTCTAAAGAAGCATCTTCTAATGCAAGTTTAATTGCTGCGGCTCCTCCACTGCCTCCAGGGGAAGGCGAAGTTATATGATGTGCATCGCAAGTCGTTCCATAACCAGCGATTTCAGCATATATTTTTGCACCTCTATTTTTTGCATGTTCCAGAGTCTCCAAGATTAGGATGCCTGATCCTTCTCCAATTACAAAACCATCTCTTTCGGCGTCAAAAGGTCTGCTCGCAGTTTGAGGGCTATCGTTTCTAAAAGAGAGTGCTTTGGCACTTGCGAAGCCCGCGACACCAAGTGGTGTGATGCTTGCTTCAGCTCCTCCGCAAATCATCGCATCTGCTTTTCCAAGTTGTAATAACCTAAATGAATCTCCAATAGCATTAGAACCTGCTGCACAAGCAGTTGAAATGGATGAACTAGGACCTCTAGCTCCTAATGCTATTGCGGCTAAGCCAGATGCCATATTTGGGATCATCATGGGTACTGTAAAAGGACTAACTCTTTTTGGTCCTTTATGACTAAGAATTTGTGCTTGAGTTTCCATTGTTAACAATCCCCCGACACCAGAACCAATAATTACTCCAACTCTAGAGGCATTATTTTCATTTATCTCTAACCCAGAATCATTAAAGGCTTGCTTCGCTGCAATCACTCCAAATTGAGAAAATCTATCCCATCTTTTTGATTCTTTTGGTTCAATAAAATTTTCAAGTTGAAGATTCTTAACCTCTGCAGCAAATTTACATGGATGCAGGTTGGCGTCAAATAAAGTTATGTTAGAAACTCCATTTGCTCCTTTTTGAAGGCCTAGCAAATATTCCTCTATGCTATTACCAATTGGAGTGACTGCTCCAATTCCAGTAATAACTACTCGATGGAAATTTCCCATCTTAGACTAACCTTTTTTTTCTTCAATAAATTTAACAGCATCTCCAACCGTAGCGATACCTTCTGCTGCTTCATCAGGAATTTCTATATCAAAAGCCTCCTCTAAAGCCATTACTAATTCAACAGTATCTAAGGAATCTGCTCCAAGATCATTTTGAAAGTTAGATCCAGTCTTTACTTCATCTGAGCTTACACTTAGTTGTTCTGCAACAATTGCTTGAACTCTTTGGAAAATTTCTTCTTGAGACATAGTTATTAAATAAACAGAATTATTCTTTAAGATTGTATGACCTTGAGTTAACAAGAGTGAAGCATTTCTTAAATATTTTGTTTGATTGTTAGTAATTTTATAAAAAAAAGGCTACTAGGGCAAATATTTATGTAACATGCGGTTAAGATTTACGACACTATTCTTGTTTAAGAGCATACTTTACTTTGTTAGACAATAGTATTATTGAAGGTTTTCAAAGATTAAACAGCATAATGTCACACGCAGTAAAAATTTATGATACTTGTATTGGGTGTACCCAATGCGTAAGAGCGTGTCCTCTAGATGTTTTAGAGATGGTTCCTTGGGACGGTTGTAAAGCAGGCCAAATAGCTTCATCTCCTAGAACTGAAGATTGTGTCGGTTGCAAAAGGTGTGAAACAGCTTGCCCTACCGATTTCTTAAGTATTAGGGTTTATTTAGGAGATGAGACGTCTAGAAGTATGGGGCTGGCTTATTAAAACTATTAGTGCAGTTTTTATACAGTCCACATTTTAATTTTTAGCAATATATTTCTATTAAGTTAAAATAAAAAAATTTATGTGTGGAATAGTAGCAGTTACAGGCTATAGAAAAGCTTTACCATTACTGATTGAAGGTTTGGAAAAGCTTGAATATAGAGGCTATGACTCCGCAGGAATAGCTGTAATAGATTCAGCTAAGAAAAAATTAATTTGTCATAAAGCAGAGGGAAAACTAAAAAACCTTAAGCACAAATTAGATAAAAAGATTATTTCAGGTTCATTAGGTATAGGTCATACTCGTTGGGCTACGCATGGAAAACCAGTCCTGAAAAACGCCCACCCTCATTGTGATTCGACTGAACAAGTGGCAGTTGTACAAAATGGGATTATAGAGAATTATTTAGAATTAAAAACAAAATTAGAATCAGAAGGTATAGTCTTTACCTCAGAAACTGATACCGAGGTTATACCCCATTTAGTACAAAAAGAATTACAAAATCTCAGTAAGCTAAATTTAGAAAATAGCGGATCCACTTTACTCATAGCTGTGAGGAATGTTATTTCTGATCTTGAAGGAGCTTATGCTCTAGCAGTGATATGGTCTGGCTCTCCAGATTCTCTTGTTGTCGCGAGAAAACAGGCACCTTTAATTATTGGTTTAGGCGAAGGTGAATTTGTATGTGCTAGTGACACGCCTGCAATTACAAATATTACAAATACTATTCTGCCTTTGGAAGATGAAGAGATGGCATTGTTAACACCATTAGGTATTGAAATTTATAATTCAGAAAATGAGAGACAATTTAGGAACCCAATCTCTTTAAAATTATCAGAACAAATAGTTGATAAAAAGCATTTTAAACACTATATGCTTAAAGAGATTTATGATCAACCTCAGATTGCAAAAAATTGGATAACACAATTCTTAGGAAATGATGTATCTTCATTTAAATCTATAAATTATTCATTTGATACTGAATTTCTAGAAAATATTGATCAAATACAGATACTTGCATGTGGAACAAGTAGACATGCTGCTCTAATAGGAAGTTACTTACTCGAACAATACGCAGGTATACCCACAAATGTTTTTTATGCAAGTGAATTTAGATATTCTCCCCCACCTTTATCTCCTAATATTCTTACTATTGGAGTAACTCAATCAGGAGAGACAGCTGATACTCTTGCAGCTTTAGATATGGAAATCAAAAGGAGGCAAATTTCAGGACAAGAATCATACAAACCAAATCTTATTGCAATAACAAATAGACTAGATAGTTCCATTACAAGACTTATTCCAAATGTAATTGATATATCAGCTGGTATAGAAATTGGAGTTGCAGCTACAAAAACTTTTTTTGGTCAATTATTGTCTTTTTATGGCTTAGCAATAACCTTTGCACAGATAAGAAAAAGTAAAACACGTGAAGAAATTAATAACATGATCTCAAATTTATTTCAATTACCTACACTTTTAGAGGATTTAATTATTAGCCATAATCAAATTTCTGAGGAATTGGCTCATAATTTTTCTAACATAAAAGATGTAATTTTTCTTGGAAGAGGTATTAACTATCCAATCGCTTTAGAAGGGGCCCTCAAATTAAAAGAGATAAGTTATATCCATGCTGCAGGTTATCCCGCTGGAGAAATGAAACATGGACCAATCGCTTTATTAGAAAAAAAAGTCCCAGTAATTTCAATTGCTACTCCAGGGAATGTATTTGAAAAAGTTATATGTAATGCACAAGAAGCTAAAGCAAGAGACTCTTATCTTGTCGGTATTTCTCCAGAATGTGAAGGCACTGAAATTTTTGATTATTTAATACCTCTTCCTTTAATAGATGAATGGATATCTCCGTTATTAACAGTTATTCCTATGCAACTTTTAAGTTATCATATCGCAGCTCATAGAGGGCTTGATGTTGATCAACCAAGAAACCTTGCTAAGAGCGTTACCGTAGAGTAAACAAAAGTTTTTGGTGAATAAATGAGAGTTTTAAAGATCTAATAATCCTTTGGGAGGATCAATAATTAAGTACTTATTTTTTGTGTCTATAGTTGTCACAATCTCTTTTACAAAAGGGATTAGAAAATCTCTATTGTTTTTATTTAATCTAATAACGATTAGATTATTGTTTTCTGTTATTAAATCAACGACTTTACCAACAACTTTTATCTCACTCTCAACATGTAGTTTTACATCTAAATTAAGTAGTTGATTTAGATGAAACTCATTATCTTTTAATTTAGGTATGTCATTACTTTTGACAAGTAATTTACATTTTTTTAGATTATCTGCCTGATTTCTGTCTTTAATACCTTCTAAAGAGATAATAAATGACTCTTTACCTGGTTTTTGAAATCCAGATATAAGACTGCAAGGGATAGGATCTTCATCATGTTTTTGTATCCATCTTTTACCCGGTTGGGTAAATCTTTCTTTAAAATCACTTAAAGATTTAATATTTAATTTCCCTTTAACTCCATGAGAAGAAGTAATTATACCAATCACTAACCAATCATTATTTTCTATCATATTATGTCTATAGATTCAATTGAAAATACTATGGTTAATACTTCTAAACCAATATTACCTGGTTCAATAGTAAAAGTTAAAGATGAAACTTCTATTTATAAAGGATATAAAGGTTTTGTTCAAAGAGTAACAAGAAAGAATGCTGCTGTCCTTTTTGAGGGTGGTAATTGGGATAAGCTAATAACTTTTTCCTTAAAACATTTGGAACTAGTGTAAATTAATTAATATTACTTTCCATTATAGATTGAATTGCTTTTGAGGCTGCAATCTTCTCTGCTTTTTTATGAGACTGCCCATGAGAAGTCGCATATAATTTACCTTCGATAAATAACTCACAATAAAATCTTTTTTGATCTCCATGGATTTTTGAAGTTTCAATAATCTTATATGTAGGTAAATTTATAGACCTTCTTTGGCACCATTCTTGTAACTTAGATTTCGCGTTAAATTTGTATGGTGAATCAAGTATATGTTTCGAATCTTTTAACCAGTACTGATCTAACCACAAATTGATTTCTCTTATTGAATTGAAGCATTTATAGAAGGCGCCAATAAGAGCTTCAGTAATTTCTGCAATAATCGTATTTTGTGAAAAACTATCTCCCATAGCTTTTGGTCCAACAATTATTATTTTTCCCAAATGAATTTTTTTTCCAAATTTTGCTAGCCATTCATCACTTACAATTTGTGATCTAAGTTCAGATCTTTCTCCTACATTCATATTTTGAAAATTATTTTCAATAAATTCAGAGGCAGATAATCGCAAAACAGCATCTCCAAAAAATTCTAATTTTTCATGGTTAATTTCTTTGCTCATTGATGAGTGTGTTAAAGCTTCATTTATTATCTTAAGTTTTTCTAGATTGTTATCTTTTAATAATTGGTTGAATCTAACAGAATTTATTTTTAGAGATTTCAAAAAAGTAACTATATCTTCAACTCTTTTTTTATTCATTGAGTTTAAATTCTATTAATAAATAAATTTTAAAGTAAAAGCAGGTCATAAGCCGGGTTCTGTTCACCTTTAGATTAAGGCGGGTAATCATCTATCTAGGACTGGAATTACTTCTCAGCCTCAAGCGGCGCTTCAAAGAAGAATTGATAATGGTCATAATATCCTCTTAGCCTTGCACCCAGCCGGGGTTTACCTAGCTAATACCTCTCGATATTACTGGTGCGCTCTTACCGCACCTTTGCACCCTTACCATGCTCTTAGAGCATTAGGCGGTATGTTTCTGTGGCACTATCCTCGCGGTTTCCCGCACTGGGCGTTACCCAGCGAGCCTGACCATATGGGAGCCCGGACTTTCCTCAAAAGAGATTTATTTTGTTTCCAAAATAAATCTCTTTTGCGATTACCTCTCCTGCTTTTATTAAGCATAATGCCTATTATGAAAAAAAACATCGAGTGGGGCTGTAGCTCAGCAGGATAGAGCAACGGTTTCCTAAACCGTAGGTCGTGGGTTCAAATCCCTCCAGTCCCGTAAAAGTTACAAAACTATATTTAGTATATGTGCAAACTTGCTACTCTCTAGCTAGTGTTGAAGTATGTATAAATATGCTTTATGACGGAAATCAATGAAATGCGTCTTCAGCTCTTGTTACAACAGGAACAACAAAAAATTGTTGATTCAAACAAAGATGATATTGAACTGCCAGTGGTGCAAGCCAGGGGTCTATGTTGGTTGGTTTTACTAGCAGAGGCTCATGAAGACCAAGCAAATGATGCTGAGAAAAGAGGAGATACTGAACAAGCTATGGGATGGTTTGCTGATGCTCAAAGATTAAGAGATGTGATAAATTTAGTTACAAAAATAGATATTCCATATTTAGAAGAAGAGCATTCTTCATATGTTAATTCAAATAATTTGAAATCAACAATTCCTATATCAGAACTGAATAAGAATTTTAATATCGATCATTCTGATAACTTCCTAAATACTAATATTCACCCAACTTTAAGTGATGAGAATGACATTCAATTAAGAGAAAATAAAATATTTGAAAAATTTGAGGAAATTTCAAAAGTATTTGAAAATCATTGTGAAAATATTACAAGACTTATTAAAACTCATGATGAGAAATTACTTGAACAGGAAAAAATAGATACAAAGATATTCGAAAAGATAAAAGCTCTAGAGTCACAAAATATAGAAAAAAATAATTTTAAAAAAAACAATTTAAATAGTCATATAAATCAATCAATCGTTAAAAGTAATAATATAGATAGTGAAAAAGCTAATCAATATAATGCTTATCTAAGAAATACTCGAAACGTCTTATATCGTAAATAAATTTTATTTTCATTATTTCAAATAGCATGCGATTATATATATAGATTCAAATTGATCTATTGTCTGAACAACCCTGCCAATGCTCTGATTGTCAAAGATTTTATAGGGAGCATGATCGATTAATAAGAGAATTTCCAACTCTTAAAAAGCAACAGGAACTTAATTGGGCATCGATTCAATCCTTTAGAACTCTTTGCGGTAAGGTAACTGAAGAATTACAAAAAAGATTAATTGATAGTGATGATCAAGCAAATAAATCCTATGAAGATGATAATGTGTGCACTAATGAAGAACTTGCAGATGCAATAAACGAACTTGAAAATATCAATGCATATTTGTACTCAATTGAAGCCTTAATGGAACGTATCTTTGATATAAAAGTTTCCGATAAAGTTGAGAATAAATTTAAAGAAATAGCTGATGAAATCGCTCCTGACCCACTTAATATCGATAGGTTAATTTTAAATAGATTATTTCATCAGACTCCAGATTTCCCAGATAAAACAATTAATTAGTTAGTTCTTCTAAATCGCATGTAATATCAACTGGCATTGGTACCACTTTCCAAATTGAATCACAATATTCTCTTATAGCTCTGTCAGAAGAAAAATATCCTGACCTAGCTGTATTTAATAAGGCCATTTTATTCCACTTTTTTTTATCATTCCAAGCCTCACTAACTATATCTTGGGTATTTAAATAATCATCAAAATCTGCCATCACAAAGAAGGGATCTAAGCCTGTAAGGCTATTAAGTAAAGGTTTAAATAATTCTTTATCTCCATTACTAAAATGACCAATTTCTATGAGTCTAAGAACTTCTTTTAATTCAATAGAATTTTTTATGAAGCTTTGTGGATTATATCCTTTATTTTTTAATTTCATTATTTCGCTTTCAGTTTTGCCGAATAAGAAAAAGTTTTCAGGTTTTACTAATTCTCTTAATTCAACATTTGCTCCATCAAGTGTACCTATTGTTAGTGCACCATTCATAGCGAATTTCATATTACCTGTGCCGGATGCTTCCTTACCAGCTGTTGAAATTTGTTCTGATAAGTCAGTTGCTGGGTAAACTATTTCACCTAGTTTTACATTATAGTCTGGTAAAAAAACTACTCTTAATAAACCATCCATATCAGGATCAGAATTAACTACATCTGCAATGCCGTTAATAAATCTGATCATTAATTTAGCCATAAAATAACCTGGAGCGGCTTTCCCTCCAAAAATTATTGTTCTAGGCGCTTTAGTGCTGCTTGTTCCATTCTTGATTCTTAAATATTGAGCTATTATTTGAAGGGCATTGAGATGTTGCCTTTTATATTGGTGTATTCTTTTCACTTGAACATCAAAAAGGCTTGATGGATCTACAAGTATTCCTGTTTTTGAATGTATATAATTAGATAATTTACGTTTCCCAAGTAATTTTGTTTCTTGGAATTTTTCCAGGAAATTTAAATCACTTTGTTTCTTTTCTAAATTTTCCATTAGTTTCATATTAGTTATCCAATCCGAACTAATTTCTTTATCTAAAAGGTCAGCTAAACCTGGATTAGCTAATGCTACCCATCTTCGTGGTGTAACTCCATTAGTTACATTTGTGAACTTTTCAGGCCATAACTCTGCAAATTCAGGTAATAATTGTCTTTTTATTAAATCTGAGTGTAGAGCAGCTACTCCATTTACATGATGGGCACCTATAGTAGCAAGGTGTGCCATCCTAACAGATTTGGAGCCATCTTCATCGATAATAGATAATTTCCTAAGAATTTTGTCATCGCCTGGATAGCGTAGTCTTAGCTGCTGTAAAAATCTCCAGTTTATTTCATAAATAATTTCCAGGTGGCGGGGTAAGAGATCGTTGAATAAATGTAAATCCCATTTTTCTAGAGCTTCAGGTAGCAATGTATGATTTGTATATGCAACTGATTGAGTAGTTATATTCCATGCTTTATCCCAACCTATATGATATTGATCTATTAAAAGTCTCATTAGTTCAGCTACCGCAATTGCTGGATGAGTATCATTTAATTGGACTGTCCAGTGTTTTGGAAAGTCGGTAATGGTGATTGACCTTTTTTCAAGACTTCTAAGCATATCTTGAAGTGAACAGCTTACGAAGAAATGTTGTTGTTTTAATCTCAACCTTCTACCTTCATCAGTACCATCATTAGGATATAAAACCTTTGATAGGGTTTCGGAAGCAACTTTTTCTTCGACAGCCCCATAATAATCACCAATATTGAAGGCATAAAAGTCGAAACTTTCAGTCGCATCTGCTCTCCACAGCCTCAATCTATCGCAAGTATTTACTCGATATCCTAAAACTGGCACATCATGTGGAACTCCAATAGCATGTTCATAAGGTATCCATCGAGATCGGTAATTCCCTTTATCATCTCTGTAACTTTCTGTTCTTCCTCCAAAACCAACAAAACAAGATTCATCAGGTTGAGGTAATTCCCATGGCCAGCCTCCTTTTAACCATTTATCCGTAACTTCAACTTGCCAACCGTCTCTAATGAGTTGGTTGAAAATACCAAATTCGTATCTGATGCCATAGCCAACTGCAGGGACTTGTAGTGATGCTAGGGATTCCATATAACAAGCTGCAAGACGACCAAGACCTCCGTTACCAAGACCAGGTTCCTCTTCTACTTCTAATATCTGTGATAAAGAATCTATTCCAAATCTTTTTAATGCAACTTCAGCTTCTTTAGTAATTCCTAAATTTAAAAGATTATTACTTAATTGAGGTCCGATCAAGAATTCAGCAGATAAATAGGCAACAGTTTTTTGAGGTTTTTTTCTTATTACTTCTTGACTAGCAAGATATCTTGTCATTAATCTATCCTTGACTGCGTAACTCAAAGCCATATATAAATCGTGATGACTAGCTGATGTTGCTAGCTTTCCAAGGGTAAAAAATAAATGAGACGTCATTCCTTTGAATAATGCTTCAGAGTCCATTCCTGCTTTTTCTGAATCTAAGTAACAGCCTGGAGTAGGAAGTCTTAAGTCAAAGGGTTCGTTAGTATTCATAGGCTTTCTCATATTATTGAACATAGCCGCTTTTAGAAAAAATTCTGAGTTGTGAGTGCAGATCCACACTTGTTTATTATTTTTTTATTTTTTTGACATATTTGCTAAACATGGCACTTCGTAAACTATGTTTCAATAAGTGATATTTTTTTTACTAAAATTTTTGAATGAATTATTTATTAGCTGAATTAAGTGTACATGACCTGGAAGTTGCTGAAACTCTAATTGGGGTAATAAGATTTCTTCTGATATTTTTGGCTGCTAGAGCTCTTGCTGAGTTATTAGTGAGACTTAGCCTTCCTACAATTGTAGGTGAACTTCTTGCTGGAGTTGTTATTGGCGCATCAGGATTTCATCTTCTCATACCTCCATCTGCTCAAACAGACTTAAATGAAGGGTTAGTTAATTTAATAAGTTCATTAGCCTCTATACCACCTGAGGCAGTACCAGATGTTTATTTTGAGACATTTCCCTCTTTACAGGCGGTAGCCACTTTAGGACTGTATGCACTTTTATTCTTAACTGGGCTCGAAAGCGAATTAGAGGAGTTAGTTGCTGTAGGCGCTCAAGCTTTTACTGTCGCAATGGCTGGGGTAATTTTACCTTTTGCATTTGGCACCTTTGGTTTGATGTTTATATTTCAAGTTGAATTAATACCTGCAGTCTTTGCGGGTGCCTCTATGACAGCTACTAGTATAGGTATTACAGCAAGTGTGTTTGGAGAGTTGGGATATCTCAAGACAAGAGAAGGTCAAATAGTAATAGGAGCTGCAGTATTGGATGATATTTTAGGAATTGTCATTCTTGCAGTTGTTGTAGCCCTGGCAGCAGGGGGATCATTAGAAATTGCGCCCATTGTAAAACTTGTTGCAGCTGCAGTTGTGTTTGTAATCGCCGCGATTGCATTGAGTCGGACTGCTGCACCTGGCTTTGATTGGTTGCTTGATAGATTAAAAGCACCAGGAGCAGTTGTCGTAGCCTCTTTTGTAATTCTTGTTTTGTGTTGTTTTGTTGCTACTGCTATTGGTTTAGAAGCAGCTTTAGGTGCATTTGCTGCTGGTTTAATTTTAAGTAGCTCTAAAAATAATCATGCGATACAACAATCGGTTCTTCCATTGGTTTCCTTATTTGCAACTATATTTTTTGTTTTAGTTGGAGCAGGTATGGATTTGTCAGTAATCAATCCCCTTGACCCCTCAAGTAGATCAGCACTAATAGTGGCAGGCTTTTTATTAGTAGTAGCAATTATTGGAAAAATTGCGGCAGGATGGTCATTTGTTATTGATAAACCTACAGATAGATTAGTTGTTGGATTGGGCATGATGCCACGAGGTGAAGTTGGTTTAATCTTTTTAGGACTTGGCACGAGTGCAGGATTATTAACGCCTTCCCTTGAAGCTGCGATACTCCTTATGGTGATAGGGACAACATTTCTAGCACCAGTCCTTTTGAGAATAGTTCTTAAAGATAAAACACCTGGAGATGGTAATAATGTAGATGATGATGTAGCTGCTAACCCAGTAGGACTTCGTTAGCAAATTTATGTATTATCATCTAAATAATAGATGTAAATTTAATGAATCAAACTAATTTATTAAAGAATAATGCTAATTATTCTTGGAATTTTTTAAATTATCCAATTCATGTAATTTCAGATAATGTGGATAATAGCTCTAGTAAAATAGCAATTTTATTAATTCATGGTTTTGGCGCATCTACCGATCATTGGCGTTTTAATATACCCGCATTATCCTCAAAATATGAAGTGCATGCTTTTGATTTACTAGGTTTTGGCAAAAGCCCTAAACCTAGAGATGTAGAGTATTCAGGATCGCTATGGAAAGAACAAGCTGTAGCTTATGTGAAAGAAGTAATCCAAAAACCTACTGTCATAGTTGGTAATTCACTTGGTGGTTATGCAGCACTAGCAGCAGGAGCCGAACTTAAAGAACTTTCTGCAGGCGTTATTTTACTTAATGCGGCTGGATATTTTAGTGAAGAGAAGCTCATTAAAAAGAATATGCTTCAAACTTCAATCGAAACTGTTGCTGGAATATTTCTAAAAAATGTAGTTTTGCAGCGTTTAATCTTTGAAAACATGAGAAATCCAAAAAACATCAAAAAAACTTTAAATCAAGTTTATGTTGATAAAAAAAATGTTGATGATTACCTTGTTGAATCTATAAGAAATCCATCTTTAGATATTGGAGCTTTCAATGTATTCAGAAGTGTCTTCAACCCATCTGGTCCTCAAGGTGAACCTTTAGATTCTCTTTTTAACAAGCTCAATGCTCCACTACTTTTATTATGGGGGAGTAAAGACCCGTGGATGAATACTCCAAAGAAAAGAGATCTATATAAAAAATACACTCCAGAAAATACTACTGAAGTTATATTAGATGCTGGCCATTGCCCTCATGATGAAATTCCTGATAAGGTCAATCATCACATATTAGATTGGCTTAAATTACTTTAAAAATATTTTCAGTGAAAATTCTAAAAAAAGATACTGATACTTATACTTTATATAGAAATAAGAGTAATTTCATTAATTTTTGTCCTAGTAGAGGGGGGATAATTACACATTGGGTATTTAATAATCATCAAATCTTATATATAGACCAAAAAAGATTTTTAGATAAAAGTAGGAGTATAAGGGGTGGAATTCCAATCTTATTCCCTATCTGCGGTAATCTTGAAAAAAAATATTTGTTTGGTGATAATTTTTTAGATTTACCGCAGCATGGATTTGCTCGTGATCAAGAGTGGAATTATAGATTTAATCAATCTAAAAATACTTTATGTTTAACCTTAAGTGATAATGAAATAACGAGAAAATATTATCCTTATTTTTTTGTATTAAAAATTGAGATAACTTTGAGCATTGAAACTTTAATATTTAATATTGAGATTTTTAATAAATCAAATACAAAAATGCCAGTAAATTTTGGTTTGCATCCATACTTTAATATTTCAAATTTTAATAATGTAAAATTTGTGGACTACTCAAAATGCTGCTTAAATCAAAAAAATAACAATTTGGTTAATACTGAAAATTTATTAAGGAATTCATTTAAAGGGATAGATTTATTAATGTATTCTTCCGGTAAGACATCTTTTATAGATTATGGATTAAAAAGAAAGATTACCTTAACTAATCCATCTCCATTTGATATATCTGTTATTTGGTCTGATCCTCCAAGACAGATGTTATGTATGGAACCATGGACTAGTCCACGAAATTCTTTAGCCAATGGATTTAGGAAGATTGAAATTATGCCAAATTCTTCTCAAAAGTTACTTACCACTATATTAGTTGAAAATTTATAGACGTTTATGAAAATAATAATTATTGATGATGACCCTACTGGATCACAAACAGTCAATGATTGTAACTTAATTCTGAGATGGGATTATGAAACTTTACTTAAGGGTTTAAAAGGTTCTTCAAATCTTTTATTTATATTAGCTAATACTAGGTCTTTAACTGAAAAGGACGTAAAAATTAGATTAAAAGAAATATGTTCTTCTTTGAAAGTAATTATGAATAATTCCTTATTTGCGGAAGAAGAATTTGTTGTAATCAGTAGAGGAGATTCGACTTTAAGAGGACATAATTTTATAGAGCCATTCGTTATTAATGAATTATTAGGTCCTTTTGATGCAACTTTTTACATACCAGCTTTTATAGAAGGGAATCGAACTACAGTAAATGGAAATCATTTCGTAGATAACATTCCGATTCATAAGACAATTTTTTCAAAAGATAAAATTTTCGGTTTTAATACTAGTAATGTAAAAGAGTTGATATATGAGCAAAGTAATTACCAATTAGATATTAACTATATTGAGAATATATTTCTTAAGGACTTTGAATTATTTGAAACTAATCAACCAAATAAACTTTATATGTATATAGAAAGGTTGAACAATAATAAAAAAGTAATTGTAGATATAGTGAATTATTCTCAATTAGATAAATTTTCTAGAATCGTAAAAAGTCTTTTAAAAAAAAAGAAATTTCTTTTTAGAAGTTCTGCAAGTTTTATAAGTTCTTTATCTAATATTAAACAAACTAAAAAAGATCATATTTACTTTTCTCAGTTAAGTAGGAAAAATATTAATGATGAAAGAATGAAAGGCTTAATAGTGGTTGGCTCTTATGTTGAATTAACAACTCTTCAATTAAAAAAAGTTTTAGAGATAAGTTTATGTAAACCTGTAGAAATTAATGTTTTTAAGCTTTATTCTTTTTTTAAACTTGAGGACAATTTCCAACAAATAAATTCTCTTAAGGAATTAATATTAAATTCTATTAGACAAAAATTAAGCAAAGATTTTATTCCTATCTTATATACATCAAGAGAGATAGTATCTCCAAGAGATAATAATGATTTAATTCAGTTTCAACTCTTCTTATCAACGTTCATCTCTGAAATAGTTTCCTCTATTAAAAATGAAATAGGTTATTTGATTTCTAAAGGAGGGATGACTACAAATACTATCATTAGTGAGGGATTAGAGGCGGACTCAGTTTATTTGGAAGGTCAAATTCTTCCAGGAATTTCTTTAGTAACATTCAAGTTGTTGAAACAAAAAGGGAAATTGCCAATAGTAACTTTTCCTGGAAATATAGGGAATAGTATGTCTCTAGTTAAAGCCTTAGGAATTCTCGAAAATAAGGATTTTTAAAAGTTATTTATTATTGAATCAGCAAATTGACTACATGATAAAGGCTCAACTGCAGGTTTCATTAGTCTTGCTAAATCATATGTAACCTTTTTATTCTCAATTGATTTACTAAGACCTTTTGTTATTAAGTTTGCGGCTTCATTCCATCCAAAATATTCCAACATCATTACTCCACTTAATATTAAAGATCCAGGGTTTATTTTATTTAATCCTGCATGTTTTGGCGCAGTGCCATGTGTGGCTTCAAAAATTGCAGCTTTATCTCCAATATTGGCACCCGGAGCCATACCTAAGCCTCCAACAATTGCAGCTGCAGCGTCAGATAAATAATCCCCATTTAAATTAAGGGTTGCTAATATTGAATATTCTTGGGGCCTAGTTTGAATTTGTTGAAAAATACTATCAGCGATACGATCATCAACTAAAATTAAATCTTTCCATTTGTTTTTACCATGAGATTCATAAATACTTGATATTACTTGCTTTATTTCTTCGCAAATATCTTCTTTTTTGGAGTTAGTTAATTTATCGAAACCAGGTTCAATTAATCTTGCATTATTCTCAATTGAAATTTCATGATTGTTTTCTAAGTTCTCTAAAATCCAACTTTCTCTTTCTGTTATACAATCATCTCTAAACTCATTTATAGCTAATTCATATCCCCAATCTCTAAAGGCTCCTTCTGTGAATTTCATAATATTTCCCTTATGAACAAGTGTAACGTGTCTTTTATTCCCAGATAATTTTTTTGCATGCTCTATTGCCTTCTTTATATGTCTTTGACTACCAAATTTACTAACAGGTTTAATTCCTATTCCTGCGCTTATTGGTAGTGATCTATTTTTTAACTTTGGACTGTTTGGAAGGACATTATTATTTAGATAGTTAATTAAATTTATACAATTCTTATCATCCGCTTCCCACTCAATTCCCATATATATATCTTCAGTATTTTCTCTATAAACAACTATATCTAAGTCCTGTGGAGACTTATGAGGACTGGGAGTCCCTGAATAGTATTTACAGGGTCTTACGCAGCTATATAAGTCAAAAATTTGTCTTAAAGCAACGTTGAGTGATCGTATACCACCTCCTACAGGTGTTGTTAAAGGTCCTTTTATAGCTACACCATAATGTTTAATTGCTTCAATTGTGTCATCTGGGAGATAATTATAAGTTCCATACATATCACAAGCTTCATCACCAGCATAGACTTTGAACCAATTGATTTTTCTTTCATTGCGATAGCTATGTTTTATCGATGCATCAATAACTTTTTGAGTAGCTGGCCATATATCAACTCCTGTACCATCACCTCTAATAAATGGAACGATTGGATTATCAGGGATAATTGGTTTACCATCTTGGTAGGTTATTATTTGCCCAGTTGTAGGATTATTTAATTTTTCAAAATTAGGCATAAAGTTTAAAATTTTCGAAATAAAAAAATTTATTAATTTGTACAATCTAATTGACAATAAGTAATTAATTACAAAAAAAATTTTTTTTAGTTAATTAAAATTAATAATGGATAAATAATCTTCATTTCAACATTTTTATTAAAATAAAAAGTTGTTATTTAGCTTCAGGAAGAGAACTTATGTAATTTTAGGCTTAATAATAAAAACTTTTATGAATGCAAGTTCTAATGTGAGGAATTTAGATATTGCTAATAAGATAGCCTCAACTGCAACTTTGTTTAGAAAACATTTTCCTGATGCAATAGTCAACTTCAGTCCTTGGGATAATATGAAAGAAAATGAATTGTTTGATACTATTGATTTCTCATTCCAATTTCCAGGATGGAGTCCTTGTTTAGAATGCAGGGCTATATTGTTACAGTTAAGAGTTGATGAATTAGATAAAGACGTGCCAAAACTTTTAGGCATTGTTATGAAAGGAATGATTTTACCTAAAGAAAGATGGAGAGTTGCTACGATTGGGAAATGGGAAATGACTGGTACTCACTTGCCTCAACAAGCTCAAATAGATAATTTATTTTTAGTTTGTAAAGAACTTTATAAGTTATTCTCTACAACATCCTCAAGTAACAAAAATTAGCTGATTTTTATGTTTTGTATGTAAATTGAAGATATATTGATAACTACAATTTAGTTTTAAATGGCAGTAGCTCTTGCAGGACAATTGAGGGAGGGGACAAAAAAATCCCATACCATGGCTGAAAACACAGGTTTTATTGCTTGTTTTTTGAAAGGAGTTGTTGAAAAAACTTCTTATAGAAAATTAATAAGTGATTTATATTTTGTATATCAAGCTATGGAAGATGAGATTGATAGATTAGTCAAAGAAGATCATCCAATAATAAAGTATATAGGTTTTAAAGAATTATTTAGGAAGGAGACATTAGAAAATGATTTGAAATTTTATTATGGTAAAAACTGGATTAATGAAATAAAAATATCTGATTCAGCTCAACTTTATGTTAATAGAATTCGTACAGTTGCTTATGAATCTCCTGAATTGTTAGTCGGGCATCATTACACTAGGTATATAGGTGACTTATCAGGAGGACAAATTTTAAAGAAAATTGCAAAGAAAGCTCTTAATTTACAAGATGAAAATGGTTTGAATTTTTATGAATTTAAATTAATTGATGATGAAAAGGCATTTAAGAAGTCTTATTCAGATACTCTCAATAGGCTTCCAATTGATCAACATATTGCTGATAAAATAGTAGATGAAGCTAATGAGGCTTTTATATATAATATGAAAATGTTTAAGGAATTAGAAGGTAACTTAATCGGGGTATTAGGCAAGATTGTTTTTAATTTTATTACAAAAAAAGTTAGAAAAGGGAGTACTGAAAAATAGATATTATGTTTGAATCTTTAAATGATGTTTTACATAATAAATTAAAAAAAATAAATGCAAAGAGATTACATATATCAGAAGAATTTGAAGAATTTAAAAGCAAAGATAAAAAGTATACAATCAAAAATTGGCTTTTTGAAGCTCCAAGTTTTAGAAAGTGGAGGATTACTCAATTAGATGGTGGAGAAAAAATCCAAGTTTTCAATACTGTGGCGTATCCAATTTTTAAGTGTGAACAACCTATTTTAGGAGTTGATATTTTATGGTTTGGAAATTCTCAAAAGCTTTTAACTGTATTAGATTATCAACCTTTGATTCAGGATAATGATTATTTACAAAAATATTGTTCCAAGTTAAATGTAATCAAAAATCAATATTCAGAATTTAATAATACAAAAATGAAGAGAATTTATGATTCAAATAAATATTTCTCACCATGGGTAATTATTTGTAGAGGAAATAAATCTAATCTTGATGATGATTTGAATAATATTTTTTATTTATTTTTGGAGGAGTATTTAAAAATTAATACTTTTTTTTCTGAAAACCAATTTTTAAATTCAAAAGAAATACAATCAAAACATTTTGAATATGATCAGTATAGTGCAGACAAAGATCCTGCAGATAAATTGTTTAAGAAATTTTTTGGTGAAGAGTGGACTGCAAAATTTATAAGAAATTTTTTGTTTACAGCAAATTAGGAACTTTTATGCATATTGAAGACACTATATTTTTAACAAAAGAATGGCGCTGGTCTAAGTTCCAAAATTATATAATTCATAAATTAGATCAATACAATTTTAAGGCATATAAAATACCAAAAGAATATTTATATAAAGAAACAACTTATGGATCTAGAAAAAAAAATAAAAATGTCAAACTTTTTACTTGGGCAGGCAATAATGAAAGAATAAATTTTTGTAGATCTGTTTGTATTAATAGCCCTTCATATTGTGTATTAAATTTTTTAATAATACCTAATAGTTTATACAATATTCCTTTCTTTGGGATTGATTTTGTATCTTTACCTAATTACCATTTAATAGTTTTAGATTTTCAACCTTCATTAAATATCAGTAGACAATTTAATAAAGACTTATTAAAAGAACTCTTAATTATTAAGGATGAGTTTCATCAAAAAGTACCAATGGCATCAAAAATGTCAGAACAGATAGCGGAATTTTTTTCTCCAGGAGTTATCTGGTCCAAATTACCAAAAGATGAAATAAGTGAAAATTTGATTAGTAATAATTTATATTCTACTTTTCAAAAATTTTTAGATTTATATTTAAATACTCTCTCCAGTTCAAAAGAAATTGATTTAGAAGTTCAAAAAGAAATTATCAAAGGACAAAGGAATTATCTTGAATATAGAAAATCAAAAGATCCGGCAAGACCTATGCTGAAAGTTTTATTTGGAGAAACCTTTACAGAGTCATTAATAAACAATCTGTTATTTAAAATAATAGAACTTGAATAATGAGGAGTGTATGAGTAAAACATCAGTTTTATTTGTCTGTTTAGGCAATATTTGTAGGTCTCCTGCCGCTGAAGCAATTTTTCAAAATATAGTTAATGATAAAGGCTTAGCTAATCAATTTATTGTGGATTCAGCCGGTACTGGTAGTTGGCATATTGGGAAGAAGGCAGATTCAAGGATGATATTTGCAGCCAAGAAGAGAAATATTAATATCACAAGTAACGCAAGACAGATTATAAAAGATGATTTTCGTAAGTTTGACTATATATTAGTAATGGATAATTCAAATTTTAATAATGTTCTTAATTTAAAGAATCAAGTTAAAGGTGTAGATCTAGCAAAAATTTTAAAGATACAAGAATTCGCTTTAATTTATAATGAAAAAGAAGTTCCAGATCCATATTTTGGAGGAGATGCAGGTTTCGATCATGTTCTAGATATCCTGGAAGACTCTGTAAGTTGTTTTTTAGAGAATATTACTTATTCTTAAGGAGCAATTCCTTGGGAATGGTTTCGAAATAAATTCCTAAAATTTTTTCCACAACTTGATCTATTGTATAACCATCACTAATTATTTCTATAGCATCTTCAGCTTTAATTAAAGGTGAAATTTTTCGGTTGGAATCATCAAAATCCCTTTGCTCTATTTCATTTTTTAGTTTATCAAAATCAATAGTACCGTTACCCATCGCTTCTAATTCATTTTTTCTTCTTTTTGCTCTTTCATTAATTGTTGCTGTAAGAAAAATTTTCAATTCTGCATTTGGAAATACTTTAGAACCGATATCTCTTCCTTCAGCTACTATCCCTCCTGAAGCTCCAATTTTTCTTTGCTCTTTAACTAGAAATTCTCTAACTTCCTTAATGGAAGCGATTGATGAAACGATAGAGCTAATTTCTTGGGTACGAATCTTTTCAGTTACATTATGATTATTGATAATTACATTCTGCTTAGATCCTTCAACTGATTTAAATATTATGGAGACATTACTTAAAAATGTTTTTAATTCATTACGATTTTCATAATTAATTTTCTCTTTTAATAAGTACCAACTCAAAGCTCTATACATAGCTCCAGTATCTAAAAAAATAAATTTTAAATTTTTGGCGATTAATTTAGTTACAGTACTTTTGCCAGAACCTGCTGGTCCATCTATCGCAATAATAGGATCTCTTCTCATGAGAAAAACATGATCAATTAATCTTGTATTTCCGCATATTATCGCACCTGCAAGCATTGTAATATTCATTTCAGAAGTTGATCTTTTTAAATTGAAAGCATTAACATGTTCAAGGTATTCAATTTTTATATCTTTGTCCGTTAATTTCTTTATAATTTTTTTCAAATCAATGTATTTTGTTTGATTAAATATTTGCTTATTGTGTAATAATTCTGAGGAAAATAACTTTAATTTTTCCCTATCACTTTTTAATAAAAGATTATTACGAGAACTAAATGGTACTCCATCTATGTCCCTTTGAGTATTAATAGATTTAATTTCTATCTTTATATTTTGCTTTGCTACCATTTCTTTGATAATTAATATTTGTTGCCAATCTTTTTCCCCTAAGAAAATTACTTCTGGTTTTATAATATCTATTAACCTATAAACGACAGTACAAACTCCATCGAAATGTCCCTTTCTATATATCCCACATAAAGTTTTTGATAAATCTTCTGATGCTTTTTGATATTTAATTTCCTTTTCATTTTTTGGAAATATTTCATGCTCATAAGGGATAAAAATTGCATCAGCTCCAGCAGAAAATGCTAAATCAATATCTTTATTAATAGTTCTTGGATAATTTATTAAATCTTCTTTATTGTTAAATTGAAGAGGATTGATAAAAATACTTAATAGTATTAAATTCTCATTTGATTTTTTAGCTTCACGAATCAATTCTTTGTGTCCCAGGTGAAGATTCCCCATGGTAGGTACAAAACTTATATTTTTTTGATTATTTAGTCTCCATTCGCTTAGTTCTTGAACTGTTTTCAGTATGATGTTATTCACGTTTGGTTTTACAAAATAAATCTTTTAACTAATAATTACTGGACAAAACTAATCTTAGTAGGAATATCTATATAGAATAAGTCTATCATTCTATTATCATGGATTACAAAACATCTGGAGTTGACATTGAAGCAGGCAGAGAATTTGTATCTGAAATCAAAGAGGCAGTAGAAAAGACTCACTCACCAAATGTAATAAATAGTATTGGAGGCTTTGGTGGCTTATTCAAATTACCATTAAATAAATATAAAAAACCTATCTTGGTCTCAGGAACAGATGGAGTTGGAACAAAATTAGAGTTGGCGCAAATGAGGAATTTTCACTTTGAGGTAGGTGTGGATTTAGTTGCAATGTGCATAAATGATATTATTACGACTGGAGCATTACCTTTATTTTTTCTTGATTATATTGCGACTGGAAAACTAGATAAGAATCAATTAAAAGATGTAATTCTTGGTATTGCAAATAGTTGTAAAGAAAATAATTGTTCATTATTAGGAGGCGAGACAGCAGAAATGCCAGGTTTCTATTCACAAAATAAATATGATTTGGCTGGTTTTTGCGTTGGAGTTGTAGATGAAGAGAAATTAATAGATGGTAAAAATATTCAAGAAAATGACTTAATAATTGGTATTGAAAGTAGTGGAATTCACAGTAATGGATTCAGCTTAATAAGGAAAATTATTCAAAATGTAGAAAATATAGAAGATAAATTTGAAAAGATAACAAACTTAAATTTATATGATGAGCTTTTAAAACCTACAAGGATATATTCAAATTTGATACGCCAAATTTTATTAGAAAATATAGAAATTAAAGGTATGGCTCATATTACTGGAGGAGGTATTCCTGAAAATTTACCCAGATGTATGCCTTCAAAATTCATACCTCATATTTATCAGGACTCATGGGATATTCCATATATCTTCAGATTTTTTAAGGAATTCGGACAAATACCTGAAATTGATTTATGGAATACATTTAATTTAGGAGTTGGATATTGTATCGTTGTTGAGAAGAGATATAAACGAGAAATATTGAATATTTGTAAATCGCAAGGTCTCTTAAGCTGGGAGATTGGCAAAATATTAAACAAAAAGGAATCAAATGTTAATAAACTGATAGATGGAATTTTTTTATAGGATATATTAATTTTTTTAAATTAAGGATGAATCAATATTTTTTAGACACAAATAAAAAAGTAAGATATAATATAATATTTTAATAAACTTTAAAAAGCACGTTTAATTAGTTAGATTTTTAACCTTATGCCTTTCGAAAATAATAAGAGAATTACTCGTAGAAGAAGCTCTGCTGGACCCACGCCTCCAAGGAGACCTGCTGGAAGTTCGTCAGAATTTAACAATCGTCAAAATCAAGGACCAAGACCAACTTTCTTGACACTAAGGGATCATGGAAAAGTTTTTGTTGCTGATTTACCTAATTTGTCTGATGGTCAATTAGCTCACATAAGTAAAGAAGCTAATGAGGTTTTGAATAGTTTAGAAAAAAGATTGGAAGATTTAGAAAATGAATCAAATTTAATCAGTCAAGAGAACGATACTTTGATCAAAGCTTCAACAAAAAGAGATGTCACATTAAGATTTATCAAGTCAATTGAAGAAGAACAAGAACATAGAAAAAATAATCCTGCATTAAGAGATGCTGCTTCTGAATCCTTGCCAAGAACTTTTCTTGAAGTCGCTAGGCATAGACTTCCAGGAGCAACTTTTGACTCACTTTTAAGGGAAGCTCTTGAAGCTTGTTCTGTTGAGGATCAAGTTGAAGAATCATCTGTTAGAGAAAGATCAAAAGAAACAGTGAAAATAATGGATATTCCATCCTCTAACACTAATACATCTCTAATTGTTAGTATCGATTCAGAAAACTTAGATAGAAATGAAAATCAGGGATAAATCAATAGATCATTTTTTATCAAATAAAGTTATTGATAACATCCAAATAATGGAACAAAAAGAAGAAAAAATATTATGTAATCATTGTTTGAGAACTGCATCAAATGGTATTAGATGCATGGGTATTTGCGTTGCTGATAATGATTATTAAATGGTAAAGGTTAAGATTTAAATTCTAATTATTGATATTTAATTATTCAAATTTATCCAATTCTAGCCAAGAATGTATTTAAGTGATTGAACAATATCTCAAATAAAATTTTACTAACCTCAGATTTTCTTCCAATAAGTGATTTGAAATACTAAAACCCTCTATGAATACCTTCATTAAATAATAGAAAATGATGAATTTGAGGCAATTGATTTCTGTTAAAATTGTTTTAAAGTTTAATAGGAAGTAGATGCGATGAAGAAAGATCTTAGAGGAAATATCAAAAATATGGATATTAAACAATTTATTTAAAAAATATTAATGACAAAAAATATTAAGTAACTATATATTTATTTTTTAAAAATTGTTGTTAGATATAAAAATCTGGATAAAAATTTAAGCAATAATTGTATAAATTATGCCTATTTTTTATCTTATCCCATTAATTATTGCTGCGACTATTCTGCAAAGAACATGGAGAGGCGTGCGTAGGATTGAAGCATCACAAATGATCACTCTTTCTTTGATAAGTGCTATGGTTCAAACAAAACCTAATTCAGAAATAGATATGTTGAATAATTTTAAAAAAGCAAAAAAAATTATTTCAGAATCAAAGAGATTTAAAAATGATATGTCTGAATTGAATAAAAAACTATTGGATGATTTATCACTAGAGGGCTAAAAAATAAAAATCTTTATTATGCTCTTAAAAAGATTCTTGGTGAAAATTAAATTAAAACCTTAGTTTCATGATTATCTTGATAAGAAATAGATAATTATCCTTAAAGAAATTTTTATTTTCTCTAGGAATCTATCTTCTTTTCTAATTAAAGGGTGGTATATGAATTCATGGGATAATATTAAAAAAGGGGAAAAGGTCGATTCACCTACCACTCACCTAACAGTTTTTGGGACTTGAAATATAACAATCGTTACTCAAAACTTCTTTTCCTACAACGGTTTATAGAGAAATATGTCACAAAAATTAAAAAGGCGGCACCCAGATTCGAACTGGGGATAAAGGATTTGCAATCCTCTGCCTTACCACTTGGCCATGCCGCCGAAAAAGAATTATCTTTTCCACTTA
The DNA here is from genome assembly GCA_902625845.1 of uncultured Prochlorococcus sp. Lineage (GTDB taxonomy): Bacteria > Cyanobacteriota > Cyanobacteriia > PCC-6307 > Cyanobiaceae > Prochlorococcus_A. The sequence goes on along the minus strand of CACOCT010000001.1, from coordinate 26,069 downwards.
AATATCCTAACAGTATAAAGTCTAATTCTTTATTAATTATTTCTAATGGGCATGGTGAAGATGTAATAGCGCTTCAAATAATTAAAGAATTATTATTATTGAAAAAATTTAATTACATTGAAATAATGCCATTGGTAGGCGATGGGAAAATTTTTGATGAATTGATATCTCAAAAGATCTCTAGAATTGGTTTTCAAAAGGTATTGCCTAGTGGTGGTTTTAGTAATCAAAGTTTAAGAGGATTTTTGAATGATATAAAAGAGGGAATGCTTATTTATCTTCTCAAGAATTGGATAGAGTTACTTAAGAAGCCTAAAGACTATAAAATTTTAGCGATTGGAGATTTATTACCTTTATTTTATGCTTGGAGTTCCAAATGTGATTTTGGATTTATAGGTACTCCGAAAAGCGACTACACATGGATGAGTGGCCCGGGAAAATCAATTTCTGATCTCTACCATAAATTAAAAGGCTCAGAATGGGATCCTTGGGAAATGTACATAATGAAATCTCATTTATGTAAATTTGTCATTGTAAGGGATGAAATAACATCAAAGAATTTAAATAATCATAAAGTTGATGCTAAATTTTTTGGTAATCCAATGATGGACTTTCTTCCAGAAAAGAGTTTCCAAAAAAATATTATTAAAAACTATTTGAATATAATTTTATTGATAGGTAGCCGTTTCCCTGAAGCATATAACAACCTTAATATTTTCTTGAACTATTTAAGTGATTTCTCCTTTTCCAAGGAATGTTTAATTTTTATTCCTTTAAGTTCAAATTCAAATATATGTGAGATTGAAAAACAAATAATTAAGTATCAATTCTTTAGAAAAGAATCTTCTTCTTTTTCGTTTGGAGAAGAATCAGTATGGTTTAAAAATAAAATGATTCTTCTGTTAGGAAAAAATAAATTTAATAATTGGGCATATTTAGCAGAGGTTGGACTTGCCAATGCCGGAACTGCTACAGAGCAAATTTGTGGATTAGGTATTCCATCTTTATCATTGCCAGGGAAAGGACCTCAATTCACTAGATCTTTTGCGAAGCGGCAACAAAGATTGTTAGGAGGAACCGTATCACTTTGTGAGAGTAAGGATATTTTTCATAAAAAACTAATTTATCTTCTAGAAAACAAACAATTTAGATTACGTCAAGGACAAATTGGTAAAGAGAGAATGGGTCTTCCAGGAGCTAGTAAAAGAATTGCAGATTTTATTACTTCAAAATTGAAGTAACAATCAAGTATTATACAAGAAAAAAGAAGTTCTCTATGTATCCAATTAATGATCGTGAATATTTAAAAATATGTGCAAAAATTGCATGTGAAATGAGTATAAGTTTATCTTCTGCGAAGAAAAAAGTAGAAATTCAGATTTCTCGACAAGGATCAAAAAAAATTGAAGAAAAGCGAAAGATTGCTTCTGATGTACTTGATTTGTGTAAAAAAGAGAATTCTAATGGATGCGGTTCAGTTCAACTATTTGATGAACTTATGGAATCATTAAATAATGATGATAATTTTTTGGTTGAAGATTAAATAATTAATGCTCAAAAATATTTATAAAATGTTCAATATCTAATTCCGAGAAAATAGGAATTACTTTAAAACATTTTTGAGCTATCTCGTATCTCTTCTCTCTCTTTAAAATTAAAGTTAGTTTTTCCATTGCTTTTATTAAATATTTAACATCATTAGCGGCATAATTTATCTGATCTTGAGATAAATTTTCATCATTTCCCCAATCACTGCTTTGAGATGATTTGTCAAGTTCAATCCCTAAGAGCTCATTGATTAAATATTTTAGGCCATGTTTATTGGTATATGTACGTGCAAGTTTACTAGCTATTTTCGTACAAAATATATTTTGAGTCTCAATATTAAGATTGCACTTTAACGCAGCAACATCAAATCTTGCATAATGAAAAATTTTCATTATTTTTTCATCTTCTAATAAACTTTGAACTCTTGAGGCTTTTCTACTCCCATTTTTAATTTTTATACATGATGTGAAATTTGATTCATTACAAATTTGAATAAGACATAATCTATCTCTCCCATGGTAAAGTCCCATTGCTTCAGTATCTACTGCTAAATAATTTGAACTTTTATAAGCATTAAATAATTCTTCTGTAAGATCATTCTCACAAAAACTTATTTTTTCTGAAAAATTATCATTAAGGACCATCTTTTAAAAATGTTTTTAAATATACACAAATAATAAAATATAATTGATCATTATTTTGATTTTTTTTTTCTGTATTCATAATAAAAGTTCATGCTATATTTATTAAAAATTTTTGTATTTGCAGATAGTATTTATAAATGAATTATTATTTAGGATCTACATTGTTTTTAACAATACTTTTATCTATTGGTTTATTTTTTTTCCTAAAAGCATCAAGTAAAGATAGGACTACAATTATTGATATATTTTCTTCTAAAAAAAATATTGAGGTCCTGAATGAAGTTTGTAATTGGCTTAAATCAAGAGGTTGGCAACAAATAAAAGTTAATTCTGATAAAAAAATTTTAACCTTTAGAGGTCAAGTCGTTTCTAGTAAGTCTTTAGCAATATTTTTATCTATATTAGGCGGCTTAGGTTCATGCTCATTGGGACTGGTTCTTATTCAAATTTATCCATTTCTAAATTGGTGGCCAATACTTCTTGGGTTAATTGGAGGTCCAATATCTGGGTTAGTTTATTTTAAAAGTTCGCAAAGAGAGGAAATATTTGAATTTAAATTAATCAACGAAAGTGAAATAAAATTTACACAATTAAGGCTAAGTGCTCATAGAGATGAATTAATAGCTTTTGAAAATGAATTAAAAGATAAACTAGAGTTGAGGAGTGACGGTTCATTATTCAAAACTCCTATTTAACTTTTAATCATACATACCATTTTCTTTACAAAATTCTTCTAATTCATCATCATTCAACCAATCTTGAGGTTTAGTAAAAATCCTTGTTAGATAGTCTTCTCTGGAATTCTCTAAAGTATTATGTCCATATTCCCATCTTGCTAAGGGAGGGAGCGACATTAAAATTGATTCGGTTCTACCGTTTGTTTGTAAGCCAAAGATGGTGCCTCTATCCCAAACTAAATTAAACTCTACATACCTGCCTCTTCTGTATAATTGAAACTCTCTCTCATCATTTGAGTAAGAGTGGTTCATCCTTTTAAGGACAATTGGTTCATATGCAGGAAGGAAAGAATTTCCACAATTTTTTGCTAACAGATATAAATCTTCCCAACCTAAATTGATTACACCAATTTCTTTTGATATTCTGCACGCATTACCATTCTGATTATTGCCTTTATAAATTTCTCCTGAACCATCTTGATAATCATAAAAAATCCCTCCAATACCTCTGGATTCTTTCCTATGTTTTAAGTAAAAATATTCATCACACCATGGTTTAAAAACTCTATGAAGATTAAGATTGATTTGATTACAAGCCTCGAGATGTTTTTTATGGAAATTTTTTATATCTGAAAGATAGGGATAAAATGGTGTAAGATCTGCCCCTCCCCCAAACCACCAAACTGGTCCGGCTTCAAAATATCTGTAATTTAGATGAACGGTTGGGATATAGGGATTTCGAGGGTGCAAGACCATAGAAGTACCGGTTGCAAACCATTCGTGTCCTTTTGCTTCTGGTCTTTGAGATATTATTGATTCTGGCAATTGTTTGCCATAGACCTCTGAAAAATTTACGCCGGCTTGTTCAAAGACTAAGCCATTCTTTAAAACTTTTGATATCCCCCCTCCTCCTTCTGGTCTAATCCAAGATTCTTGATTAAACTTTTCTTTGCCATCTAATTTTTCTAAACCTTTACAAATATTTTCTTGTAAGTTTAATAAGAGTTCTTTAACTCTTTCTCTTGATTTTTGAGGAGGTTTATTTTTCATCAATTTTATTTGATAATTTCGAAATTTTTGATCAATTAAGAGTTTACCCTTATAATTTTGTTTAGGGGGTTTTTCTCATTATTTGTAAGTTCGGCGTGGTTCTATTTCTCTTTAAGTGTCGGCTAACTTATAAAAAGTATTCAAAATTTTGATGACAACTGTTGAAGAAGCGAATCATGCCTTGTCGAAGATACTTGATACTGGTTCCCAAAAAAATGTTATTGAGTTGGGTTGGATAAAAAACGTTAGGGTTGCAGCCCCAAGATCGATTATCACTTTAGCATTACCATCTTACGCAAATTCCCAAAGAGATAGAATAGTTCAAGAAGCAAGAAAAATACTACTAAACTTTTCTGATATTGAAGATGTTCAGATTGAATTAGATAATAGTGCTGCTCAATCAAATAATGATGAAAATAATTCTCCTCAATTACAGAAAATCAAAGGTATAAAGCAAGTAATTGCAGTGAGTAGTGGCAAGGGAGGTGTTGGTAAAAGTACAATTGCAGTTAATCTGGCTTGTTCCTTGGCACATTTAGGTTCAAAAACAGGTTTGTTAGATGCTGATATATATGGTCCTAATACTCCTTCAATGCTTGGTGCGTCTGATGAGAATCCAAAAGTGCATGGGAGTGGAAATGATCAAAGATTAATACCTATTGTTAAGTTTGGAATCTCAATCGTTTCAATGGGTTTTTTGATTGAGGAAGGACAACCTGTCATTTGGAGAGGACCTATGCTAAATAGCATTATTAGACAATTCTTGTATCAAGTTGAATGGAATGATTTAGATTTTTTAATTATTGATTTACCTCCGGGTACAGGTGACGCACAAATCTCGTTAGCACAATCTGTTCCGATAGGAGGTGCAATAATTGTAACTACTCCTCAAAAGGTTTCACTTCAAGATTCTCGCAGAGGTTTGGCAATGTTTAAGCAATTAGGAGTACCTTTACTAGGAGTTGTAGAAAATATGTCTTTCTTTATTCCACCAGATCAGCCAGATAAAATATATGAAATATTTGGTAATGGAGGAGGTCAGCTTTTAGCAGAAGAAAATCAATTACCTCTGCTTGCCAAAATTCCAATTGAAATGCCGGTTGTAATAGAGAGCAATTTGGGAATCCCTATATCTATAAGTGATCCTAATACAAATAGCTCAATTAAATTTAAAGAATTAGCATCATTAATTCAAAATAAATTTAAAAGTTAATGTTTGAGAGTGTCTCAATCTTGAAAAAAAGAAAATTTATTAACTTTCAAAGAAATAAAAATATTCATATTTTTACTTCGCCAATAATAATAATACCTCTAGTTTTAGTCTTAATTTCAAGTCTTTTAATTTTTAGTATTCAGAAACAATCGATATATAATGACTCTTTTAAACATATTGTTTCAGGATTTATTGGTTATTTGATTGCAATTATGATCTCATATATTCCTCTTGAGAAATTTAAAAAAATTATCGTTCCATTTTATTTTTTATCACTTTTATCTTTAATATTAATTTACTTTATTGGGATTTCAAATTATGGTGCGCAAAGATGGCTTGGTATAGGTTTTTTTACTTTTCAGCCTTCAGAGATTGCAAAATTAACTACAGTATTATCATTAGCGGCAGTGCTAGAAAAAAAAACAATTTGCTCTCTTAGAGATGTACTGAATCCTCTCATAATTGTTTTATTGCCTTGGATATTAATATACAAGCAACCTGATTTAGGTACCTCATTAGTTTTGATATTTTGTTTTTTGGTTATGCTTTATTGGGCACAAATGCCAATTGAGTGGATATTAATTTTTATTGGTTGTTTATTTACGGCTTTATTCTCTTTCGCTAATTACTATATATTATTTTTTTGGATTCCTCTGATGGGTTTTTTAGCTTTTAAATCCTTTAAAGCAAAAATAATAGCTTCTTTTTTGGCAATTATATTACATGGATTAATAGCTCAAATCACTCCCTTTCTTTGGGAATTTGTTTTAAAAGGATATCAAAAAGATCGATTAATTCTTTTTCTTGATCCTGGTCGAGATCCTTTGAAAGGAGGTTATCACTTGTTGCAAAGTAAAATTGGGATAGGGTCAGGTGGATTATTTGGCACTGGTCTTTTAAAAGGTAAGTTAACAAATTTGCAATTTATTCCTGAACAACATACAGATTTTATTTTCAGTGCAGCTGGAGAAGAGATGGGTTTTTTAGGTTCTATATTTATTGTTTCTTTATTCTTAATTTTCATAATTCTTTTATTGAGAATTGCTAAAAATGCTAGAACCGATTTTGAGTCATTATTAGTAATCGGAATTAGCTCTATTTTTTTATTTCAAATAATAATTAATATATATATGACAATAGGTTTAGGTCCTGTGACCGGGATTCCTTTGCCATTTATGAGTTATGGAAGGACATCATTATTCGTTAATTTTATATTTGTTGGAATTGCACTTTCAACATTTAAAAGATCAATATCTTTAAGAAAAAAATGAAATCTTTAATAACCTTAAATCTAATTCAAAAAATTCTTTTAGATGATTATGTATCTTTAAATTTTGTTGATGATGAAACCTCAAGGAGAATGTGGTGGGGAGCCTTAGAAGTTATTCAAAAAGAATTTCTTCTTAATCATGTAGAAAATGGTGGGTTATGGGTAGCTGCACCATTACCAGTTTTAAATGAAAAGAAATATTTAAATAAATTAAACGGATGGCTTTGGGCGCCAGAAGGATTCCCCTCTTTTAAAAATGAAAAGGCTAAGTTTTTGCCGTATCATGAATCTCGCCTTAATGGAGAGAAATTTAAATATAAAAGTAATTACAAAATTCTTAGTTTAAATCAAAATGATGGATTTGATCCTTTTCTAATGATTTTAACCCCAACATTTCAGTGTGTCCTAACTATATATGGCGAAAAGAATAAAAAAATTCTAATAATGCGCAATGATGAAACTAGTCTAAAGAAAGTTATTGAGTTAGTTGATATTAAATTAAAGCAAGATAACTTAGAGGAATCTAAGAAATTTCAAAATCAACTTAAAAGTTTTGGAGAATTTACTATTAATGATCAATTTACAAGTACTTTCTGGCCAAGTTTATCGGTTAAATTAGCAAAATTAATTCCTAATATAACTTTTCAAACTTCACTGAAAGAACAAAGTAGTAAAACGATACAAACTTTAGAAGCAAAGTTATTGGAGGCCATATCCCATGAAGTTAGAACCCCATTAGCGACTATAAAAACTTTGATAAGTTCTACTTTACGGAAATATACAATGGATCAAACTATCCGAAATCGATTAATAGAAATAGATAATGAATGTACTGAACAGATCGATAGATTTGGTTTAATTTTTAATGCTGCTGAATTAGTTAATAGCGAATCTAATCCATCTCAACAATTAACTGGTATAGATTTAGGTGGAATTTTGAATAAATTATCTCCTAATTGGATAAATCAGTTACGAAGAAGAGGAATAATATTAAAACTTGATATTCCCGATGAATTGCCTGATGTTTTAAGTAATTCAGAAAAATTAGAATTAATGCTTGGAGGACTAATTGATAAAAATACTAGGGGATTAAAAGAGGGAAGTATTTTAACTTTAGAGTTAAGGCCTGCTGGTCAGAAATTAAAATTACAGTTAATAATTCAGACAACATATACCGATAGAAAAGAAAGTGATAAATTAGATGGCTCTGATATTGGACCAGTTCTTAATTGGAATCCACAGACGGGAAGTCTACAATTAAGTCAATCTGCTACTCAGAAATTATTAGCTAGTTTGGGAGGGAGGTTAACTCACAGGAAAGATTCTGGTCTGACTGTGTTTTTCCCTATTTCAGATTTAAATTAATTTAAATAAACATTTTTATTAAATAATGTAGAAACTTTATTATTCAATACAATAAATTTCAAATATAGGTGTTAGTTTCTTAATATATAAATAATTTGCCAAATTAATGAGTGAAACTTTAATAGGTCAATTCCCAAAGCATATTGGTAGTACTGGAGGATTACTAAACTCTGCAGAAAAAGAAGAGAAGTATGCAATCTGCTGGAACAGCTCAAAAGAACAACCCTTTGAGTTGCCTACTGGTGGAGCTGCAATAATGCATGAGGGTGATAATATGATGTATTTTGCAAGAAAAGAACAATGTTTAGCCTTAGGTACTCAATTAAGAGCATTTAAACCAAGAATTGAAAATTTTAAAATTTATAGAATTTTCCCTGGTGGAGATATTGAATTTTTACATCCAAAAGATGGAGTTTTCCCCGAAAAAGTTAATGAAGGTAGAGAGCAAGTTGGTCATAATCCTAGGAGAATTGGTGAGAATCCAAACCCTGCAGGATTAAAGTTTACAACAAAAAATACATTTGATTAATAACTATAAAGTTGATATAAAAGTTATTTATATTTATAATTTGGACTGACATTATAAGTATGATAAGTTCAAAAAAACAAAGTTTTATCCAGGCTTACAAAGATGGTAAAAATTTTATACCTATTTTTGAATCATGGCCTGCAGATCTAGAGACACCTTTAACAACTTGGCTTAAATTGTCAAAGAAAAATTCTCATGGAGTGTTTCTTGAATCTGTTGAAGGAGGAGAAAATATTGGTAGGTGGAGTATAGTAGCGAATAATCCATTATGGGAAGCAGTATGTTTTGGAGATGAAACCGTTCGTACTTTTAGGAACGGGAAAAAAGATATAAGGAAGGGGGATGTTTTTGATTCGTTAAGATATTGGACCATGGAATATAGTTCTCATAGTTTAAAAGAATTTCCATTTATTGGACAATTATATGGCTCATGGAGTTATGAATTAATTAATTTCATAGAACCATCAGTTCCAATTCATGAGATAAAAAAGAATGAAATACCCCATGGATCATGGATGTTTTTTGATCAAATAATAGTGTTTGATCAAATGAAAAGATGTCTTACAGCTTTGATTTATGCCGATTTAAAACAATTTCAAGGCCTTCCTATTGAAGATATTTATGAAAAATCAATTAAGCAGATTAAATCAATAAAAAATTTAATGAAGGAACCCTTAAATAATGTTGATATATTGAAGTGGCAACAAAAGAAAGATCTAGATTTAGAAATTTCGAGTAATTGGACTCAATCTGATTTCGAGAAAGTTGTCGTGCAAGCGAAGGAATCTATAAAGAAAGGGGATATCTTTCAAATAGTTATAAGTCAAAAATTCAAAACCGAGGTCAAAAGTAAGCCTTTTGATCTTTATAGGAGCTTAAGAATGATTAATCCGTCTCCCTATATGGCCTATTTTGATTTTGGATCATGGTTTTTAATTGGTTCTAGTCCTGAAGTTATGGTAAAAGCTGAAAGAAAAAAAAATAAACAAATAGTTGCGAGTCTTAGACCTATTGCTGGGACAAGACCTAGGGGGCTTGATTCGCAAGAGGATTCTCTATTGGAAAGAGACTTATTAAATGATCCTAAAGAAATATCTGAACATGTAATGCTTGTGGATTTAGGTAGAAATGATCTTGGTCGTGTTTGTCAAATTGGTAGTGTTAAATTAACAGACTTAATGACTATTGAAAAATATTCTCATGTTATGCATATAGTTAGTGAGGTTCAAGGTATATTAGAACATGATAAAGATGTTTGGGATTTACTTAAAGCATCTTTTCCCGCAGGCACAGTCACTGGTGCGCCAAAAATAAGAGCCATGCAACTAATCAAATCTTTTGAAAAAGAAGCGAGGGGGCCTTATGCAGGTATTTATGGATCTGTAGATATTAATGGAGCTTTAAATACAGCAATTACTATCAGATCAATGGTTGCAACCCCAAAAAAAGATGGAAAGCTTGATGTCTATGTGCAGGCTGGTGCTGGAGTCGTTGCTGATTCTTCACCAACTAACGAATATAATGAAACTGTTAATAAAGCAAAAGGCATTTTAATAGCAATATCATCCTTAGATTGATTAATGCATCAAAATAATTTAAATAAAGGTTTTGAGATTGAGCTTTTTACTGGTACTTGTAGCTCTCATGTTGGAGTGTCAGGTCAAATAGAAAAATTATTTTCGAATTTTGTCAATGAACCTGATAATAGAAATGTTGAATATATTACAGATCCGAGTAAAGACTATAAAAATTTATACTATGCATTGTTGCAACCTAGAAAGGATTTGCGTAAATGGTTAAAAGCCATGAATTTAACTATTATTCCATCATCAACTCTTTGCTTCCCTCATCAAAATAAATTCCAAAGATCAGATGAATCAAACAATTATCATAATTTTATTGAATCAAATTATGGATTATCAATAGCTACTTCAAGTGTGCATATAAATTTAGGTATTGAGAAATTAGATAAACTATTCGCCGCGATTCGTCTTGTTAGATGCGAGGCTCCTCTCTTTCTTGCTTTAAGTGCGAGTTCTCCATTCTTAAATGGTAAATTTACAGGTAATCATTCACAAAGATGGCTTCAGTTTCCAAAAACACCTTTTGAGATACCTTTCTTTTTAGACCATAATCATTATATAAATTGGATTGAAAAAAATATTAATGATGGGACTATGCAAAATGTTAGACATTTTTGGTCATCTGTTAGACCAAATGGACCCCAAAGACCATATGGTGTTGATCGTTTAGAATTAAGAATATGTGATTTTATTTCTAATATTGATTTGCTTTTAGCTATTACAGCTTTTTTAGAATTAAGGGTTATTTCATTATTTGATGATTTAGAAAATTTAGATCCTCTTTTATCTAGTAAATTCTCTAAAGATGAATTAAAAGATATTTGTGATCAAAATGAATTAAAAGTTTCTAAAGATAGTCTAAATGCAGAATTAATCCATTGGAAAAATGGAGAAAAAATAATTTGTAAGGATTGGATACAAAAGTTATTAATGGAATTATCAATTTCTTCGAGGACTTTAGAAATGAATCATTTTTTAGAACCTATTCATAAAGTTTTAGAAGAGGGTAATGAATCCATGAAGTGGATCAATAAGTATAATGAAGGAGTATCAGTTGAGGATATAATGCGATCAGCAATAAATAATATGATTAAAAATGAAGAAGAGGATAATGTATGGTTTAAATAAATCAAAAAAATATTATTAAATTATGCTTTAAGTGTAAGATATAGGATATATGGAGTCATTAAAAAAACCAACAAACAAAAATATAGATATAGTTAAAGGTGTTGATCCATCTAATGCAAATAGCCTATTGATAGAAGAATTATGGGAATCTGTTTTAAGAGCGGAATGCCCGGTTGAACATGCTAATCGTTTAATAAAGTTGAAACATTTAAGTTACATAGATAATTCAAATATCAGTAACCAAAAAACTTTAAAAAACGAAATTGCTACAATTATTAACTCAATGGATCTAGCTGAATCTATTTCAGCAGCAAGAGCTTTTTCATTGTACTTTCAATTGGTAAATATATTAGAACAAAGAGTAGAGGAAGATCGTTATATACAGAGTTTCACAAATCAAAATACTGAATATTCAGAAGATAATCTTGATCCTTTTGCTCCTCCATTAGCCAGACAAAATGCTCCAGTTACTTTTAAAGAACTATTTCATAGATTGAGAAGGTTAAATGTTCCACCAGGAAGATTAGAGGATTTATTGCAAGAAATGGATATTAGATTAGTATTCACTGCTCATCCTACAGAAATTGTTAGGCATACAATTAGACATAAACAACGTAGGGTGGCAAATTTACTTCAACAGATTCAATCAGATCAATATTTAACGAAAGAGGAAATTAATTCGCTAAAACTACAATTGAAAGAGGAAATCCGTCTTTGGTGGAGAACAGATGAATTACATCAATTCAAACCATCTGTTTTAGATGAAGTTGATTATGCTTTGCATTATTTTCAGCAAATACTTTTTAATGCAATGCCACAATTGAGAAGAAGAATTTCATCAGCATTAATTGAAAATTATCCTGATGTACAGTTTCCCTCACAGTCTTTTTGTACATTTGGCTCTTGGGTTGGTTCTGATAGAGATGGTAATCCTTCAGTTACACCAGAAATTACATGGAGAACTGCATGTTATCAAAGGCAATTAATGTTAGAAAGATATATCACAGCAATTGCAAATCTAAGAGATCAGTTAAGTGTATCAATGCAATGGAGTCAAGTTAGTCCCTCTCTTTTAGAATCTTTAGAAACTGATCGTGTGAAGTTTCCAGAGATATATGAAGCGAGGGCGACCAGGTATAGATCTGAACCTTACAGATTAAAGTTAAGTTATATGTTGGAAAAATTAAGATTAACGCAAGAAAGAAATAATTTACTTGCTCAAACAGGTTGGAAAGTTTCTCTAGAGAGTGAATCTGGATCAAAATATGATGATTTTAATGATGAGCCTTTTTATCGATCTGTCGATGAATTTACTAATGATCTTGAACTGATTAAGAATAGTTTGATTACAACTGATTTAAGTTGTGAACCATTAAATCTTTTGCTAACACAAGTTCATATCTTTGGTTTTTCTTTAGCAAGTTTAGATATTCGTCAGGAAAGTACTAGGCATAGTGATGCAATAGATGAATTAACTAAATATCTAGCATTACCTACTTCATATGAAAATATGTCTGAGGTAGAAAAAACTACATGGCTAATTAATGAATTAAAAACAAAAAGACCACTTATCCCAAATAATGAAAGTTGGTCACAAAGTACAGAAGAGACATTTTCAGTCTTTAAAATGGTCAAAAGGCTTCAAGAAGAATTCGGAAGTAGGATTTGCCACTCTTATGTTATTTCAATGAGCCACAGTGTTTCTGACTTATTGGAAGTTTTACTTTTAGCGAAAGAGATGGGCCTGATAGATCAAGGATCAAATAAGTCTAATCTACTTGTGGTTCCTCTTTTTGAAACAGTAGAGGATCTAAAAAGAGCTCCAATGGTAATGGATGAATTATTTAATTTAGAATTTTATAGGTCATATCTTCCAAAAGTAGGAGATAATAGTAAGCCACTTCAGGAATTAATGCTTGGCTACTCTGATAGTAATAAAGATTCTGGATTCTTATCCAGTAATTGGGAAATTCATAGGGCACAAATTGCGCTTCAAAATTTATCAAGTAGTAACGGAATACTATTAAGACTCTTTCACGGAAGAGGAGGTTCTGTTGGCAGAGGAGGTGGCCCAGCTTATCAAGCTATTTTGGCACAGCCGAGCGGAACACTTTTGGGGAGAATTAAAATTACAGAACAGGGTGAGGTGCTTGCTTCTAAATATAGTTTGCCAGAACTTGCACTTTATAATTTAGAAACTGTAACAACAGCCGTCATACAAAATAGTTTAGTCAATAATACTCTAGATGCGACTCCAGAATGGAATCAACTTATGAGTAGATTAGCTGATTCTTCAAGAGCCCACTATCGTGCTTTAGTGCATGAAAATCCAGCATTATTAACATTTTTTCAAGAAGTTACTCCCATAGAAGAAATTAGTAAATTACAAATATCTAGTAGGCCTGCTAGAAGAAAAAAAGGTAAAAAAGATTTGTCAAGTTTAAGAGCGATTCCATGGGTTTTTGGATGGACTCAGAGTAGATTTTTATTGCCGAGCTGGTTTGGTGTTGGCACGGCTTTATCAAAGGAGTTAAGTTTAGATCCAAAGCAGATAGAATTATTGAGAATGTTGCATCAAAGATGGCCTTTTTTTAGGATGCTCATATCAAAAGTAGAAATGACATTATCAAAAGTTGATCTTGAAGTTGCCAAATATTATGTAGATTCACTCGGTAGTGAAGAAAATTGTAAATCTTTTAATTTAATATTTGAGACTATTTCAAGGGAATATGCTCTTACAAAAAATTTAATTCTTAAAATAACAGGAAAAAATTTTCTTTTGGAAACTGATAAGGATCTTCGTGCTTCTGTTGAACTTAGAAATAAGACTATTATCCCTTTAGGATTTTTACAGGTTTCATTATTAAAAAGATTAAGGGATCAAAAACGACAACCTCCAATTAGTGAATTTTTACATGAGAAAACTGATTCAACAAGAACTTACAGTAGAAGTGAGCTGCTGCGAGGGGCTTTACTAACAATTAATGGAATAGCAGCCGGGATGAGAAACACGGGATAATCATTGCAATATTTTTCAAAGAAAAAGTTACATTTACCTGATGGATTTTTTATAAATTCCACCGAAATCCCCTCTGCAAGATCAATTAATAATTTGCTTATTAGTTCTGGTAGTGACTTCTTTTCAAATGAAAAATTATATAAGGCAATAAAAAATAGTAATTTCTTTTTTGCTATAAATTATGGATCTAAAAATCAAGTGTTTGGATTTGTGAGGGTCACTTCAGATAAGGGTTTAAATGCTAATTTATGGAATTTGTGTGCACAACCTGGCAAGAACCAAAAACTTTTTTATTCGATTTTATTGAGATTAACTCTAGAAAAAATTAATAGAGAAATGCCTGGTTGTAGTATTTCTGTACAAGCACCTCAGTCTTCTTTCGATAGTTTAGAAGAGATTGGATTTGTGCTAGATCCTAATGGCATAAGGGTTATGGGCCTTAGGCTTTAAATATAACGAGCATGGAGGGACTTGAACCCCCGACTCTCAGAACCGGAATCTGATGCTCTATCCAACTGAGCTACATGCCCAAATTTTTCAATTTATATAAGGTTAATCTAAATTAAAATAAAATAGCTAATTTAACAATGTATAGCTAATAAGAAAATTCTTTTAAATCACTTAAAAATTAAAAATTTCCGGAATCATAAAAGTTTTGTTCTAGATTTTGAGGGAAGGAGATCAATAATTTTGGGCTCTAATGGCGTAGGGAAGTCTAATCTCCTGGAGTCAGTAGAATTCTTAAGTCAATTAAAATCTTTCAGGACTATTAATGATAAAGATTTAATAAATTACGATGAAGGAAAATCTATAATATCAGCAGAAATTGATTTTAATCACAATATACAAATTGAAATATTTAGGCAAGGATCAAAAAAAGTATATTTAAATGATTGTCTTTTAAGAAAACAAAGTCTGATTAAAAATTATCTAAGAAGTGTTTGCTTTAGTTCTAATGATATAAATATTGTAAAGAGTGAACCAAATTTTAGAAGAATATGGCTTGATAAGGTTGTTGCCCAACTTGAACCTGTTTATGTTGATTTATTAGGTACTTATAATAGATTGTTAAAACAAAGAAGTCATTATTGGCGTTCAAATATCTCAAAAGAGTATTCGTCTAAAACTCTAATCGAAAGCTATGATTCACAAATTGCACTCATTGGGACAAGAATATTTAGAAGAAGAAAAAGAGCTTTAACCAAACTGCAACCTTTTATAAAATTTTGGCATGGACAACTTAGTAAGTCTAAAGAAAATATTGGAATAAAATATATTTCTAATTTAGAGTCTTTTGATGAAAATGATGATGAGAGTAAGATAATGAGTTTATTTTCTGAAAAGTTAAAAACTCAACGTCATTTAGAGGAATTGACTGGGAAATGCTCTGTAGGGCCTCATCGTGATGATATTGAATTTTATATTAATAATTCATCTGTAAGAAAATTTGGATCTTCTGGTCAACAAAGAACATTAACCTTGGCATTAAAAATGGCTGAACTTGATTTGCTTAGAAAAATTGTAGATATTAATCCTATACTAATTTTGGATGATGTACTTGCTGAATTAGATATTGTAAGACAAAATTTACTACTAAATGCGGTAGGTGAAAATAGCCAATGTTTGATTAGTGCAACTCATTTAGATAAATTTCATAAAAGTTTTGTTGGAGATTCTCAAATTATTTATTTATAAATTTTAAAAAGTACCAATATTTAGCTAATCTATTATTTTCTAAAATATATTTGAATAATGGATATTTCAAAAAAGAAAAAAAAATATAATATTAACTCCGAACAGCAAAGAAATAATTCATGTGATTTCCAAGGGAACCATCTTCTTTTGGAGCTATATGGATGTAATAGTGAAAAATTAAATGATGAATTATATCTTCGTTGTCAGTTAAATAGTGCTGCAAAGTTGGCGAAAGCTTCAGTACTTAATATTGTGAGTAATAAATTTGAACCATTTGGGGTTACAGCTATAGCTCTTCTCGCTGAATCTCATTTATCGATTCATACTTGGCCTGAATCCCAGTACTCTGCCATTGATATTTTTACATGTGGAAGAAATATGCGACCAAAATTAGCGAGTCAATTTTTAATTGAAAGTTTAGAAGCCTCAAGTCATCTCTTGAAAACCGTTGCTAGAGATTATCCATCGTATATAGAAGAGCAAATAAGAGAGCCTATGTAAAATTTTTATCTATTTAGTTTCCCACTTATTAAACCTTCTAAGTCAAGACTTACACTTTTAAATCCTATTTCAAAAAAAAACTTAAGTAATTCTTTTCTTTTATAAGTTTTTATGAATGTTTGAATTTGTTCATAAGGAATTTCTATCCTTGCTGATGTTCCTTGGCATCTTACTCGCACATCTTTTATCCCAATTTTTCTAATATATTCTTCAGCCCTTTCGATCATTTTTAAGCGATAATCTTTAATTTCATAACCATATGGGAATCTAGAAGATAAGCATGGCTGAGCAGGTTTATCCCACCAAGGCAAACCGATAGATTTTGAAATATCTCTAATATCTTTTTTAGAAAATTCAAATATAGCCAAAGGGGATATGACTCCTGCTTCTTGTGCAGCTTTGATCCCTGGCCTGTAATCCCCTAAGTCATCAAAATTTACTCCATCAATTACATTTTCATAATTTAATTTTTTAGATAAGAAAGTTGTATGTTTATGTAATTCTTTTTTACAAGCAAAACACCTATCTTTAGGGTTCTTACTATAAGATGTGTCGTCCAATTCAAAGGTCTTTATTTCTAAATGTTTAATCCCGATCCATTTTGCCTGAGCTCTTGCCTCTTTAAGAAGTTGAGTGGATAGCGCAGGTGATACACCAGTAATCGCTATTGCATTATTTCCCAGTTGCTCGTAAGAGATTGTAGCTACGAGAGTACTGTCGACACCGCCTGAGTATGCGATGCATGCCCTTTTAAGATTGCTGAGAAATTCTCTTAGTTTATTGAGCTTAAGAATTTGTTTCTCAGAAATAAATTCCAGCTGATTAAACATTTATTAGGAAAGATTTAGATTTGTTATTTTTAAATTTATTATTAAATTTTTAATAACTAATCTAACTATAACCTAGATTAATTAATATATTTTTAATTTATTGTCAAACTCAAGCCAAAATTCAGGAATTGGTATCGTTACTGCAACAGGTCGCCAAGAGAGGTCTCAGGGACAATTACATATTTATGATGGTGAAGGAAAAGGTAAAAGTCAGGCTGCCTTAGGCGTAGTTCTTCGAACAATTGGTCTTGGGATATGCGAGAAGAAACAAACAAGAGTTTTGCTTCTAAGGTTTCTTAAGGGGCCAGGTAGAGATTATGCTGAAGATGCTGCAATTGATGCATTGCAGAGAGGATTTCCTCATTTGATAGATCATGTGAGAACTGGTAGATCTGAATTTTTTAGTGAAAAAGAGGTTACAAGATTTGATAAAGATGAAGCTGAGAGGGGATGGAATATTGCGAAGGGTGCAATTGCAAGCTCACTTTATTCTGTCTTGGTCTTGGATGAATTAAATCCTGTCCTTGATCTTGGGATGTTAAATATTGATGATGTTGTCAATACTATTAAATCTCGGCCTAACGGATTAGAGATTATTGTGACCGGTAGAGCAGCACCCTCCTCTTTGATAAGAATTTCTCAACTTCACTCAGAGATGAGGCCTCGTGCCAAAGCCGATAAAATAGAGTTGGAAGATAAAATGAATATGGAAGGGATAGAAGTTTATACAGGGGAAGGGAAAGGAAAGTCTACTAGTGCTTTAGGTAAGGCTTTGCAAGCCATAGGTAAAGGTATTTCTCAAGATAAAAGCCATAGAGTTTTGATTTTGCAATGGTTGAAAGGTGGCTCTGGATATACCGAGGATGCTGCCATAGCAGCCTTAAGAGAGAGTTATCCGCATTTAGTCGATCATTTAAGGTCTGGGAGAGATGCAATAGTCTGGAGAGGTCAGCAGCAACCTATTGACTATGTTGAGGCTGAGAGAGCATGGGAGATAGCTAAAGCAGCTATATTAAGTGGAATCTATAAGACAATAATCTTAGATGAAATAAATCCAACTGTTGATTTAGAATTATTACCAGTTGAATCTATTCATCAAACACTTTTGAAAAAACCTTCAGAGACAGAAGTGATATTAACTGGAAGATGCAAAAATGAGCCATCTTATTTCCAACTAGCTAATGTTTATTCTGAGATGGTTTGTCATAAGCATTATGCAAATGTTGGAGTAGATTTAAAAAAAGGTGTTGATTATTAATTAAGTTGATTTATATTCCCTATTTTTTCAATTCCTCCCTCAATGAAAATTGTCTCAATTCTTTCTTTATACAATATTTTTGATGCTATTTCTGATCTAATTCCTTTTTGACATAAGGTGAAAATTTTTTTACCAATTGATTGATTTTTAATTATTTGAAATAAGTTTTTTTCTTTTATCAAACTTAGTGGAAGAGATACGGAGCCTTTAATGGAGTATTTTTGAAATTCGTCTTTTTCTCTAACATCAAAAATAATTATTTCATTTAAATTTTTATGATATATTTTTTTAAATTCAATGTGGTTAATTCTTTTTATGAATTCATCATTTATTTCAGATTCATAATCTTTTGTATTTGTTGTCAGATCATAAATTTTTTTGGAATTTTTAGATACTGTCAGATTTAATTTTTTCATACTATTTTCGAGTAGATTAAATATTAATATATTTCCATCTAAAACTTTGCCTTTTTTGATTATTATTTTAATAATTTCATTAGCCTGTAAAATTCCAATTATGCCAGGAGATATCCCAATAACGCCATAATCAGCACAACTTGGGATTTGACCTTCTTCAGGTGACTGTGGTAACAAATCTCTAAAATTAGGACTATTTTTCTTAAGATTAAAGACGCTAACTTGTCCCTCAAATCCCTGCACTGAGCCATAAATGAGTGGTTTCTTAAGAATGACACATGCATCATTAATGAGATATCTTGTACCAAAATTATCTGAGCAATCGCAAATAATATCAAATTGACTAAGTATCTCAAGGGCATTTTTACTGTTTATCCGTTTAGTAAAAGTCATTACTTTACAATGTGGATTAAGCTCTTTAATTCTTTTTTCAGCAGACTCTGTTTTATAGTTGCCAATATCAGAATTATTATGAATAACTTGTCTTTGCAAGTTAGAAATCTCAACTTTGTCATCATCTGCAATTCCAATTTTTCCAATCCCTGCAGCAGCAATATACATAATCGCTGAGGATCCAAGTCCTCCAGCGCCAATAAAAATTACAGAACTATTTTTTAACCTAATTTGGCTTTCTTCTCCAAAGCCCTTTAATGAAAGGTGTCTTTTATATCTTTCCCTTTCATCACTATTTAAAAGTTCATTATTATTATTATTTATCGACAAATGCATTAAGAAATTTTTAAACAATATAAAAATATTCTATTTCATTTTTAAACACAAGCTAACAAAATATCATTTATGAATAAATTTAAATTAGTTTTCATAAAACATTTTCAGTAAATTGAGGTATTTATAGAAATAAATTCTTAAGAGTAATTCTCACTTTTATTATGAAAAGGTGATCTAAATGTGAAGTTTTTGTAAATCCTTTTTCTTTACGAAATTCTTGAAAAGATAATGTGGGATTGATATTTGGCTTAAATCAAATGTTTCGGTTCGGAATTATCTACAACAAATAGGTAGTCAACTGTCAAATTTTCCGATACTGTCTGGTTCATATAACATGATTACTGAATTCATGAGTGATAACACTCCTGAGTCAAGTCAAGACTCTGCCTCCGATACTAATTCTGAAACAAAAAGTATTTCAGATAAATATTCCGATGTTATGGGAAAAATCAACGAAACGATTGGAAACGTTGATTGGACCCAAATGGGTAAGTATGGTAAAGCAGCCGGAATTATAGCTGTTGTTGTAATAGCTCAAATAATAATTAAGGTTATTATTGATACTATTAATTTTTTCCCAATACTTCCTGGCCTACTAGAACTATTAGGAGTAATTGTTGTGGGCCAATGGAGTTGGCAAAATCTTCGTACCAGCGAAAATAGAGAAGCTGTTTTGGATAAACTGCAAAGTATTAAAAAAACATACCTAGGATGAAACTTTTTACATTTTTAGAATCAAATTTATGTAATTATTTACTTGATTGATGTAGTTTCCTCCAAACATATTTGCATGATTGAGTATGTGGTAAAAATTGTAAATGGTAGTTCTCATATATGAACCATCCTTTTCTTTTATTATTTTGAAGTATTCATTATAAAAATCATCTGTAAATCCTCCAAATAATCTTGTCATTGCAATATCAATTTCTGAATCTGCCCACCAGCATGAGGGGTCAAAAATTATTCCCTTTTCAAAATTACCTGTACTAATGTTGCCCGACCAAAGATCTCCATGAATTAAACAATTCATAGGATCATGATCAGATAAAACAACTTTAATTTTTGATTTAATAAGATTTATTAAATCAATCGTTAGGGAACAATGTTTTAGTAATGATAGTTGAGGTTCAATTCTTAGCTTTATGAAGCAATCAACCCAATCACTTTCCCAACCTTCTATTTGCCTTGTTATACCAATAAAACCTGGTATAGGATAACCAAATTTATTTGGTTTTTTTTTGTTAGAGTTTAAATGAATTTCTGCTATTCCTGCTCCAAGTTTTTTTTGATTTAAATTATTTAGATCCATCCACTCCATTAATAAAAATTCATTATTTTCGTATTCAAAATAGTTAATCACTTTTGGAATAATAATGTTTTGAGAATTAGTATATTGCCTAAGATCATTTAGACAATATTGTTCAAATTTAAGAATTTTTTGAACTTTATCATTTTTCTTAAGAAAAAATTTTGAGTCCGTAAAATCAATTCTCCAAGAATGATTAATACATCCACCAAATATTTTTTGGAGATTAATTATTTTAGATTTACCTAAACGATTACAAATTTCGCTAAGTTCATTATTAGATAATTTATTCATTTTGATTAAGGAGAAAAAGGTTTTTGTAATAGGAGCAGGTATAGCTGGACTAACATCAGCTGCAATTTTATCAAAACTTGGATTTTCTGTAACTTTGATAGAAGCTCATAAACAATCAGGTGGCTGTGCAGGAACATTTAAAAGGAATGGATATATTTTTGATGTAGGAGCAACTCAAGTAGCAGGTCTAGAAAGTGGTGGAATTCATTCAAAGATTTTCAAATTTCTTGAAATTGAAATTCCTGAAGCCTCTTTACTAGATCCTTCATGCGTTGTTGATTTAAATGATGGCAGTAGACCTATAAAAATATGGTATGAGAGAAATAAGTGGATCTCTGAAAGGAAGAGGCAATTTCCTGGTAGTGAAAGATTCTGGAATCTTTGTAATTTAATACATCAAAGTAATTGGAAGTTCGCAAATAATCATCCTGTTATCCCAATTGGAAATTTTTGGGATTTTTCACAGTTTATTAATGCACTTAATCCTCAAAATCTTTTGACAGGTTTTTTACTAAGATCAAGTATGTTCGATCTTCTAAAAATATGTAGATCAGATCAAGATGAAAGATTGATAAAGTTTTTAAATTTACAGCTCAAGCTATATTCTCAAGAAGATGTTTATAAAACCGCTGCTTTATATGGATGTACTGTTTTACAAATGGCGCAAATGCCACATGGATTATGGCACTTGAAAGATTCTATGCAAGCATTAAGCTCCGCTTTAGAAGATTCTCTGAAACGAACTAATGCAAAAATCTTATTTAATAAAAAAGTTGATTCCTTGGAATATGATTCACAAAATAAACTATGGAGAATAAATTCTTCAAATGGAAATAAAGTAAATGAATACTATGCTAATGATGTAATATATTCACCACCACCACAAGGACTTTTAAATCTTTTGGTCGATAAAAAAGATAATTACTTTAAATTTAAAAATAGATTGAAGAATTTACCAAAACCATCTGGAGCTGTTGTTTTTTACTCTGCGTTGAAAAAAGAAAATATGATGGATATTAGTACTAATCATTATCAATTTGTTAGTGAAGAATTTGGATCACTTTTTATATCTTTAAGTGAGCAAGGAGATGGAAGAGCGCCTTTAGGAGAAATAACGTTAATTGCTAGTATTTTTACAAAAACTGATGAGTGGTTTGATTTAGAAAAGGATCAATATTCTATAAAGAAAAATCAATATTTAATAAAAATTTCTAAAGCTTTAGAAGAGAAATTTAATATTTCATCTGATAATTGGTTGCATAGAGAACTATCAACTCCAAGGTCTTTTGAAAGATGGACAAATAGGCCAAGAGGAATTGTTGGAGGTCTAGGACAAAATCCAGAAATATTTGGATTGTTTGGATTGTCAAGTAGAACACCTTTTGAAGGTTTGTGGTTATGTGGTGATTCAATATATCCAGGAGAGGGCACAGCAGGAGTTAGTCAATCAGCCTTAATGGTCTCTCAGCAGATACTTGCTAATAATGGTATGAAGATTTTACAACTCTAGAATTTATTAACAGAAATGTTTTCTCCATTCTTGACTCTTTTTAAGTTTTTCTTCTAGCGAATCCCAGTCCCTGTGTTCAAAAATTTTTTCTAGTTCATTAATATTTTTTTTAAAAATTTTTATTGCATTGAGTATATTAGTTGTATTATTTTCTGCTAGGTCTATCCCTAGAGAAGGGTTTCCACCTCCAACTCTAGAAGTATCTGAGAACCCTGTCGCAGCAAGTTTGCAGGATAGATTTAGTAAATCTTTATTATTTTTACAATAAGCTGTTTCAATCAAAGAAGATGCTAAATAAATTGGTAAGTGAGAAATATTAGCTACCGCTTGATCATGAATAACAGGTTTCTCAAAATAAATATCACAACCCATTTTTTTTAATAATTTAGATAGGGTTTGTAATGAATTTTGATCAGTTTGCTTTGTTGGTGTAATTACCCACTTCGAGTTATCAAATAGTTCTTTTTTTCCTGCATTTACCCCTTTTTCTTCTGTTCCGGCCATTGGATGTGAACCTATAAATAAATCATGAATTTTTTCCCAAGTCTCAATAATTGGTACTTTTACAGAACCTACATCAGTAAGTATTGCTTTAGTTGGAATTGCTTTAATTAAATTTTTGGAGGGATTTAAAAGATTTTTTATTGGCAAGGCCAGAAAGATGATTGAGCAATTTTCTAAAACTTTATAGTCCTGACTTATTATATTTGCTAGTTTTCTTTCCCTAGCTTTTATTTCATTGAAATTGTTGTTCGTTACACCATAAACAGTATGATTTAAGCTTTGCAGCTTCAGGCCAAGTGAGCCACCTATTAGACCTAACCCTACAATTCCAATATTCATTAAATTTTTAATAAACTCTTTTGTATTATATTGATAAAAATATTTTGTATATTAAAATCTTGTTTTTGAAAATCATTATTGGTTAAACACAAATGCTCGAAGCTGCAACTCATAAATGTTTAAAGGAATTTTTAAAAAAAAACCAATCTAATTGGAAACATTTATATTCTTTTGGAAGGATAATTGCAAGTTTTGTAAGAAAGAAAGAAAATCTCTTAATAAATTCTGAAATTTTTTTAACTGAAGAATGGTTTCCCGGGATATTATTTACATTATTTCTTAATCAAGAAAATTCTAAATTTGTTGTTCAAGAACATCAACTTAAATTTTTATTAAACGACCATTTACCTTTGTATCAGGAATTAGGATTTGATTTTTCAGTCCAAAACAATCAAATTATTTTTTCACAACATAAAATCCTTATTCAGACTATTGGAAATTTATTATATGATTATTCAAAATCTAATTTTGAAAAACAAATTATTATTTTTGCTGATGTAGGAAGTTTAAAAAAAGATTTAAAAAATATCTTAAGAATTTCTTTTCATAAAAAAGATTGGGTAAATTACGATAATTCATGTTTAAGGGAAAAGAATGAATTATCTAAAATTTATGATTTGCTTAAAGGAAAATTCTTTCTAAGGTCTTTTCCAAGTCAATCATTAATGTCATTGAATATTGAGGAGATTAATCTTCTAAAAAAAGTAATAAAACAAAACGCTAATCTTTCAGATAAATTTTTTAAATTAAATAAAGCTATTTCATCAGGTTGGGCCTTTTGGATTAAACTTGATCGTGAAAAATTTGAATGGTCTTTAGAAGTCGAGCCTATAAATCAGTTTGTTGAATTTAATGATTTATTGAGTAAAAATAGTATGATCTTTTTATCATCCTTAAGAAGAGATAATTTTTTTAAAAGATATTTAAATAAACATGATATAAAGCTCAGCTCCTCAATAAGTTTTGAGAGCAGTTTTATTGAAAAAAATATTATTATTTATATTCCTTCGAAATTATTACTTCCAAATAATCCCTCATTTGTAGAATCCACAATTGATAATTGCAAGAAATTTTCATTTTTAAGTAAAGGTTTTTCAATCTTTCTAGCTAACGAAGATAGTTTAAAGATTAAACTTGCAACTGAATTAGCTTCTATTTATGGGCAAAGGGTTCTTCTCGAAACTCACCCTAAGCTTGATAATCAAATGGTCTGTTCTAGTTATGACTGGTGGATTAATAATTTACATTTAATTTGTCCTCCAGATCAAATTATTATTCCTCTTTTACCATTTCCAAATATGATGGAACCTATAAATCAAGAGACAATCTTATTCTTGAGAAGTGAATCTTATAATTGGTTTAGGGAGTTTATGTTCCCTGAATCTTTCCAGGCTATAGATAAGGCTATTGCCCCATTGCGAAAAAATTCAGGTAAATTAGTATTCTTAGACGGTAGAATAAAGAATAGAAAATGGGGTAGAGATATGCTAGAAATGATTGAACCCAAAAAAGAAATAACTTATATGTATCCTTTTGATTAAGACATGAATACTAATAATTACTAAAAATGGGAGAAGCTAAGAGAAGAAAAACCTTAGGGTTGCCGCCTAGGAAGAATTCCAAAAAAAGGGTACTTGATGATTCTCCTAGAATCATCAAGTGGTTACCTTTTACTGAAAATCAAAAAGATTATTTTATTAAGTTAAGTATTAGAGCTGGTTGGTTTGGAATTGCGCTGTTAATACTGTTATGGATCGTTGTTCGCTTTATTGGCCCTGCAGCAGGATGGTGGATTCCAGCAGATAATATTTAGATTTAGGCTACATTTTTAATATCATTAGCAATTGTAGTGTTATCTTTATTTACTTTTAATTGCTTCATAGAATTAGAGCTAACTTCTGTTCCTTCAGTAAGTTTTGCTTTGACAAGATTTTCTATTGTCTCTTTAATCTGTGGATTTTGATCAAGCCAAATAATTGTATTGTCTCTACCCTGCCCTATATTTTCTCCTTCATAGCTATACCAAGCACCTCTCCTAATGACTATATTCGTTTCTTCTGCTAAATCTAAGAGGCAGCCCGTAGTGCTAATCCCTTTACCAAATAAAATATCAAATTCAGCGATTCTAAAAGGTGGGGCAACTTTATTTTTAGCTACTTTTACTTTTGCTCTGATTCCATATTCTTCTGTTCCTCTTTTAAGGGTTTGAATTCTTCTAATATCTAATCTGACAGATGAATAAAATTTAAGTGCATTTCCTCCCGTAGTAGTTTCAGGATTCCCGTATGTAATGCCTATCTTTAATCTTAATTGATTTAGAAAAATAACTGTACATCCTGATTTCCCAATATTACCGGTAATTTTTCTCATTGCCTGACTCATTAAGCGTGCTTGGCTACCAACAACGTGATCCCCCATTTCACCCTCTATCTCAGATCTTGGTGTTAATGCTGCTACTGAGTCAACAACAACTAAATCTACAGCAGCAGACCTTATTAGCTGGTCTACTATCTCCAAGGCCATTTCGCCTGTATCTGGTTGTGAAACAAGTAAGTTCTCGACATCTACTCCAAGAGAAGCTGCATATACTGGATCTAATGCATGTTCAGCGTCTACAAATGCTGCTACTCCTCCATTCCTTTGGACTTCAGCAATGGCATG